>CAWBCI010000008.1:0-9255 GCA_963787195.1 uncultured Bacteroidales bacterium
ATATCCTGAATATTCTTCAGGCTTTATTAATATTAATAATCAAATGCGAAATGACAGGAAGAATCAACAGGTTTAAAGTAAAAAAGGAGAGCTTAATTTCTCTCCTTCTTGTAATGTTGATGTTCAGGGAAACTTTAATTAAAAAATATTATCAAAAACTTAACTCTTAAAAGATTACCCCCATAAAAAGGATTGTTAACAAGTGTTAATATATAAAGACTGTATTAATATAACCTTAACATATTATTAAAATTTCTTAATAATAAATAAGGAATTATTTTTTAATTGTCTGTGATCTGGGGTAAACTTGTTTTATTTTGTCGTTCTAAGAAAAAAATTAAATTTATTTTTTATATACAAAATTTTTACATTAGTAATTACGGGGATACATTATGGTGAAAATTCCTGCTCAAACTAAAGCTGTGAACAAATTCAATGAGCTTAAACCGGAGGATTTAAGATGGAAATGCGATCCTGACATCTTTAAGTTTGCTTCCACTGTCGATCTTGAGCCGATAGAAGGGATACTCGGACAGGAAAGAGCTTTAAAAGCATTAAAGATAGGGGTAGGACTGCATAGTCCGGGATACAATATCTATATCGCCGGTTTATCAGGAACCGGTAAAGCTACAACGGTTAAAAAGATGCTCGAACAAATCAGTTCAGATTGTCCGCCGCTTAAAGATTATGTGTATGTTAACAATTTTAAGGATGAGGACAGACCTTTGCCTTTTAATTTTCCCATCAGGGAAAGCCAAAGAATTTAAACAAGATTTTTTATCTGCAATAAATATTTTAAGGAAAACAATATCACAGAGCATTGAAAACGATCCGTATGTCCACAGGAGAAAAACAAAATAAGTGAATTTTACAGTTCCAAAAGAACGGGGCTGCAACCTTTTGAATGAAAAGTTAAAAGACTGATCAGTTTGCTGTTAGCGGGCAGCACAAATGGGAGAAGCAGACAGGCCAGATATTATCGTTATCAGTCATGAGCACTTAAATGTTTACTTAACTTAGATAAAACTGTCTACAGCGGATAGATTTGGTGAAAAGAATTGAATATTTATAAGAAATACAATAAAATTACTAGGAAGAGCTTCAGTTCGATTGTTAAAAGAGTAGGAAGCAGATCACAGTACAGGAACAGCTTTTTAAATTGGAAAAAGAAGCTGCTCAGATTGTTGTTAAGGGTGTTATTGAAAACCTGCGTGAAAAATTCAGTCAGGAGAAAGTAAGTGATTATCTTAACCAGGTTGAAAATCATATCCTTGATAACATACAAATATTTAAAGGTTTTAAAGCCCGAAGGTGAAACTACTGATACTGGTTTACCTATTGATTACTTTAAGATATATGATGTAAATATAATTCTTGATACTTCAGAATTTAAAGACTGCCCTGTTGTGGAAGAAACCTCGCCGACTTATGTCAATACTTTCGGGACTATCGAAAGAATTAATGAAGCGGCAGAGGGGGATGGTACAGTGATTTCACAAGAATAAAAGCAGGTTCATTATTAAGGGCAAACGGAGGTTATCTTATAATAAATGTAAATCATCTTTTTGAAGAACCCGGAGTATGGCATACTTTAAAAGAGTTCTTACCTATAATAAGCTTGAGATACAGGATCTGCCAAGTTATTTCATGCCTTCAACTTCTATATTGAAACCTGAACCGATAGATATTGATGCAAAAATTATTTTAATAGGTAGCCAGGATATTTATTCTATGCTTGCTAATTATGAATATGATTTTAAAGAATTTTCAAAATAAAAGCAGATTTTGATTATGAAATCAAAAGGAATGATAAAGTATTAGTCGAATATGCAAGAGTTATAAAAAAAATGATTAAAGATGAAAATCTGTGTGAATTTGATAAAAACGCCATTGCATATTTAATAGAACTCGGAGCCAAATATATAGGAAATAAAAATAAGCTTACTACACGGTTTTCTTATATTGCAGACCTTGCGCGTGAAGCAAATTTCTGGGCAGTTGATGATGGTTTTAATGTTGTTTCGGCTGCTCATTTACAGAAAGCTTTTAATTCCGCAAAAGAAAGACATGGCCTGCTTGAAACCAAAATAACAGAGATGTATAAGCAGGATATGTATTTAATTGATGCTGCAGGTGAAAGAATCGGGCAGATAAACGGCCTTGCTGTATATGGAGGTGATTTTTATGCATTCGGCAGGATAGGTAACAATGATGGCTTTTCGGGAAGATGTCAGCAGGCGGTTCAGGACTTCAGTCCGGGTCATCACATTGATGCGGTCGGTGCGGTCAAATTCAAGATGCCGTTTATAGGTGGTTGGAAAGAAGACTACATTCTTTTTTTCATAGGCATCGCCCGATTCCCCGTGAAGGGCTTCCAGGTCATTATAAAAGTAGGCAGCCGATTCTTTTTCAGGAAGGATAAAAAGCTGAAAACGGTTCATCTTCCTGAATATAGCTGAAGCAATAAATGCCTTGGAGGAGCCGGTGGCCCCTTTCAGGTAAAAACGGGGAGAGGAGGAATTCAGCAAGCTTTCCTCCATACTCCTGATTTCCGCACTTCCCTTGAATAAATCTATAATTTCATCCGGCTTCACTATCTTATCTTCCTCACTCTAATTTTAATTATTCTGAAAAAGAAAAATCTTCTCATATACAAATACAAAATCACGCCGAAACGAACTTGCCGCGGCGTAAAATTTTTCATTTTGCAAAAGTATTACTTTTGTGTATGATCCTGACATTTAAGAAGCGATGAAAATATTCAAATTCGGCGGAGGTATTTTGACAAACCCGGAGGCCATAAGGCAGCTCCCGGAAGTACTGGATTATTTTCCGGGGGATGAGATCCTAATAGTAATCTCAGCCTTCGGAAAAACCACCAATGCGCTTGAACTATTGATAGAAGCGGCCTTCAAAGGACAATCCTATGAATTAATTTTCAATGAGATAAAAGTATTTCATACTGATCTGGTCCAAGATCTTTTTCCGGATTATAATCATCCCGTCTTCGCTGAAATTGATGAAGTCTTTACAGTTTTAAAGAAGGAATTGGAGAATTATAAAGGATTTAATTATGACAGGTTTTATGACCGGATAATTGGTTCGGGTGAAATATTATCGAGTAAGATCATCCATCACTTTCTGAATCAGCTTGGAAAAGAAAACATTTGGATGAATGCTCAAAAGATGATCATCACAGATGATACATTCAGAAATGCGAAGGTAGATTGGGAAATGACAAATTCTGCAATTACATCTGAATTTCAAAGAATTAATAAACTGGAAAACAGGCCAGTTTTCAATGTCACCCAGGGTTTTATCGGGAAAACGTTTTCAGGGGAACCCAGTTCGCTGGGAAGGGAAGGCTCGGATTTCACGGCTGCCATTTTCGCGTATTGCCTGGATGTCAGGGAAGTTATTATCTGGAAAGATGTTCCGGGGGTATTGAATGCTGATCCGAAATATTTCGCCCATGCAGTAAAACTGGACCGGATCTCCTATGCTGAGGCTACAGAACTGGCCTATTACGGAGCAAAAATCCTTCATCCTAAAACAATCAAACCCTTAAAAGACAAAAACATAATCCTGCAGGTACGCTCTTACTTTGATCCGGTCTCAGAAGGAACTGTCATCATGAATGGAATAGAGCCGGACAGCAAGATTCCCAAGATCATCCAAAAATTCGACCAGGTCCTTTTTTCTGTTAGTCCACGTGATCTATCCATCATGTCGGAAGAAAAAATCTCCGATATACAAGAGTATTTTTCACGCTATTCTTTACAAATTAACCTGATACAAAATTCTGCATTAAGCCTTTCATTCTGTACGGATAAAAACAGAAATATGGATGATTTACTGCAAGACCTGAAGGAATTGTATGTCGTACGATTCAATGAAGGGCTGGAGCTGATCACAATCAGGCATTATAATCCTTCAATAATATCAGAAGTATTAAAAGATAAAACAGTTTTACTTGAACAGCAGACCCGTGCCACTGTTCAATACATTGTAAAATCCTCAGTCCTTTAATTCCCTGTGATGGTAAGGGTATCTCCGGATGTGACGTGTACTTCAGCCCCGTTTTCAAGGTAGAGTTTATACACGCTGGACATAGGGTTTGAAAAAGAGCTGGGCATAAAATTCCCTGGTGCAAAAGCCGGGATATAGGCTTTAACATTCACATCGGGCACAGAACCACTGCTCCAGTTTGCCGGATTATCCCAGTTATCATTTTGAACTCCCAACCAGCTTACATTTTGCATTAATGTGGTTGTAGGACCTGATACTTTAAGATCATCGATATTCCATCCGGAAAAAACCCATGAACCATCCGTGGCGCCAATACAAAATCTGACTTGCACCGATGCTTCACCGTCTGCAAAAGATGAAATATCAATAGACTGTTGTGACCAGCTAGTCTCAGTTAAAGTAGAATTTGAATTGGCCCAAACCTGGTGCCAGCCCGTACTGTTATGCACATCTATATATGCATGATCATAATCTGATTGTTCAACATTCAGCCAACGCATGAAGGATAAGGTAACATTTTGGGCCTGACTGCAATCAAAGGAGGGCGAAACAGCGGTATAAGCACGGTCCGCAATATTAACCTCATAATCCCCGGGGTAAGTATTCAAACCCGTCAGATCAACTCCTAATACATTTGTTCCCTGGTAAGCTGAGCTTGGATCAGGATTGCCGTGTTCTCCTCCCATTCCTGTAGGAGCATCCCTTTGAAATTCCCCGGTTAAAGACCATCCCTTATCTGTTTCAAAATCATCACTAAAAATGTCACTATATACTTTGATATAGTTGTGTTTTGCGATGTAGCCCTGTCCATGTGCATTAAAAGCTGTGAGAATCACATCATAGGTTCCATTTTCCGCATAGTATACTGTCGGGTTTTGAGCCACACTTGAAGCCGGCGTACCTCCGGGAAAATTCCATTGCCATTGAGTCGGAGAACCCGAAGAGTTATCTGTGAAACTTACCGTATTTCCATTCTCAATGTGAGTTGTATCCGCAACAAAGTCCACACTTGGAGGGGCGGTACCGTCATCAATGGCAATCTTAGCTATCCTCGTGCGCCAGGATGCGTCACTAGTTGTCTGTATATACTCTGTTGTAAACCAGAAAGAGTTATCATCCGAAGGATCCACCGACATCATACTGTAATCGCCCCAGCGCCGGGCTGTATTGGTTTGGGAACCACTACCGGCAATAATAGAGGTTTCAGTCACGGTCATCTGTCCCAAAGGATCACTTGCCAACCTGCCTGTATAACGAATTGAAGGATAAGTAGTGGAACTGGAAACCGAATAGCCTAAGAGTATATTTCCGGAAGCATTCATGGCGATACTTCCCACCCAGCGGTGATCACTATCGGGAGCATAAGTACCCTGCTGGTATATGCTCCAGCTGCTTCCACTCTTTCGCAATTCATACCATCGTATCCCTGCATGACCTGAGCCCACATCCACTGTATGATTGGTGACCATTGTGGAATAAGTGCCAAAGTTCCGGTATTGCAGGCGGAACATCAGTCTGTCTGAAAGATCTTCTAAAGGTTGAGTAACATCAGGCTGATCAATACATTGCCCCCGGTTGGCGTTACAAATTTGAGAATCAAATGAGGCAGTCGTAAGACTGCTGACCTGGGCAAAAGTTGAATTGGAGGTATTGTTCCAGTCGGTATGAAATTCCCAGATTTTTAATGCATCCGGGCTTCCATCTTCGAAGTAAGCAAAATAATTAGGGGTTCCTGCAGGAGGTGGTGGGCCGTCAAAATCTGAAGGCAGCATACTCCAGGGAGCGCTGCCATCTGGAAGGTCAAACAAAACCATCCTTGCATTTGGTGATCCAATTAGCATAGAATCTCTTTCGAAGGCAGCGGCAGCAACCCTGATATAAGTCCCGAAAATATTGAAAGAAGCATAATAGGCATCATTCCAAACCCCGAATTTAGGGTAATCCGGAAAATCATCAAATTGAAAAGCATATTCATAATATGCGCCCGTCGGATCATTTGTAACGGAAATTGCAATAAGCTCCCAGGCAGGGCCATTTGGATAATTAGTGCTAACAGAAAACTGCGACATCATCCAGCGGTCGGCCTGGGCATCGTAGAGCACAATGGGGTCGCCATCGTTGGTGCTGTTCCAGGGACCTGTTGTGTCAGCCCATAGGGAACTGTTGGGATAGGGTCCATCGACCAGGTTACCGCTTTTATCATAAACGGCAAAAGCAAGGTTAATCATTTGCACATAATAATTTAGTCCCACATCCCCATCAGTATCCGGGGGAAGTACTCCGTAAATATTATTTATCCCCTCAAAATTTTGTTGGATCCCGCCGGATCTTTCGCTGCTATATGTTTTTTGCAAAACCGGGTCCACCCAGCCGGGAATTTGCTTTCCTGCCTGTGAACGGGGATTTACCTCATTGCGGATTACACCATTCTTCCATGTACTCCCAGCCGGTATACGCATCTCTTTTGCAATATCGCGTATGGGCCTGGTTTTCCGGAAATATTGAGCTTTTTTCACTGTAGGGACAAGCTGTGCTTCACTTTCCAGGGTAACAAGAAAAATGAAAAACCCTAAGAGTATTCGTACAATTTTCATAATAAATAGAATTTTAACTTAGCAAAATATAATTCATCAAAAATAAGTAATGAAATATGTCATTTCTTATTTATCTCCCAAAAATATTAATAATTTTTTAAAAGAGGGGGGGATTCTCTTCTTAATCAGTCCCTGCATTAAAATCTTTATTGGCAAGATGAAACTTTTCTATTTTTGCATGACAAACAATTAGCATATGAAAGGAAGTATTGCAATTTTAGCCGGCGGGGGACCCGCGCCTGGTATTAATACCGTAATCAGTATGGTAGCGATGGTGTTTTTAAAAGATGGCTACCGGGTAATCGGGCTCCATGAAGGTTATAAAACCCTGTTTTCAGCTAAACCCAAAATTCAGGATATAGATTTTGAAATGGCTGACAAGATCAAGAACCAGGGAGGATCGGCCCTCAAAATGAGTCGCTACAAACCTACAGATGAAGAGTTTAAAACTGATTTTTTTGTTGATAATGATATCCGTTTGCTGGTTACCATCGGGGGTGATGATACTGCTTCAACCTCCAACCGTATCTATCAATTCCTGGCAGACCACAATATCCGGATTCAGAATATTCATGTTCCAAAGACGATCGACAACGACCTTCCTCTCCCGGAAGGGCAACCTACTTTTGGTTATCAGTCGGCAAAAGACGCCGGGGTCAGTATAGTTTCCACTATTTATGAAGATGCCCGGACAAGTGGTAATTGGTTTGTCATCTCAGCCATGGGAAGGGAAGCCGGGCACCTGGCTTTTGGGATAGGGGGCGCCTGTCATTTGCCCATGATTATCATTCCTGAAATGTTTAACAAGACTACCATTTCCTTTGATAAGATTATCAGGCTTGTTATCTCATCTATAATAAAGAGAAGGATTAACGGAGTGGAATATGGCGTAGCCATTATCAGTGAAGGGGTTTTCCATTTTCTTACGGATGAAGAAATAAAAGCTACCAATATCGAATTCACCTATGATGAACACGGACATCCGGAATTAGGGAATGTCAGCAAGGCCCATGTTTTTAACATGCTATTACAAAGGAAATTGAAAGAGTTGAAAATTTCAGTTAAAAGTCGTCCTGAAGAACTGGGTTATGAGCTCAGGTGTGTTATGCCGGTGGCATTTGACCTTTTATATTGCTCCCTTTTAGGATTCGGAGTGAAGAAACTTTTTGATCAGGGGATAACAGGATGCATGGTTAGTTCAGATCCGAAAGGAGACATTTTTCCACTCTTTTTAAAAGATGTGGTTGATGAACATGGAAAGGTTAAGCCCAGGATGGTAAATATCAATTCTCAGAAAGCACAATTAATCTTTAAACATGCAGTGCAATTCCTGGGTGAGCAGGATTATGAAGCTGCCAGGAAGTATGTGCCAAATCCTGAAGAGTACGATTTTTTAAAGATTTTGAATTGGGATGACTGGGCCTGATCCGGAATGAATGAGCTTTATTTGTCCTGCCCGTTTTCTTCCTGACTTCCGAAAATTTCCTGGCTGGCAGCAATCGTAAATTTCCTGACAGCATCCATAATTATTTGCTCGTTGGAAGGATAAGGCACTTCTTTATTCTTAAGTAGTTTGAGTGTTTCATCCCCGGCTGCTTCAGGATCCCCCTGCAAAGTCGCGAATTTATTCAGGAATATCGATTCAACACTAATAGGGATAATATTTACTTTTTGCCCGTTTTGATCATCAATAAATATAATACTGCCGCTGATATTTGCAGTTTTGCGTTGCCGTGTTTCATTGATGTTGCAGCCGATAGTATCTACAACTACTCCATTTTTATAAACATCTCTTGCCTCTCCATAATTAAGTTTTTTTATCTGGTCGGTAGAAACACTGAGGTCATTCAGCATAACCCGGAAGGTAAAATCGTAAGAATCGGAATTTTTCACGGGTCTGGCCTGCCCATAACGCTTCATCTTATAGTCCCAAACCAGTCTTGAAAGTTCTTCGGTAATCTTTTCATTCAGGACTTTCCCGGTATTATTATAAAGTTCGAACTGAATATTCCTCGCTCCAACCAGGATGGATTGCCGTATCATTTTATCCAGATTACTTATATCCGCCTTCATTCCGGCCAGAATGAAAAGCTGGTCATAAGCTTTACGGGCTGAATCAGGTTTATCATAACCCAACAGTTTTTGGGCATAGGCATAAAAATAAGCTATTGCATATTTCCTGGCTTCCATTATATCCTTATCATAATCCTCCATATGAAAACCCATTTCCGCCAATACGCCATCAGAAAGGGTCATGACCTGTTTCTGCCTGTTATCCAAACGTGAATAAAGGCGGAAAATATTATACCATATATCCGGTTGACCCGTCAATTTCAATGCTATAATATTATCCTGGTCCTGTTTATTGGCTTTGGCAAAAAGATCCGACATAGGGGCGATATTTTTACTTTGCCGGGGAAACTCTTTCAGTCTTCGCACCAGTTTGTCAAGGCTCTGATCGTAATCATTTGATGGCTGGCTAAATGCCTTCCCGCCAGCAATGATTATCTGTAAAACAATAATATTCAGCAGAAATACTCTATTCAGGAAAGTTTTCATAGGATAACATTTGTAAGATTAATCAGAATCTCTTTTAAAGCAAGTAAATACGAATTTATTATAAGTCAATATT
>CAWBCI010000009.1:0-7177 GCA_963787195.1 uncultured Bacteroidales bacterium
AGCCCTTTCTGAAAAAGTGGCCCGCAAAAGAGTTCTTACGAAAAATACCCTAAAGCTGAAAGTAGGGGAGAAGGTCGACCTGGACTTTGTGGCGGAACTGCTGGTGGAACATGATTTTGAAAGAGAGGATTTTGTTTATGAGCCCGGGCAGTTTTCAATCCGCGGCGGCATCCTGGATGTATTCTCTTACGCTTATGACAAGCCTTTCCGTATCGAATTCTTTGGGGAAGAAGTCGAATCCATCCGGAGCTTTGATCCGGCCAGCCAGCTTTCGGTAAGCAAACTCGACAATATTACCATTCTTCCCAACCTGAATAGTAAAATTGAAATAGAAAGTTCCGAGTCATTGATTGCCTTCCTCCCCGATACTGCCCTGACCTGGATCGAGGATATTCATTCGGCGGTTGAGATCATCCGGGAACAAAAAAATAAAGTGAATGACCTGATCATAGAAGATATCGAAGGTGCTTACCCGAAAAACCTGAAGGATCATTTTCTGACTACAGATGAATTTCAGAGAGATATCCTGGAACATCCACTTATTGAGTTTGGTTTACAGTCTTATTTTCAGGATAAAACAAGCATACAATTCAACATTCTTCCCCAGCCTTCATTCAATAAGAATTTCGATCTTCTGATCAGTAACCTGGAAGATAATTCAAGGGAAGGCATCCGGAATTTCATCCTTTCCGATAATCCCAAACAGGTTGAACGTATTTATTCCATATTTGAAGATATCCGCAACCGGCCGGGTGAAAGCCAGCAATTTGAGTTTACCACCCTGAATATTTCCCTGCACGAGGGATTTGTGGACCGGGACCGTAAAGTAGCCTGCTATACCGATCATCAGATTTTCGAACGCTATCATAAATTTCAGCTGAAAGACAGTTACAAAACCCGGGAAGCACTGACCCTGAAAGAGCTCTATGACCTGAATCCGGGTGATTATGTGACCCATATTGATCACGGAATAGGACGCTTCGATGGGCTGGAAAAGATAGAAAACAACGGGAAAATACAGGAGGCCATCCGGATCATCTATAAAAATAATGACCTGCTTTATATCAGCATCCATTCCCTGCACCGTATTGCCAAATATATAGGCAAGGATGGGGCCGAACCCGCCATGAACCGCCTGGGTTCCAATGCCTGGAACCGTCTTAAAAACAAGACCAAGTCGAGGGTAAAGGATATTGCCCGTGAACTCATCAGGCTTTATGCTGAAAGGAAAAAAGCCGAAGGTTTCCAGTTTGCCCCGGATACTTACTTGCAAAATGAGCTGGAAGCATCTTTCATTTATGAAGATACCCCTGACCAGATCAAAAGTACTGCCGATGTGAAAGTGGATATGGAAAAGCCTCATCCCATGGACCGTCTTATTTGCGGCGATGTTGGATTTGGCAAGACCGAGATTGCTGTAAGAGCCGCCTTTAAAGCCGTTACCGACAGTAAGCAGGTGGCTATTCTGGTGCCTACAACCATTCTTGCACTTCAGCATTACAAGACATTCAGCGAACGCCTGAAGGATTTTCCATGCAAGGTGGATTATATAAACCGCTTTAAAAGCGCCAAAGCCCAGAAAGAAACCTTAAAGGAACTCAAGGAAGGTAAAGTTGATATTTTGATAGGAACCCATCGTCTGATAAGTAAAGATGTGAAATTTAAGGACCTGGGATTGCTGGTTATCGATGAAGAGCAGAAATTCGGGGTAGCGGCTAAGGAAAAGCTGAAGCAGATCAAAGTAAATGTGGATACACTTACATTAACGGCTACCCCGATTCCCCGGACACTGCAGTTTTCAATGATGGGTGCTAGAGATCTTTCGGTCATCAATACGGCACCTCCTAACCGTTATCCCATACAGACCGAGATCCGGACTTTCGGAGAAGAAGTCATACGGGAATCTATCATGTACGAAGTTTCCCGCGGGGGGCAGGTCTTTTTTGTCCATAACCGGGTCCAGAATATCCATGATGTGGAAATGATGATCCGGAAATTCTGTCCGAAAGTGACGGTCGCTGTTGCACATGGACAGATGGACGGTTCCAAACTGGAAAAGGTGATGAGGGATTTTATTGAAGGGGATTATGATGTCCTGTTAGCGACTACCATCATCGAATCGGGACTGGATATTTCAAACGTAAATACGATTATAATCAACGATGCCCATCATTTTGGTTTGAGTGACCTGCACCAGTTGAGGGGCAGGGTAGGGCGGTCGAACAAGAGGGCATTCTGTTACCTGCTCTCTCCTCCTGTTTCCGTTCTGACGCCCGAAGCCCGTAAAAGGCTGAAGGCCATAGAGGAATTTTCGGAACTCGGGAGCGGCTTCAATATAGCCATGCGGGATCTCGATATAAGGGGCGCAGGAAATATTTTGGGCGCTGAGCAAAGCGGTTTTATCTCCGATATAGGTTTTGAGATGTACCATAAGATTCTGGATGAGGCTATCGAGGAACTTAAGGAAAGTGATTTCAAAGAGCTCTTTCGCCGAGGAGTTGAAGAAGGATTTCGTGAAGGACTGCCAGATCGAAACCGATATGGAAATCCTTATTCCCGACTGGTATATCACCAATATCACAGAGCGGATGAGTTTATACCGGGAATTGGATAATATTGAGAAAGAAGAAAATCTAGCATTGTTTGCAGGGAAGCTTGAAGACCGTTTTGGTCCGGTTCCCAAGGCAACCGCTGAGCTCTTCAATGCCTTGCGCCTGAGATGGAAAGCGCGCAAGGTCGGCTTTGAAAAAATACTCCTGAAGAATAACCGTTTTGTCGGCTATTTCGTACACAACCAGGAATCGCTTTATTACCAGTCGGAAGCCTTCAGTAGTGTATTGAATTATGTAAAAGACAATCCTTCCCGCTGCCGGATGAAAGAAAGCAATGAAAGGCTCAGTATTACCTTCCCAAATGTAAAAACCGTAGGGGAGGCGATAAAGATACTGGATGAAGTGGGAGTTTCTTAATGAGTATTGCCTTATTCTTAATAAAAAAAAACTACCAGCTAATAAGGCCTGGGCGCTGAATGCTGATTTAATTCCATACTAGAGGCATTTCTTCATTTTCCTTGATTTAGCCTATTATTCAGTCACCTGATAGCACTTCACTTATTTTTAGCAATTATCTTAAATGCAAGATTAATTTAAACGCTGTATAAATAGGGAAAGCAATATAAGTAATCCTTTTTTTAGTTCAGTTATTAGTCAAATATGTATAATTTTGTTTTTGAAGTACAACTAAATATTTTAATCATTATGAAAAAACTTTTACTCTTAATTACGGCATCACTCATGGGTTTCGGGGCTTTTGCCCAGGATTGCTCAGATCTTTTCTTTTCAGAATATGTTATGGGTACAGGGAATGATAAGGCACTAGAGATATATAATCCTACCAACAATCCCATTGACCTGAGTCTTTATTCAATAAAGCGTTATTCCAACGGAGCTACCTATCCAACATCAGAATTGCCACTTTCAGGTACAATTCAACCCAAAGATGTTGTTGTAGTCACTAACGGACAGACTGATTCAGTTTGGGTTACCAGTGGAGGCGGATATTGGTCACCAGGTATTAGCGAGGTATTATATAATCTCGGTGACCTGCATGGATCAGGAGTTTATCCAACACCAATGTATTTTAACGGGGACGACGCTCTCACCCTTGAGACAGCAACAGGGCCGGTTGACATTTTTGGAAAAATAGGTCAGAAGCCTGAAAATGGCTGGAATGATATACCTCCTACATATGTGGCGGGTACGCAGTTTTGGACTTCTTGGTCAGTGGACCACACTCTCATCAGAAAGCATTCAGTAAAACATGGGGTAACAGCAATTCCTGCAATTTTTATGATTAATATGGAATGGGATTCATTACCTATAAATGTTTTTGATAGCCTTGGTTCCCATCGTTGTGATTGCGGGTCTACAGGCATATGGGAAAAGAATAATGTTCACTCATTTGTGATGTATCCAAATCCGGTTACAGGAAACACTCTCAGGCTTAATACAACTGATGATATTTCCTCCATTGAAATTCGGAACACATTGGGCCAGATGATCCGTAGACAAGATTATTCCTCTATAGTACGCGACATAACTTTCGAAGTAGGAGACCTCATCCAGGGAATGTATATGATAGAGATATATTATAGGGATAAAACTACTGCAGTTCAGAAGTTTATTAAACGGTAAAGCTTTCTGCTTTATCTTATTTGCTTACTTATTTTCCAAATATTATTTGATCAGATGAAAAAATTGCGCTATTTTTTCTTCGGACTACTTTTACCTCTTTCATTGTTTTCTCAGGGACTTGTTGAAGGTCGGGTTACAGATGAACTTTCGGGAGAAACCCTAATAGGGGTTAATTTAGTTTACAGTGCCGGAAAAGGCACCGTTACCGATATAAACGGATATTATTCTATTTCTCTTGCCCCCGGAGAATATGATATCACAGCTTCATATGTTGGCTACCAGCCGGAAACAAAGCATGTTGTTGTTACTTCTGGAAAAGTTACAGTGGATTTTGAAATGAAAACCCTTATGCTGAATGAGGTTGAAGTTGTGGGTGATATGGCTCTCTCCAGGCAAACCCCGGTAGCTTTCAGTACCATTACCCCGGTGAAACTTCAGGAAGAACTTGCATCGCAGGATATTCCTATGATTTTGAATACTACACCTGGAGTATACGCTACCCAACAGGGTGGAGGCGACGGGGACGCCCGCATAAACATCAGGGGCTTCAGCCAACGGAATGTTGCCGTAATGATCGATGGTATACCTGTAAATGACATGGAAAACGGGTGGGTTTACTGGTCAAACTGGTTCGGCCTTGACCTGGTTACCCAGAGGATACAGGTGCAAAGAGGGCTTGGAGCGAGTAAGCTTGCCCTACCGTCTGTGGGTGGTACATTAAATATTATTACTGCAGGTATCGATCAGAAAAGGGAAATTAAATTCAAACAGGAAGTGGTTACCGATGATAATTTCGGATTTGGTCCATACTACCGTAGTAGCCTTAGTTTTAATTCAGGCTTACTACCTCATGGATGGGGTGTGACTGCAGCTGCTTCATTTAAAACCGGAACAGGTTGGGTTGACAGGACTAATACCCTCGGATGGTTTTATTATCTGAAGATCGATAAGAAACTTGGAAATCATATTCTGAGCTTTTCAGCTATGGGGGCCCCCCAGGAACATGGTCAAAGGAGATATACAAAGCCTATTGCTACTTATGATAGTACTTACGCGCGTGATCTGGGTGTAACTGAACCTCCCAGAGCTTATTTTGATACTAATTACCTCAATCCTGATTATATGGTGAATAAGGGAGTAAAATATAATCCGGATTGGGGAGAATATGTCGATAAAAATGGGAATAAAGTTGTCTTGAATGAAAAGAAGAATTATTATCATAAACCACAGTTTACACTTAGGGATTTCTGGAATATCAATGATAAATTTTATTTATCCACCATACTTTATCTCTCACTTGGCAATGGTGGAGGCACTTCTTTAAAGAATTCCGTTTTGTCCGGGCAGATTACTCCTGATGGTCAAATCGATTTCCAGAAATATTACGATGATAATACCGGTGGAGCTTTCGGAGCAATTGATCCCTTATATCCCAACGAATATAAATCATCACAATTTTTACGTTCTCAGGTTAACAATCACAAATGGTACGGTTTACTTTCAACCTTCAATTATACCCTCAGCGATAAATTCACGCTTTCAGGAGGTCTTGATCTGAGAAGGTACAGAGGTGATCATTATGAAGAAGTTTACGATCTGATCGGCGGTGATTATATTTTAAATACAGATAATTCTAACAGAGATCCTTTTCAACAAATCAGAGTGGGCGACAGAATTTATTATAATGATGCAGGCATTGTTGAGTGGGGAGGATTTTTTACCCAATTAGAATATATTTCTGGCCAGTTATCGGCATTTGTGAATCTTACAGGTGCTTATAGCGGATATAAAAAAATTGATTACTTCCTTCCCAGAGTACTTAGTGTTGGCGATACTACGATGGCTATTGAATGGGGAAGGCCGGTTACATACAATGGAATAACATATAACCAGGATTCACCGGGCCTTAAGTGGCAGGAGTCGGACTGGTACTGGAAGCCGGGAGCAACGATCAAAGCGGGTGCAAACTACAACCTTTCGGAGCATTCAAATGCATTTGTTAATGCCGGATATTTGTCGAAAGCACCACAGTTTAACAATGTCTACGATACATATTCAATAGACCTTCTTACCCATATAGAAAATGAAAATATCGCATCTGTAGAGCTTGGATATACATATTCAAGCAGTTTCTTTTCGCTCAACACAAATGTTTATTATACAGATTGGCGGAATGCTCCGGGCAAACCTGTTTCATATCCGCTTAATGTCAATGAGAGAGCATACGGCAATATCCAGGGGATGGACTCCAGGCATATGGGATTAGAGTTTGATTTTGCATGGAAAATAAGGAAAAACCTTCAAATGGAAGGATTGTTTTCCCTGGGCGACTGGCGCTGGACTTCGTCTGATAGTGTTAAGTTATATAAACTTAATAAGGAATTGGCAAAAGTAGTTTATTTTGATGCCAGAGGCTTACATGTTGGGGATGCTGCCCAAACCCAAATCGGGGGTAGCCTACGCTGGGCAATTATCAAACCATTGTATGTCAAGGTTCAATTAATGTACTTTGACCGATATTATGCAGAATTCAGTCCTTTTGATCTTGACCCAAAAACAAATCCTGCAGGATTTGATCAAAACGGGAACCCAAAAGAAACCTGGATGATGCCTTCTTATTATTTGGTAGATCTCCATGTCGGATATTCTTTTAATATTAAAAAAGTAAGGTTCGATTTGCGCATGAGTGTGCTCAACCTCTTGAATACGGAATATATATCCGATGCCCGGAATAATGACACCTATTCAGTAACAACCAGGGATAACGATGCTAAGTCGGCTGGAGTGTTCTTCGGCCTTGGAAGAAGATTTAATACATCACTAACAATATCTTTTTAAAATCATGAAAAAAATTCAACTCTTAATTTTAATTGCTGCACCGTATTTTCGTTCACTTATATTTCAGCCCAGCCTACGGGCTATTATAACGGAGCGGCAGGAAAAAAAGGCGAAGAACTCAAATCCGCACTTAATGATATCATCAG
>CAWBCI010000010.1:0-17775 GCA_963787195.1 uncultured Bacteroidales bacterium
CGAGTTTCCATGGATAAAAAACATCTGAGGAAGGACCCGTTATCCTAAGATCAAGGTCATTTACGAGCATGGGGTTTGAAGGATCGAGCTGCTTGCTGACAGGATTGCCGGCAGGATCCGTCCAACATATGGTCACTTTCAGGGGCCGGCTTCCGTCAGACTGTATCTCGCGACTATACTGCCCCCCGTTACTGAGGCTTAGTTCATCGATTGGGTTATTATTTACATCATCTAGTGATATTAATTCAGCAGCCGTGTACACATTGATCAGTCCCCATCCGAATTTATAATCCGGACCAGGATTAGGACCTGTTTCATCAGTCGTATGGATGGCAAGGGCTTTAAGTGTAGCTGATCTCATGTACTGGCCATGGGTATTGTGATAATGTTCCTGTAAAAGGGCAAGGCTGCCGGTCACGCTTGAAGCGCTGAATGAAGATCCGCTCATGGTATAATATGCGTCATCACTTTCGCTATCCGTTGAATAGGTATTCACACCTTTTGCAACAAGGTCAGGCTTAATACGGCCATCGTCGGCAGGGCCACAGGCGCTGTAATCTGCCAGATGAATACTCTCCGGGGTCCTTAATTCATCCTCTTCATATATTGCGCCAACAACCAGGTTATTCTTACATACCGAACGCTGTGTCAGGCAATCATAGCCTTCAGTCCCACCGTCGGGATAAGCAGGTCCGGCACCGTTGAAGTCCCCGCGATCATTTCCTGATGCTTTTATAATGAGGTAATAAGGGGCAAGATAAGCTATGCTGTCCCAGCTTCTTGAAGTAGCGTCATAGAATCCGAAGAGATAATCTTCAAGGGTGCTGACACTTTCATCACCATTCCATTGCCAGGCTCCATTACCATCCTGATACCAGCCCCTGATCCAACTATAGGAATGATTCGATAAAAGCATCCCATTGGCAGCGGCCTGGGCCATTTCGGCATCATCATCATTCCAGTCGAATGCATTCAGATGGGCTTCATAAGCCATGCCTTTTGCATGAGGGTCTATGCCCGTTGCAATTATTGAGCCTGCGATATGGGTTGAATGGTAATTGGTTGCAGAAGAGCCATCACCGATAGTTATCCGGCCGCTCAATTCCCTGTGGCTGAGCAAAGGGGTACCTCCATCCCATTCCCCCAGTTCAGAACCGTCCAGGGAAGAGCCTGTAAGTGCTATACCGGCACAATTAGCTTCCGGCCATAACTTATATGCCATGCTGGTACGTGCTGCTCCTGAGTTATTGGTCGTTAAATACTGGGGTTTTCCATTTAAAATATACTGTAATTCAAGCGTACTATGGCTGCTTTCAATGCGGACAGGGAGATTATTCTCCAGTGCAAATGCTTCAGCAGATGCCCTGGAAAGTTTCCATTGCAGGCTTTGTCGTTCAGCATAATTTTGAAGGGATTTTTTTTCTGCACCAGTTTGTGCATGAAGGCTGGCAAACATAACTAGCATCAGCAAGCTGCCAGTTAAGGACATCATTTGTTTTTTCATGTTTGGATTTTGTATTAACTAATTTTCCACCAAATTTGTTAATACGGACGGTGTGTGGTGAATAATCACTGCAAATATAAAAACTATTTTTATATATGCAATATATACAACTTTATTTTTCAAGGGGTTTTCAAGGACACTGGGATTATTTTTCCATTAATAAATTTATGGCCCTTAAGTGCGAATTCACCAATAAATTCGGCCATTTCAAAAGCTGTGAGGGGAGCTTTGTAGCCGGGAAAGGCCTGTTCCAACATCTCAGTTTGGGCGCTTCCCAGGGCAAGGCAGTTTACTGATATACACTTTTCCGAGAATTCCTCCGCCATGCATTCAGTCATCACGGCTAATGCAGCTTTGCTTGCACTGTATAAAGAAAGCCCGGGAAATTTCACACTCCCCTGGTAGCCTCCCATACTACCTATATTAACTATATGGGCAGGATTGTTAAAGTGTTTATAAAGTTTTTTTGAAAGAAGAAAAGCACTTTTAACATTGGCTCCGAATATCAGGTCGAAATCTTCTCCCTCAAACTCCTGAAAGGGCTTATTGATGAGTAAGCCGGCATTATTGATGAGAATATCTATCCCACCCATTTTGCTTAATATATCCGGTACCAGGATATTATAATCATCCCCAAGCAGGTCAAATGAATAAGGATGGATCCGGGCATCAGCATTTTCCTTCAGGCAAATATCTTTTAAGTCCTTCAGTTTTTCAAAATTCCTGGAAATAATAAAAATATTGTTATCCGGATCTTTTGCAAGAATCCTCACAAGTTCATATCCTATACCCCTGCTGGCCCCTGTAATGATGATATTCATATTATTTTCAGATTTAATTGATTTAATTATACTTATGGCAAAATTATTGATTCATAAGCTGAAAGCAAAGCTAAGTTCGGATTAATATCATATTTTTGTAAAAAAAAGGAATGAATTCACTCAGGTCGCAAGTTTTCGGAATTATTTTACTTGTTATGACGAGTCTGCTTGCCGGAAACAATGGTTTTGGCCAGTCTGATCCCTTTGAGCCTGTTGTAAATGCCTTGAAGCAGGGGAATGCCAAATCTCTTGCAGCTACCTTCAACACTACGATTGACCTGGGATTGCCTGAAAAAGACAATTCTTACAGTAAATCCCAGGCTGAAATGGTGCTGAAAGATTTTTTCCGGGAAAATCCTCCCACTTCCTTTATCATTGACCAAAAAGGCAAAACTGACGAATTATCTCATTTTGCCATTGGCACTTACAATTGCCACGAAAATTCCTATCAGGTCTATATCCAGATTAAAAATGAAGATGATAAATTCCTGGTAAATAAAATTAAATTCGAACTGAAAAAATAATTTTACCCTGGATGAATATTGACGAAATCATCAGGAAAGCCCTCGAAGAAGATCTGGGCGACGGGGATCATACATCCCTTTCAACTATTCCTGAAAATGCTACGGGAAAAGCCAGGTTGATCATAAAACAACAAGGTATTTTAGCAGGCCTTGAAATTGCTGAAAAAGTTTTTAATATTCTCGATCCGGATATAATATTTAAAAAACTCCTTCCTGATGGCTCCCATGTAAAACCAGGGGATATCGCCTTCGAGATAAGCGGAAGAGCCCGGTCCATATTATCCGGGGAAAGGCTGGCCCTGAATTTTATGCAAAGATTAAGCGGGATCGCCAGCTTCACAGCGAAGCTTGTTGAAATTACAAAAGCATATCCTGTCAAATTGCTGGATACCCGGAAGACCACCCCCCTTCTCAGGGAGCTTGAAAAATATGCAGTCAGGACCGGAGGAGGTGAAAACCACCGCATGGGATTATATGATATGATCCTGATTAAGGACAATCATGTGGACTTTGCAGGGGGGATAAGCAATGCCATAGAAGCCAGCCGGACATATTTGCAGAACAATGGCAAATCAATGAAGATAGAGATTGAAGTGCGGAATTTTGATGAGCTGAGACAAGTCCTTGAAAAGGGTGGTGTTGACCGGATTATGCTCGACAATTTTAGTCCGCAGGATATGCAGAGAGCTGTCAAAATCATTGATCACCGTTGTGAAACCGAAGCTTCAGGTGGCATCAGCATCGAAAACATTCAGCAATATGCCGCCACCGGGGTGGATTTCATTTCTGTCGGTGCCCTCACACATCAGATCCAAAGTATGGACATGAGTTTGAAAGCGACTTTTTAAAGTTTAAAAGACCAGGTGAAAGAACTTTTCCTTAAAATAAAAGCATATTTCAAAGAGATCATTGATCTTATCCTTGCACCTTTAATTTTTATCTCTAAAAAATTAATACTTCCCGGCTTCAAGGGTGTACCTCTCTATGATGTCATAGTATTTTTCATACGTGGGATGCAAAAAAGTTCTGTTATGCTGCGGGCCAACGCCCTGGCTTTTACTTTTATAATGGCCTTTGTTCCCGCAGTACTTTTTTTCTTCAACCTGATTCCATATATCCCTATTTCAGGACTCAGGGACAATATTATGCTGACCCTTCAGCAAGCCTTGCCAACAGAAGCTTTCCTCACCGTGAAAACAACTATAGAGGATATAATTACCAGGCAAAGAGGCGGGCTTGTTTCTTTCAGCTTCCTGATTTCCATATATTTTGCAAGTGATGGAATTATTGGAATCATGAATTCCTTCAACCAATCCTCCCATTCGGTTGAAACCCGCTCAGCTGTTCAAAAAAGACTTATCTCACTGCTCCTGGTTTTCTTATTGTCCATCGTACTGATTATCTCCTCCGCCGTACTCGCCCTTTCATCGCTGGTGATCAATTATTTCGACATGCATCATATTATTCAGGGAACTTTTGCTATATTCCTTTTAGGGATCGGGAAATGGGCCATCATTATTTTGATGGTATTGTCAGGTTTTTCCCTCATCTATTACCTGGCTCCCGCAAAAAGGGGGAGTTTCCCATTCTTCTCAGCAGGTTCCATATTCGGCACCTTTCTCTCCCTGGTATCCTTTCTCGGATTTAGCTTTTTTATAGATAATTTCGGAACTTACAATAAATTTTATGGTTCAATGGGTACCATTATAGTTATTAATGTATGGGTAAATCTGAACGCATTAAGTCTTTTGATCGGTTATGAGCTGAATGCAAGTATTTATTCTGCCAGAAGATATTTTCGAAAGAATGGCCCTGCCGGAGACTAGCTGATAGTCTTATACTAATTCTTTCTCTCCGATGTGAAATTGCGTATTTTTGTCGCTTCAGGAAATAGGAAATTATCATCCAGTCAATAATTAATACAGATGGATCAACAAAATATTATGTTTGTCGGAGCCGGAGCTATCGGTACTTCCATGGGCAATTCCCTTGCAAAAAACCCATTTTTGGATATAACACTGCTTTCAATTGAAGAAGAGGTGGTTCTTTCAATTAATGAAAGCCATATCAACCAGAAATATTTTCCGACACTTCCCCTGAACCCGCGCATGAAAGCGACTATGGATATTGAATTGCTACGGGATGCAGATATAATTTTACTGGGAATCCCTTCTGTGCAAACAGTTAAGTATATCCGTGAACATAAAAAATACCTGAAGGACTCTACTATCATCGTAAACCTTGCAAAAGGTTTCGGAGAGCATAATAAAACCATAACAGAATGTCTGGAAGACACGGTTCCCAACCCTGTATTTACGCTCAAGGGGCCTACTTTTGCCAGAGATATCATGAACAATCAGCCCACGGCCTTTACGCTTGCCGGTCGCGATGAATCGGTTTTTGAACTTTTCAGGGATATTTGCCGGGGTACGAATATTTACCTGGATTTCACTACAGATATCAGAGGAGTTGAAATCCTGAGTATCCTGAAAAACATTTACGCCATAGTGGTTGGAATTGCCGATGCACATTTCGACTCTCCCAATCTGCGCTTCCTGGTACTTACCAAAGCCTTCAAGGAAATGCGAAAGATATTGCTGCATTTTGGCGGAGAACAGGAAACTATTTTCCGCTATTGCGGATACGGAGATTTCAGCCTGACTGCCCTGAATGACCTGAGCCGTAACCGCACACTCGGTCTGCTCATTGGAAAAGGATTTTTTAGCAGTGATATTTCTGATAAAGTTATACTTGAAGGGAAAATTGCTGTAAATGTCTTTACAGAAGAGATCTCCAAAACCATGGACATAGAGAACTACCCTATTATCCAGGAACTTTACAAAGTATTTAACGACACTTATGATATTTCGGCTTTCGTCAGCAGGATATTGGCTACGGAGGATTAGTTTTTAGTCGTTAGTCGTTAGTCGTTAGTCGTTAGTCGTTAGTCGTTAGTCGTTAGTCGTTAGTCGTTGGTCGTTAGTCGTTAGTCGTTGGTCAGCAGTCAGCAGTCAAGAAGAAGTTTTAAACTTATAACTATTTCACTTCAACTTTGCATTTTGCACTTTGCATTTGAAATTGAACTTTGAACTTTGGGTTTCCCTCTGCATCCCGCTGGCGGATCCCCGCCTGCGCGAGGATGACGGGGTCAGCTTGATTCAGTGAAAAGCGGCGCGGCACCCCATAAAGATTTATAATGTGTGCCGCGCCGCTTTTCCTTTATGCGATTCAACGTCATCCCGGCGAAAGCCGGGATCTGTCAGCTATCAGCAATGCAGCAATCAAAATCTTTTTCACCTTATCACCTTATCACTTTTTCACTTTTCCACCAATACCCATTATCTCTCTTTGCTTTCAATCAGAAACTGTTTGCACCTTTCAATCGCAGGTACAATTCCATGCGGATCAGAGCCTCCGGCAGTTGCAAGGTGAGCCTGGCCTCCGCCGCCTCCTTTGATAAAGGCAGCTATTTCCCTGATCATATTTCCGGCATGCAGTCCCCTTCCTTTAATCAGATCATCGGTGACCATCAGAGTGAGGTTGATCTTTTGCTCTTCCTTTGTTATGATCAGGAGAAGCAAATGGTCAGTTGCGGTCCTGAGTTCAAAAGCCAGTTCCTTGGCCGTTTTGGCGTCTATATCCGGCTGTGTCTCAATAAAGCGGGCTCCGTTGATCAATTCGGCCGAATCCAGTAATTCTCCTTTAAGGGATGCAATTTTATGCTGAGCAAGCTCTTCTACTTTCTTCTGAAGGGCTTTATTCTCTTCTGCAAGGTTTTTCACACCCCTCACCAGGTCCTTTGCATTTTTAAGGACTTCCTGTATATCATCAATGATTTGTTCTTTTGAATAAATATATTCTTCGGCCTTTTGGCCAGTGACTGCCTCGATACGTCTGACCCCGGCGGCTATGGCGCTCTCCGATAAGATCTTGAAAAAACCTATTTGCCCGGTAGCCGGCACATGAGTACCTCCGCATAATTCCACTGAAAATTCCGGATTAAAAGTAATGACCCTGACGAACTCCCCGTATTTTTCACCGAAGAGGGCCATAGCACCCAAAGCTTTGGCTTTTTCAAAAGGCACATTCCGTTTTTCATCCAGATTGATATTTTCACGTATCCTGGAATTCACGATCTGTTCTACTTTGCGGATTTCATCAGGGCTCAGTTTACTGAAATGGGAGAAATCGAAGCGAAGGTGATTTTCATCAACCAGAGAGCCTTTTTGTTCAACATGTTTACCGAGTACTTCCCTCAGGGCAGCATGCATCAAATGGGTGGAGCTATGGTTATTTTCGGTACTTATCCGTTTTTTCTCGTCTACAACGGCTTTTACATGTCCATCCATAGTATCGAAGATCTCATTTGTTTTATGGATGATCAGGTCGTTTTCCTTATAGGTGTCGATAACATTAATCTTCTTCCCTTCGGATTCCAAATAGCCCCTGTCGCCCACCTGTCCGCCCGATTCAGCATAAAATGGAGTGGAGGTCAGCACAATTTCGAAAAACTCCTGATTTTTGGCTTTGACCTTGCGGTATTTCAGCACTTCCACCTCTGCTTCCAGTCTATCATAACCAATAAATTCTGATTCTTCAGCACCTGGCTTCAGAATGACCCAATCCCTGGCATCGACCTGTGCAGCAAGCCTTGAACGACTTTTCTGGGCATCCAGACCTTCTTTGAATCCTTCCATATCAACCTGGAGGCCGGCTTCCTGGGCCATGAGGCGGGTCAGGTCAATCGGAAAACCATAAGTATCGAATAACTCAAAAGCAAATTTCCCATCTATGGTTCCCTTCCCTTCGTTATCCTGAATATATTGCTCAAATCTCCGTATCCCCTGTGAAAGGGTCCTTAAAAATGACTGCTCTTCTTCGGCAATTACTTTAGTGATCAGGGCTTCCTGGGATTTGAGTTCCGGGAAAAAAGTTCCCATCTCTTTCACCAGCACCTGCACCAGTTCATGCATAAAAGCTTCTTTCAGGTCGAGGTAAGTATATCCGTAACGCACGGCCCTCCTAAGTATACGGCGGATCACATAGCCCGCTCCTGTATTGGAAGGCAGCTGTCCATCCGCTATTGCAAAGGAAATTGCCCTAATGTGATCGGCCACCACACGCATAGCTACATCAGCCAAATGCTCATCTCCGTATTTTTTTCCTGATAAAGCAGCCAGCACATTGATAATGGGCTGAAAAATATCAGTATCATAATTGGATTTTTTTCCCTGCAGGACCATGCAGAGTCTTTCAAATCCCATTCCCGTATCCACATGTTTCTGGGGAAGGTTTACCAGCGAAGCATCATTCAGGCGGTTATACTGGATGAAGACCAGGTTCCAGATTTCCAGAACCTGCGGGTGACTGGCATTTACCAACTCCCTCCCGGGCTTTTTCAATTTCTCCTCATCATTCCTCAGGTCGACGTGGATCTCTGAACAGGGGCCGCAAGGGCCCGATTCTCCCATCTCCCAGAAATTATCTTTTCGTGAGCCATATAATATACGTTCAGCCGGCAGATATTGCTTCCAATATGCAAGAGATTCACTATCCGGTTCCAGTTTATCCTGTTCATCCCCACCAAATACAGTAGCATAGAGATTTTGAGGATCTATTTTATAAACGCCGGTAAGTAATTCCCAGGCCCAGTCTATGGCTTCTTTCTTAAAATAATCCCCAAAAGACCAATTACCCAGCATTTCAAACATAGTATGATGATAGGTATCATGTCCAACTTCTTCCAGATCATTATGTTTTCCTGAAACCCTCAGGCATTTCTGGGTGTCGGCAATACGCAAATATTTTGAAGGAGCATTTCCAAGAAAGATATCCTTGAATTGATTCATACCTGCATTGGTAAACATCAGGGTAGGATCATTTTTTACAACCATGGGAGCTGAAGGGACGATTTTATGCTGTCTGGACTGAAAAAAATCCAGGAAGACCTTTCTTATTTCGGGTGATTTCATCAAGTTATCAATAAGTTAAGATTTTTACTAATTTTCATGAAATGGAGATGCAAAATTAATTTTATTACTTTTGCACCTGTAGCTATCTAAATAAAATAGTTATATTTATCGTTCAGCAGGCTCAAACTAAACTGATTCAGATGGCCAAAGCAAAATATCACTTTAATCACCATACCCTATCATTCGAAAAGGCCCGAACTACTTTCAAAGCAATTCTTATCAAGGCCCTTTCATTCATTTCAACCAGCCTGGTGTTGTCGGCGGTGATCATTTTCGTCTGGTTCTCTTTTTTCGGATCCCCCAAAGAACGTATGCTGGAAAGGGAATTGCAGCAATATGAATTACAATTCAGTGTCGTAAACGACCGCCTTCAGAATGTCGAATCCGTGTTGAATGACCTGGCTGACAGGGATGATAATATTTACCGTATCATTTTTGAAGCAGACCCTATTCCGGATAATGTGAGGCAGGCTGGAATAGGCGGGGCCGACCGCTATTTACAGTTAGAGGGCTATAAGAATTCAAATATTATCATTAATACACTGAAAAAACTCGACCATATCACAGCTGAAATGTATGTTCAGTCAAAGTCATTTGATGATGTCTATAAAATGGCCAAAAATAAAGCCCTTTTACTGGCGAGTTTGCCGGCCATTCAGCCGGTAAGCAATAAGGACCTGAAACGGCTTTCTTCCTATTTCGGTTATCGTATCGACCCTTATTATAAAGTAAGAAAATTTCATGAGGGAGTCGATTTCTCTGCTCCTACCGGGACTGAAATCTATGCTACAGGTGACGGTGTAGTTATAGAAAGAAAAAGGACTGTTGGTGGTTATGGTAATGTCATCAAGATTGATAATGGATTTGGTTACAAGACTCTTTTTGCCCATATACAGGAATTTAAAGTTAATGTAGGCGAAAGGGTAAAACGCGGACAGGTCATTGCACTGGTTGGAAATACCGGAAAATCGACCGCTCCACATCTTCATTATGAGGTATGGAAAAATGGTAAAGCCGTCGATCCTATCAATTATTTCTTTAACGACCTCACCCCGGAACAATATGATGAAATGTTGACCCTGTCGGCAACACCTTCTCAAACCATGGATTAATGGACGAAAAACTAATAAGGATAGAAAAACTTTATTACAGCATAGGTGAAGTGGCCGACATGTTCAAGGTAAACACTTCCCTGGTCCGTTTCTGGGAGAAAGAATTTGATGTCATTCGTCCTCATAAGAATAAAAAAGGTAACCGGCTTTTCACCCAGAAAGACATAGAGAATTTTCACCTGATCTTTCACCTGGTTAAAGAAAGAGGATATACCCTGCAAGGTGCTAAAGATTATATAAAAAGTAACCGGGAAGGAACTAACCCAAACCCCGAGGTTGTTAAGACATTGCTGTCCTTAAAAGAGTTTTTGCTGGATCTGCGGGAAAGGATTGACAACTGAGAACAATAATTCTTCCTTAAAAAAACCTCTTCGGAATTAAATATTCCCTTACATATTCCTCCACTCCGTCTTCAAGAGAATAAAAACCATCCTCATAACCAGTGCTCATGAGTTTATCCATCTTAGCTTCCGTAAAATACTGGTATTTATCGCGGATATCTGCCGGGGTATCAATAAACTCTATTTGGGGCTCCAGGTCAAGGGCATGAAAAACTGAAGTGGCCAGGTCGAGAAATGTGCGGGCCTTTCCCGTACCAAGGTTATACAAACCAGACTTCTGACCTTTCTTCATCAAAAAATATAAAACATTTACTACATCTTTCACATAGATAAAATCACGTAATTGCTTCCCGTCTTCGAAATCGGGGCGATGCGATTTAAAAAGCCTGACCTTCCCGGTATTTCTGATCTGGTTAAAAGCATGAAAAATCACTGAAGCCATCCGGTCTTTATGATATTCATTCGGGCCATAAACATTGAAAAATTTCATTCCGGCCCAGAAAGGAGGCGTTTTATCCTGCTTCAAAACCCATTTATCAAAATCATTTTTGGAAATTCCATAAGGATTTAATGGTTTTAAACTTTCCACTATGGAATGATCATCAACATAGCCATATTCCCCGAGACCATATGTGGCAGCTGAGGAAGCATAAATCAGCGGAACTCCGAATTCCACACATTTCTCCCAGACCATTTTGGAATAATTCAAATTCAGTTTGTCGAAAACCGACTGATCGAATTCAGTCGTATCCGTCCGGGCGCCTATATGGAAAACATAAGTAACTTCCTTCCAATTTGCATCAAACCATTCGGCGAATTGATCCCGGTCAATCTTATGAAGATAAGATTTGTGAGCTGTATTCAAGTCTTTGGAAGCTGAGCCGAACTTATCCACAAGGACTATATCCTGATGTCCTTTATTATTCAGTTTCCCGGCCATACAACTACCTATGAAGCCTGCAGCACCGGTTACAATTATCATATGATTATCTGTTTAAAACTTAAAATTTTAATGAGAAAAATCTCAGAGCGAGCCCTGTTTGGTTTCTTCCAGTTCCACTTCATCTTCTTTAAAGTTGGAAGGTTTCTCAAGGCCATAACCCGAAGTCTTATCGTCCCATTTTAATAAAAATGCAAATATCAGGCCAACCATACTCAAGCCTACGAACATCAGCATGGTTGGAGTGTAGTTCAGTCGTGCACCCTCGGTAACCATATCGTTGGTGATCCCGGGATTAACTTTATCAAGGATGACACCGGCAAGAATCGGCACAGCAAACAGGCCCAGGTTTTGAAGCGAAAACATCGCACCGTAGGCCGTACCTATGCGTGATTCGGGAATGATCTTGGCAACTGCAGGCCACATGGCTGCAGGAACCAGGGAAAAGGCTATTCCCAATAAGACCATGAGTATATAAATATTGAAATGGGTAAAAGTAAAAAGCAGGTGTACCACAATCAGTAAAGCAGCACCGTAGATCATAAGGGAAGCGCTTTTGCCTTTTTTATCAACAAACCAACCGAAGAGCGGGGTAAAAAGCACAGTCCCATAAGGCAATAAAGAAGCGATATCACCGCTCGCTGCCCGGCTCACTCCGAACTTATTGAAGAAGAAATCAGGTGCATATTTCAGGAAGGGAAAAACGGCCGCATAAAAGGTCACACAGAGGGCCGTGATAAATAAGAATGAACGGTTGGTAAAGAGTTTACCCAAATCCGAAATGTGAAATTCCTCGTCTTTTGCCAGAAGGCTATCTGCAGCTTTGGTTTGCCTGTCGATTTTAACATCATACATCATATAAATAATGTAGGACAAAAATCCTATGCAGAGCAACATAACCCCAAACCAGATCGGGAGCGTCCAGAAATTAGGTTCCAGATCTGAAAGTCTGGGTGAAAGGTTAAAAGCCAGGGCTGAACCTATCCTGGCTATCCCAAGATTTATGGCAAAAGCCAGGGCGATTTCATAACCCTTAAACCACTTTACAAGTATTTTACTGATCACCACTATACTGGTTTCAGCTCCCAGGCCGAAGACCAACATCCCAAGTGCCATCATTTTTACTTCGGGAGAATAAGAAGTCCAGAAAGAACCCATGAACTGGTATCCCAATCCGCCATTGTGATATATATCAGAAGCCCCGTAAGCCGTGAGGGTAGCTCCTATGAGCATAAAGATCGTAAACAGGAACCCGGTGGGCCGTATCCCAAGTTTATCAAGTATTATGCCCCCCAGAATGGCCATCAGCAAAAATGTATTCGGGAAAGCATAGAAACCCACGATCAGACCGTAATCTTCCCCTGAAATATTCAGGTGGTCCTGCATGATGGATTTCAAAGGCGAAAGTACATCATAGAAAAAATAGTTGGCTGCCATCAGGAAACTCACCAGGAGCATGATCGCCCAACGGGTTAAGGGTTTATCCCTTAGGGTACGTTTTACTAGATCCATGTTCGTTTATTTTATTTCTAAGTGGCCAAAAGTACAATTATTATATTGAAAGAGATTCATTTCCCATTTTTTCAAGTTCATTTTTTATATAATGATTATATTTGTCCGGCGCATAGGGATACATATCCGGGAAAATTATTCTGAAAAATATTTTACCGGCAGGTTTCAAGGTCCCTCCACATAAAATCTGGATATTATAGAGCAATTGTTACACCTTTATTAAAATGAATTACAAAAAAACTTTCAGCTTAATTATCGGCTTGATCTTTTCAGCCTTAATCGGAAATACATCTTTTTCCCAAAGTAATGATGGCAGCAATCCTCCGAGCTTCAACCAGGAGGGCATCACTAATATTATAGATATCCGGAACCTGCCTGCACCGGATATTACAAAGATATTGCAGGAAGATCAGGAGAACAGGGAGTCCCAGTTTCCGGCACCTGAAAGAATGGCGGTTGATGTGCCTGTAAATATGGATATGAGTAATTCCGGCACATGGACAGACTTGCCCGACGGCTCGGGAAAAATCTGGAGATTAAAATTAGGTGTTGAGGGAGCATTGGCCCTGGGGGTATATTATAATCATTTTCACCTCCCGGCAGGCGCAAAGCTTTATCTCTATAATGAAAACGAGACCCAGCTTAGCGGGCCATATACTTCTGAAATCAACCCGGCTTCTGACCTGTTTGCCACTGAATTTATTCAGGGCGAAACAGTGACTCTTGAGTATTTCCAGCCGATTGAAGTACAGGAAGAAGCAAGGATTTCAATATCCGACCTGGCCTATGCATACAGGGACATATCCTTTAATAATATTGAACAAACCCGGGACATTTCGTGGCCCTGCATGATCAATGTGAAATGTGATGAAGGCATAGGCTGGGAAGACCAGGTCAATGGGGTGGCCAGGATCTCTATCAAAATTGGCTTCAGTTATTACTGGTGTTCAGGATCAATGATTAATAATACCAGCAATAACCGTGTACCTTATTTCCTCACTGCTTCACATTGTGGAGAAGGTTCAAATTCCTCGGACATGAACCAATGGGTCTTCTATTTTAATTATGAGTCTGCGCTATGCATTGGTAATTACGGCCCTTCCAACCACACTGTTACAGGTTGTTCCTTAAAGGCGAATGACCCTACTTTCGGGGATGGGGGATCAGATTTTTACCTGGTTCAACTGAATTCTACCCCGCCCTCTTCCTATGACATTTATTATAATGGCTGGAACCGCACCAATATCCCTGCCGACAGCGGTGTTGGCATACATCATCCTGCAGGGGATATCAAAAAGATATCTACATATAAGAACCCTCTTTTGTCTTCTACAGCATGGAATGGTCTGCCTACCCACTGGAGGCTGCTATGGTCTCCCACGGTGAACGGTCTTTCGATTATGCAGGGAGGATCTTCAGGATCGCCACTTTTTGACCAGGACGGACATATTGTAGGCGACCTTACAGGTGGTTATGTCTCCAATGCATGTGATTCACCATCACCTGCCTGGTACGGAAAAATATGGTATTCATGGGACCAGAACGGCAGTACTCCTTCACTCCGTTTGAAAGACTGGCTTGACCCGACCAATACCGGTATAGAAAAAATGCCCGGGCTGTCGTCTCATATCTTACCTCCGGTAGCTGATTTTAGTGGCCGATAATACAAGTATCCCACAAGGCGAAAGCATTCATTTCACCGACGAAACTACCGGAAATCCTGCCCTCACCTGGGACTGGACTTTTGAGGGGGGTATCCCGGCCACCTCAACGGAACAAAATCCCACAGTCGAATATCCGGATTATGGCACTTATGATGTGACCCTGGTTGTGACCAATGCTGATGGCACGGATACAGAAACTAAAGCCAATTATATCACCGTTAATGAAGTGTTTCCTCCGGAAAGTGATTTCATGGCCGACAGTGTGGAGATTACCGAAGGTGAAAATATTAATTTCACAGACCTCTCAAGCAATAATCCCTTTGCATGGGAATGGACATTTGAGGGAGGTTTCCCCACAAGCGACACTGTCCAGAATCCTGAGAATATCCTTTATGACATCCCGGGTACATATGATGTGAGCCTCACAGCAACAAATGCCGGCGGTTCCGGCTCACTTACCAAGAGCGGCTATATTACAGTTAATGCAGGAGCCCTGCCGGTGGCTGATTTCATGGGCGACAATACCGATATCATGGCCGGCGATACGGTGAATTTCACAGACCTCTCACTGGGAAACCCCACCAAATGGATTTGGAACTTTTATGGTGGCACTCCTGCCGGGTCCGGAAGCCAGAACCCCAGTAATATTGTTTATGAACAGGATGGAACTTATGATGTGCAATTGCTGGTAAAGAATGCCTATGGCAGTAATACCGTTTTGAAAACAGGATATATAATAGTCGGGCAGGTGAAGGTCCCAGAGTTTAACCGGAACAATGGCGTGGTGATTTTCCCGAATCCTTCCAATGGAAAATTCAAAATTTATATGCAGAATTTGCAGAGTGACCGGATCAATATAAGTGTCACAAATGCAGTCGGTATGCTCGTAAGTACAAAAGAATTCCCGGGGAACACACAATCCTTCGAAATGGACCTGAGAGGATTAGAAAAAGGTTTATACTTTGTAAGGATTAATGACGGACGAAACACTATCAACAGGAAAATATCCATCACACAATAAATGCATAAACTATTCCTAAGCATATTATTAGTATTTATTTTTTCAGAAGTCTCCCTGGCTCAGATCAGCCAGGGAGGGATTCCTGAATCTTATAAAATTTCAGGAAATAACCGGAATATTGATCTGGTCACACTTAAATCTCCGGATTTACAATCACTCAGGCAGGAAGATTCAGCCATGGATGATGCCGGATCCCCTCCCCGGGTTGCGGTGGATGTCGCTGTGCAGAAATCAATCCGGAACAGTGGTACCTGGAGCGTTACAAATAAAGGAGATTCCATTTGGCAATTGGCGATTAGCGCGCCGGGGGCCCTGGCGCTGAGCCTTTCCTTCAGTGCTTTCCATCTCCCCGCCGGCGGCCGTTTGTTTATTTACAATCCTGACAGAACACAGCTTTTGGGAGCCTTCACAGCTTTTAATAATAAAGCTGATAATCTTTTTTCCACTGAATTGGTTCGAGGCGATACTATAATTATCGAATACGATCAGGATGCGCATGAAATTGGACTCAGCGAAATTGAGATTGCTTCTGTCGGTTATGCTTACCGCATGGTTTCACCTTTCGATGAAACTAATATCAGAGACGGAAGTTGCGAAGTTGGTATAAACTGTCCGGAAGGCGCCAACTGGCAGGACCAGAAGAGGGGCGTGGCCAGGATTTATCTGAAATACGGTACATCCTATTTCTGGTGCAGCGGATCGCTGGTCAACAATACCAGTCTGGACCGGAAACCTTATTTTCTGACAGCCAACCATTGCGCCCCCAGTCCATCAGCCCAGGACCTTGCCAATTGGATCTTTTATTTTAATTATGAAGCGCCTGATTGTGCCCCGCCGACCGTCACACCTTCGTCGAATACAATGAACGGGGCCTCCTTCATCTCACATGCACCCCTGAGTGGTTCCGATTTCCTGCTGCTGAAACTTGACAATGATGTTCCGGTAAGTTATGATCCCTTTTATAATGGCTGGGATATTTCTGGAGATGTAAGTCCGAGCGGGGTAGGTATACACCATCCGGGCGGAAGCAGCAAGAAGATATCAACCTATACGAGTCCACTCATTTCTGCCAAATGGGAGGGCATTCCGGGAACGCACTGGCAGGTAACCTGGGTGGCGACAGAAAGCGGACACGGCGTAACAGAAGGAGGTTCATCAGGTTCTCCCATTTTTGACAATAATCAAAGGATAGTGGGTACATTGACGGGAGGGTCCTCGGCTTGTATTGCCAATTCCAGTACACAAACAGGACCTGACGAACCTGATTTCTACGGAAAATTCTCCTATTCCTGGGACCAGAACGGCAACGATCCATCCCAAAGACTGAAGGATTGGCTGGATCCTCTCAACACAGGAGTAAGGCATCTCAACGGCATGAACCCTCAATTGAGGGCTGATTTCAAAACAGATGCAGACCTTATCCTGGTTAATGGGGAGATCAACTATTCTGATTATTCATCCGGGAAACCACTCAGCTGGAAATGGATTTTTGAAGGCGGGGAGCCTTCTGAATTCAATTCACAGGACCCTCCGCCTGTTAAATATAAGGAAACCGGCTACTTTTCAACCACGCTTATTGTCTTCGATGGTATAGTAAGCGATACTGTGGTCAAAGACCGGCTTATAGAAGTGGTGAGCCGGGTCTATCCAAATCCGAGCAATGGGAAATTCAGTATATATCTGGGTGATGTTGCCCCGGAGTATGTTAAAGCCATTATGTACAACAGATTAGGGCAGAAGACCTACGAAAAGGAATTTAAGAATAATATTGAGCGCATCCTGTCCTTCGATATCAGTAACCTCAGCAATGGCATATATTTCGTAAGGCTGGAGTTTAACGGGCGGTTTTTGATGAATACGGTTTCCGTTATTAGATAGTCGTTGGTCGGATGATCTCATCCCCATCCTCCCGCAAAAAGCGGGACAGGCTTTCTCCGCAACGGAGAAGGGTGACTTGATTGCTTGTTTTCCCAATACCCGATACCCAATCTCTCTATTCGTCAGACCTTGCAATATTTTACTGCTTCCCGCCTTAAGATCCCGGCCTGCGCCGGGATGACGTCTATTATGGGGTCTAAAAAAGCGGCGCTGCACCCGGTAAAGGTTTATAAGGTATGCAGCGCCGCTTTTCTTTTATGTTAGATTCACCGTCATCCTGACGCAGGTCAGGACCCGTTGGCGATCAGCAGTGGAGTAATCAAAATCTTATCACCACATCACCTTATCACCTTATCACCTTATCACCTTCCCCTGGCACCAAACAAAAAAACCCAGTTCCCCTCATATGAAAGGAACTGGGCTCAATGTGTAATAATTATCTTAAACTTCTATTCGACCAGTTTTTTACGGGCGTCGAAAACTTTC
>CAWBCI010000011.1:0-41874 GCA_963787195.1 uncultured Bacteroidales bacterium
TGGGAGAAGGTTTATAGTATTTCCGAATCCTATGTATGGTAGTTGGGAAAGCGCAATCTTCAATTATAAGCAGGATACGACCGAAGTTGCAAAAGAAGACATGAGGCGAAAAGCATTGAAATCATTTTAAAAAAAAAGCGGCTTTTCTCAGAAAAGCCGCTTTTTTCATATATCATTCCTAATAAATTAATTTACTGAAAGTTCGAATGGTAGTCTTGCCTGGACTCCTTTCATTTCAGAGACTTTCTTCAAATAATTATAATAAATATAATAATCACCTAACTCGCTCCTGACAATATTGCTGCGAACTTCACCTGTGAGTTGATCCAATAATTGCTGGAAAGGATCTTTCTGAGCAGGTAGGTTAATAATTCTATAATTTTCAAGGCCTGCCAGATCCGCAGCCTCTTTTATGGCTTTATCCAGGCCGCCCAATTCATCAACCAGCCCGATTCTTTTGGCATCTACAGCACTCCAGACCCGACCCTGTGCGATTTCATCAACCTGTTCAACGGTCATGTTACGGCCTTTGGAAACCAGATTCAGGAATTTTCCATAAATATGGTCTATTTCTTTTTCCATTACAGCTGTTTCATAAGGTGACAGGGGGCGCATGATATTAGGAAAGTCTGCATTTTCATTGGTATGGACTTGATCGAAAGTTATTCCAAGTTTATTTTTCATCATTTCTCCCAGATCGGGAATAACCCCGAAAACACCAATGGATCCTGTAATAGTTGTTGAATCAGCGATAATCTTGTTGGCAGAACATGAAATCCAGTAGCCTCCTGATGCGGCCAGGTCGCCCATGGAAACCACGAATGGTTTTTCAGCTGCAGCAAGCTCTACTTCACGCCTTATAACTTCAGCAGCCAGTGCAGATCCACCCGGTGAATTGACCCGCATTACGATCGCTTTCACTTTATCATTCTTACGGGCTTTCCTGATAGCTTCGGAAAGACGCTCTGAACCAATGCTGAGGTCATTTCCTTTGCCCCCGCTGATATCTCCAATTGCATAGATCACTGCGATCTTGTTACCGCTTAAAGTTTGCTTTACCGGATCATTAGCATAGGTGTATTTCCCGATGGAGATGGTGTTTATTTTATCCTCATCCGATCCACCTGTAGCTTCAGTTAACTGCTTCATGATTTCATCCTTGTATAAAAGCCCGTCGACCAGGTGCAATTCCAGTGCTTTACCTGCATTATAGGCTAAAAGGCTGTCAGCATAGAGGTTCAGATTCGCTTTGCTTATATTCCGGCTTTCAGATATTGCCTGAATGAAATTTCCCCAGATATTATCAATTAATGCCTGCATCTGTTCCTTGTTATACTGGCTCATTTTATCATAGATCAGGGGCTCAATGGCGCTTTTAAATTTTCCATGCCGGATGACCTGCATGTTGATATCAACTTTATCAAGTAAACCTTTAATAAACCCAATCTGTGCAGAGATGCCCTTGAAATCAATCAGGCCATCAGGATGAAGATAAACTTTATCTGCTGTAGTAGCCAAATAATAAGCCTTCTGGGAATACATCTGACCGAAAGCTATGATAAACTTTCCGCTGGTTTTAAAATCCAGCAAGGCATTCCGGATTTCTTCAACTGTTGCCATGCCACTCGGGACACTGCTCAAGTCCAGATAAATTCCACGGATGCGATCATCTGTTTTAGCTTTCTGCAGGTCTTTCAGGATATCATCAAGCCCGATATACTGTTCAAATTGCAGGGGGTCGGGAGTATACAAACTGATAGGATTTTTTGGAGCCCGGTCATAAACAGGCTTGTCCAATTTTAGAACGAGTACCGAATTATCATCAACTTCTACAGTTTTATTATTCGAAAATGAAATAACTGATGCTACAATAGCCATAAAAATGAAGAAGATGATTACCAGGGTTAAAATAAGCCCCAGCATCGATGCAAACATATACTTAAAAAATTCTTTCATAGAGTATTGGTTTTTATGATGATTAAATTTTGAAGAACTTCAATTCAATATTTTCCCCGTCAAAAACAGCATAACTGAAGTTTGTGATCCAGTCACCTAAAATTATCATCCTGGATCCACCTGTGAGTTCATGATTTACCGGAAGGTGCCTGTGCCCGAAAATGAATATATCAATATTCATTCCATTATCCAGCAAACTTTTAGCATAATGGAATAACATTTCATCCTCTATTTTTGTTCCGTTTTCTTTACGGCCTTCTTTGATCATATTTGCAATCCGGCTCTTTCTGCTAAAATACAAAGCCATCCCGGCGCCTATATCGGGGTGCAGCCAGCGGAAAATCCATTGATTGAATTTATTGCTGAATACTTTTTTCAGGAATTTATATCCATTGTCACCCGGGCCCAGACCATCTCCATGTGCAAGATAGAATTTTTTCCCATTTAGTTCTCTAATCTCCGGCTGCCTGTGTATCCGGATATTCATCTCATCTTCTAAATACCCGAAAGCCCAAATATCATGATTCCCCGTGAAAAGATGTACCGGAATCCCCCTATCGGTAATTTCAGCAATCTTTCCGAGTAACCTCACAAATCCCTTCGGTACAACACTTTTATATTCAAACCAAAAGTCGAAAATATCCCCCATCAGATAAAATTCACTTGCATCTTCAATGCACTGGTCCAACCATTCAACCAACATTTTCTCCCTGATCAGACTGCTCTTATAATCGGGTATCCCTAAATGAAAGTCTGAAGCAAAATATATTTTTCCCGGCTTCAAGCTGATGAATATATAGTTTGGTAATAATTATTTATTTACAATATTAAAAATTCAAGGCTGAAATGACACTTACTGGGTCAATTTCCTAAGCTCAGTTTCCAGCGACCTGAGATCATCCCCTTTATAACGGATAATAAAATTATCATCCAGAAGGTAAAAATAAGGTAGCCTGTCTTGAGTATTATACAGAACACAAGCAGATGAATACTTGTTCATCAAATCACTCACATTAATCCATTTTAAACCATCCGATTTGATGGCATCTTCCCACATAGACATGTAGGATTCAATAGCTACAGCATAAACTTTAAATCCTTTTGATGAATAAGTATCGTAAAGATAAGTAAGTTTCTTGTTCATGTTCCTGGAGGAAGTATCGCTTGAGGACCAGAAGTAAACAAGAATACATTTGGATTTCAAAGAATACAGGTCTACAGTTTTTTTCGCAGGCGTTTCCATTTTTAGGTCGGGTGCCTTTTTCCCCACAGCAAGTTTTTTCTCCATATGTATCTGCAAAGCCCTTTGCTGATGGATACGCTCAACTTTATCATGAAAGGCTATAACATGGGGATTGCCCGGATAACGGCTGTTCAGACAAGAATCCAAATCGAAATAATATTTGTAATCCTGGTCATAAGTAAGGATCTGTCGCTGCCCGAATCTCCTGTCTATTACCAGAAGGGATGCAAGTGAGCTGCAATGTTGAGTGATGAAATTCCTCACATAGTTCTGCTGGTCTTCAAAGACTTTCTGATAGGTGTCATCAAGCGTCGCACGCTCGGCACTGTATGCCTGCATATGATAGATTTTTGAATAGACATTTTTGACAGAATCGATGATGGCCTTGTTCTTTTCATCATATTTCTGGAATTCTTCGAGAAATTCGGAATCTTCCGAGCCTTCCACCTTGTAATTTTCACTGATGGGATTGCTGTCCGAACTGACTTTTACTTTTGCATCATTATCCAGTACAAGCATGATATAATTCCTGTTATCGGCCTTAATGATGTAATAACCTGCACTATCGATATTCACCCTGAATTTATAATGTCCGTTGTCAGAGACCTGGGTCGTGTCAATTGGAAAAACCCGGTCGACACCTACCCGGCTCAGAATGATAGTCTTCCCTTTTAGTCCCGGGAAGCTTCCCTGGATGGAAACCTCCCCCTTGCCTAAATTGGTACATGCCGACATCATTCCCAGAAGGGCGGCAAGAATCATAACAAAAATCGGCTCTGGTCTCTTCATAATCAGTTTAAAATTTTATTTGTCATATTGGGCAAAGTTAAGACCTTCCAGCTAATTAATGTCATATTTAATGAATATCTCTATTGAGGATATATCAGTTGATGCGGTTTTGGAAAGAAATACATTTTCAAAGTAAAGCAGATGATAATTCTGTCTTTGGATTTCATTTGATGGGACTAAATTCCCTGTCTCTTGAGACGAATAAGAGATATTTTCTTAAGATACCCCGCTGCTTGCGGCGGGGTAGTTTATTTGGAATAATTCAGGATAAATTAATTTTTTAAAACTCTTTAAAGGGAAGAATGAATGGTTTCAAAGTTTCCTGTAATAAATAGTATCTTTATTGACTGAAACGAAATTATCCATATGTCGGTCAGAATATTGATTTTTCTATTCCCGCTTATATTTGGTACTCAGGTTTTGGGCCAAAAGATGTTACTTCTGGAGAATAAAAAGAACCTGAAAAATTTTAAATTTTTTGAAGGAGATCAGGTTCGTTACCGCTTGAAAGATAATAAAACTTGGTTCAGTGGCGACATTTCCCAGATGAACGATACGATGGTTGTATTCAATTGGGTGGATGAAGTCCCTTTAAGTAATATCACGGCTATTGCACGGAGGCAATGGTTTTTCAGCATCCTTAGCCGGCTTTCGATGACGGCGGGAGTATTGTATTTTTCTATCGATACCTTTAATAATCTGATAAATGGAAATAATCCTTTAATTGATCAACAAACAGCGATTATTTCTGCCGGCCTCGTGGCAGGCGGATTCCTTCTTCAGCCTCTAACAATCCGGAAGATTAAACTGAATGAAAACTGGACACTGAAGGTACTTGACCTGGGAAACCCCTGAGCTATTTTAAAGGACAAGGAATCTATCAGAATTGTCTGAGCAATTCTTTGAGCACGCTTGTCATTTTTGGTTCGACCAGGCTGGCGGCATCTATAACTTTTTCATGGGTAATAGATTCAATTTTCCCATCTACGCCTAAATCTGAAATGACTGAAATTGCAAATACCGGAAGTCCCATGTGGTTGGCAACAATAACTTCCGGAACGGTTGACATTCCAACTGCATCGGCACCTATTGCCCGGATATACCGATATTCGGCCCTGGTTTCAAAGGTAGGCCCGCTCACGCCCGCATAAACACCTTTCCTGTATTTGATTCCCAGCTCTGTAGCTACTTTTTCCGCAAGCCGGATCACTTTTGCATCGTAGGGAGCACTCATGTCCGGAAAGCGGGGCCCCAGGTTATTATGGTTAGGACCTATGAGAGGATTTGCATTCATGAGATTGATATGATCTTCAACAAACATCATATCACCGACTTTAAATGTTGGATTCAGCCCACCGCTTGCATTTGAAAGTATGAGCAGTTTAATTCCAAGCTGCTTCATAAGCCTCACAGGAAATGTAACTTCATCCATTGAATAGCCTTCATAGAAATGGAAACGGCCATTCATAGCTACAATATTTTTACCATTCAATGTTCCGAATATAAGCTGTCCGGCATGTCCTTTTACTGTCGATTGGGGGAAATTCGGGATATCCTTATAGAGGATTACAGTCTGGTCTTTAATTTCATGGCTTAATCCGCCCAGGCCTGTTCCCAGCACTATACCAACTTCAGGAACTATTTCAATTTTACGGCGAATGAACTCAACCGTTTCGGAGATTTTTTTCAACATAATTTAATATCACTTTATCAAACCTTGATTCATCACAATGATGGAATTTTACCCGAATCGGAAGATAATATAAAGGCAGACCTTCCAGTAAATTGGAGAATTCCATCGATTCCAGCCTCATGGCATCCTTTTCGGTTGTGAAGATAACTTTATCTTTGGAAATGATATTATGATAGGTGTTTAATATTTTTTTAACATCGCTTTCAGTATAGCGGTGATGATCGGCATATTCCATCATTATCAGCTCATTACATTGTGTACTCAGATACTCACGGATGGGATAATTATTTGCTATGCCTGTTAAGAGAATAATGTAACTGTATTTATCATGGGCAGTTTCCTGGTTCCTGGTCAACTTCACAGGCAAAGGTGATTCATAAGAAATGTATGAATAATAGATTCTCTGATTTGGTTTTGGGGAGATTTTTTTAACCAGTACCCTTCTGACTATAGGTGAAAATATTTTAGGGGTTTTAGTAACTATGATCAAATCGGCCCTGTCAGCTCCTGAGCGGAATTCCCTCAGGTTTCCACTGGGTAGAGGGTAGTCGTACATGTATAGATCATGGAAATCTGTCAAGAGTATGGACAAACCAGCTTTAACATAACGATGCTGATACGCATCATCAAGTAGAATAACTTTATTGTCCGTTATTTTCTTGCTCAGAATACTTATGCCCCTTGATCGGGATTCATCCACAGCAACTGTAATATCCGGAAAATTTCGCAAATATTGCATGGGTTCGTCTCCCACCTGCTTTTCAGTTGACTCCTGGTTTCCCTGGACAAAGCCCCTGGTTTTTCTTCCATAACCCCTGCTAAGTACAATTACTTGATATGTACCCTTTAACAGGCGGGCAAGGTACTCTATATGGGGCGTTTTGCCGCTGCCTCCAGTGGTAAGGTTTCCTACAGAGATCACTGGAAAGTCGAATTCTTTGGATGGGAGTATCTTCCAGTCGAATAACTTGTTCCGAAGATAAGTTACCAAACCGTAAATCATGGAAACAGGGAATAATATTATCCTGACGAACCACATGTTATTTAGCTTTAGTAGTAATTCAATGTCATTTCAAAAAGATTCTTCCTTCATGAATCCGGGTTTCACTCTTCGAAGACAGTGGTTATTGGATGATATTACTATCAAATGTATAATAATTTTTGTGCAGATAGATAAAGAATGTTTTTAGATCGTACTGACTGAGCCTACAATTTACACAAAAATATTTCACTTCGGTGAATATATTAAAAAATTTATATAAATAATCAATGGAACCGGACAAATATTCAATTTTGATGATGTATAGTTGAAAATTATTCACTTGCAGAGGCCATTTCAATTTGATTAATTTTGAAGTCTAATATAATTCACATGAAGATTAAAGAAGTTATCAATGTTTTGGAAAAGCTGGCTCCTCCTTCATTGCAGGAGGCTTATGATAATTCGGGTTTGCAGATTGGTATGCCGGAAGATGAAACCAGTGCATGCCTTATCAGCCTGGATGTAACTGAAGGTATTATAGAAGAGGCGCGGAGGCGAAATTGCGGTTTGGTAATCTCTCATCATCCGTTAATATTTCATTCTCTTAAAAGGATTTCCGAAAGTACCGCAACTGAAAGGATAATAATGAAGGCTATTCGTTACGGTATTGCAATATATTCTGTCCATACAAACCTGGATAATGTAATAGGAGGTGTAAATGGAAAACTGTGTGAAAAACTTGGGCTTATCAATACACGGATATTAAAGAAAGCTGAAGGCCAACTGATGAAACTTGTGACATTCTGCCCTACTGCACATGCTGAAAAGGTCAGGGAAGCTATTTTTGCTGCGGGAGCAGGCCAGATTGGTAATTATGATCAATGCAGTTTCAATGCTGAAGGACAGGGGAGTTTTCGCGCGAATGAAAATGCCCATCCCTTTACCGGTGAGCTAAACCAGCTTCATTTTGAAAAGGAAGTCAGGATAGAGACCATTTTTCCAGTATATCGGGAAAAGGATATTATTCAGGCACTTCTGGTCGCCCATCCCTATGAAGAAGTAGCTTATGATCTGTACAAACTGGAAAATGAATTTGCACTAAGCGGAGCTGGGATGATAGGTGAACTGCCCGATAAGATCCCTGAAAAGGAATTTTTGCAGCAAGTTAAAAATGTGCTGGGGATCCCCATAATCAGGCATTCGGTTTTGCCTGGAAAAAATATTAAGAAGGTGGCTGTTTGCGGTGGCTCCGGGAGTTTTTTACTGAATGCAGCAATTTCTTCCGGAGCAGATATTTTCCTGACAGGAGATATCAAATATCATCAGTTTTTTGATGCCGATGGAAAAATTATACTGGCTGATGTAGGGCATTATGAAAGTGAACAATTTACTATTGAGTTAATTGCTGACTATCTGAAAGAAATTTTTCCTACCTTTGCGCTCTTGATTTCTGAACGTTCAACTAATTCGGTTAATTATTTTTAAATCAGCATAATATGGCAAAAGAAGAAGTCTCCAAGGGGGTTGTTAGCAGGAAGGCAGAAGATGTATCTGATGAAAATGCGCAGAAAAAGGTCGAGAATACGCTTATCGCCCTTTACCAAATGCAGCAGAATGATTCACAGATTGACAAAATCAGGATGATCCGCGGAGAACTTCCTTTGGAAGTTCAGGACCTGGAGGATGAGATTATAGGCCTGGAAACCCGCCTGGAAAACTACAGGAGTGAGACTATTTCACTTGAAAAGTCTGTTCAGGAAAAGAAGAATGCAATCAAGGACAGTGAATCTCTCATTAAAAAATATGAAGAGCAGAAAATGAATGTCAGGAATAATCGTGAATACGATTCTCTTACGAAAGAGATTGAATTTCAGACTCTTGAAATTCAATTAGCTGAAAAAAGAATTAGGGAGTTTACTGAAAACCTGGGAAGTAAAAAAGAACAGATTGATTCAGCAGAAACTCAGCTGAAAGAGCGTAAAAATGATCTTGAAATAAAGAATTCTGAACTGAAAGACATAGTTGAGGAGACGGAGCTCGAGGAAAAGAATCTCATCAAAAAGTCGGAAGATCTTCATTCCCGTATCGAAGACCGCCTGATTATTGCTTACCAGCGTATCCGTAAGAATGCCCGGAATGGCTTGGCTGTTGTGCAGATTGAACGGGATGCCTGTGGCGGATGTTTTAATAAAATTCCACCTCAGCACCAACTTGATATTCGTATGCACAAAAAGATTATAGTTTGTGAATACTGCGGACGTATCCTTGTAGATAGTGATATTGCAGCAAGTATCAAGGAAAATAAGTGAAATACAAAATAGAAACATAGTGTTAGAGCCACTCTAAAGGAGTGGCTCTTTTTGTTTTCAGAATCCTTAAATAGATTTTACACCTTTTCCGGGAGTAATGATTTCAACTTAATATTATTATATTTGTTATTTAAAACCCTAACATATGACATACAGAACCGGACTTTACCGTAGCCGTACCGACAAAGTACTCGGAGGAGTGGCGGGTGGGATTGCTCAGTCCCTGAATACCGATTCCTCCCTGATCAGAATATTATTTATACTTCTGGCGATTTTTGCCGGAGGTGGTGTTTTACTTTATCTTATCTTATGGATAGCCCTGCCGGAAGAGGAATATCCCTATTTTCAACAGCCTGGTTCTCAGAGTAGTTCCAATCCTGCGGGAGAAGGGTCTACCTTGAATGAAAACCAGGAACCTTTTGTAGGTTCCCGTCCGCGGCAGGATGGCGGCCTGATAGCCGGCCTGATCATGATAGTTGTTGGAGCCGTTTTCCTGATTGCCCGTTTTCTCCCAAGATTCCATTTCGGAGATCTTTGGCCTATTATTCTGGTAGCTGCAGGGGCGGTGCTTATCTTTTCCAGTTTTCAACCAAAAAAATAATTGTCAACTATGAAATTTAAAAATGTTCTCTGGGGATTGATCCTGGTTATTATTGGGGTCTTGTTCATTCTGAAAAACCTGGGCTATATATATTTTAGCTGGCACAATTTTTTCAGGCTGTGGCCACTTATCCTGGTGTTTATCGGGATATCCATTTTACCTGTAAAGACAGGTGTCAAAGTTATACTAGCACTGATCACCCTGATGGTTGGATTAGCCATTGCTTTCTGGGCCCCATCTGACCGCAACTCCTGGTTTGACTTCTCGCCTTTCTCTCACGACCGTGATTATACTGAGGATAATTCCTGGTCTGATTCAGAACAGGTCATTGCTGAAGCGTATGATAATGATGTTAGTGAGGCTCTGTTGAAGTTTGACGCTGCAGCTGGTAATTTTACCATCAAACAATCGACGGACCAGCTTTTTGAATTTTCGAAATACGGCAATGTCGGGAAATATCATTATTCTATACAAGACCAGGATGGCCGCAAGGAGATAAACATTGGACTTGACGGAGGCCGGATCAGGAAACTCAAGCTGAAAAATGATGTGAATATTAAACTGAATGAGAATCCGGTTTGGGACCTTAGCGTTGATGTGGGTGCCGCGGATGTTAATTTGGACCTCAGCCAGTTCAAAGTTAAAAAAATCGATATTGATGGTGGCGCTGCTTCTATCTATGTAAAGATAGGGACCAGATCAGATCAGACAGAACTGAATATAGATTCGGGCGCTACATCTCTCGAACTGCATGTTCCTGAATCTTTTGCCTGCGAAGTAAATACAAACATGATACTGAGTTCGAAAAATATGCCAGGCTTTAACAAAGTAGCCGATGGTACCTATGTGACAGATAATTTTACGGATAATACCAAAAATATTGTAATCCGGATTGAAGCTGCAGTATCCAGTCTTACCATAATCAGATACTGATCCGGCTGAAAAGAAGTAAATTTTTAAGCCTTTTATCTGCTATTTATCATTTGATCTTTATTATTGTATACTAATTTCAGGAAGGGAATTATTTAGCCTGATTATTAATAAAAACAGAGCTTTTTTTAGAGGTTTTTTGTCTGTTATTTTTAATGTAAAAAAGTGGAGTTATTTCGAGATAATATCTATTTTTGTTTTTCTTAATAAAAATATTAAAAGCCCAATAAGCCAATATAATGAGACGATTATTAACTGCATTAGCGCTTATATTTTTATCAACCGCCCTCTTCCCTCAAAGTGCTACAATCCGGGGATTCATCTACGATAAAAAAAACGGTGAACCATCTATATTTACCAATGTTTATCTGTATAAAACCAATTACGGTGCTTCTACCGATGTAAATGGTTATTTTGTGATCTCTAAAATACCTCCCGGTGACTATACTTTGATAGTGACTTACCTCGGGTATGATACCTTGAGAGAACAATTATCACTTAAGGCCGACCAAATTGTAACCCGTCAGTATTATATAGAAGAATCTGGTATTAACCTTGACATAGTCAACATTTCCGCTGAAAGGCAGGATGCCAGGACCGAAACCAAAACTTCGGTCGTGAAAATTACACCTAAGGAAATCAGTCAGATACCAAGTATCGGTGGACAGCCTGACCTGGCCCAGTATCTCCAGGTTTTGCCCGGAGTGGTGTTTACAGGGGACCAGGGAGGTGAACTTTATATAAGGGGAGGCTCGCCGATCCAAAATAAGGTTTTGCTGGATGGAATGACCATATATAAGGCATTTCATTCAATTGGCCTTTTCTCAGTGTTTGAGACTGATATTATCAGGAGTGCTGATATTTATACCGGAGGTTTTGGTGCTGAATATGGCGACAGGATATCATCCGTCATGGATATCACTACCCGTGATGGAAACAAACAACGATTTGCAGGTAAGGTGGGGCTCAGTACATTTGGTGGTACTATGTTGCTCGAAGGGCCTATTTCAAAACAAAAAGCAGGAAAAGGTGGGAGCAGTTCATTTATACTTTCCACCAAAGGATCCTATCTGGAACAAAGCTCTAAAATAGTGTATAATTATATTGATACTGCCGGCCTCCCGTTTAATTTCATAGATCTCTACGGCAAGGTATCCATAAATGCCGGAAATGGAAGTAAAGTCAATTTCTACGGTTTCCATTACGAGGATAAAGTTAATAATTACAAATCTCTGGCTGATTATAACTGGAAAAGTTCCGGCTTTGGTACAAATTTTATAGTCATACCCGGAAAATCTCCGGTGTTGTTAGAAGGACATCTTGCATACAGCGGATATAAAATTACGATGTTAGAAGCTAACAATCCAAGCAGATCTAGCGCTATCAATGGTTTTGATGTAGGCCTTGATTTTACTTATTTTCTTGGTAAGGATGCTTTAAAATACGGACTGGAGATCCTGGGCAACCGAACAGATTTTGATTTTACAAATGTGGCAGGCAGGAAAATCAGTCAGGCAGAAAACACTACGGAGCTTGGATTATACTTCAAGTATAAACTTACTGCCGGGAAGTTTCTAATTGAACCCAGTTTCCGTTTACAATGGTATGCATCGCTGTCAAATGTAAGTCCGGAGCCCCGTCTGGCTGTGAAGTATAATGTTACGGATCATTTCAGGTTGAAATTCGCCGGTGGTATGTACTCCCAAAATTTGATTGATGCCCGTTCCGACCGGGATGTAGTGAATCTTTTCTATGGATTTCTTTCAGGACCTGATAACCTTCCGGCTACATTTGACGGGAAAGCGGTCACCTCGAAACTCCAGAAAGCAGATCATTTAATTTTTGGATTTGAATGGGACCTGGCAAAAAATCTATATGCTAATGTAGAAGGCTATTATAAATATTTTGGTCAGCTTACAAACCTGAACAGGAATAAGATATATGATAAAAACACAGCACCGGCAGGTACGCCGGATCGGTTGATAGAGGATTTCATTATAGAGAAAGGGGATGCGGAAGGCATAGATCTGTCAGTCAAATATGATATCGGAAATGTGTATTTCTGGGCGGTTTATTCATTTGCTTATGTGAATCGATATTATGAGAATATTGACGGGGTATTGACCCATTATTATCCTCATTTTGACCGTCGGCACAATATCAATTTTGTTGCAACCTATCGTTTTGGAGAAACCCGTACATGGGAAATTAGCGCCCGCTGGAATTTTGGTTCAGGTTTTCCCTTTACACAAACTCAGGGAGATTATGAAAAGCTCGATTTTTCAGGGGGAATATATTCTGATTACACGACAGCGAACGGCACTCTCGGGATAGTCTATGGGGACCTGAATGGAGGCCGCTTACCAACATATCATCGACTTGATCTTAACTTCCAGAAAAAATTTATGCTTAGTGAGAATTCCAGAATATCTGTTGATCTGAGTTTCATAAATGTATACGACCGGAAAAATGTATTTTACCGTGACAGGATTAGCGGTGAAATCGTTTATCAATTACCGTTTATGCCAAGTTTAGGAATTACCTGGAATTTTTAATTTCAAGACGGAAACCCATGCCATGAACATTTGTGATATGGATAGTAGGATCTTCGTGAAGATATTTTCTCAATTTAGCAATGAAAACATCCATGCTCCGGCCGATGAAATAATCGTCATCACCCCAGACTGTTTTTAAGGCATGTTCTCGTGTAAGTAATTGGTTTTCATGCTCACACAATAATTTGAGTAAGGCTGTTTCTTTTCGGGTAAGATTTTTCTCATTCGATCCGGTTTTGAGAATCATGTTTTTTGAGTCAAATGTATAATGCCCGATTTCATGAACCAGATGTTCCTCCTTTTCAACACCATTAAGGGGAATCATGCATCTTTTAAGAATCGCCTGGATCCGTAAACTTAACTCCTCGGTTGAAAAGGGTTTTGTAATATAATCATCACACCCTAACCGGAAACCTTTGATCCGGTCTTCTTTCATCGATTTGGCAGTGAGAAAAATTATCGGAGTATCAGGATTGATTTTACGGATATCCTCTGCTAATGTAAATCCATCTTTCAATGGGAGCATTATATCCAGAATGCAAAGGTTGAACCGCTTGTTTTGAAATTCTTTCAAACCCTGAACCCCATCCCTGCTGAGCTTAATATCATAGTTCAGCATCTCGAGATAGTCTTGCAATACCAACGAAAGATTCGTATCATCTTCCACCAGTAATATAGACGGTTTAGCTTGGTTCTTCTTCATTTTCTAGTACAGGTTTGTTTCCAAAAGGTAAATATACATTAAATCTACTTCCCTTAGCTAACTCACTCTCCAAATTTATTCTTCCATCATGGGCCTCCACATAGGTCTTGACATAGTACAAACCTATGCCAAAACCTCTGACATCATGAACGTTACCAGTAGGTACACGGAACAAATTCATAAATATATTTTTTTGATTTTGTGGACTGATACCTATGCCATGATCTTCGACTGAAATTAGAATACCTTTTTCAATATTTTTTGTACTTATGAGGATATTAGGAGAATTGGGAGAATATTTATTGGCATTATCCAAAAGGTTGCTAATTATATTTGTCAGGTGAAAATAATCGGCATGGATCTCACTTTTGCTTGCTTTCAGATCTGTTTGAATTATGCCTTCCCTGTCCCTGATTGCAAGTTCGAAGTTGGCGACTATGCGAAGGATCAGTTTGTTTACATCAGTCTTTTCTTTGTTCAGTTCAATTTCTCCCTTTTCAAGCTTTGAAACCTTTAATATCTGCTCTACCTGTGATTTCATGCGCGCGTTTTCATCATAGATAATTCGTGCATATTTCAGGGCTTTCAGGGGATCTTCGTTAATATTAGGCTTCAGGAGCAACTCACTTGCCAGAGAGATAACTGAAATCGGAGTCTTGAATTCATGGGTCATATTATTGATGAAATCCGACTTCATTTCATTTAGTTTCTTTTGTTTTTGAAAGAAATAGATAGTCAGGGAAAAACTGATGATAAGGACGACTGAAAAGAGGATGGAAAGGAAAAGCCAATCCAGCATTCGATGGAGAATGGCTCCCATCTGCCTGGGGAAATAAACTGCTAATGTATACCTGCCCGGATCTTCAAATCCGACCATGGGAATCTCTATGGCCTTGGTAAATAATTCCTTCGTGTATTTTTCATGCTGCCCCAGGATTATACGTTCATCTAAATGGTCCACTATGCCGTACTCATAACTTAAATTGAGTTGAAGGCTTGATATTTCTTCCTTGAGTTTAAAGGACAGCAAACTGGGATCAATGTCCTGTACCCTTGGCTTAGGAGGATCAATCTGCAAGGAATCCTGATGCCTGATATTTCTCAGTTTGACAGATTGAAAATTTAGCATTTGTGAGCTAACCCCTTTCATTACGAGACGGACGCTGTTTTCTATTTGTTTTTCCTGTAAATTATAAGCTTCCTTGACCCAATAAAACTGCGTGAGTATAACTCCCAGAAGAGCGATAGCATTAATGATCAATATGATATAAAAAAACTTTTTCTTCATAAGCGCAAATTAACGACGATTTCAGCTTATTTGGGAATTAACAAATAATTAACAGTAATTAACAGCCTTTTAACAAGCATGGTAAATGTATATAATTATATTTGTACTTAGATTTTTGCTTAAGAATTATTAACTGTTAACACCTCAAATTTATGAAAAAATTAGTATTGCTCCTCGGCCTCTCTGCGTTTGTAATGTTTGGAGTATTAAGCATTCAGGACGTGTCAGCTTCTTCTAAATATGTGACTGTTAAAATAGTACAGGATAAAAATGCGAAGAAGGATGTTCAGAAAAAGGATACAAAAACTACTGAGACCAAAAGCACTTCAAAAAGTGCTGAAGCAACTGCGGTCAGTGATAAATCTGCCTGCACTTCAACAACAGGATCATGCTGCCATAAAAGTGGTGATGCTTGCTGTTCAAAAGCTGCTGCTGCAGAGTGTAAAAAAAATAGCCCTGATAAAAAGTAATTTTTTTCGATTAATTAATTTGGTTTTTAGCCTTTCGCAGCAATGCGGAAGGCTTTTTTTGTAATTTCAGTCTTAATATTAGTCATACTATGGAAATTGCTAAAACTGTTTATATTGGAGAGCTTCGCACGAAAGCTTTGCACATTCGTTCAGGAGAGATATTATATACTGATGCACCTCCGGATAACCAGGGCAAAGGTGCATATTTTTCTCCTACCGATCTGGTTGCAACTGCCTGGGGAAGTTGCATGCTTACAATAATGGGAATTTCAGCCCGGACTCATGGATTCAGTATAGACGGGACCCAAGTGGGCATTACTAAAATCATGGCATCAAATCCACGCAGAATAGGGGAATTGAAAATAGTATTTGATTTCCCTGAGATCCTGTACTCTGAAAAGCAAAAGGAAATAATCCGGCATTCAGCTTTAACCTGTCCGGTACAATTAAGTCTTCATCCCGATATATTAAGGGATATAAGTTTTAATTTCTTTGAAGGATGAAATTGAAATCCCCTGACCTTATTCCCTGTTTTTTGAGTCTATCATGATAGTGACAGGACCATCATTTACGAGTTCAACTTCCATCATAGCCCCGAATTCACCTGTATATACAGGTTTTCCTAAGTCCAGCTGCATTTGCCGGATGAAGCCCTCATAAAGCGGTATTGCAGTTTCCGGACGGGCGGCCCGTATGTATGATGGCCGGTTTCCTTTCTTTGTACTGGCATGTAAAGTAAACTGGCTGACTACCAAAATATCTCCGTCAATTTCAACAACTGAACGGTTCATGACCCCCTGATCATCATCAAATATCCTTAACCTGGCTATTTTGCCGCAGAGCCATTCAATGTCCTCAAAGCTGTCTGCTTCTTCTATACCCAGCAGAATCAACAGCCCTTTCCCGATTGCAGATTTTTTTCTTTGACTGATATTTACTGAAGACTTGCTTACTCTTTGAATCAATGCTCTCATAATTTACATTTTCGGGACATGAAGATAAGGATAAAACGCTCTTAATTCGAATCCCTTGATATAGAACCGATCAGAATATGTAAAGCGATAAGCGGATTAATTTTGTAGATTTGTTTAAATAATTATCTCTATACAGAAACCATTGAGACATGACTAATCTAAGTGTAAATATCAATAAAATAGCAACTTTGCGGAATGCCCGTGGCGGCAATATTCCGGATGTTGTAAAAGCAGCAATAGATTGCCAGCGTTTCGGTGCACAGGGTATCACCGTGCATCCAAGACCTGATGAAAGACATATCCGTTATCAGGATGTGAGGGATCTCAGACCTGTGGTAAAAACTGAGTTTAATATTGAGGGAAACCCGGTGAAGTCATTTATCGATCTGGTACTCGAAGTGAAACCCGAGCAGGTTACTCTCGTCCCGGATGCTCCGGATGCCCTGACTTCTAACGCTGGTTGGGACACTATTATAAATCAGGCTTTTCTTACCGAAATCATACAGGAATTTCACCTCAATGGTATCCGGACTTCCATTTTTATAGAAACCGATCAGAAGATGATAGAAAATGCTGCCAGGACGGGGACTGACAGGGTGGAGTTATATACAGAGTCTTATGCATCCGGTTTTGTGCAGGATAAACATTTGGCAATTAAAGCATTTGTTGATGCAGCCATGGTGGCAGGTTCTGTTGGCCTGGGTCTGAATGCAGGGCATGATCTGAACCTTGATAACCTGGCATTTTTTGCCCGGAATATTAAAGGTTTGCAGGAAGTCTCAATCGGTCATGCTCTTATTAGTGACGCACTATATTTAGGACTTGAGAACTCTATACAACTATATTTAAGGCAGCTCCGAACAGATCATCTATAAGTGTTATTCCTTTACCCGAAGATATCTATAATATGGAACTTTTCTACAGGGAATACGGACAAGGCCCGGTAATAATCATACTTCACGGTTTATTGGGGATTTCAGATAACTGGGTGAGCTTTGCCAGAAGGATATCCGAAGAAGGCTACAAGGTGTTTATTCCGGATCAAAGGAATCATGGACAATCTCCGCAAAATCCAGCCTTTAATTATTATGCCTTAAGCGATGACCTGGCTGAATTTATAGATAAGCATTCGATCAGCCAGCCATTACTTATGGGGCATTCTATGGGTGGCAAAGTTGTCATGCGTTATACGCTCGAAAATCCGGATAAGGTTAAAAAGTTGGTAGTGGTTGATACAAGTCTCCGATCCTATAACAGGTCTAATTATCACCGTGATCTGATCGATGCCATGCTGTCCGTAAACCTGGAGACAATTTCCAGCAGGCAGGAAGTTGATAAGCAGCTTTTAGCGAAGGTCCCTGATGAAAGACTCAGGCAGTTCCTGCTTAAAAATCTTTATTGGAAAGATAGGGATCAGTTGGGCTGGAGGTTGAACTTGCAGGCGATAGGTGATAATCTGGATTCAATGTATGATGGTGTTTTCTATTCCGGCCGATATGAAGGACCTTCCTTATTTATAAAGGGTGGAAAATCGGATTATATTACTGAACAGGATTATCCTGCCATTAAATCCAGTTTCCCCTTATCTCAGATAAAAACAATTCCTGAAGGGACCCATTGGGTTCATGCCGATGCTCCGGTGGTTTTTTATAAATTGGTGAAAAATTTTATATCCTCCTGATTCCCCTTAGTAATTTCTTTTTTGGAGGATATTATATTTTATGATATGCATTAATCAGCCTGCCAGCTTTTCCTCTTTTAATTTCCTTTGATAAACCCGTCTTGAAACCAAGAGGCTGAATTCATAAAGTAGCATCAACGGTATACAAACCAAAATCTGACTGAAGATATCCGGGGGTGTGATAATCGCCGAAACAGTCAGTAAGATGACCACCATATATTTACGGTTCTTTTTCATAAAGTTGGGTGTAATTATCCCCACTTTAGTCAGAAAATATACCAGGATAGGAAGCTCAAAAACAACTCCGACAGAAATAGTCACGCTCACCACAGTACTAATGTAGGAGCTCAGGGAAATAGTATTTTGAACGCTCTCACTTACCTGGTAAGTTCCGAAAAAATTTATAGTAAGCGGTACAATCAGGTAATAACTGAAAAGCACACCGATCATAAATAATAAGGAGCTGACAGACACGGCACCTTTAGAATATTTTTTCTCATTAGGAAGAAGGGCAGGCTGGATAAATCGCCATATTTCCCAGAGCAGGTAAGGAAAGGCCGCAATTATAGCAGCAACGATTGAAACATACATATGGGTCAGGAATTGCCCTGACATATTGATATTGATGATTTCCAGATTTACATTGTCAAGGCAAAGACTTTTTACATGAACCAGGTCTGAAAGTTTACATAAAAGGCGATTGGTAAGGAAATCGGAATTTTTCGGCGCCAGAATAATCTGGTCAAAAATAATATGCCGGTTCAGGAAAGCTACTACTGACAGGATCACAATGACGATAATTGATCTGACCAAATGCCATCGTAATTCCTCCAAATGCTCCCAAAAGCTCATTTCCTTTTCGGGACTCTTGCTGGCCTTCTTTTTATTTGTAACTGTTTCTGCCATCACTTTTATTCAAGCCCAAAATTAAAAAAAAAGAACTGCTCTATTGAGTAGTCCTTATAATTAATATTTTAGGCATTCTGTCAAATGATTTGAAGGCATGCCAAAAAGTTAAAATATCCTTTAATAACCGGGCATTTGCTTGTTTAAATGATATTAGTGATTTATAATTAAGAAAACAGATCCAAACTTTAATTTCTATTGGGGATGGATTAAGTTAGAATTAAATTCGATAAACGAATTTAGTGTTAAAAAGCAAAATTTGAATGACTTGCGATAATTACCGGCTATTTTTAGAGTTTTTTATACAGCAATTATTATACATACAAAGTCCGAAAAAAATTACTGATACGAGTAGAATTATTATTACCAGCCGTTCATAAAATATGCTGTCCAGTCCGCTGCAACAACTTAAAAATCCACTTAGAATAAGCGCAAGAAAGGCAATAAATCCTATCCCACCAGATAATAAGGCTAGATTTGCTAATACATTTCTCATAATTGATTATATTTATATAATTCTTCTTGTAAAGTTAATCCTTAAGGAAATGATAATATCAAACATCTATATGACATATACGTCATTAATATGTGATACATCAGATTATTTTATGTAAAAAATGATAAAGAGGAATGTGACAAATATCAAATAATCTAATAATAGTTTTTTTATGAAAAGGGAAGTTTGTAGCAATTGTCTGATCAAATCCAAAGCTGTCGGAACTCTGAATATGGATGAACTGGAAATCCTAAATGAGAACTGTGCGGAGGTAAGGGTAGCTAAGGGTGAAATCATTATCCGTGAAGGGAATCCCGCCTCCCATATAGCATATATTAAATCAGGGCTGGTAAAAGTTCATATGATGGGGCCAAGTGGCCATGATCAGATATTGAAAATTGCTACTCAGGGGACCTATATCGGACTGCAGACTTTATCTTCACAAAAAGTACAGCGGTATTCGGCTACCGCTATTGAACCAACCTGTATCTGTTATATTGACCTTCAATCATTCAAGCACTTAATAAGCCGAAATGCTTCTTTTGCCTTCGAAGTGATTGTTTGTTTATGTGATGATGAGATGGCGTATTTTCAAAGATTTGTTAATCTTTCACAGAAGCAGGTGAATGGTCGTCTGGCAGATGCCCTGCTTCATTTTTCAAACGAGATTTATAAATCAAATTCATTTCAGTTATCACTTTCCAGGAATGATCTTGCGGCATTGATTGGAGCCACCAGGGAAAGCGTATCCCGTTCAATTAAAGAACTAACAGAGACCAAAGTGATCAACTCGGATGGTAAAAAAATTGAGATAATCAATCCTGAACTCCTCACAAGGATCAGTGAAAAGGGTTAATTCAGGGATAAGTCAGTTAGGAACTAACACCCTCCTTCAACTTTACGCGTCTTTTTAACCGGCATAATAATTTCAGGTTGAGCAGATTTAGGTTTTTTCTTTCCGGCGTCGGGATTATTACCCATCTCTTTTATTTTGGCCGCAAAATCATAGGCGGGTTTCTCCACCTGGTAAGCTGGTATTTCAGGCATCTGATAAATATCCAGCGGTCCACTCTTATAGTAATTGTATCCGCCCAGCAATATATTCACATTAGATAAGCCAGTCTGCCTCAGGAGCATCCAGGGGCCATCTGCCTCCAACTGATCGGCACCATAGAGGACTACCTGTATGGAATCGTTCTGCAGTCCTTTGAAGTAAGAAAGAATGTCTTCATCTAGTATATCAGTAACCGGAATATTCCGGGCTGAACTAATATGACCTTTCTGGAATTCATATGGATTTCTGATATCCACAAAAACGTAGTTGGGATCTTTGTCTGCAATCACAGCAGCCATATCTTCAGGATGTACCTGTCCGCTGTTTTCTTCAATCTGGGAGATCATTTGAGCAGGAGTGACCGTATAAATAACCGAGGGTGTTCTCAAGCTGAGAAAGCCAATAATAAAAACTACTATGATCAGCACTGTTGCAAATGTCAACCTGTTTGTTCTGTTTAATTCCTTCATGATAGCTATTTCTTAAGAGTTAATTTCAGCAACCTCCTTCAACTACTTTTTTCTTTTTCTTCGGAATGATTTGTATTGCTTCAGCTTCCACTGAAGGGGTTTCAATTTTATTGCCTCCGCCGAAATACTGGCATGCGGCCTTTCTGAAAAGATAAAGATCTTCATCCTGGGATGGATCGGTCTGAACAGGAGGTTCAGCCAGCATAATCGTTTTAAACCAATGATTTAAGCCACCTTTCATAACGAAGGTGTTTTTACATAGCAACCTTTTACTGATAATCCATGCCTGGTCAGAGATTATATCGGAATTAGAATAGAAAACAATATCCTGAACGGTAGAATGTAAAAGATCATTATATTCCGGATTCAGGATGGAATCCAGGGGAATATTCAAAGCTCCGGGCAGAGCGTAACTTTCAAATTCTGCAGTGGGCCTGACATCCACAAGTATGAAGGAAGGGTCCTGATCAATGATCCTGGAAGTGACCAGGTCAGTTGTCAGAAACCTTGAAGGATCAACAATGGAGACCAGAAGGTCTTTAGGGTCTTGTTCCTTTGAACTTTGCTTCATTGGAAGGAAAACCAGCACCAGCCCGATTAGTATCAACGCCGATGCCAGTATGATATATCTTCTGCTCATAATATATGAATGTTAATATTCAACTTTTTTAACTTTTCTTTGAACGAACATGGCCAGGACAAACATGCCTATGGCTGCGAGGATCAGCAGGAATGTAAACATTTGTGCCGAGAGCCCGAGCAGGGAGTATATCCTGAGATTTCCCAGGTCATTTCCGTAATAAATTTTTTCCAAAACCGGAAAGAATTCGGAAAACAGAAAAATTCCGGCAAACAAACCAATAGAGTAAACTATAGCATCGATTTTCCCTATAGCTACCGCACAATAACTGGTGCCGGGACAATAGCCTCCAAAGGCAAATCCCAATCCCATAATTATTCCTCCAATAATGGCAGAAGTCAGATAAGTCGGGATTATAAACATCATTGAAAAGTCTGCCCAGCCCAGGTAATCAAAATATAATAAACCGACTACAGCTGTGATGGCGGCAGTGAAGAAGACCCTGAGCACTACGAAATCATAGCCAAAAAAGGTACCCATGATCCTTCTGGAGGATGAAAAACCTGATGCTTCCAGCACGAATCCAAAAGCCATACCAAGCAGCAATGCTATAACGTGACTCCATTCTGCCGGTATTATTCCCTGAGGTATTAGTGGTCCTAACATGTTTTTAGTTTTTAATGAATTAAATCCAATTCTTTTTAAAGATCCATGAGAATAAATAGGCAGATCCGAATATTGCCATCATGGTAATAAATCCGGAGGCCGAGAGTACGGCCATTCCACTCAATGCCGCGCCACTGGTGCAACCACGGGCCAATTGTGAACCAAAGCCGAAGAATAATCCTCCGAAGAGCGCAAAAACCAGCCTGCGTTTGGAGCTAATTTTTGGAGAGTGTTCAACTTTAAATTTAAGGCGTCTGAATAATGTACCTGAGAGAAAAGCTCCGGCGAACATCCCGACAACTTCAAAAACCAGCCAGTTATTTAGTGGATGAGCATCATCACTTAGAAATTTGCTGTAATAAGGTGAGTCTTCAGCAAATTGTGGTGAAATGGAATGAACAGCGCTCACCACAGTGCTTTTTGCGGCACCGCTGGCTCCCAGTCCTCTTCCGGTTATGAAGAAGGTCAATAACAAAACGAGACCAAGCAAAACCCCTCCAAAGTATGGGTTCAGGTACCATGTTCCCTGGCCGTTTCCTGATTCTTTCATGATGTTTATATTTTACGGTTAATATTATTAATATAGATAACGGGTGATCTGTCCGGCTTCTACCATAATAAACCGGAACACCAGTCCGCCCATCAGAATGAGCAATGCCGGGATCGCAACAGGTACCTTATATCCGAGCAGTTCGAGTATTTCGAGTGCAGCAGGGAACAATAAGCCCAGGAAAATAACAAAGACCCAGAATGAAATGGTGAAGGGCCCGCCAAGGAATAAATGAGCCGCCGCAATTTGCACACTCGGCCCGGCAATGAATCCCATGAGCATATGGGTGATAAAGAACAATTCTATACCAATCAATATGAGGTCAATACGGCTCATTATCTTTCTTTCATAATGGCTTTTTGACATCCACATGATAGCCGCAGCACCTGTCGACATCCCGGATACGAGAAACAGTGGCCCGAGTATGGATGTATTCCATAATGGACGAGCGTTGAAGGCTGAAAGCAGTATTCCGGTATAGATACCCAGGATAACTGCAAGGATGATCATCACCCAGGCGATGCCTTTCCGGTAGGTGATGACCCATTTTTCAAAGACTTCCAGAAAATTGAACCTCCAGTTCCAACCCGGAATAATTTCCTTGATATAACTCGCCACCCAGATTATGCTCAAAGGAGTGATGAACATCAATACCCAGGCGCCCCATGACATGGGCGAGGTAAACCTGACGATGGTATAGAGTCGCCAGAAATAAAGATTGTGTTTCAGGTCAACAAAAAGAGCCAGAAGTCCAAGGACCAAGGCTATTGGGACAATAAAAGTCGCCCATTTTACTGTGGTTGGCATTTCCTTTTCCTTTCCCAGAATCGTGTAAAGTCCTGCAAAAAACAATATACCGGCTGCAAGTCCGCCTAAAAACAGGTAAAGGGGGATTTGCCAGTGCCATATATTCAGGTAAGGGTCAATATTTGGAAGATTTCTGCCGCTTACGAAAATTTCTTCTTTCATAATTATATGGATTTACACATTTTTATCAAATGAGATAATAGATCTGGGGATTGGTTCCGGCCTCTGTGGCCAGTTCCTTATATTTCCTGTTTTTCAGCACATTGGTGACATCTGAATAGGGGTCATCCAAATCGCCGAAATACATGCATTTGGTCGGGCAAACAGCTACACAAGCTGGTTTTTCACCTTTCCTGACACGGTGTATGCAAAAAGTACATTTGTCAACATATCCATCCGGGTGGGAATAGCGGGCTTCGTAGGGGCATGATTCTATGCATGCACCGCATCCAATGCACTTATCATGAGTTACCAGCACTATACCACCATCTTCGAAATGACTTGCTCCGGTAGGGCAGCACCTCACACAAGGCGCGTTCTCGCAATGATTGCACCTTTCCGAGCGCAATTCAATTTCCACATTGGGATAACTTCCGTCAACTGTTTCGGTGACCCAATCACGGCAAAAACCTATCGGGACATTATTTTCGGTTTGGCAAGCAACCACACAATCACTGCATCCGACACACTTTTTGGTGTCTATTGCCATCGCGTATCTCATTGATTAACCTCCTTTCCGGGATCCGATGTGAGGAAAGTGATGAAATTTCCACGCATTCCGGTTCCACCCATTATGGGATCTATTTTTACACTTGTTATTAATTCTGAATCACTAGCCCCTTTTCCATAAGCCCGGCTAAGCTTCTTGTCAGAATGGCCAAAGCCGTGGACCATATAGACCGAATCCCAGCGGATGCGTTCGGTTACCCTCACTTTGATAGGGAAACTTGATATGACCCCATCCTGGTTCTTGAGCCAAACTTTCTGATCCTTCTTCAGATTCCAGAGTTTTGCTACCCTTGGATTGATCCAGACCAGATTTTCTTTCATCAGGTCAGTCAGATTCGGATTATTGGCTGTCCGGCTGAAAGTATGCATGGGAGCCCTGCCATAGATAAGGCGGTAATAACCACTCGGAGGTTCCGGATGCGGAGTGTATACCGGAATGGGATCAAATCCGGCAGCAGCGAGTTCGGTTGAATATAACTCGATCTTACCTGTATTAGTGGGGAATTGATAATCCTGTCCATCCGCCAGGTAGAGAGGTCCACTCTTACGTTCGAATTTTTTTACGCCAAGTCGCTCCATTTCTTCCAGTGAAGATCCAATCTGATTAAGCTGCCATTCCAGTACTTCTTTAAAATCATCATAATTAAAATATTCATGAAGGCCCAGTCTCTCACCTATTTGTTTTGCAATCCACCAGGCTGGCTTGGTTTCGTATGAAGGCTCAACAGCAGGCATTCGAAGCGCGATATTAGGAACCCTGTGTGGAGATGTCCTAATGGTATCATATCTTTCAAGATAAGTACATTCGGGAAGAACCACATCGGCATATCCGGTAATTTCAGTAGGCATGGTGTCAACTACAGCAATGAAATCCAAAGCATTCACAGCTTTCAGGAATTGATCCTTCTGAGGCAATGTCATCGGTAAATTCGTGCCGGTTACTATCCAGCCGTGTACCCTGTATTCATCATCCCCCTCCGATGGAATGGATGAATCAACCAGGCCATTGGAGACCGATAATGCTGCAAGGGGATATTTTCCTTTGAGAGCCTGACGCCATGACCATTTTGGTACTGGGTAAGGAGGTTGTGGATGTGGCGGAAGTGTTGCGCTTTCCTTGAAATAGAAACCGCCACGCTTACCCCATGAACCCAGTAATGCATTCAGAATTGCTATAGCCCGTGAACGTTGTGTGTCATCACCATACCAGGTTACATGACGCCCCGGATGAACTATCACTGCGGGAGCTGCATCAGCCATTTCCTTGGCAGTCTTGATGATAATGTCCGGTTTGATCGTGGTTATGCCATAAGCCCATTCCGGAGTCATATCCTTAACATGTTCCTTCAACAAATCAAGCCCATAGGTGTATTTTTCCACATAGGCTTTATTATACCAGCCTTCATTTATAAGGACATGTATCCATGCCATCAGAAGAGCCAGATCAGTTGAGGGTTTGATAGGCAACCAGTATTTTGATTTACTTGCAGCCGTTGATAATCTTGGATCAACCGTAATAATAGTTGCGTGTTTATCAATGGCATCCGACATTTCCTGGATCTGGTTGTTATGCATGTTTTCCCCGATATGGGAGCCGATCAGCACTAGACAGGAGGTATCCCTGATATCGGTCGGTTCAGGACTACCGATACCGGAGCCGAAAGTTGCGGTAAAACCGACTTCACGGGGTCCACGGCATTGTGCATAGGAAGGGGCAGTTATATTGCCGGAACCAAATGCGCTCACAAGGTTATGGAAATAATGTTCGGAAGAACCATGGTTAAACAGGCCCATAGCTTCAGGACCATACTTTTCAGAAATTTCTTTCATTTTGGATGCCACCAGATCCAGCGCTTCATCCCAGCTTGCTTTACGGTAGGTCTGTTTACCATTCTCCGTAACCCGGATCAAAGGGGTTTTTAACCGATCTTTATCATTGTACATTCCAACCCCACCGGTTCCCCTTGGGCAAAGACGGCCGTTGGAATGGGGATCTTCGGGATTCCCAATGATTTTCTGGATTTTGCCTTCCTCATCTAGGTAAGTCCAGCCTGCACATTTCCAGAAACATACTTCACAATATGTTGGAAATCTCTTTAAAGCATTGATAGCAGGACCGGAAGCCGCAGCTGCTTCTCCGGAAGGTGCTCCCAGGACCCAACGGGCTGAACTTGCTGCCAATGCAGTGGCACCAAGTCCAAGAGCGCTAATTTTTATGAAATCTCGTCTGGTTTTCATTTTTTCTTTCACTTAATTCAGAGGAACTATCGAAATGTTCTGATTATTTGCAATCTTCTGTTATTTTTGTAACAGCGCAAAAATATGAATTAATTGTGAGTTATATTTAAAGCCATTGTTATAAATGATTATTATAAGATGAAGAATTTCAGGTGTTTACACAGACATCTATAAAGCACCATATTTTGATGTATTTGTAATTATCAGATACACAGAAATATAATCTCTTATTTAGACTATCTATAAATTTTGAGAATATTTTTTAAGTGTCAGGAAATCAAATTAATATATTTTTATCGTATGTGGTCATATATATAAAGTGTCTGGCATTAAAAAAAGATATGATCAAAGACATTAAATTGTGATCATTCTATTTAAGCTGAACTGAATATATTATTAGTTTCGGCCTTTAAAAGAAGAGTTTGATTTTTATTATAAGATGGATGAAAATAGATAGAAAACAATTTATAAAACTATTGTGGGCCCTTTTGTTCCTTCCTTTTGCATGGTTATGGAGTGGAATGATCAGCAGGCAAAAACTATACGCCATCAAGTCGGAACCTTTTAAAATAAGCAGTAATTTACCCGAAGGAATAACCTTTGCCGGATCATATATAATCAGCAGGACGAATGACAACTTAAAGGTCTTTTCTGCCCGTTGCACTCATCTGGGCTGCCTGATTAACAAAGAAGAAGGAGGGCAATTGGTTTGTCCCTGCCATGGCAGCCATTTTAGTCCTTTCACCGGGGATGTGCTCAAAGGTCCGGCTGCAATTCCCCTGAAGGAAATGCAATTTAGCATCGATAAAACAACAGATCAACTGATTATCCAGGCAGTTTAAATGAAAAATACTTATCAGCAAATAAAACGGAGCCTGTATATCGGCACTTATGGATGGATTGCCACGGCATCTTTCCTGATCTGTGCCCTGTCGGGGGTATTGCTGGCAGTTGTTTTTAACGTGAATGAACCCTATCTTTCCATTTCCCGCTTTTTGATCGTCAATCCCTATGCCGACTTTGTCAGGAATGTACATTATTGGAGCGCCCAGTCTTTTCTGATTTTTATACTATTTCATTTGTATGATGTTTTCAAGAGATCAGCTGAAGACTACGTGCGGAATGGATTGTGGTTCAGATTAAGCTTTTCACTGATCGTTGTAGTATATGTCATGATCTCGGGCTTTATTCTGAAGGCAGACGCTGACAGTACCCAGGCTTTCCGAATCATTACCAGCCTGGTGGGGATTATTCCATATGCCGGGAGTTTTCTGCAGAGGGTTTTTATCGGACCGGAATCGAATCTGCAGCTTATTTATGTTCACCACATTGCTACTGCAACAATTATTCTGTTTATCATCATCTATGAACATGTAAGGGATATCTGGCCTTCCGCACGCACCTTTATATATGCCCTCTTATATATTAGTCTGGCTTCGTTCTTTGTGCGGGCGCCTTTTAATGATTTGCAGGACACTGTACTAAAAGGTCCCTGGTATTTTGTGGGTATGCAGGAGATGCTGCACTGGACCAGTAAACCGCTGATTGTTATGGCTTTCTTTTTTATAGTGCTCTTATTAATATATTTTACACGGAAAGCCGGTCCCAATTTGAAAATATGGATTAAATCAATGCTTCTGTTTTTTGCCATCGTGTATATTGGCTTAAGTATCATTGGCTTCTTTTTCAGGGGCGAAAACTGGAGCTGGCAATATCCCTGGCAAAAAGGGGCTGTGGTGAAAACTGGTCTGACTTTAAAAGGAGTTGTAGGAACCGGAAAATTCAAAGCAGAAACAGATAATATTCCGGTGATCATGGGCAGGGGAGAAGGCTGCCTGATGTGTCACCAAAAAGTCAGCGGATTTTCAGCCTCCCATGATCCGGCTATTTTAGGCTGTTTTATATGTCATGGCGGAGATCCTTTTACTCTTGATGAAAATCAGGCCCATCACGGTATGGTCCTGATTCCGGGAAATCTTGTCAGTGCAGAGCGTTCATGCGGAACGGCTGCCTGTCATCCCGAAATTGCTTCCCGGGTTCCGGGCAGTCTGATGGCTAATATGACCGGTATAGTCAGTGTCGACCGTTTTGTTTTCGGAGAAAGCAATTCATTAAACGGGAAGACTGGAATTAATGATATAGGCCATTCTGCTGCGGATGAGCACCTTAGAGATCTTTGTGCAGTTTGCCACCTGGGCAATATGAAAGATACACTCGGACCGGTTTCGGAGCTGTTCAGGGGCGGAGGATGCCTGGCCTGTCATCTGAACTATGGAAAGGATGCGAAGCATGCTCTGGTCAAATACAAACACCGGCAAGAGGGGGACACGGCGCTTGTCCGCTTTCATCCTTCCCTGGATTTGAATATCAGCAATGAACATTGCTTTAGTTGTCATAACCGCTCAGGAAGAATTTCCACTGCATATGAAGGCTGGCATGAAACATTGCTCGATGCTGATTCGGTACTTACTGATACCAATTTCAGAATATTGGGGGATGGGCGGGTTTTTAAGTTTATTAAGTCCGATATACATCATCAGAAAGGAATGCTATGCATCGACTGTCATGCTTCCTACGAAGTTATGGGGGATGGAAGGGCTTATGCCCATAAAGAGCAGGCAGTGAGGATACAATGCCAGGATTGTCATACCCATGGACCTGTCAATTCTACAGGCTATGATGATCTTGACATGGAGACGAGAAAGATATTGAGAATCAGGAATTTTAAATTTACTGGAAGGCGATTTGTTAATACTGAAAAGAAAAATATGCCACTGGTAAATACACTTCTTGATTCGAATGGAATGATCAGCATGATATCCAAAATAAGCGGAGAGGAAATGCTGGTTAAGCCACCGGCAGAGATTTGTACAAGAGGTGATGCCCATGATCGCATGAGTTGTGGTACCTGTCATACAGGATGGGTTCCGCGTTGTATAGGATGCCATAATACTTATGATAAGAATATTGAAGCTTATGATTTGCTGGAAAGGAAAAAAGTCAGGGGGGAATGGGTCGAATTTATAGGAAAATTCATGCAAGGGCCTCCTGCTTTGGGTATTATCGAAAGTGATGACAGTATTGAAGGCAAATCAGAAATCTCCACTTTCATGCCCGGAATGGTACTCACTGTTGACCTGGGCTCTTACGAAAAGGGCAAGGGAGAACTTTTCCACCGCCTGTATGCGCCGGCTTCCGGCCATACTACACAGGCTAAAGGCAGGTCATGCACTTCCTGCCATAATGATCCTTTTGCTTTAGGCTTTGGGGAGGGAACGCTTAAGTATGAAATCAACGGAAATGCCGGAAAATGGATTTTTATCCCAAAGTTTGGTCCCGATAAACATGATGGCTTGCCACAGGATGCTTGGACCGGATTTTTGCAGGAAAGGAGCGGAATAAGTGCTACGAGATATCACATGAGGCCATTCAATATTGAAGAGCAAAAGAAAATTCTAACCGTGGGGGCCTGCCTGACCTGCCACAAGGAAAATTCAGAAGTCATGCTCAGAGGACTGGATAACTTTAAAAAGTTGATACAGGAGAGAAGTCCAAAATGTGTCCTGCCGGTTTGGAAATAGAATAGTTATTTTTTCAGGATTTTCCAGCCTTCATCAGTCGGAATTATCAGGGCGGGATCAAAATCAAAATTATGCCCGTCAAAATTAATCCATAGATCAGCTTTGGATTTGTATGCCTCAATGCTGGTTTTAGTAATGGGATCATCTTTTCGGTTGAGGATCAGAAAAACACCCGGTTGAAAGATAGTCCTGGCCCAGCCTGATTCGATGATGACAAATGATTGCGGGTCGATGTAGGGCATGAGGGCTTTCATTGCATTTTCCAGGTTTTCATCCCATACCTGTATATAAAAAACCTTCCCGGCTCCGGCATCCAGCATTCTCGAACTGTCTTTTCCGCTTCCCTTTTTAGTTTCTTCCACTATGACATATCCTGATGTCTTCTCAATAATTTTATCATCTTTTTCAAGAGGGTGAAAATGAGGTGAAATCTTAATACCTGTTATCAAATGACTTGCTGAATGCTGAGCGATCAGGGAACATCCGAAAGTAGTTTTTCCGGCATTCCTGTTGGTACCTACAATAATGAGAAATCGTTCTTTCTTTATCATCTTCTAAAATAAAAATAATTTGGCACTGGCAAGTAAAAGTACAACTGCCAGGACATATTGCAAATTCACTGTCGATAATTTGCGGCTTCCGGTATAAGAACCCAGAAAACCAGCAAAGAAAGCTCCCAGTATCCAAAGTACAAATCCGTGTTCAAGCTGGAAACCGGTTTGATAAACCCCGATAAGGCCCGTTGAAGAATTCAGAAAAATGAAAAGCGCCGAGGCGGCGGCGGCTTCTTTTATATTCGCGTAACGGAGTAATAATAAAATAGGTGTCAGTATAATTCCTCCTCCTATCCCAATCATCCCTGAAAGTAAACCCAGGACCAATCCAATAGACATTGCCAGTATAAGTGGAGGCTCTTTAATTTTTTCAAGCCCTGTTCCCTTCAAGAATAACATGCGAACCACTGCTATGAGAAGAAATATACCAAGTATGATCTTGTATATTCCCGGGTCGAGATGTATCCTGGCACCCAGGTAGGCGGCGGGCATAGATGTTATCAGGAAGGGCAGCAATATCTTCCATTTGAAAAAACCATCCTTGTAATAAGAATAAAAAGCAATTCCAGCCACAAAAAGGTTCAGAATGAGAGCTGAGGCCCGCATCATCTGAGGTTCAAAACCGAAGATAGCCATGAGTGCCAGATAACCGCTGGCTCCTCCATGACCAACAGAGGAATAAAAAAATGCAATCAGCATGATGCACAAGATGAACAGGAATTCATTCATCATCATAAATTCAATATTAAATTATTCTCATAAAGAACAGGAAGGAAATCAGAAAAACTGATATTAGCTGAATGCCAATAAAAATAAAGCGTAGATACTGCTAAAAGTCATATTTCTCCTTTCCAAGTCAAGTGATTACTATCGGGAGGCCGGCCTGTTTCCGGATCGGCCCTGCGGCTTATCATCATAGGAATTCGCATCCCCTTAGATGGTATAGCTCGGAGAATTCAGATGCAAAATTATATTTATATTTTTAGATGTCTGGATTAATTTCCCGCCCTGACCTTAATTTAAACCGGATTTAAATTGGCTATATGGCTTATTCCGGCATCAGCATTTCCGCTTCCCTTATGTCCTCAGGACGATTTACATTAAGAAATAAATAGGGTTTATAGAAAGGCAGCTTGTTATCAATCCGTAAAGGATTAAAACGAATTTTCCGGAAAAGTTCGATCAGCTTGTAATTTTCCTGGCTGATTAATTTTTCCATGCTATTCAAAACAGATTTATTGTAATATCCGCATAGTGGCTGGTAGAACTCGGCACCCTCCCAGGGAACCGTAATCTGGCTGTCAGCGATCTTATTCAGGATAAAGCGGATGATATCTTCCGAAACCAATGGCATATCGAATGAAAGGACAAAATTCATATCCGCCAGGGAGGCTTTCAGGGATGAGTAAATGCCTCCCATAGGGCCGATACCGCTGATTTCATCCGGGATAGTCCTGAAACCAAGATGCTTATAATTATCCGAAGCGGAACTGATAATAATCTCGTGGCAAAAAGGCTGAAGATGATCAATAGCTATGTCAATCAACCTTTTACCCTTTAATTTTATCAGACCTTTATCCTGGCCCATACGGGAGCTTTTCCCCCCTGCAAGTATGATGCCTGTTATTTTTTCGTCTGGAATCATTTTGATACGCATGAAATTTTCCTCATTTCCAGGAGTTTTTCTGTTTAATGAAGATATCTAAAGTCAAACAGAATTATGCTCACACTTCATTCAAATCTGAAATCTGAATTAATAAGAAATATCATCATGGTGGCCAAAACTCACGGTATTGTCGATAAAACGCCCCTGTGCGGGATCAATTCGGATGATATGATGTCTTTTGGCAAATTCATCAGGGGCTTTGGCCAGTTGAGCAAATTTCTGCTTTAACAATCCGAAAACCCTCATTTTTTCATCTTCATCTTCAATTATACTTGCAATTCCCATCAACTGGACCCCTTGAATATTATTCCAATCGTCATATTCCTGGTCTACTGCAAAGGCAACCCTTTTATTTTTTATAATGTTGGCTACTTTTCTTGCCTGGGGCTTCGTGAAAAAATATACTTTGCTGCCTTCCGAAACAAATTGCACTGTATGGGCTATTGGCTGACCATCTGCAGAGGCCGTTGCCAAAGTCATTTTTTTATGAATTTTGAGGTAATCCTCAATTTTTTTTAAGATGTCAGAATTCATTTTATAAAATTTAGTTTTCAAAAATATGTTTGCGAAGAAACGAATAAATCAAGCATCTGTAGTTAAATATGAACATTCTCAATGGCGAAAAAACAGGCAGCTGTCGCCATAACTCAAAAAGCGGAAATCATTCGCCAGGGCATATTCATAAGCTTTTCTCCAGTCTTCTCCTATAAAGGCGGAAACGAGCAAGAGTAAAGTACTTTGAGGCTGATGAAAATTAGTAATGATGGAATCGGGAACCTGGTATTTATATCCGGGAGCAATCAGCAGACGGGTTTGCCCTTTCAATTCATCTGTTTCAAATTCCTGCAGTACCTCAAGTACCTTTTCAAAGGCCTCTTCCATAGGATATTGGCCTTTTGGGCTTAATCCGGTAAGGATCCCACTGTTCTACCTTCAGAATGGGATCAACGGCTTTATTCATCAACCATTTAATGCCTTGCCAGTAAACACTTTCCAATGATCTGACTGTAGTTGTTCCGACCAGTGTTATATGATCATTCCGCTTTTCGATTAGCCGACGAATAAGACCGGAAGAGATGATTACCTCTTCTGAATGCATATGATGATCCTTCAAAAATTCACTGCTTACCGGCTTAAATGTTCCCGCGCCGACATGCAATGTTACTTTAGCAGTTGTAATTGATTTATTATGAAGCTCATTCATGACATGCTCGGTAAAGTGCAGACCTGCAGTCGGGGCGGCAATGGAACCGTCATTACGTGCAAAAATGGTCTGATAACGGAACCTGTCATCATCCTCTGCTTCTCTTCCAAGGTATGGCGGAAGGGGAGTTTTGCCGAAGATTTCCAGGATTTCGGCAAAGGAAGCATTTTCGGGTGACCACTTAAATGAAATGATAAAACTGTCTTCGTCACGCGATATTTTTTCAGCTCTGAGTGAAGGAGATCCGGGGTCCCTCGGATTATGCATCGTCAGGATTTCTCCTTTCCATCTTTTTGCATTTCCAACCAGGCATTTCCACTCACATTGACCTTTTTGCTGATAAGCGAGTTGCACATCATTTTCTTCCCCGGCCGGTTCAAGGCAGAATACTTCGATCCGCGTACCGGAACTTTTATAAAAAATCAGGCGGGCCTGAATTACTTTAGTCTCGTTGAAAACCATAAGACTTTCTGACGGCAGATGCTTTGCCAGGTTCCGGAATGTATCGGAAGACAATTCCCCCTTGCGGTAAACGAGAAGTTTTGACTGATCCCTTTCTGCAAGAGGGAAACGGGCTATTCTTTCAGTCGGGAGCGGATAATTGTAATCTTTGATTTCTATTTTACCGGGATCCTGCAATTCAGAAACTTTTAGTAGTGATTAATGAGGGCACAAAATTAATCATTAAACTGAAGTAGGAAGTGCTGAGGGCTATCAAAAAAGACCATATCTGAAGCGGATACAGCCTGACACCGATCCGGCAATATACGATCACTTCCTGCTAAGGATGTATAGTGACAATAAAAAGAAGAGGGAGATTACGTTTAAAGCTGATAGTTTACTATTTTTGTTTTCAATATTATATAGATGACTCTAGCTGATTATCCGAATAATTGCTCTGCATACATGCACAAAGCTTCCTGTTTTGACCTTAATCCTGATTAATCGATGGGAAAACATCTTCCTAATTTTATTACTTTATTAAATCTCCTTGCGGGATGCTTTTCAATCTACTTTGCTTTTGAAGGGAATCTTGCCCTGGCCGGCTGGATGATTTTTATAGCGGCCTTATTCGATTTTCTGGATGGAATGGCTGCACGTCTTCTGAATGCTAAATCTCCAATTGGCGGAGTGCTTGATTCACTGGCCGATGTAATATCCTTCGGGGCTGCCCCTGGTTTTATTGTGTTGCAGTTAGTTAGAAAAGATACACAAATTCCTGAATATTATTCTTTTATTGCTTTTATCATACCGGCTTTGTCGGCGCTCCGCCTGGCCAAATTTTCGGTGGACGAGCGACAGCATGATATTTTCCTGGGGCTGCCAACTCCTGCAAACGCCCTGCTTATTGCTTCTTTTCCTCTTATCCTCGGACATTATACAGATCAAAGTACCATACAATTCATTTTTTCAAGTGCTTATATTTTACTCCCGCTTTCAGTCTTGCTCAGTATTTTGCTCGTAACTGAGATCCCGCTGATGGCCTTGAAATTCAGGAATTTTTCATGGAAAGACAACCAGATAAAATATCTCCTGATCATTTCATCTTTAGTACTTATAGCGTTTTTTAAATGCCTGGCAGTTCCATTTATTTTTTTATTGTACTTTGGCTTCTCATTTTTGTCTTTTAAAAAAGAATCCTGAATTTAAAATGACATTAAAATTATTCATCTCCAATTATACTAATATATTTTTTATGAAGAAGAGAACTATGCTGCTTGTCTTCATTACAGGCAGCCTGTTAATGGCATCCGCTAACCTGAGCAATGCCCAGGAAAAAAAGGAAGGCTATGTTTTTACAATTGACAAGCAACTTCCGGCAACATCTGTAAAGAACCAATACCGTTCCGGCACTTGCTGGAGTTATTCCACTATATCCTTCCTTGAATCGGAGCTTCTCCGCATGGGAAAAGGAGATCATGACCTTTCGGAAATGTTTGTGGTTTACAATACATTTGTCGATAAAGCCAATAATTATGTTAGATGGCATGGTGATGCCAACTTCGATTCAGGCGGTGAATCGCATGATGTAATTGATGAGATAAGGAAAAATGGGATAGTACCTGATGAGATTTACAGCGGAAATGTGATAGGGGAGAAAAATCCGGTACATGGGGAAATGGATGCTGCGCTTAAGGCATATATGGCAGCGATAATTACGGATCCGAACGGCAAACTGACCCCGGTATGGCCCGTCGGACTGAAAGGTATACTTTCAGCCTATCTTGGCAAATACCCTGAAGACTTTACTTACGGTGGGAAGGAATACACACCCAAATCATATGCGGCAAGTCTTGGCCTGAACCTGGATGATTATGTGGAGATAGGTTCCTATACGCATCATCCTTTTTATTCTAAATTCATCCTCGAAATTCCTGATAACTGGGCGATGGGCGAAATCTATAATGTTCCGCTGGATGAACTGATGCAAATCATGGATAATGCCCTGGATATAGGTTATACTTTTCAGTGGGAAGCTGATAAGAGCGAAAAAGGCTTTTCATGGACTAATGGCCTTGCTGTAGTCCCTGAAACTGATATTGAGGATCTCAGCGGAACGGAAAGGGCTAAATGGTCGAAGTTTACACCCGCCGAGGTTAAGAAAATGATGTACAGTTTTGAAGAACCTGTACCGGAAAAAGTAATTACCCAGGAAATGCGGCAGAAAGCTTTTGATGATTACCAGACTAACGATGATCATGGCATGCATATCGTTGGTACTGCCCATGATCAAAACGGAACTAAATATTATATGGTTAAGAATTCATGGGGGACCACCGGGAATGATTATAAAGGTTATTTCTTTGCTTCTGTTCCTTATGTCGAATATAAAACCATCAGTATCCTTGTCAACAAGGAGGCTATTCCCAAAGACATCAGAAAGAAACTTGGCATATAATCCGGAATTCCTTAGCGGGGGCCCGGAAATTTGATCACAATGTCGAAAAGCCTTGCTATTTCAATGCGAGAATAGTCAGCGGTTGTTTTTGAAACTCATTTTATAAAACGTTCAGGATAATCCGGATCACTAAGTGTGCAGCTTTCTTTTATTCCGAACCAACGATATCTTTTCCGGGCTATCAGGTCATAAAGCCGGTCGGATAAGGAGCCGGGCAGAATTTCGAAAACTTTCGAAAGCTTCCAGATGCCGCCGAGTTTGTAAAGAATCTTCAAAATAGCTTCTGATTTAAAATATAATCTGTCACCCTGCATGTAAACAATACTGTCGGTCCCGGGAGGAATTTCTCTGTGATCGTCCAGCAGCCTGATGGCGAAATCTGATTGCAGTGAAGCAAAATGAAACAGGGCTGTTTTGTCCCTCTTAAGGATGAATTGTACTGCCCTGTTACACAGATTGCAAACCCCGTCAAAAAATACGATGTTCCCTGGCAATTGCGACATATTGAACGGTTCTCCGGCTTATTTATACAAAACAAAAAATAGTGATATATGTTTAGGAACATATTAATTTCTTTGTACTTTTATCCACCCTTAGAATACACAAAAGTTTAATTAGTAAAGAGATATTTGATGAAAGGTGAAAAAATTACCATTTCAGGCGGGAAATTAAAGGTTCCCGATGTTCCTGTCATTCCCTTTATCAGGGGTGACGGCACCGGTCCTGATATATGGGCTGCCTCGCAACGGGTATTTGATGCGGCTGTTGATAAGGCATATGCAGGAAAAAGAAAGATAGAATGGAAAGAAGTCTTTGCAGGTGAAGACTCTTTTAATCGCTCTGGTGAGTGGCTCCCTCAGGCAACAGTCGATGCTTTTATAGAATACCTGGTTGGAATCAAAGGACCGCTTACCACTCCGGTTGGGGGAGGGATCCGTTCCCTCAATGTGGCTCTAAGGCAGATTTTGGACCTGTACGTTTGTCTGAGGCCTGTGAAATACATCACAGGTGTTCCGTCCCCGGTAAAAAGGCCTGAATTGGTTGACATGGTTATATTCAGGGAAAATACAGAAGATATTTATGCCGGGATTGAATGGAAAAGTGGTTCGCCCGAAGCAAAAAAAATAATCGACTTTCTTCAGAATGAAATGAAAGTTACCAAGATCCGTTTTCCGGGAACTTCCGGAATAGGTATTAAACCTGTATCCGAAGAAGGCTCCAAACGGCTCATACGTGCGGCTATTCAATATGCCCTGGATGAAAAACGTAAATCAGTAACCCTGGTACATAAAGGGAATATAATGAAATTTACTGAAGGAGCTTTCAAAAACTGGGGCTATGAACTGGCAGTGAATGAGTTCCGCGATCAGATTGTGACTCAAAGGGAAAGCTGGATACTCATCAATCTGGAAAAAGATCCGGCTATGAGTTCTGAGGACAATGCCATGCAAATTGAACCCGGATACAGCATGATGACTGAAGATCAGAAGAAAACTATCAGGACAGAAGTGGAAACTGCTGCTAAACTGATCCCGACCCATGGAAACGGAAAATGGAAGGAGAAAGTGCTCATTAAGGATTCTATTGCTGACATTACCCTTCAACAGGTTTTGACTCGTGCCAATGAATTCGAAGTGGTAGCAACCCTGAACCTGAACGGTGATTATCTGTCGGATGCCCTTGCAGCACAAGTTGGAGGGATCGGAATAGCACCTGGTGCGAATATCAATTATGAAACGGGTCATGCTATTTTCGAAGCTACCCATGGAACAGCACCTAAATATGCCGGTTTGGACAAGGTGAACCCCGGATCGGTAATCATCTCAGGATCCATGATGTTAAAATATATGGGCTGGATCGAGGCTCATGATTTGATTTGGAAAGGTTTGGAAGCATCCATCCTGCAAAAGAAAGTGACCTATGATTATCATAGGATGATGGAAGGGGCTACTCTGCTGAAATGTTCTGAATTTGGCACATCTATCATAGAAAACATGTAATATTTGTTAAATCCCGGAAAGGGTATAAACTTATTATTCATCTGAATAAACAAACTTTCAGGAATGGTGTTTATGTTATGAAGACTGGTAAGAACCAGTAAATTTGTAAATTCTTTTTATAATTTTTAATGTTATTAACCGATGTCAGGATTAAAAGACAAGCTTCGCGAAAAGATTGATGAATGGCGCCCAAGAGTAAAGCGCCTGAATGATGAATATGCTGATGTAGTTGTTGATCAGGTTACCATCGGGAAATTACTGGGTGGAATGAGGGGGCTGAAATCCTTGGTAACTGACATTTCATACCTTGATCCCAATGAAGGGATACGTTACAGGGGATATACGCTTCCTGAAGTATTTGAGAAGCTCCCTAAGAAAAAAGGTTCTGAAATGCCATATGTTGAAGGCGTTTGGTACCTTTTGCTCACCGGCGATATTCCTGACCATGATCAGGTTATGGAAGTTGTGGAAGAATTTCAGAAGAGACGGATACTTCCCCGATCAGTCTATGATGTGATCGATACATCTCCATGCTGTAGCCACCCTATGACTATTTTTGCATCGGCTATCCTGGCTTTACACAGGGAATCATTTTTTGTAAGGAAATATAATGCCGGGATTTCCAAAACTGAATATTGGGACCCGATGTATGAGGATTCTATGAACCTGCTCGCCAAGCTTCCTGAGATAGCATCTTACACTTATGCTAAATTATACAGGGATGGGAAAAGGATACAATCAAATCCAAATCTTGACATGGGAGCCAATTTTGCTTTCATGATGGGCATAGAACCGCCTTATGATGATGTATCCAGAATGCATTTTATTCTGCACGCCGATCACGAAGGGGGAAATGTAAGTGCCCATGCCGGACACCTGGTCGCAAGCAGCCTTTCTGATGTCTACCTCTCAATAGCAGCAATGATCAATGGTCTTGCGGGTCCCTTACACGGACTGGCAAACCAGGAAGTATTGCGCTGGTTACAGGATTTGATGGAAAAAATGGGAGGTGAAGAACCTTCAGAGGAAAAACTCAAGCAATTTGTCTGGGATACGCTGAATCAAGGTCAGGTCGTTCCGGGCTTTGGTCATGCCGTTCTCCGTAAAACCGACCCCCGATATCTTTTGCAGAGGGAATTTAGTTTGAAATACATTTCTGATGATCCCATCTTTAAGTATGTGGATATGCTTTATAAAATAGTTCCTCCGATTTTGATGGAACAAGGAAAAGCAAAAAACCCCTGGCCGAATGTTGATGCCCAATCAGGTGTTATACAGTGGCATTATGGAGTGAGACAATATGATTTTTACACAGTTCTCTTTGGAATAGGCAGGGCCATCGGTATCTGCGCCAACATTATCTGGGACAGGGCTCTCTCATATCCTCTCGAACGTCCGAAATCAGTTACTATTGATATGTTGGAAGAACTTGTAGGTATAAAGAATAAGCCGGAATAGAAATTCCGCGTAATATACAGGTAGCTGCAGGTTAATAAACTGATACCTGCAGCTTTTTTATTATGAGTATGGTAGATTTAATGCATCATGCATCCAAACAAATTAAAATTCTGAGCTCATGATACAGCAGTTTCACTTAAGCTTGAAGGAATTTGGCAAAGGCTTTCACCTGATCACCCGGGAGGTAGAGCAAGCTTTGCCTGAATTGCCTGAGAAAGGGCTGTTGAATATTTTTATCCAACATACTTCGGCAGGAATCATGATCAATGAGAATGCTGACGCGACTGTAAGGACTGATTTTGAAACCGTTTTTAACCGGCTGATACCTGAAGACAGCCGTGAATATGTTCATACTTTGGAAGGTCCTGATGATATGCCTGCCCATATTAAGTCTTCAATGACAGGACACAGTATTTCAATACCAATCAGTAATTTCAGACTTGACCTGGGAACCTGGCAGGGGATTTACCTCTGCGAATTCAGGAACCGGGGCGGCAGCCGGAAACTGGTCCTAACCTTATATTCCTGAGATAGTTTTATTTTTTGAATTCTACTTTGAAGGCTGCCCCTCTACCTGCTTCATTATTACAAGTGACAGTACCTTTCATGGCGCTGACATATTTTTGCACGATAGCGAGGCCTAAACCAACAGGAGATTCTTCCTGTGAATGCATTGGAGTCTGACGCTGGTACTGATTAAAAATCTTGTCCAGCATGGTATTATCAATGCCCGGCCCTTCGTCCTGTATATAAAAAACTATGGTTTTGCCGGTATCTTTTAAACTAAGATATATTGATTTTCCGGGATGGGTAAAACGCACCGCATTGGAAACCAGGTTGTCAACTATCTGGGTGAAATATACTTTGTTAAGGTCCACTGTTACTGCTTCAATTTCAGTTTTAAGATGGATGTTTTTTTGTTCCAGAACATAAGTGTAATTAGCTATCAATTCATCAATGACATCTTTGAGATTAAAAGCTTCCATTTTGAGTTGGAAAACCTTTGAATCAATGGAATTTACATCCAGGGTTTCATTGATCAGGTTATTGATACGCCGCAGCGATTTTCGAATGATATCGAGACTTTCTGTCTGGATCTCGCTGTAGGAACTTTTATCCGATTCCAGCATTTCGACCATACACAAACTACTGGTCAGCGGATTTTTTATCTGATGGATGACCATTCCCAACAACTGGTTTTTTTCTTCATTCAGCTTGGTCAGATCATAATTCTGCTGGGATAATTGCTCTTTCTGCGAAGAAATACTCACATTTTGTTTTTCAATCTGCTCTTTTTGTTTTCGGATTTTGAGAAAGCTTTTGGATAGTTTTTCCTCCAGATCATTCATATCACGCATCCTGCTAATATGCAGTTTTAGAACACCTCGCAATATATCGGTATTTCCCGCAGCAATATTATAAAAATCGACTTTTTTTAATTTCAGCAGAGAACATTCTTCCTCAGCTGTTACGGATGCAGAACGTGTATTATCGTCAATCAGGGAATACTCTCCGAATACTTCTGATTGCTCCATTCTGCTCAGGACATGATTTCCATCATGAATACGGACTTTCCCTTCCGTAATAATAAAGAGTGCATCTCCTGATTCACCTTTACGGATTATGGCAGCTCCTTTTCTGAATCTGACTTCTTCCAAAACCCTGGATATATCTTTCAGAACTTCAGGACTGGTCTCTGAAAGTATTTGGATTTTTTTAAGAAAATCAAATTTTTCGCTTTCCGTGAGGGTATTCATTTCACTATCATTAGTTTCATCTTCAAAAGTAGAAAAAAAGGTTCAGCACTGAGCAATACGTAATGAGAAGGTATACTACATACAC
>CAWBCI010000012.1:0-46575 GCA_963787195.1 uncultured Bacteroidales bacterium
TGCACGCAGAAACCATAAAACATCAACCTTGCAATCCTATTATGAGCAAAATCCGATTCAATCTTCTTATGATTTGCTTTGGCGTGATATAAAAGAATGGGAAAAGAATTCGGGTACTACGGTACAAAATACAATGAGACGAATTCTTGAAAATTTCTTTAGCATTTTAGGCAGCAAAAGGGATGACTTTTTAATTGGCAAATTTGAAATTCAAGAAGAAAGAGAAATTTGCAGGTCTCTATTAAGCTGGATAAATGAAGGTTCTCATACATTACCTGATGATTTGTATATTGAGGTCGACTGAAGGTACAATTGTGAAATATTTGAAAGTTTTTCAGGATATTTTCAAGCATACAGAAAACATTGGACATTATAATATGATGATGGGTATTGATAGTGAATCAGAATGATTTTATAATAAAATTCAACGAAGAAAAAATAGAACCAGCACAATGAACAGCGAAATACTCATATATCAAAACAAAGAAGGCGATATTAAAATCGATGTTCGCCTGGAAGAAGAAACCGTATGGCTGACGCAAGCCCAAATGGGGCAATTGTTTGGTAAAGACAAGCGAACCATTTCCGAACATATCGGCAATATCTTCCGGGAAGGTGAATTGGATGAAAATCTGGTTATCCGGATATTCCGGACAAGCACTCAACACGGTGCCATTGCCGCGAAAGTCATAAAATGAAATTCACTGAAGAAAAATCAGAAAATGCCTGAGCAACAAAACATAGAATACAAGCAAAGCTGGCACGACGATTACCTGAAATGGGTCTGTGGTTTTGCCAATGCTATCGGTGGCATTATTTACATTGGAATAGATAACAAAGGAAATGTTACTCACCTGTCCAACTATGCTAAACTCCTGGAAGATATTCCCAATAAGATTCGCAATGCGATGGGGATCATCTGTGATGTGCAGTTGGAGGAAAAACAGGGCAAGAAATATATTTCAATCAAAGTCAATCCGTATTCTGTAGCTGTTTCGTTAAGAGGCAGGTATTATTATCGCACGGGCAGTACAAAAATGGAATTAACGGGTGTTGAGTTGAACGAATTTTTATTAAAAAAGGCAGGTAGGACCTGGGATGATGTGGTAGAGGAAGGTGCTGCCATGAAGGATATTGACGAGCTGAGTATTACAAAGTTTTTAGAAGATAGCAAAGAAAAAGGCAGAATGCCGGAAACAAAAGACTTGTCTTCTTTTCAAATACTCGAAAAACTTCAACTTACCGAAGGGCGCAAATTAAAACGGGCTGCCATTGTTCTTTTCGGAAAAGACCCGAACCGGTTTTATCCCAATGTGCAGGTTAAAATTGGCCGCTTCGGGAAAGATTCAACCGATTTAAAATTTCATGAAATTGTTGAAGGCAACCTGGTTCAGATGCTCGGTGAAGTTCAGGAACAACTGAATCATAAGTTTTTAACCCGCCCGGTGGATTTTGTTGGAATGCAACGAGTTGAAAAAGATGAATATCCTGTGGCAGCATTGCGGGAAATGCTATTGAACGCATTAGTTCATAGAACTTACATGGGTGCCCATATTCAATTGCGTGTGTATGACGACAAACTTTCGATATGGAACGAAGGGAGTTTACCTTTGGGGTTAACACTGGAAGAATTGAAAGGAGAGCATAATTCACGTCCCCGTAACCCTAAAATTGCCAAAGCTTGTTTTATGGCTGGATATATTGATACATGGGGTCGTGGTACGCTGAAAATATACAACTCCTGTAAAGAGCATGGGCTTCCTGAACCGGATATTTTAGAGAAAGATGGTGGTTTTATGGTTGCTCTTTATAAAACTGTACAAGCTACTGATGAAGGTGGTGCAATAGGTGGTGCAATAGGTGGTGCAATAGGTGGTGCAATAGATTCTTTAACAGAAAGACAAAAAGCTGTTCTTACTATTATAAAAGAGGATAATAAAGTGACTTATAAAGCTATTGCAGAAAAACTTTCTATAAATGAATCTGCGGTTGGTGATCATATAAAGGCATTGAAAGAAAAAGGTGCTATTAAAAGGGATGGTAGTACCAGAGGGAAATGGGTAATACTAATCAAAATTTAATGAAATTCACTGAAGAAAAATTAGAAAAGGCGTTTGCTGAATTGTTGGGAATAGATAAATGACATTGGATGGCATATTGAAGATTTTAATATAAGCATAAATGATGATAGTATTGGACCATCTGATAGAAATGCTAAATGTTCGTCGCAAATAATTACTACATTTGCGACAAATAGTAATACTGATAGAATGCCTAATAGTACAGATGATAAGATAGTTAATAAGATTAAGGACTTTAAATCGCAGCGATTGTTTTTTGTTGATGATTTTATAGCTATTGCAAACTATAAGGCAGTAAGCAAAGCGCTTGAACGTTTGGTGGAGAATAAAGTACTCATTCGTGTAGCTACCGGTATTTATGCCCGTTATAAAGAAGATCCTGTTCTGGGTGTTATGCTTCCTACTACAGAACAGATTGCCAAAGCTATTGCTAAAAGAGATCATGCCCGTATTATTCCTACAGGTGCTTACGCACTTAATGCCCTTGGTTTATCAACCCAAATACCACTTAATGTGGTTTACCTCACTGATGGAACAGCAAGAAAGATAAAAGTCGGCAACAGAACGATACAGTTCAAAAAAACAACTCCGAGAAACCTGGCGGCAAAAGGGAAGATAAGTTCATTGGTTATTCAGGCATTAAAAGCCATCGGAAAGGATAAAGTAACCGAGAGCGAGCGCAGGAAAATTACTGGAATTATTAAGAAAAGAGAATACAACTGACCTGGAACACGATATCAGGCTGGCTCCCGAGTGGATTAGAAAAATCATGAAAGAAGCTTTAACCGGCATGTCAAAATAACCCAAATGCAGAAATTTTACCAATTACCCAAAAATGATAAGTTAAAAGTATTTGAACAAATCTCGGCAAGAACCCCATTGCCGGATTATGCAGTTGAAAAAGACTGGTGGGTTGTTCAAACACTTCGGATCATATTCGGAATGGATTTCGCAAATCACATTATCTTCAAAGGAGGCACTTCATTAAGCAAGGCATGGAAATTAATTGATCGTTTTTCCGAAGATATTGATTTGGCCCTGGATAAAGCAGTTTTAGGTATTGATGAAGTAAGGACTAAAAAGCAGGTAAAGCAACTAAGAAGCAATTCCAAAAAATTCATTACAAATGAATTCTATCCCTCACTGAAAAAAGGTTTTTTTAATGCCGGTTTCGCTGATGTTGAAATTTTTATACCTGAAGCGACCGAAAACGATCCTTTAACAATTGAAATACATTATCCTTTTGTAGCCAAATATTCAGCGTATATTAAGCCAAGAGTTTTGATTGAAATAGGAAGCAGGTCATTAAAAGAACCTTATGCTGAACGAATAATTACTTCTTTTGTAGCCGAACAATTTTCGGAACAGGATTTTGCTGACAAACCCGTTAAAATTGCAACTGTCACGCCGGACAGAACTTTCCTTGAAAAAATATTTCTTTTGCATGAAGAATTTCAAAAAGATGAGATAAGGATCGACCAGCTGTCCCGGCATTTTTATGACATTGAAAAAATGATGGATACACCTTTTGCAAAGACGGCTTTATCAGATCGGGATCTTTATCAGACTATTGTCCAACATCGCAAATTGCTGTTTTCAATAAATCAGGTAGATTACAATTTACATCAACCGCAAACAATAAATCTTATTCCGCCAGATGAAATTATTAAGGAATGGGAGAAAGATTACAAGAAATTATGTGAAAATATGATATATGGGGATAATCTTTCATGGAAGAAATTAATGGAAAGGATTGAGGAATTAAAGGAAAGAATCAACTACCTGGATTTTAAAATTGAACTTACCTAAGTATATAAATGAAATTCACCGAAGAAAAATTAGAAAGAGCATTTACCGAATTGTTGGGACAGGAAGGATTTTCCTCACCACTTGGGCATTACAATTGCCCGCAAGCCGGATGAAGTATTGATTGAAGAAGATTTACAAAGCATTTCTTTTAAGCCAATACGCAAGTCAAGGCATTACGGCAAACGAAGCCAAATCTATTATTCTTCAACTCAAATCACTTCCCGCTTCCGACCTTTACGAAAGCAACAAAACATTCAGTAAAAATGCTTTCCGATGGTTTTATCTTAAAACGGGAAGACCGCAGCCAAAAAGACATTTATATTCAATTCATTGATTATGCAGGCTTAAACAGACACAGACAACCCGATGCAGAACAACTTATTTCCATAGTAGCCGAAGCGAGAAGAACAATATTCGGCCATGATAACAATATTTACAAGTTTGTCAATCAGTTAGAAATTGTTGGCAATGAAAAACGCATTCCTGATGGCATAGTTTACATCAATGGTTTGCCTTTGGTGGTGTTTGAATTTAAAAGTGCCATTCGTGAAGAAGCCACAATTTTTGATGCCTTCAATCAATTAACGGTTCGTTACCGCAGAGATATTCCCGAACTGTTTAAATACAATACTTTTTGTGTAATCAGCGATGGTGTAAACAACAAAGCAGGTTCGTTTTTTGCCCCTTACGAGTTTTTCTATGCCTGGCGCAGAGTGGCAGGTTTAGCAAAAGATGTGGATGGCATTGACAGTATGTTTACACTTGATTCAGGGAATGTTTAACAGAAACCGATTGCGTGATATTATCCGTAATTTTATTTACATACCCGATAGGAGCAAGAAAAACGAAAAAATTGTTTGCCGCTATCCGCAATACTATGCGGCAAGGTCATTGTACGACAACATATAAAAAAGCTCAAAAGCCTGAAGGAAACGGAAAAGGTGGGACTTATTTTGGGGCCACAGGTAGCGGAAAGAGTTTTACAATGCTTTACCTCACACGCTTATTAATGAAAAGCGAATACTTTGAAAGCCCCACCATTGTCCTGATTACCGACCGCACAGATTTAGACGACCAACTTGTCGGCACAATTTACCAATGCAAAAGGTTTTATTGGCGACAATACTGTTGTAAGCGTTGAAAGCAGAGCCGACCTACGAGAATTAAACTTCAAGACAGGCAAAGCGGTGGAGTATTTCTTAACCACCATTCATAAGTTTACAGAAGATACCGAACTGCTTACCGAACGAAACAATGTAATTTGTATTTCAGATGAAGCTCACCGCAGCCAGGTAAATCTCGACCAAAAAATAAAAGTCACTGAAAAGGGTGTCACAAAAACTTTCGGTTTTGCAAAATATCTGCACGATTCATTACCTAATGCAACATATGTTGGTTTCACGGGAACACCTATTGATGCTACGCTTGATGTATTTGGGAAAGTGGTTGATGCATACACAATGACTGAATCGGTGAGAGATGAAATTACAGTCAGAATTGTTTATGAAGGAAGAGCCGCTAAAGTGGCTTTGAGAAATGGTGAATTGGAGAAAATTGAAAAATACTACGAAGAAGCTGCCGAAGCAGGAGCTAACGAATATCAGATAGAGCGCAGTAAACAGGAAACGTGCAAATATGTACGCCATTTTGGGCGACCCCGACCGTTTGAAAGCAGTTGCAGAAGATTTTGTAAACCACTATGAAAACAGAGTTTCAGAAGGTGCAACCGTAATAGGCAAGGCAATGTTTGTAAGTAGCAATAGAGAAATTGCCTACGAATCTTTACAAAAACATCATTGCCATAAAACCTGAATGGAATGAAATACGGGCAGCTGATGAGGGAGTGGTATTATCTGATAAAGACAGGCGGGAATTAAAACCGATAGAACGAATTAAAATGATAATGACCCGGGGGCAGGACGACCCAAAGGAACTCTATGATCTGTTAGGTACAAAAGAATATCGCAAAGAATTAGACCGTCAATTCAAAAATGAAAAATCGAATTTCAAAATTGCCATTGTAGTTGATATGTGGCTTACGGGTTTTGATGTTCCATGCCTGGATTCCATTTACATTGATAAACCCATCCAGCAACACAATTTGATTCAGACCATTTCAAGGGTGAACCGAAGATATAAAGGAAAGAACAAAGGATTGGTCGTTGATTATATCGGAATCAAAAAACAAATGAACCTTGCTTTAAAGAAATACAGTGAAGGCGATAAAGATAATTTTGAAGACATTGCCGAATCATTGGTTATTGTTCGTAATCATTTGGACTTACTTGCAAAGCTCTTTCACAAATTTGACAACTCAAAATATTTTAACGGTACGACTTTACAGCAATTAAACACATTGAATCTGGCTGCCGAGTTTGTTCAGCAAACCAAAGATTTTGAGACCCGGTTTATGGGATTGGTAAAGCGCTTAAAAGCAGCTTATGATATTTGCGCCGGAAGTGAACAATTAACGCAAGCAGAAAGAGATTATACGCATTTTTATATGGCGATTCGGTCAATCGTTTTCAAACTTACTAAAGGCAATGCCCCCGACACTGCCCAAATGAATGCGAGAGTCCGGGAAATGATAAAAGAAGCCTTGCAAAGTGACGGAGTGGAAGAAATATTTAAGCTTGGAGATGAATCTGAAACCGAACAGGACATTTTTGATGAAGATTATTTAGCTAAGATTGATAAAATCAAATTGCCAAACACTAAAATCAAATTATTGCAACAGCTTCTGGCAAAAGTGATTGGGGAAATCAGAAAAATAAACCGGGTAAAAGGAATTGACTTCACCAGGAAAATGCAAGCCCTTGTTGAACGCTACAATCAACGTGACGAAAACGACATTTTGAGGAGTGAGGTTTATGAGGAAATGGCTGAAGCCCTGACTAATATGATTTGGGACGTACATAAAGAATTTTCAGCAGGTGAAGCATTGGGAATTGACTTTGAAGAAAAAGCCTTTTACGACATACTTAAAGAACTTTGTATAAAATACGATTTCACCTATCCCGAAGATAAGATGATAGAATTGGCAAAAAAGGTAAAAGAACTTGTTGATTCACAAGCAAAATACCCTGATTGGAATAAAAGGGACGATATAAAATCAGCTCTTAAAGTTGGATTGATTCTTTTATTGGATGAATTTGGCTATCCACCAGTTGAAAGAGATGAGGTATATGTCGAGATATTTGAACAGGCAGAAAATTTTAAAAAGAACAGACTTGCTTAGATGGCTTTGAATTCGTGAATATCAAGTAAAGGAAAATAATTCCTGGAATAAGCCTATGTTAAGTAAAAAAGCTTCAGTATTCTTGATTCGAATTTCTTCTTCGGCAATTCCATACTTGGCTATTACTTTTTGTATAGTTGCCATGCAATTAATTAAATCACAATAAGGTAATCAGGTCACAGATATTTCATGTTAAAAATGATATTTACAATAAGACTAAATCACACATAAATTCTGGCAAGTATTACATATAACATTTACTAAATCCGAATAATTAATTACATCATTTATACTCCCAAACACATGGTTATTAGCTGGTAAGGTTGTAACGTAGGCAGGCCTATTCCAAACTATGGGTATATGGCAATTATTTGGTAAGTAATAGCCATTCACTAAATGAGTGTTTAGTGGAAAATTGCCATTTAAATCAAAATCGCTGAATATTTTGAGTTTAAGCTGACTTTTGAGAAAAGGTATATAATAATAGATATTTCTATGGTTAATATTATGAACCTTTATCCAGACTGCATTCTGATATCCATTGCATGGGAAGCAATAGCAAATCTCTAGAGTACATGAACAGCATTTGGTCTTTACAGGTTTTATATATCCGGACTTTTTTACCGGATTAATATTTTCAACTTGAAAATCCGGAAACTCCTCCAATGCTTCCAGCAAATTGGTTAAAATAGTGATGACATTTGGATTGTTTATGCCTTCTATTGTGGCGGCATCTTGGGCTACATTTACAGGATCTAGTGCTTTCATAATAATTTAAATTTTTATAAATATTGATTATTAGCTTTCTCTGATAAAAATTTCACCCTCTCCCTCATTTCCGCCGGCTCCAAAACCTCCACTTCGCTATGCCAGCCCAGCAGGAGTATCTCCAATTCCGGCGAGGGATGTACATTCAGTGAGATGATAGTGTAATCATCGGTCTTTTCTATGATTTGCTGGCTTTCGTGCAGGGGCTGGGTGAGGATATAGGGGGCCTGTTGTTTTGAGAACTTCAGGATTATTTTGGTGGGTTCGCTGTCGTCGAAACGGGTGATGCCTATGATGTTCCTGAAATATTCCCTTGGGGGATGCTCCGCTTCGCGATAGTCTTCCATTGGCTTTGGGCTGAGGGATTTGATGCGGTCGAGGGCATAGGTCCGGAGTTCGCCCCAGTAAGCATTATAACCGAAAACATACCAGCGGTTGCGGTATTCCTTCAGAAGATAAGGATGGAAGGTATGGGTATAGGGCCGGGGCTTGTCGAAGCCCTGGTAAACCAGGGCCAGGACCTTCTTCTTCATGATGGCATTCAGCAAGGGGCCTAAAAATTCACTTCCCTTCATCTCGGGAACCTTTTCGAAATCGATGTATTCGGAGATCTCATTGTCGCTGACATCCTTCCTGATCCGGAGATGATCGGCAATCTTCTGTACGGCCCCTTCCACGTTTTCCAGGATATCCACCTTGCGGAACTGCTCCAGCATGCGGCTGGCATACATCAGGGATTCAACTTCCTCCTCATTCAGGGGCAAACGCTCAATAGAATAACCTTTAATCCGGTAATAATATTTCCTGTGGGCATGGTCGTAAGCTATGGGGGCATTCCAGTTCAGCCGGCTGTCGTAGCGCATATTTTCTATATCCCGCACTATGGTGCGTTCGGAAACAGGCGATCCGAGAACCTCCACACAGGCATCGCGCAGTTCTGCCAGGGAAGCCTGCTTCCGGTTCACTAAAACCTTGTCGATCACACGGTAGCGGGTATAGGCATCTTTGTTCAAAGACATGGCGAATGAGATTAGCAGGGGCTAAGATAGGGAATATGGTGGAATGGTGGAAAAGTGGAAAGGTGGAAAGGTGGAAAGGTGGAAGGCTGAAAAGGCGGGAAAATTTATTTATTTTTTCTTTTAATTGAAGATTGATTCATCAGACGTGCTGAATGATGAATGCTTAGAATATCCACTCTGCTTTCGTTTACGATACGATAAACGATGCGGTATGACCCATTGATCAATTCCCGTATGTTTTTATCATTGAATTCCGGAACAATTCTTCCGGCTTTTGGAAATTTATCTAGTATATCCGGAGCGTTAAAAAGATTTTCGACTATAATTTCAGCATATTTTATTGAATCCTTTGCGATAAAACCACCGATATCATCAAGATCCTGAATTGCAGAAGCTGTCCAAACTACTTTAACCATTTGGAGAGTTTACTTTTTGCTTCATCTTTGGTATAGACCCTGTCGGTCATCGAATCCTCAAGGCCTTTATTTACCTTTTCCATAAATAGAAGTTTATCGATGATTTCATCGAGACTAAAATTATCAGGAAGCTTGGAAACTGTTTTTAAAACGTCTTTCTTGCTTAACATATGCGAATATTTCTTTTACAAAAATAAAGCTATTTTCTGTCTTTTCCCCCAGATTTTTTCCACTACGCCTGTTGATGGCATAGTGAGGCAGGCATCTTTGTAAAAATTCATTTTAATCATGGGAAAAACTAAAACTGAAAGAAAATTCGCCTTGATTCAAAGTTTCGAGAAGATTGTGATCAAAGCCATACAGTGTAATGGAGAACTGGATAAACTGCCTTCTAATGACAGGGACCTCAGGAAAGTCTCGGGATTTCTTGGGGTCAATACAGTGCAGGCTTCCTTATTTGTATCGGTTTTCATACTGAATTTTAAAGAAAGAAGTGTGGATATCAGCGATATAGCAGGATATCTGGAAAGTTCCAACATGAAGATCGTCAGGTTTATACCGGACCTGGATGTGCTGGAAAAAAAGAAACTGATAAAAAGAAAAAAGATTGTGGGACACATTGCAGTTTATGAAGCAGCCGGGGTCAGTGAATATCAGTACTCCATTCCCCGCAATGTACTGGATGCAATACTCGAAACCAGAAAAGAACTGCTGATAAAGAACAGGCAGCATAATACGCTCTCACTGCTCGAAGAGGTCGGGAATATGATCGAAGCAAGGGATGATAATGAATTGACTTTTTCAGAACTATGTGGAGAGACTTCCAATCTTATCGAAGAGAATGCCGGTCTTGATTTTATTAAAAGACTGACCAGGCTTGGGATAATAATTGATGATCTTCTGATTCTCTTTTATGTCGGCCGGGAAATGGCCAACGGAAATGACGGTACCGACCTGGCAAGAACCTGCGAGAAGATCTTTGAAGATGTGAATGTACGCTTCATGAAAAGGAGGGACATGTTAAAAGGGAGGAGCAGGTTGATGAAAGAAGATCTCCTCAAGTTAAGGGATGGCTTTATGCGTTCCGACCGTGAAATACTATTGACGGACAAAGCCCTTGAAACGATCTTTGGAGAGGATAAGGATGTTTTTATTCGGGCGGAAGGAATAAGTACCGATATGATGGAATGCACAAATATTAAACTTAAAGAGCTATTCTATAATAAACACGAAGAGGAACAGCTTAATTTCCTTGAGAAACTGCTTAGCCAGGAGAACTATCTGAGAATGAGTAAGAGTCTGGAAGAAAAGAATATGCCTAAAGGGGTGAATATACTTTTTCATGGTGAGCCGGGAACCGGAAAGACCGCTTCGGTCTATGAAATTGCACGCAGGACCGGCCGCCATCTTTTTGTAGTCGACATCAGCGATACCAAAAGCATGTGGTTCGGGGAGTCGGAGAAAAAAATCAAACGCCTTTTTGAAAAATACAAACATGTCATAAAAAACGAGAAAATGACCCCCATAATGATCTTTAATGAGTGTGATGCGGTCCTTTCAACACGTAAGCAAGTGGGCAATTCACCCGTCGACCAGACCGAAAATGCCATACAGAATATCATACTGCAGGAGATGGAGAACATGGAAGGCATCATGATAGCCACCACCAACCTGACCCGGAACCTGGACCCGGCCTTCGAGCGCCGCTTCCTCTTTAAAATAGCCTTTAAAAAACCGGATCAAAATACCCGTAAACTTATCTGGCAGTCGAAGCTGTCATTTCTGAATGAGGGCGATTCACTTAAATTAGCCCGGGACTTTGATTTTTCAGGAGGACTGATAGAGAACATCGCCCGGAAGGTCAACATGCAAGAAACCTTGACAGGAGAAGCCCCTGGCCTTGAAAAGATACGGACATTTTGCAGGGAGGAAAAGTACACGGGGGAGGGAAGCGGGAGAGGGAGGATGGGGTTTTGATGTGAGGGGATGATTTGTATAACTTAACAAGAGTGTAGAGTGTAGAGTGTAGAGTGTAGAGTGTAGACTGTAGAGTTGAAGTTGATTAGGTATCGAGTTTTGAGAAGGCAATTTATAGATAATAAATGCCTAAAGCAACCAGATCCCTCACTTCGATCGGGATGACGGCATATCTTGTCTTAAAGAAAAGCGGCGCGGCACACCTTTTGAATTTTAAATGAGTGCCGCGCCGCTTTTTTAGACCCCACAATAGACGTCATCCCGGCGTATGCCGGGATCTGTTTGCGTATTGCGCTTAGATAAATCTTTAGTTAGATGAGAGTTGGAGTTAATAGATTTCATCTTGAAAAATAATTATTAGGCAGAACTTTCCCCCAAAAATCATCTTAATAATTTATTGTATTAAAAATTAAAGATAGTTGTTACATATATTGGATTACGATGTAATATATATTACTTTTGTAACAATATCATTAATCAATATCTCCTATGAAAACAGGAAGCAGAATTAAAATGCTCAGGACTTCCCTTGGCCTGACGCAACAGGCTGTAGCTGATTATCTCAATGTTTCGAGAGAATTAATCAGTATGATCGAGAATAATGAGAGGGAGATGGCTTTGTCGAACCTGGAAAAACTTGCGGATTTATTTGGAGTGGAATTGATCGATCTTATTGATGAAAGTCATGAAAATGTAACAGTGTCAGCTGCGCTTGCTTTCAGGGCAGATGAACTGACAAACGTCGACCTGGAACAAATTGCCAGGTTCAGGAATATCATTAAGAATTATATCAGGATGGATAAGATTTTAAATGAATCAGGCGATGGCGGTAAATGAATACTTAATCGAGAAAGAAGCGGCGGAATTCCGGGCCAGGAACCTTTTGGGATCAACTGATAAGATAGACCTGGAAAGCCTTTTATTGAAACTCAATGTCATTACGGTTTTCCTGGATTTGTCCCCGGAATTTTCAGGGATGTCCTTAAAAGTTAATGAGAACAAGAAATTTATCCTGGTGAATTCAGCTCAGGTCATAGGCAGGCAAAATTTTACCATAGGTCATGAGCTTTACCACCTGTTTGTTCAGCAGGGCTTCGAACCACATAAATGCAAGTCGGAACTGTTTGCTAAAAAGGACAGATCCGAATACATGGCTGATACTTTTTCTGCAAATCTTCTGATGCCCAGGCAGGGTATTCTGGAAATGATCCCCGATAATGAGCTGGAAAAGGATAAACTTTCCTTAAGGACAATTCTTTATTTGGAAAATTATCTGAAAGTTTCCCGGCAAGCTTTATTATATCGCCTGAAAGGCATGGGATTATTAAGTGAGGACAAGTTTTCACAATTTAACCGGGATATTGTTAAATCAGCCCGTGAGTATGGTTATGGAGAAGAGCTATATAAACCGGGGAATTCCGGCAAAGTTATAGGTGATTACGGAGCTAAGGCAAAACTACTCTTTGATAAGGATAAAATATCGGAAAGCCATTATTATGAGTTAATGCAATCGATAGATTTCGGGCAGTCAACAGAGGAATAATGAAAAGTATAGAACCCGGGAAATGGATAGTATTTGATTCGGACGTGATCATTCACTTCATAAAAAGTGGATTTGTGTTACGTTTAAAGCATATATATCCGGAGAACAGGAAAATCATCCTGGATAAATTATTAGCTAATGATGGAGTGCTATTAGGTCGTCACAGAAATGAATTCCAAAATCTGATGTGGTTTAAAATACTGGAGGAAGTTGAATTTCCTGAATCAGGAACAATCATCAGGGAATATGCAAATCTTACTTCAAATTTAAATCTTGGTAAAGGGGAAAGTGCGTGCCTGGCATATGCCCGATTTACCGAAAATGTTATTGCAAGCAGCAATCTGCGCGATATTAAAGCCTATTGCGAAAAGAATGCGATTGATTATTTGACAACCATGGATCTGCTTGAATATGCCCACAAGAATGATATTCTTACCTTAGCTGAATGCGATGAATTCATTTACAATGTGATCTCGAAAGGCAGCCGGCTGCCATATAGAACCATGGAAGAATTTTATGCAAATAAGGTCTAAAAAGATTAAAATCATACTATATGCTCCTCATCCGCCCCACCAAAAAAGTCCTCAATATATCCCGGATAAATCCGGGAACGGAGGAGATTGCCGGACAGGATCCGGTTAAAATGAATGAATGGTTCGTCGATATTGTCGGATTGGGCAAGCCGGGCAAAAATGCCCTTATCTTCATGCATCGCACTACCTACCTAATGGTGCTTGTACCGGGCCGCTCACTGGAGAAAGCCATACCTGTTTTCAAAAGCAGGCTGGAAAAACTGCTTCGAAGATTATTAATTCCTGATGATATTATTTCGGGGATCTCTAATGATATGGATCCGGTGGTCATTTCTAAAACAAACGACCGCAAAACGCTGGGAGTCATAAATAACTACAAAGCCGAAATAAACGTTACGTTCAGAATCCGCTTCGATGCGGATGATTTTGATGACTGGGATTTTATGGAGGACATTTACACCGACTATCCCTTTAAATCTCATAAAGGGAAGATGTATTCCAACTCAGTTAAGGAGTTGTACGATATGTTCGGACTGAAAGGCACAGCACCGCGACTTCATTGAGCATAGCAATTAGTGTAAAGTTTAGACTGTAGAGTGTAGAGTTGAAGTTGTTTAGTTATTAAGTTTTTGTAATGAGATTGGTGGGAAGGGAGTCTCTATATCAATTAAGCGCAGGCACCCCGTCCTGAAAGGACGAAACAGAAATAGCCCAGGCATTTATGCCTGGGGAAAGAAGGCCAAATCCATCTTTGTAAGTCCCGAAAGGGACGACACATGAATAGCTCTGGCCTTTAGGCCGGAGGTGGAAGAACCCCTGATGAATTTGCCAGCCCTGGAAGGGCGACACAAAAGTCAGTTCAAAATGCAAAATGCAAATTCAATGAGACTATCTTTTTATGAGTTCACCTGTGAACGAAATGAAAAGATTAAGTCGAATTAATCCCGCGAATGAAATGAAGCGGGAGTTGAACTTGTTTAGTTATTAAGTTTTTAGAAGGGTAAATTATTGATAATCACTGCCTAAAACTACCAGATCTCTCCTGTGTCGGAATTTCGCTTTGCTCCACTGCCGACTGCTGACTGCCGACTGCTGACTGCCGACTGCCTTCCGCCTACTTCTTCCTGGCCGGAAACGGTGCAATTACATTCATAATGAACAAAGAGTCGAAACTCATGGCCGTGTTCCACTTTATGGAATCCAATTCCGCTAATGAGCCTGTAGGTGGCAGCTGCCATTGCAGAAAACTTCGGTCCATACCGCCCGTGTAAATGTACCGGTCGTTCGCGGAAAAGGCTACAGATGTTACGGGGGCGCTATGCCCTCTCAGCACCTTGATGGGATTCCCGTTCTGTGCATTCCAGATCTTGACAGTATGGTCAATCGAACCTGTAGCTATCATGGAGCCGTCATTCGAAAAGGCCGAACAGAGGATGGTGTCCTGGAGAAGGGTGAATGCCTTTCTTGTTGTAGTATCAAGTTCCACCATACTGGTATCTGCAGGCCATATAATTCCTATCCCGTTATCCGAGGCAGTAAAGATCCTGGACCTGTCGGGGGAGATGGCTATGGAGACCACACTGTCGTGAAATTGCATGTCCCTCATGTACTCGTAAATGACCGGGTTGCTTTCGCTGTAGCGATTCGTGCTGTATCGCTTGGTGCCGTTCAGGTTCCATTCCACGATACGCTTATTGTTCATGGCCGAGAGAAGCTTAAATCCTATCACATCATAATGTATAGGAGCTATGCTGATGATCCTGTCGCCCTTATCCATTTGCAATTCACCGTAATAGTCCTTGTCTCCCAGGTAGCTGGCAGTCTGGTCCCGGTATAAGGACCATCGCGTTGTTATCCAGGGGGAAAACAACCTGGGCCACCCGGGGATTGTTCAGTATGGAATCTTTAATTTCTTTTCCCCCATGCCATAACCTGAAGGATCCATCATCATTTCTATCTGGTAATATGTCGTTTACAAAGCGTATGTCAAATATAGTATCTGCAATGTTTTCGGGCTGGACTTTCCTGTACAGGGCAAAATCCTTATCAAGGAGGCCATTTGCCTGTTTTCTTACGAGTGAATCGGTGACATGGTAAAGGGAATCGAGTTTCCTGTATTCCGCTTCCTTGAGTTTAGCATTCATAAAATAGGACTCATCGCGCAAGGTATCCATGCGCCTGGCCGAGTCCAGGAGGACCAGGGCCAGCCTGTCGAGCTGTAAGGCAAGGGTCGGGTCCTTTTCACTAATATCGTTTACCCGCACCAGATTCGAATTGGCAGATGTAAGCACCACATCTATCCTTCCGACATCACTCAATAATTTATATTTTGCCAGGTTCCTGTTCCCCCTGATCGCGAGTATGCCGATGGCAACGAGCATCAGGACAAAGACCATGTAAACCCACATTCTTCTTTTCATCCTTTTCCTGCGTTCGACCCTGGCAAGTGCTCTTTTTTGTTTTGCCAGAGTCTCAATACTTTCCTCTATATAATTCTTTTCCTCCTCATTTAACTCCGGTGCTATTTTAGCCAGGTAAGGCTCGATAAAATTCAGCTGCTTTTCGCTAAGGTCTTCCCGGTATTCGGCCTTCAGGGCAGTCTGGCTTTTGATCAGCCTTTTCACTTCCAGCATGGAAATATCATCCTCACTTCTTTTTTCTGCAATTTTAAGGGCCAGCGCGTCATGGGTCAGCTCATAGAGGTCTTCTATTTCGGATTTCTTCAGGATGCGGTTCTTCGCAAAGGCATCGACCGACTGGTCTACAAGTTTTTTGACGATATCCGGCTTCAGCCTTTCAGCCACTTCTTTTTTCGAAATGGGCTCCTTGGTACCTTCCAGGGTACAGAAGTTGGAAAGGATCTTCCAGATGGTTTCAGTCTTCACAACAGTCTTTGCAGTGCTCAGTTCCTGGCTGATTTCCCTTACCTGTTCTTCCAGAAAATTCTGCAGCACATCCTCAATGTCACCGATCTTTTTAAGGTCCTCCAAAGTGATCTCGGCCTCTGTCTGGTGGTCGTGGTCATTGGTCTTATTGATGTATAATTTATCAAGGAAGACTTGCAAATAGGGCAATTGTATGGTCAGTGTCTTTTCTTTGCCTTTCAGGCGTTCGAAGATTTCCTGTGTAATGGCTTCTATTTCATCTGTTTTTATTTTGACAAGGGAATGTTTGAAATTATTGATCCCCCTGATCACATCTGTCACCTTGTCGAGCATCATGGGCTCAACCCTCAGGGTCTTGCGCATAATCTGCGGGATTTCCTTTTCCAATCCATATAAATAGCCCAGGTACTCTTCCCGCATGCTCAGGATGATCTTCACCGGCTGGTCAGTGGCCAGAATTTCCTTTACAGTCTTTATAAATTGCTCCTGCTCCGTTTTTGCCCCAAGTACATAAAGTTCCTCGAACTGGTCGAATATCAGGTATATAGGTTTGAAGGATGCTTTATAAACAGACTCTAATTTTTCCGGAAGGTTGTGGATGATATGCTCTGACTGCCCATCGTAAGTAAAAACTCCATCACTTTCGTCACAAAGGGCTTTGTCGAGGGATGAAATGAGGTTTCCCCCCCTGCGTATATAAAGCGCCAGCCAGTCGTAGGACTGGAACTTATTTGCCAGGCCGCATTGTATCAGGCTTGTCTTACCGGTGCCGGATGTGCCATAGATAAGCAGTATCCGGGTTTGAAAGATCATCTGGTATAATGTCTCAATTTCTTCAGTTCTTCCGAAGAAAAAATCTTTATCCTCCCTTTGATAACTGTCCAAAAACTTAAACGGATATATTTTTTGCATGGGGAATGTTATTAGAGGTTACTCAGATTATCGGCACTGATTTCGCTTGCTTTGGGCTTGATACTATTGCTTGAACCCAGTATCGTATTCATGGCTTCTTCAAACTGTTTTGTTACCATATCCAGGCGGATGTTCGTCTGGAACTTGTTCTTCTGGTCTTCATCTTCTATCTCTATTGATTTTTTCTCGGTTGCCATGTAATTGATAACTTCCTCCTCCTCACTTTTAATAGAGAAGTAATGCAAGCCGCTCTCCCCGTCCCAGTATTGGTAAAAGTATAGTTGAAAGTCGGCTTCGTTGGCCAGTGCATTATAATCCAGTAAAAAAGGAAATAAATTCACGGCTTTTTTTTCGTTCCGGAAGAAAACAGAATAAGTGAGTGCCGGAGCATCGTCATACTTGAGGATGCGCATGAGGTTTTTAGCTTCCCTTTTTTCAAGGATATTCAGGTCCTTGATATACATGGCGGCCGAATTGCGCGTCTCCTCATATTCTATCTTCCTCAGAGTTACCAGCTGATAATTTGTCAATAATTTGAAACTCTTGAGGATGGCGGTGAGTGAAATCTCAGCGGTATGGCAATGTCCCAGTCCATAGGCTTCCGTTCCTATATCGATGGCCTCGATGCTCTCCAGGTCGGCGCAGGCCTTGTTAAAGGGGCTGTCGTCTTTGAGGAATTCGTTGATATCACCAAGATCTGCCTCATCGACAGGATAAGGGAGCTTATTGTCCCTGAAAATATCTATCAATGCCTGGAAAAGGCTGCGTAATTCGCCCAGCTTGAGCATCCTGTTTGCAGCGAAAAAATTCTTCAGTGCTTCCTTATCAGTATTTATTTTCGGGTTCTTACTTTTTTCATCCCAGAGTTTGGAAATAAAGAGGTAATTGATCAATTGCAGGGATATCCTGTAAGTGCTGAAGCAGTGGTTTATATACTGATCGACTTTGAATTCCATGCTCTTCTCCTTCTCGTTCCCGATAGAGAAAAGTCGCCGTAATTCCCAGCCTACCACCCAGATAAAAGTATCGGCAAGGACCCCCTGGGCCTCATTGAGGTGCTGGCGCTGCCCCTCCCAGTTATCCTTATCATCGGGAGGCAATTTATTGAGGAATGCCGCCGGTTTTGCTTTGTCTTTTAGCAGGAGGATCAGTTCTTTGGTGAGCACGCCGTTAAACACCTTGCTACTTGTCACCACCCCGAAATTGGCTTCATTAATGTGTTCGATATTATATACCTTATTCTCGTAAGTAATATTGGACACATTCTTGCTCTTCAAAATTTCTTTAAGGTCGGCAAGCTGTTTATGGATGGTCTGAATCTCACCGTTCACATTTAGGGTCATGCTGTCCTCGCCGACTTCCTGAATGGTGATATTCTCATTTCCTGTTGAATTTGCCATGCTTATCAGGTATTATGAAAAGTTTGCGGTATCGATTTTGTCGATATTGTAAATCTTATCCGCGGTCTGGTTAATATTGGTATCGCCGGTATTTTTCTCCGGCCTTTTATTCTCGGTAAATCCGTCTGCTTCCAGCCTGTCGAGTTCTTTATTGAACTGATTCCATAAATCGTTAAAGTCACTGAAATTTGCATAGAAATGCTTCAACTCCTTTAGTTTTTGTTTGAAAAGATTCAGGCTTTCGTCTATCGTTTCGCTTGTACTTTTGAAGTAAGTAAAAATGAAAGGCTTTTGAGTAGACTGGAATTGTCCAAAGGCATTTTCAAATTCTTCGGCGGTATACCTGCCTACTTTGGAATATGCAAGGAAAACAAAGAGGTCGGCATCTTTCACATACTTATCATATTCGCTTTGGGATCCGGTCAGCGACATTCGTGCCGACATATCTTCCCAGATATCTAAGTGTAGGAAAGTGCCTTTATCAAACCAGTTTTTGCATTTACGGTAAATTTCAATCTCGAACTGTTCCCTCTCCGCTTTCAGTTCCTTGGAAGAAGCAAGGAAGATCTTAATTTTTTTCATGGATTTTGAATTTAGAATGAAGAGATCAGGTAATCATTATTTAATGTGATTTAAATGTTTGGGAAACAGCATTATAACTCATAAATTTATGAAATTATTAGGGCCAGAGAAAGCCTGAATCCACTTGTCCCGATCAGTCCTCTGTTTCAGCGGATGGCCCTCCCGCATCATCTGCATGGTCCTTGGGTTTATCTCCCAGGTTCCGGTCTTCGCGGATCTTTTTGGCCGGTGGCCAGCCCTGGTGTTCCTTATCCAGTATCGCTTCTATCCTGGAAATAAAAAGGGCCTCTTTATCTACACCGGGAGCCCCGTAAGGTCCGACATTAAAATTGTAATAATGGATTTCAGGTTTAAGCTGTTCCTGGGTAGCCCTGTAATTAGCCCATAATTCCTGGTACTGAAAGGTTTTCAGGCCGGTCGTCATAATGGCGACAAGTGCCGAAACTATGATCACCGGGACCTGGAAATCGATCTTCTCCCAATTCATTGCGGCCATAACCGGGGTCAGGGCCGAGAGGATTATCAGGATCCATTGAAAGCGCTTGTACTTTTTCTGGTTTTTGCGCGAAGCCCCCGAGTAATATTTTAATTGGTCATAATACCTTTTTTCAAGATATTCCTTAAAATTTTCTGAATCCATAATCATTGATTTTGATTTGGTTAAAAAATCGCTTTAGAATCCTGGAATTTTCATCATCCCGGGGTCATCAGGTAATCCTGTGATATTGTTGATTTTGGCAAGTCTGCTTTTAAAACAGATGAAAAGGTGGATTGTTCAGTTTTCAGCTGAGCCAGGGATTGAGCTTCTGGGATCGTCCACAAAATAACTCAACAGGCAGAAAGCTGGAAAAATGTAAAAAAAATATCTGAAATAAAAAATATGCAGGAAAAGCATTTGTTTATATCTGCCTTTTACATATCTTTATCTATTAGCACGTTTGAGGATTAATTATTTCATAAAATCTTGAAATTATACTCTTCCCTATTTCTGCCTTAGCACTCCTTTACCTGAATTAATTTTTCCATCAATTTATTAGCCAGGTCTAACCAAAAAAACCAAAACATGAAAAATCTAATTGTATTGCTGGGACTGATGTTCTTGGTAACATTGTCTTATGGCCAAAATTCCGCAAAGCAGGATGAATTGAACAGGATCAGGGAATTCAAAGCCTCTCTGAACAGCAGGAATGTGAACCCTGTTGACAAAATTGCACTTTCTGATTATCAGCAAAGGGATTTAGAGACCACTCTGGAATACGGCGAGCCGCCGGACTGGAACTGGGTGGATCATTTCGGTGGATCCGGACAGGATATTACCTGGGATATCACGCACGATAGTGAAGGAAATATTTTGATCTGCGGTTCATTTTCAGGGACGATGAGTATAGAAGATTCAAGTTTTACAAGCCAGGGCGACAGGGATGCCTTTGTTGCTAAATTTCAGGCTGACGGAACACTCATGTGGATCAAACATTTTCCTACCTCATCGGGATTTAGCATTGAAGCAAACGGACTCTATGTCGACAACAGCGGGATAATTTATTTTACAGGATACTACAGCGGGGAAAGCCAAATCGGGGAGTTCAGCCTTAACGATAATGATAGCTATGATATATTCTTTGGCTGGATGAATCCGGACGGGAATGTGCTGATGGCAAAAAATGCGCCTGAGGCAGGAGCAGAAGCATCAGGTATTAAAATCCAAAAAGACAATGAAGGAAAAATCTATGTATTGGGAATCAACTCGTCGAAAGTCATGGTTTTTAACAAGAATACATTCATCCTTAAATACGATGCAAACGGCAACTATATCAATGTTTATTCTCCCGGCCAAAACATTTATGATATAAAAATTGCCGATAATCATATATATTATTCAGGAACAATTTTAAACTCTGGTTACATCGGTAATTTCTATTTTGAACTACATAATATTTACAATGCTTTTGCAGCAAAATCCGACCTGGATTTCAATTTTGGCTGGGCTATTATGGCTGAACAAACCTCTTCTGGTTCTGGATATAGTTATTGCCAGGGTATGTACCTTACTCCACGAAATGAAATCGTTCTGGGCGCTTATTATCGGAAGAATACTATTTTGGGAGGATTTCAGGTCGGCGGTAATGAAACATTTGTCGCTAAATGTGATTCAAACGGTATGGTTAACTGGATGTCAAATCTTGGCAGCGATGATGATAATAATTCTATAAATACTATCTGTGGAAATGATAATTATTTTTACGTTGCTTACAATAACGGTGCATTATTTACTTCATCATCGAACAGCCCTTACCGGATTAGTCAGGTTAATACTTATACGGGTTCCATGATATCAAATCAAAAAACTGATTATAAAACCCTTTGCATGGAACCTGACCCTTCCGGAAATAAAATAGATTTATCGACGGATATGGATCAACTGATTGGAATTTCACAAATGAATCCATCTCTGACAACAATATGGACTAAAAAATTCGATGGAAATTCTGCATATGCTGATGTAATAGGTATGGTAAGTGACCATTTGGGAGACCTGTACATATATGGATATGCCTCCAACAAGATGGATTATTTAGGGCAGGATATTAATAGAGGTTTATTTCTTGCCAAACAAAATTCGGCAGGAAATTTAATCTGGATCCGGGAATTTCCCGATGGATTTAACAAATCAGGCGTTGGCAATTATATTATTGCTGATACGATTAATTACAACATTTTCATTACCGGAAACTTTTATGAGCCCTTAAGCATCTCAGGAGCCACTACCCTGATCCCCGGTAATAACGGAAGTACATTCATTATAAAATATGATTTACAGGGAACTTTCATCTGGGCTGAACAGATAGATTTCCCTGCGGATAATTTATGCCTCGCAAATGACAAACAAGGGAATATCATCATAAATGGGAATTACCTGGGCCAAATACTTATAGGAAATACCTATTTGAATGACAATGGCAATGGTGAAATATTTATTGCGAAGTATGACAAAGATGGGAATTCCCTCTGGGCCATTCAAGCCGGGGGCGAAGGTGATGATGATGCGGATTGGGCTGGTCTCACATCAGCAGACGCATCGGGAAACATATATTTTACCGCTGAGATTGACGGCAGCAACGTGTTAGTGAATGATTATCCATTAAGCCTCCAGGAAGGAGACGGAAATACTGTAATTGCAAAAATTAGTCCGGCAGGACAGGTTCTTTGGGCCAAAGTAAAGGCAGGAAGCACCATTGAATATGGAGACTATCGCAGTTGGCCAACCGGCATACAAGCTAGTGATGATGGATATTGCTATATTAAGGGATGGTATGGGGATTCCACCTATTTTGACGAACAACTCCTGATTAGTCCTTACAATTATTTTAGTTATTACATCGCCAAACTGGATGCCTCAGGAGATATTATCTGGATAAATCCAATAATTGAAACTCAGTATGGATTTGACTATAACCAGTTTTCCATTGATCAAACAGGAAATGTATACCTGGGTGCACAAGTCCATCAGACTGTTTACTTTGGGAGTGATTTCACCTATAACTGTTCAGGATATAGTGATCTGTTTCTAGCTAAATATACAAATACTGGTTTGCTTGACTGGGTAAAAACCATGGAAGGAACAACTACATCATTAAATTACAAATTTGTAAGTGTCGCGGTTTTTAATGAGACTTGCCTGTATGCAGCCGGAACATTCAATAATTATCTGAAAATGAGTGGTGGGACAACATTAACTTCTACAAATCAACACGGCTTTGTGGCACAAATCGGGCAGGCTTCCTGGATCAATACCTATAGTAAAGATCGTGTTTATGATCTTTTTGATCTTTATCCAAATCCAAGCAGTGGCAAATTCAAAATAGAACTAAAAGAAAATCCTGCACTGCCCGTGGATGTGACTATAACGGATATTGAAGGAAAAGCGGTCTATTCCTGCAGTATGATGATTATGGAAAAATCCAGACTCATTGAACTTGAGGATGTTTCACCCGGTATTTATCTTGTAAAGTGCTGTATTGGAGAGAAATTTGAGGCTCAAAAGTTGCTGATAAAATAGGACAGATATGCACAGCCCTTCATCTTTTAACCGAGTAAAAATAAAGATGAGATAAATGGCCTGACTCCTATCACGGATTATTTGCTTCCTTCACAATAATCAAACTTATTCCCCAAAAAATATGCTTGGCTTGTTTGCTATGAAAAGCAAACAAGTCCCTTGTCATAATTCTTATAACAGGATGCATCCTTATACATATTAATTCATTATATTTGATCAAAGACTAAATTACCAGAAACGGTCAGCTGCCTGTTACAAATAACAAATAACAAAAATCAACATCGAAAATCGACCATCGAAAATCAAAAATCAAAATCGACAATCGAATATCAACATCGAACATCGACTTTCAGACATCGACAATCGACAATCGACAATCGACAATTAATTCCTCCACCATGCTCCTCCTCCGCCCCACCAAAAAAGTCCTGAACATTGCCCGGATAGTTCCCGACAATGATGAAGAAGGCCTGTCAGATCCCGGAAAGCTGAATGAATGGTTTGTTGACCTTATAGGTCTTGGCAAGCCGGGAAAAAATGCTTTGCTATTCGTCCATAAAACGACCTACCTGTGCATCATAGTTCCGGGGAAGTCGCTGGAAAAGGCCATACCCGTTTTCAGGGGCCGGCTCGAACGGATACTGCTGAAAATTAAGGTCCCCTTTGAAAAGATTGACGGGATCATCGGTACTTTTGAGCCGGTGTTATCCGCAAGACCAACGACCGGAAAACGCTGGGTATCATGAATGTCAGGAAGGACGAGATCAATTTGCTATTCTCTCTAACATTTGATGCTGAAACATTTCAGGATTGGGAACAGCTGAATGAGAATTACCTCGGATATCCATTTAAACCACATGATAGAAAAGGCCACTCCTTCGCTGACCAGGAAGTTCTTAATGCCCTTGGATTGCCGGGAAAGCCAGGGATGTGAGCGTCTCATATCTCATCATCTCATCTTTGAATTACTTAAGGATTTTCTATTGGATTTAAGAAATTTGATAACTTTAGGAGCTTAAAACAGCATAATTAATCAGAGAATCATTTTGCTTTAACAATAACTCATTCTAAACCATGGAACGTAGCAAAATATCCATCCCCATAATGTCTGAAGTATTCGCTTCCGGGAAAAAGCCCGAATATCTTTTCTGGGTTGGCTCGGCCGGAGCTTTTGACGATCGTTATAAGAAAGTCAGCCGGGAGTTTGTAAAAATTCTCACATATTTAGGAGTGGATTATGCTGTCTTGGGCACTGAAGAGAGCGACAGCGGGGATGTGGCCCGCCGGGCGGGGAATGAGATGCTTTTCCAGATGCAGGCCCTGATGAATATAGAGCTTTTTAAGATGTATGAAGTGAAGAAGATCCTGACCTGCTGCCCTCATGATTATAATACATTCAAAAATGAATACCCTGATTTCGGGGGAAAATATGAAGTGGTCCATCATTCCCAGTTTCTGAGGGATATGATAGGGATGGGAAAGCTGAAGATCAGTTCGGAATTGTTCCGGAACAACAGGATCACTTTTCACGATCCCTGTTACCTGGGACGTGGTAACGGGGAATATGATGCCCCGAGAAATGTTCTGAGTGCCATACCTTCGGAAAAGATAGAGATGAAACGCAGCAAGAGCTTCGCTTTATGTTGTGGCGCCGGCGGCGGACAGATGTTCAAGGAAGCCGAGAAGGGCGACAAGGAAGTATTTATCGAACGTATTGAAGATGTGATAGAATCCGGCGCCGACATAGTCGCCACCGCCTGCCCCTTCTGCATGGTGATGCTCACCGACGGCATCAAATACAAGAATAAGGAAGCCGAGATGAAGAACTACGATATAGCCGAGCTGGTGAGCTTAGCGCTGGGGCTGTAGCCAGTCAGCAGTCAGCAGTCAGCAGTCAACAGTCAGCAGTAAATTTGCCAACAGTATCGATCAGGGTTTGATCAAAATAACCGTTGCAGTTCCTTTAACAATAAGTGCGGTTCCCGGTTCGACTATCAACTCTCCCTCGACTTCCAGCACCGCTTCATGGAGCAGCACAATGTTTGCACAATCCACGGTTGTGATCAGGTTACCGGGAACACGAGGATTAAAGTGGCCGGACTCAATAGTCGGGATAATAATATCTGCTGATGCATTCGGAACGAGGTGGTTTTCCCAGTTTGTTATCGTGTACCAATTTTTGGAAGTTTCACCTGTCCACCATCCCAACCTTCCTGCCCTGATATAATCTGTCTTTATTTCCGTAGCAGTACATAGCGGATTAGAAACTGTTAGCGTAACTGTGTAAAGGCCCCCGTCGGTGAATTTCACCTCCGGGTTTTGAGAGTGTTCATCTGTACCATTGACAAAAGTCACCGTAGGCCTGTCAAAGCTCCACTCCCAGCTGGTGGCGCCTCCTGTGCACATATCAGTAAGATGGACAGTTGAATTCTTCATCGGAAGGAGGCTGTCGCAGGTGAAATCAGCCACCAGTATTATATTTTCAGTAACAGAGCCGTTTAAAAAATAAGATCCAAAAGGTTCCTTGCCATAAGGAATCCCTTCGGGTGATGAATATTCATTAGCCTCCGGCGGGTCCGATGGCCATATTAAGGGAGTAATTTCTCCTTCTTCCGGACCTATATAGCTGAATTCGAGCGTGAAAAGGACATCATTATCATCCAGGCTAATTCCCGGATCGCAGATATAACTCAAGAGGAAGACCCCTGGTGTAGCGCCATTTATCAAACTTCCGGCAATAGCGGGATTAAGTACCGTTCCCTGGTATTGCAGGATTGTTAGCATCATAATTCAATGTCAGTGAAATACCTCCCACATCATTAAAATTGGCAACACTAACAGGAACTGCAATATTAGATGCAGAACAGGCTGTCATTACCGGAGCAAATGTCAGGGGGCCCTCCAGCGGACCGCATGCGTATATATCAACCGTGACGCTTCCGTCAATAAAATAGCTTTCAAAAGGATCCTTATCATATGGAATCCCTTCCGGTGATGAATATTCGTTGGCTTCCGGCGGATTTGAAGGAAAGCTTATAGTGGAATAGGCTCCCCCCGGAGGACCAACATAGTTAAATTCCAGCGTGAACAGGACCTCATTATCATCCAGGCTAATTCCCGGATCGCAGATATAACTTAAGAGGAAGACTCCCGGATTACTTCCATTGATCAAACTGCCGGAGATGATCGGATTAAGTGTAAGCTCCCTGGTATTGGAGGACCCCGGCATCATAATTTAATGTGATCGAAATTCCTCCAACATCTTCAAAATCACTAATAGTAACCGGAACGCTGATTGTGCCTCCATTGCAATAAACTAAGGAAGATGCAGTAGTGATAGGCCCACCAGTCGCGAAAGATAATTTACTGATTATCATGCACAGGATGAGAATGTGGCTAACTTTTTTCATGCTTTTAGTTTTGGCTTGTGTTAGAATTTGACTTCTCTTTACTTTATTTTAAGACTATTAATTTGCATACGCTTTTTAAATCATTTGTATTAAGGGTGATAAAATATAATCCCGGATTAAGGTCACTGATATTTACAGGAATTTGTTTTTCCCCTGCATAAACTTTGGGTGCCAGTACCCTGATTTCTCTTCCATCAAATGAGAAAATCTTAATGATAAGATCCCCCCGGAATTGCTCTGTAAGAAAAACATTTACAAAGTCTTTAGCAGGATTTGGCGCTACTTTTATATTATGTTCTGAAATTTCACTGATCCCCACTGTAATATCAACTATTTCGGATGTGTCGGAACTGCATCCGTTCAATGTCACTATATCGAAGTACCAGCCACTTTGCGTTGCATTATAGATCTGACCTGTAGCGCCCGGAATAGCTTCATTATTCAGGTACCACTGGTTTCCGCAGCAAACACTTGATATAAGTGCCATATCGATTACTGTAATATCAGGAGTGGCAGGATATGGAAACACAGCAACAGTGGCAGAGCCATAGCTTTCACCGCTGCAATTTGCATCCTCGAGGTCAACTATAGTATAAGTTCCGGGATCACCTGTAATGATATTATATGGACTCGTGTACTGATTATTAACGATGACTGATGTGATGCCATTTGTATAGATGAAGGACCAGGGAGGTGTTCCTGTAAGATCCACTGGCAGGGAAGCAAAATTTCCGGTTCCGCATAAAGTATCCCCTCCGGAAATGGTAGCAGTGGGTAATTGAAAAACATTCAGGTCAGTTGAACCTGAAACCGTGGTAAAACCATCGAACACCGATAATAAATAGTGTTTTGAAGAGTCGGGCCAGACAACAGGATTGGCCATATTTGAAGTCCAGGGCGGGGATCCGGGAGGCTCACAGGTCCAGGTATAGGAATAATCCTGGGAACCACCGCCGGCATTGGAATAAAGCTGGGCATAATCTCCATTACAGATATGATTTGGTATGACTCCTGGATTTACAGTAAGGGGGCCGCCGGTGATAGTCACCACCACTTCATCATAAGACTGGCACTGCGTAGCCTGATTTGTGACCAGCAGGGAAAAAATGGCCGTGTTTGAAAGGATGACTGTTTGAGGATACTGCACATCCGGATCAAGCAACAATTCTTCCGGAGACCAGTGGTAGCTGAAGTTTCCATCACCACCGGATGCTGCATGAAGTGTGGTATAGGTTCCATATAAATATTGTCGTATCATTTCCGGCATTGGCAATGGGAAGTGTACCCACATTTACCAGTAGCTCTGAGCCTGGTCCGTCGCCGCATTGATTTGTACCAAAAACGCTGATCGTTCCCGAAACAGCATTTTCTGAATAATCGACTGTAATGGAATTGGTATTTTCACCGTTAATAATAATGCATCCTTCAGGTAAAGTCCAGGCATATCCGGTGACATTCGGCAGAGAAAGCACCGTATATGTTTCCCCCGCCTGTCCCTGGCAAACCGAATCATTCCCAACAATAGGGCCCGGGTCGCCGATTAAACCACATATATAACCGTTGATGTAATAATCTTCAGTTGGGACATCATTCAGCGGATTACCCATTGGATCTGCATATTCGCAGGAGGAGCCATTTTCAAACCAGTTGAGTGATGAGTTTCCGCCGATATAATTAAAATTTAAAGTCATGATGGTGCTGCCATCTGGTAATGTGGTGGAATTGCCGTACCAACCCATGTTGATACGGTGGAAGCCATTGCCCAGGTCTAAATCACCACTGAGGAAATGTTGATAATGAAGGATTAGGGTAGCCCTTGTATAAATTGGATCACGGAATAATCATAATCAAGCGCTAAGGGACACTGCTCCTATATTGTTAAAACCGATGACTGTCACAGGAACCGAAACAGTTCCTGAAACGACTCCGGTAACTGTTCCGCAAGTTGTTATTGGAGCATTCTGGGCGCCGCTATTAATAGGTCCAGCCGTAAATAATCCAATGAATAGTAAAAAATACAGAAATGTTTTAATTGACATACAAACTCAGTTTATTAATGAAAGAAACTATTTCAAATCTTTTTAATAATAAATATCATTTGGTCTGTATCAATTTTATATTCTTCTTCCAGGATTTATTTGCACCCCTTAGTTTTATAATTGCATTGTATACACCACCCGAAATTTCATTTGTTTTATATTTTACCGAATGGAAACCTTTGACCTGGTATTCACTTACCAGTACTTTACTCCATCGACTGATCAAGTCATTAATTTGAAGCAAGACCTGGCCAGATTCCGGCAAATAATACTCTAAAGTTGTATTGTCCTGGAAAGGATTAGGACGGCATTGGATCACCAGATCTGCCCCGGAATAGAGTTCATCAATTCCCAAAATTGAATATTCGAGGAGATTTACTTCCAGGACTGCATCCCGGATTACATTGAAACTTTTGTCAGCCAATTCATTCATGGGATCCGGGGCCAGTTCGATCCGGATCACATCACCTTTGCTGAAATTTTCGGAAGTTTTCAAATGTATGATCAGGAGCTTATCATTGTCACTCAAGGTCAAAGGCTGCAAGGAATTCCATCCGATACGGAGTTCATTGCCATTGACTGTCCATGCAAGATCGCCTTGATTCTCAGGTATACTTATGTCCAGAATCTCCACGAGATCCTTTGGATAATTAAGGATAAGAGAGACAGCCCCCAAAGTTGAATATTTGAGGATGCGAACAGGCAGGTCAATTTCTGTTCCTGCACCGGCCATCATGCTTCCATCGTAAATTATCTTAATGTCAGAGTTGGAAGCCTTTGTACTTCCAGGAACAAAGTTTCCACCAAAGTCACCTGTACAAAGAGCATATATATCATAATTATTGACATTAGCGTCAACCAGGGTGACATCGAAGTTTTCCGGCAGGGGATTTTCATCATCAGGGTTGGAACTTAAAAAGACATTTTTCTTCCAGTATGACCAGGCTGCTTTATCAAAAGCGGTTGAGAAGACGAAATATTGTTGAATTCTACTTGGATCAGTACTATTTATATAGCTATTATCGTTCACATCCCCCGCGAGGAATTTGACCATTTCAATCACGCCCTCATGGGCACTCCAGTAATTCAGCGCCCCTGCATCTGTAGAATTAATACTTCCGACAGCTTTATTATTCTGAGATACATATATAGAATATGTACCTGAATAAAGTCCTGGAAAAGAATAATTCCCGTTTGCATCAGTGACAGAGTTTGCTCCCCCGGGACTCAGGGTCAATGTAACATTGTTCATCGGGGTCTTGGCTGCATTGTAATATTTCAGCGTTCCGCTGATAGTATAGGTAGGGTCACCTGTAGTAATTGTTACTTCGGTAGAGGAAGAACCTTCACATGAATTGGAATTCAAAACCGTAACACTATAAGTCCCGGCATTGTCCATAGTTATATTCGGAATAATGGGATTTTGGTCGGAAGACGTAAACCCATTCGGCCCGGTCCAGGAGTATGAGCTCATGCCAGCCAGGGAACAAAATAAATTGAGGGTGCTTCCTTCAGGCAGCGGGCCGTTATTTGTAGCTTCTGGCTCGGGTAAAGGATTGACAGTGAGCGTTTGACTGGCGGAGCCTTCACAGCCGCTGTCATCCGTCACGCTTACTGTATAAGTATCAGCTATGCTTACCTCGATAGTTGGCGTGGTTGCACCTGTCGACCATAAATAAGCAGCATAGGATGTGCTTGTCCCGAGGATAGCTGAGTTCCCTTCACATATATCGCTTGGCCCGGAAATTACAGGAACAGGTAATTCATTGACGGTAACTGTTGCACTTACATTCTGATCAGGAAAATTCGTCTGGCTAACAGTGACATTATAACTTGTGGTAATGGAAGGGTTCACGGTGATGGTACGGGTGCTTTCCCCGGTATTCCACAAATAAGAGTTGAATATACCGGCATCCAGGATCGCTGAATTTCCACTGCAAATCGGACCAGTAGCACCGAAAATAGTGGCTATCCTCTTCAAAGTGGCCGTTTTTAATACAATTTCGTTATCCGGATCGAAAAAAACCTGATCAGGCTTGTGGTCGAAAGTCCAGCTAAAAACCTCATTGTCGATATTGTTCATAATCGTTTCGACCACGCTTGTATTATCCTCAAAATGAATTTTGACTTCCAGCAACATTCTGAAAAATGCAGGGTCGCTCTGAACCTGGTTTGCTGTGAACTGTACCTGCCACTGCCCGTCACCTAGATCATTGATCTGGTAAGAGTTTTGATACTGGGGATGATTGGGTTGGTAGATCCAGTCATCAAAATACCAGGAATAATCCTGACCGGTGGTGGCATTGACTATATTTTTAAAATCGGTAATAGTGGCTGCCTGGTATTTCAGCTCATCATCGGCACAATAAGCCTGCAGTGAAGCAAAGAACATGTCATCGCCAAGAACGTAGCGTAACTGATGTAGAGCACATGCACCCTTTGCGTAGGAAATTGGGGTGTTGAAAATGGTCCAGAGCAGGGGTTCCGGGTTATCAACTGACCATTCAGGTTCAGAAATAGCCCAATGGGGATTGCCGTTAAAATAAGTATTGGCTTCAGAATTTATATGTGATTTATAGGAAGAATAACTGCCATTATGTTCATACCAGAAACATGTTGCCCATTCGGCAAATCCTTCATTTAGCCAAACATCGGACCAGGTAGCACACGTGATCATGTCTCCAAACCACTGGTGGGCATACTCATGCGCTACCAGGCTTTCACTCCAGCATCCCGGGCAAAGACTGGTAAGGGTTTGGTTTTCCATGCCTCCCCATGGGAATAATTGCGGGATGGTGGCAAATCCGTTCTTTTCAAAGGGATGTTCACAGAAATGCTGGGAGAACCAGGTAGTCATTGTCCCAATTATTGATTCTATATAAGCAGGATTCTCACCATCATTATAATAAAACCTTATCGGCACCAATTCATTGGGATTACTGATCTTTGGCCAATACACTATATCAAGGTTATAATTTACTTTGGATGTAATAAAGACAAGGTAGGTAGCAACATTGTTTGTACTTTGCCAGTGAAAGGTCAATGTATCCGCACCGGTATTTAAAGTTGAGTCGATCAGTTCCCCATTGGAACATAATAATACATTAACGGGCACTTTTGCCGTCAGGTCAACTGTCGCTTTATCGGCTGCCTTATCCCAGCAAGGATACCAATAACGGGCACCTTCCATCTCACAATCAGTGAATACCAGTCCGTTTATTGCATAGAAATTTCCATCAGATACATTCTGGTGCCTGTAATAAATCTTCACACTGGCAGTTTCGCCCGGGTCATAAGTCCTGTCAAGGTTAATAGTCAGAATATTGCTGGTATGGGAAAAACTCAAATTAAGATTTGACATCTTGACAGAATCAATTATAAGAGAAGAATTTACAGCATGAAGGGCAATTGAGCTGAGAGCTGTATCAATCTGGAACTGCATCGTATTTGATGCTTTATAACTTTTTGGGTACGGAGAGAGATAGCAGTTGTATATGTCAAGATCCAGATCATAATGCAATACATCGAATTTATGGGCAGGGGCTAATGATGAATTATCCGTCTGCGGAGGGAAATGTTCACTGCCCATTTTTTTCAGGGAGCAGTAATGGGATTCCATTTCAGGTAAAACATCCTGACCTGCAGCCATTATAAAGGTTAAACAGGTTACAAGGCTGATCAATAGTGCGCGTTTCATGACTTGGAAGTATTAAATTCATAGCTTTTTATGGATTATCGGTGCCTGTAACATGGACGGTTCCCTGGATATACACATTGGCATTGGTTTTTGAAACATTTATCCTGTAGAAGGTCTTGGTCGATGTATCTCCCAGGATATAAGAATCCCCCGGGCCGTTGAATTCGACTGTTCCTGTTCCGGACACAAAGGTCCCGGAATTTGACCAGTTTCCTCCCAGGAACAGGGCTCCAGACCCTGTAAATACAAATGAAGTCCCGGAATTGATGGTCAGGTTTCCATCTACAAAAAGTTGTGATGCACCATCCATGGTAACATTTTCACAAAGTTGTCCTATTGTGAGACTGCCGCTCAGATGCGGCCAGTTCGTTGCTGTTTCGGGTATGACAATATTCAAGGATGAATCGGGCACCTTAAAATTATGCCAGTTGGAACCGACATTCCAATCGCCGGAAGTGTGTCCGGTCCACAGACCGGGAGTTCCGATAAACAGGTAATCGGTCCTTATCTTAATTCCTGCATTGGTTCCCCTGTTAACGATCAGGATAACGGTATATGCCCCATTTGAAGTGAATTTAACTTCCGGGTTCTGGGATGAAGCGGTGGTACCGTTGGTAAAGTAATAGCTAGAGGGGCTGATGGTCCAGTTCCATGTAGTCGGGTTACCGGAAGACAGGTCGGTAAGGTAAATTAAAGTATCATAAGACCTGAAAGGTGTGCCCAGGGCAAAATCGGCAATCAAAGGATCGGGTCCGACATAGCCGTTAATATAATAAAACGAAGATGGTTGATCGTAAAGTTCAGCACCGCTGGTTCCATCCTCATATTTAGAGGAATTCCCGTTATCATACCATTCAAGGGTAGAGGAGCCGCCATTATATGTAAATGTGAGGCCCATCAGCTCAGTGCTGTCGGGAAGGCTTGCAGCAGGCCCGGACCATTCCATATTAAGCATCCCGGTACCTTCAGTGGAAGCATTGAAAGTTCCACCGACAGATTGGAGGAAAGTGGCGCCGGTATATGTTAAAATGTCCGGATCGAATTTCAGGGCCAGGTTCAGTGTACCTATGTTTGAAAAATCGTAAACACTGATGGGAATACTGACCTGTGATCCGGCTGTTGCAGTAATGTTTCCTGCAATGGTATGTGGCGAAACATGAGAAGCTAAAAGGCCATTCTTATAGTAGATTGCCTTCGGAATGTCATAATATGCATTTCCATTATCATCATTGAAGCGGCAAGAGGTCCCGTCATCCGTGATCCAATTTAACTCTGAAACACCGGATACGTAGTTAAAATTCAGATCAGCAATCTGGCTGCCTTCAGGTAGGGTTTTGGAAATGCTTCCGGTCCATGACAATTCAATTTTTCTTTTAGTATCCGACGGACTGTCCAGCACAATGAGGGCATCTCCAAAGGCGGTATCCGGGATAAAACTATTATATATCATAACTGCAGGATCATATTCAAACGTGAGGTTGAATGATCTTACATTATTGAAATCATTTACAAATAAAGGCAGGCTAAGTGCATTCGAGGGGACGGCATTGCTGATGACTGGCAACCAGGTCTTTGGGGAAAACTGGGTATAAACCGCACCCCTGGTATAATAATTTGCAGTAGGGGCATCAAGAAGAGCGATCCCGGTGGCATCGGCATATTCACAGGAAGGACCGATCTCATACCAATCCAGGCCCGAATAGTTCCCGGCTGTATTGGAATAAATAAAATTTATAGTGACCACCGTGCTCTCATCGGGCAGGGTGAGGTTGGAGGGGCTGGTCCATGAAATAACCACGCGCCTTTTCCCGTTGGAGCCAAGTTGTGTGGCTGCACTGAAGTAACCTGTGAGGAGTGGATTTTTAACACAGCTTTGGAAACTCAATACATCCTGGTTATATTCCAGGTTCAGGGTCATGGCGCTGATCGCATTGAAATTATTTACCGTGACAGGGATGGCGAGATTTCCCGGAAGGGGATCATCGATGATGGGGACACTTGTCAGAGGCGCCCCTCGATTTGATATCCCGCCATTAATGTAATAGGTTGATCTCGGAAGATTGTTTAAGAGGATATAGGATCCGTTGGAATATTTCTTGTACTCACAAACATTGGGACTGGTATAGTACCAGTTCAGATAGGAAGTTGAAGAAATATAAGTAAACGTAAGGTCCGCCAGGTGTGTTTCGTCAGGGAGGGTCACACCACCGGGGGTTTCGGGCCAGTAAATTACGATTTTCCCAAAAATCCCGTCTACGGTATTTGTAATAGTAATGCCGGGAAAAGAACTATGAGCAGTGGCACTAACATAATTTACCAGGTTTGCTTTATATCTAAGTGTAAGGGTAAAGCTTCCTATGCTGACAAAATTTGAAACTGAAACAGGCACAATGACTGAACCGGGGACTGTGGTTGCATCAACAACAATTCCAGCTTTAGTAATCGGTGCATTCTGAGAAGTCAATTTTACGCTATATAAACAAAGGAGCGTAAGCAGGCTGACAAGAAAGGTTTTCATAGTGATTTAGCTTCGGATCTTCATAAATATTAAATTAACTCATCATTTACTGCATATGATTTTAGTAGTAGAAAAAGAGGGGAGCGGAATGGCTCCCCTCTTTATTTTGAATTACCGGTTGCGGACTAATTTAATGGTCCGGACCATATCACCGTTGCTGGTCTGCAGGGTGAGTGTAGCGGTATAAATACCCGGTTGCAGTGGTATAGCATCCAGTTTGATGGTGTATTTACCACTGATCTCCCGTGCATCTTTCAGCAATGCCACCTTACGGCCCAGCATGTCGGTGACCTGCAGGGTCACATGGCCTTCAAGAGGCAGGTTATAGCTAAGCATGGTGTAATTTTTGAATGGGTTAGGACGGCTTTCAAGGGTCAGTGATGTACCACTTGGCGGTTCGTAGATCCCGTACATCGAATATTCCAGGAGATTCACTTCCAGGACTGCATCCGGGATCACGTTAAAGCTTCCGTCGGCCAGTTCATTCATTGGATCAGGAGCCAGTTCGATCCGGATCACATCCCCGTCCCTGAAATCTTTGGAAGTTTTCAGGTGGATCACCAGCAATTCATCATTGGCGGATAGCCACAGTGGTTGCAAGGAGTTCCATCCAAGACGGAGTTCATTGCCTGCAAGCGACCATGAGAGATTACCTTCATTGCCGGGAATCCTTACATCCAGGACTTCCATCAGGTCAGACGGATAATCCAGGATAAGTGAAACAGCGCCCAGGGCTGAAGAATGTACGATACGGATCGGCAAATCAAGCTCCATATCGGCACCGGCCTGCATACTTTCATCATAAGTCAGCTGAATAGTTGAGCTCGCAGCCTTGGCATTCCCAGGGATAAAGCTTCCGCCGAAGTCACCGGTACACTGTGCATACAGGTCAAAATCAGGAACATCATCTGTTACGATAACATCAAAATTCTCTGGCAATGGATGTTCATAATCCGGATTATTGCTAATTATGACACCTTTTTTCCAGTATGACCATGGTGCCCTGTCAAATGATTGACCAAATACAAAGTAATACTGGATGCGTGATGCATCAGTACCATTGACATAATCATCCAGATTAACATCTCCGGCAAGGAATTTCACAAAATCAATGGCTCCACCGTAAACATTCCAGTAATTTGCAGCACCGGCATCGGTTGAGTTGATACCGCCTACGGCTTTGTTATTGTTAGTCACAGAGATGGTATATGTTCCCGCGCAGAGATCCGGAAATGAAAAATAACCATTTGCATCGGTAATACTAGGAGCATGACTTCCCGGGCTCAACGACAGGGTAACATTATTCATCGGGGTCTTGGCCGAGTTGTTGTACTTCAGGGTGCCGCTAATTTCATTGAGGACAACGGTAACATCCTGATCACAAGTATTTGAATTATTCGAGACATCGAGAACTATCCAGGTTACAGTTGTAGTTCCTGCGCCGAAATCAACGCTTGATGGGTTAATTTCTGTCCCACCAACATAGGCTTTGATGGAAGCTACGCTACAATTATCATTAGCTGAGGCCATTCCGATTGAACCTATGTAGTCACAGCCATCATTCATGTTTACAGTGATGTCAGAAGGACAGCTTATTGTCGGATTCTCAGAATCATTCACAGTTACATCAAAACTGCAGGTACCTGTGTTAGAGCAAGCATCAGTGGCTGTCACATTAACGGCTGTGGTTCCTACGGAAAATGCATTTCCACTTGGAGGAACAGCTGCTATCGGAACAAGCCTAGTGAGACTGGTATTATCTATTGCAAGTTTATCAGGATTGACAAAGGTGAACCACATATAGCGGTTACCTCCTACAAGGCTTGCAATAAGATCAGAAGCATTTGAACGGGTTTCTGTCCATAGCAGTGATCCACCTTCATCACGCAAATTGCAATCCACAGCCAGAGCACCCACGCCATTATCCCTGAATACCCATTCCAGAGTATACCAACCTGTTGCGGTCACATTATAGTGATTTTGTGCTTCCAGGTCGTCACGTCTTGCATAATTGGTATTATTATCAACTGCAACCAGAATTTCTCCTGCTCCATTATCAGCAGTATGGAAGATAAAATCACGAAGATGACCCCCCGCCTGGTTGCTTATAGCCGTTGAAACATCCCATCCGTAGGTTAAAGTTCCTACATCCGGATCTCCAAGGTCAAAATACACATCGATGGAAGAAATGAAACCTTCATTGAAAGCATTATCGTATCCGCCTAACCTGCAAAATATTCCTGACCAGTCGTCCGGAGCAGGCGGAAGTATAGATGAATTAATTACAGCATGTGCATTTCCGGTTTTGGAAGTAATTCCGTCCGTACCTGATGTAACTCTTGTAACCACACTGTTATAATCATTCCAATCGGTTGATGGTCCCATATCTGGCTGTGGTCTCCATGTACCGCTTACCCAATCGGAATTTTCAAAGCCCTGGAAAAATCCAAAGTCTGTTGCCGTAGGCGTGAAATTAACCACTGCAGAGCATAATCCTGCATCATTATTTACAGTAATATCCGAAGGACAAACTGCTTCCGGATTGTCATTATCCACAATGGTAATTATCTGTTGACAGGTAATGGAATTATTGGCTGCATCCTTTGCTGTCCAGGTACGTATGATATCACCTGTAGCATTGCAGGAATTTAATCCGCTCCTGTCATCATCATAAGTTATGGACACTATCCCCGAACAATTATCAGTAGCCGTTGCATAACCGGTAGCATAAGGATCCCTGCCATCATGCTGGTTTAGCGTAAGATCAGCCGGACAAGTAATAACAGGATCCTCAGCATCAACAACTGTTACAGTAAAGCTGCATACATCAGTTCCACATGAACTGCTTGCAGTTGCATTTACTGTTGTAATACCTACGGGGAATGTATAAGGAGATGTGATAGCTGTTCCTGCTATATCAAATGAGATAGAAGGTGCAGGTACTCCTGTCGCTGTTGCGTCAAAGCTTACCTCTGCTCCACATTCTCCACTATCATTGTTTACAGTAATGTCTGCAGGACAAGTAATAACTGGAACGCTATTAAATATCATGACAACATCAAACGGCAAGGATGTGCAGCCATTCGCTCCGACAACACTACCGTTATAAGTATAGGTCGCTTCAGGATAATCTCCCGGCAGGCTTAGTATGGGTTCACTTCCAAACAGGAAATATTGAAGTCCATCGATCAGCTTATAATCGCTACCGTCATATTTTATGTAGAAGAATGGCGCATTTCCATTGATTATCAGCCACATTTGGTCTCTCCAGTCACCATAAGTTGCCAGACCATCAACCCCTCTGTTCGCCCAGTAATCGAAAAAGCTTGTGGGATCGCTGGTATTGGTCAGGGTGAAAGGATTCATGGTGAGGGTTTCGAGATCGCCTGCTGGATCCAATGTCATAGTGTTCAAGTCCAGCAAGTATTCCAGTGAACGATCCAGGCACATATCATATCCTTGTATAATATCACCACCAGCTGATTGCCAGCTTACACCTGCGTCATCAGAATATGTCAGGTCGACGGCCGTGACCGTTGTCAACTGATCTACTATAACTGTCCGCGTTATCTGGATTGCATTATTTGAAGATGCATCAGCAACATCATAAGTTACGGTATATGATCCGGGAACATTCACATTCACAGAATTGATGACAACTATACTTGTAGTCAGGTCGCCATTGCAATTATCTGCTGCAGTTGCTCCTGCATCGTTGTATGTACTGTATTGGCAGACATGTACCGTGGCATCGCCAGTCAGGCTAATTACCGGGGCTTCGTCATCGGCTACAGTTACAGATTGATCACATTGCGCCGAATTGTCGTCACCATCGGTTACTATCCATGTAACGGTAGTAGCACCACTCGGAAATTCATAAGTAAGAGGATCGATTGTATTTCCTCCGACCTGTGCAATTACTTCATCAACCGTACAATTGTCACCTGTAACAGGAGTTCCAAGACTTACCGTTGTAGAACAATCTCCGGTACCGTTGTCGGATGTTTTGGCATCAATAATTTCCGGAGGACAGGTTATGGTCGGATTCTGTAAATCAACGACTGTTACTTCGAAATTACAATCAGCAGTGTTTCCACCGAAATCAGTTACAGTTGCAGTAACCTGTGTGGTTCCCTTAAGAAAGGTGGAACCATTTTCAGGGTTGAGTGTAAGATACTTTACATGGCAGTCATCTGAAACTGCGAATGGAGCTACCAATTTATCAACGTGCACTGTAATTTTAAGGCAGACAAGATGAGAACCAGCACTACCCACCAAATTCTCAGAACCTGTGCAAATCGGGTCTACAAAACTGGCATCGTCCCAATATAAGCCTCCCGGGTAAAGAACAGAGCCATTATAGGAAACATAAATATCAACTGTGGCAGGATTTACACATCTGGAACCGCCCCCGACAATTGACAAAGTATATTTATGGCCAGATTCGACATAAACCCCTGCAGAACGTGGAATCGGTAAAGAAAATGAACCGGTAACAGGAGTAAATGAAGGATTATTATAGAGAACGCAACCATCGACACCTTCGCCATCATAAATTGTAACATTCCAATTGCCGCTGACAGTTTGTGTACTCATATCTATTTTTGTGAGGATACCTGTGGAGCTTGCTGTGAATGATTGCCATAAATAATGACATCCTGTTACATAACTACCAGCACTGGGAAGTGTTAGCGTTCCATCAGGCATCCAGTTAACGACAGCCTCGCATACACCCGGATCGGTATTTTTGGTAATATTTCCGGGACAGCTAATAAGAGGATCTGTATCATCAGGTGTAGTAGCAACGGTCACCGTCAGGGAAGCAGTGCTACCGTAATCATCAATTACATTTACCGTATAGTCCCCGCCTGTCAGTCCACTCAGGTCTTCAGTAGTTTCCCCGCCAGGTGACCAGGAGTAAGTATAGCTTTCAGAGCCCCCGGTTACGGTGATATCGATAGCGCCTGTAAAACTGCAGGGGCAGGATTCGTCGGTGACAGCTGCATTTATCACCAGCGGTGAACCGAGACAGCTGTTAAGATCAGGCACAAAACCCGGATCGGTAGTATTATTGTCATTACCGCTGATCAGCCAGCTAGCATAGGTTGCCGGGCCGTTGATCATGGCTGCAACACTCGCCCCGTCGGTGGCACCGTACCAGTTACAGGTAGCATCTACCTGGAAGGTGGTCACATTCTGCACACCCAGGCTCATGGAAGTAAAGCTGTTGTTATTGATAAGCACGCTGCCGGCTCCATCGTTATCCTCAATTTGAACACCTGCGGCATCTGAAGGATCTTTATAATCAGTCAGGTTGAATATCTCATTATTCTGAACAAGTGCATTCGGGGTTTCCCCTTCCAGGCCTATACCGTGGGCCCAGCGACCCTCAAGGGCCGAAATGCTGTTATAATGAACCACAGGTGCGACTGCCTTACCTACATAAGAGCCGCCGGAACCCACATTGATCATTATCCCATAAGCACCTTTACCGCCTTCATCCCATGCATTTGTACATGCACTTACATTAGTAATTACATTGTCGTCAATCAATAAGTTGGTTATATCAAAACCGGCATTCGACCAGCCAACTCCGATAGCACCAGCACTACCATTATTTGATTTTGCTGCAGCGCCGGTCAGGATGGGATTCTCACCTCCCATAATATCATTAAAACAGTTGTCGGCGATCTGAACATTATCGATATCTGCAGTAGTACTCATCACTACGGCTACCGCATAGGTATTCCCACTCAAAACAGGAAGAGTCCCTATATCATGAATATAATTGCAGAGAACTGTAAGGTCATTCCAGCCTGAAGAAACAATGGCATTATTACCCGCTGTGTTGGTAATTTCCAAACCATCGATGGTAACCCCATCAGAAGCTATGGTAATAGGTGCACTTCCGTTTCCTGTCAGAGTGGTTTCAGTGACACGACCCTGGAAGCATGGAACACCATGGTTAGCTCCCTGTAAAGTGATATCTTTGTTAATGACCAAAGTTTCATTATAGGTACCCGGTTCGGCAAATATTACATCTCCATTGACAGTCACCGGATCGTCAATGGCATCCTGAATTTTGCAATACCAGGTATCCTGTGTGGTGTTATGGACTGCAAGTGAACCCGAGCCGTCAACTCCTGTCGGAGTAGTCCACCAGGGGAGGAAACCAACATGAGAAGTGACTTCATTCCCAAGTCCGCAAGTATTATTTGGATCATTAAATGGGCCGGTAGCATCTCCCCACCAGTTGTTTTCGGCATTTACCTCAGGTCCTGTAGCAGTAATACCATATGTGTTCCCATAGATCTGGTTATGATTTGCAACTACAACACTGTTATCATCACCGTCAAATCCTACGGCAATACCGGCTGTATTTCCAGTCAATGTACAACCAGATATATTAGCGGTAGTTCCGCCTCCAAAATAAGTGGTGACCAAAATACCAGCTGAGGTACTATTATCAGATGCTTCACCTTGATTAGCAGTTATTGCCGAATTAGTTATAATGGCATTAGCCCCTGCCCCAACTTCAACTGCGTAATCCAGCCAGTCTCCTGAGCCTTTACCAGTGTATGTATTTCCATCATATGTACCGGTAGTTCCGGCACCATAGTACAGAACACCCACACGGCCGATATCAGAAAATTCACAATTAGTTATATCTACACTGAGTGCACTGAAGATTGCAATTGCAGTACCGGCATAACTAGTGCTTTCATTATATTTGATATTAGTGAAATTACAATTATTGAATGTCCCTGATCCCTTATGGCGTATAGCCTGCCAGATCAGGTGGCCTGTACCATCCAGGGTAAGGTCACTCATATTCAGATTAATTCCCGAATTAACAAGGAACCAGCCCCTGGGATCACCGCCGTTCCCGGTATTACCATCCATATGTACAGTTGTGAGGGTCTTTCCAAGTCCCATTATTGTAATGTTCCTGTCCACAACAATTTGCGGACCTTCGGTATGACTTGCCACTTCAATCTTAATAATATCATCAGGATCTGCACTATAAATGGCATCCTGGATTTGACAGTACCAGATATTCTGTGTAGTATTATGTATTGCAAGTAAACCCGAGCCGTCAACTCCTGTCGGAGTAGTCCACCAGGGGAGGAAATCAACATGAGAAGTGACTTCATTTCCTAACCCGCAGGTATTATTAGGATCGTTGTAAGGACCTGTAGCGTCTCCCCACCAGTTATTTTTAGCATTTACCTCAGGTCCTGTAGAAGTAATACCATATGTGTTCCCATAGATCTGGTTATGATTTGCAAAAACTACACTGTTATCGGTATCATCATACCCAACGGCAATACCGTCGGTATTATCTGTCAATGTACAACCAGATATATTAGCGGTAGTTCCACCTCCAAAATAAGTGGTGACCAAAATACCAGCTGAGGTACTATTATCAGATGCTTCACCTTGATTAGCAGTTATTGCCGAATTAGTTATAATGGCATTAGCCCCTGCCCCAACTTCAACTCCGTAATCCAACCAGTCTCCTGAGCCTTTACCAGTGTATGTATTTCCGTCATATGTACCGGTAGTTCCGGCGCCAAAATATTGTACCCCTATCCTTCCAATCTCTGAAAACTCAGTATTTGAAATGTCAACATTTAGTCCGCCGAAGACAGCTATTGCTGTTCCTGCATAACTACTGCTCTCATTATATTTAATATTAGTGAAATTACAATTATTGAATGTCCCTGAGCCCAGGTGGCGTACAGCCTGCCAGATCAGGTGACCTGTACCATCCAGGGTAAGGTCACTCATATTCAGATTGACCCCCGGATTAACCAGGAACCAGCCCCTAGAATCCCCGCTGCTCCCGGTATTACCATCCATTTGTACAGTGGTAAGTGCTTTTCCAAGTCCCATTATTGTAATGTCCTTGTCCACAACAATTTGTGGACCTTCGGTATGACTTGCCGCTTCGATCTTAATAATATCATCTGGATCTGCACCATTAATGGCATCCTGGATTTTACAGTACCAGATGTCCTGTGTAGTATTGTGTATTGCCAGTGTGCCTGATCCGTCTACACCCGTCGGAGTAGTCCACCAGGGTATGAAATCCACTTTTGCTGTGACTTCATTTCCAAGACCGCAAGTGTTGTTCGGATCGTTGTAAGGACCTGTGGCATCGCCCCACCAGTTATTTTCGGCGTTGACACTTGTCTGTTGTTCATTATCAGCCTGCATGCCGTAAGTTGTATTACCGGCGATTCTATTTCCACTAATAGTATTATTTATAGATGGATACCATACTCCAACCTGCCAGCTGGGATCAACCTTAATACCGATATTGTTACCGGTAATAGTATTTCCCGTTATCGTATTGTCCGATGAGCCTAACAGCCTGATACCGGTTAGTGCATTGGAAATAGTATTATCTGTAATTGTTTGTGAACCAGGCCTCCATAAACTCACACCGATGCTGGCAATATTATCGAGAACATTAGCATCAGTGACAAAGTTATTATCACAATTCTCACCAAAGAATATCCCGTCACGAAGACTGCTGATTGTGTTGGTTTTTATGTGATTGCCATTTGAACCCATTGAAGCAGGTCCACCAGCTGCAGCTGCATTATCAAGTGCAATTGCATCCAGACCATTGGAATTTATAGAATTTGATATAATTGTATTATTGGATGACCCTGCCAGGGCAATACCGTATAAGGAATTATTATTCACATCATTTGAGGTGATAATATTTCCTGAACCTACAGCAACAGCAATGCCATTTGCGTTATTTTGCATGGTATTGCCAGTGATAGTACAACCTGAGACCGAATTTAAAAATACGCCGGCATCAAAAGCCGTAGTTCCGGATCCAGTCAATGTAAATCCTTCCAAACTTACATTATCAGCAGTTATATTTACTACAACTCCATTGCCACTGGCATCTATGATGGGAACTGCTCCTGTGGCATTCCTGACGACAAGGCCGATCTTATTGATAGTGACATTTTCATAGTAAGTTCCATTACTTACTTCAAGTATATCATTAGGTGAGGCTCCGTCAACTGCCGGCTGTATTGTACAGTATTCCATATTTGAAATAATGTTCTTCACCGGACGAACTGGAATCGACCATGCAGAGAGATTATTGAAGGTACTCGAATATACAGTCGGAACTAATCCAGTCGATGCATATTCACATTCTCCTGCGCCCCAAGTGATGTCAGTTGTTGACATTAAACTAGCAGAGGGAAGTAAATTAAAATGCAGAGTCAACAAAACTGTATTATCAGGAAGGGTTAATCCTGTTTCGGAAGTCCATGAAAGTATGAATTTCCCAAGTATGCCGACATTATATAGGGATCCGGAAATGCCCCCGTTAAGGGTAATGGCTGTTGGTGACTGGTATGCAAAGACCGTTTTGTCAAAATTCATTACCAGCGAAATATTCCCAACATCTGTAAAATCCTGCACCGTCACATCAACATCGTAAACACCACAGGATATTTCAGTGGGGTTTGGATGGTTGTTGAAATTGTAGGTCTGGTGCGAGGAGGAAATTCTACTTTGATCACCGGTTCTTTATAACTATCATCTGCGGCTGAACCATTCTCATAAGTTATATAAAATCCTTGATCGTTTGGAAATGCGGCAATTCCACTTATCATATCTTCTGTGTCAGTGGTTTTAATTCCCAAGTCGACCCAAGGTGGAATAATTGAGCCCTCAAAGCTCATATCAGTCGAATTTAATAACAGCAACTCTGGAATCAGGAGCAGCGTAATTTCCTTGAGTAACAAAAAGTTGTGTGCCTATAATGGCAATATAATATGGATTTTCTGCTTGTCCGGTATACGTATAACCTGTGATTCCGGATCCATCAGCATTCATTTTAAAAAGAGTGGCGGAACCCGGATTGGTAACATAAATTGTTCCATCAGTATCAACAGCAACACCCCGTATACCGTTGCCTCCAGTAATTGTCACCACACCATCACCATCCAGGCCATCGAGGGAATACCCTATTATAGAGGCACCACTTTCTGTTAACAAAAACCTAGATAATGTTCCTAAATTTCTTTCGGTAGCGTATAAATACAGATTCCCTGCCTCACGGGTGACAGTTATACCTTCGCATTTTGCCATCGGGATAGTGTAAAGTAATGTTGTCAGATCACCATCGTAAATATTGATTGGATTTCCTTCAAAACCAGTAGTATAAACTCTGCCTTGATCGTCAGTAGCAATGCATTTTCCACGGTCAGTATTATTTCCCCCAAGGTATGTGCCGGAACTAAGTTCTGCATAACGAAATTCAGGACCGTTATTATATCCAAGGTAAATATCCATTCCGTCAGGGCTTAGGGCAATTCCCCTGTTATCCCTTGGTCCGGTTGGAGGCACAGAATAAGCAACTGAATATGAACATACAGTACTTGGAGTCCATTGCGCCCAAGCACCTGTTGCTGCAAAAAGCAGCATAATTAGGAATAGTAAGAATTTTTTCATGATTTGGTTTAATTTAATTTAGGGATAATGGTTTGGTTAAGCCCTTTATATCAATGATTCCGGAGAATGATTGATTGCTAAATGGCACATGCCGGCACAAGGGTGGGTGCCGGCTCAATTAAATGCCTGTTTTCATATTATTCTGGTTGAGTGGTTAATATTGTTCAATCTTAAATTTGTTTCAATCATATCAAAATAGAAAACCCCCCATAAAAAAATAAGCTTTCCCTTTGCAGGCAGTCAGCATCACGCTGTTCTATCCTTTCAGGGAAAGCTTATTGCTTATTAAAAAATGCCAATTCATGATTTTGGGTTTGGTTAATTTGGCAAATGTGTCACTCCTTCTTTCCAACAACTATGCCGGATGATGCTATAGATTGATTGATAGATTTTTATAGAATATATGGGAGAGATTGCCCTCTTATTCTACCTGTCTGGAAAGAATAATTGCCCGTTTCCGGGCAATTATTTCAGGCAGCATCGGGCAATTATTTGTAAAGGATTGATTTTTCAGGGATTCGTGTAAAAGAATTGCCCGTTTCCGGGCAGTTTCTAGTCGTCAGTCGTCGGTCGTCAGTCGTCAGTCGTCGGTCGTCAGTCGTCAGTCGTCGAGTCTTCAGTCGCCAGTCTTCAGTCGCCAGTCTTCAGTCGCCAGTCTTCAGTCGCCAGTCTTCAGTCGCCAGTCGGTAGATACAAATTGATCTATTGTAATTGGGGATATTTAGAATGATTATTTATTAATAACTCAACAGGTATATCTGTCCTTGAATTTGGATTAATACAGAAAATGAAAAATTATGGGCACAGGTATTGAAAATTTACTCGTTTATCAGAAGTCATTTGAACTGGCAATGAAGATATATGAGAAGAGCAAATGTTTTCCGAAGGAAGAGAAGTATTCATTAACTGATCAGGTAAGAAGGTCATCAAGGGCTGTTTGTGCAAACCTGGCTGAAGCATACTGTAAAAGACGTTTCGAAGCACACTTTATCAGTAAACTTAGCGATGCTGATATGGAAAATACTGAAACTCAGGTATGGCTGAGTTTTGCACTATATTGTAACTATATATCAACAAAAGATTACCAAATATTTAATGATATCTCAAAAGAAACAGGGAGATTAATAGGCTCGATGCTCCAAAACCCCAAAAAATTTGCGTAAAGTCATAAAAACCGCCATCTCATTCTGACGACTGAAG
>CAWBCI010000013.1:0-43901 GCA_963787195.1 uncultured Bacteroidales bacterium
GGCAGATTTTGATAAATGGGTGGCTCATCAGCAGGAAATACCTCCCGTACCTTCCGACAGTGTTGGTCGTGAAGGCGCCCGCTTTTTCCAGGAAAAAACCTGTGCCAACTGTCATGCTATTGCCGGCACACCTGCTCAGGCTCATATAGGCCCTGACCTCAGCCATATTGCTACCCGGGAAACCATTCTCAGCGGGATGCTGCCCAATACCAGGGAAAATCTTAGTAAATGGCTTAAGGATCCTCAAAAAGTAAAAGAAGGAGCCCATATGCCCGATTTTATGCTTAGTAAACAAGAAATTAATGCTTTGGTAACTTATCTGGAGGAACTTAAATGAGATTGAGGATACCTTTACCCGAACCGGAAGTCCCCTTGCCCAGCCTGCGCTCCGCAAACGGTATATTGCAGTGGCTCTCATCGGTCGATCATAAACAAATAGGCATCATGTACCTGTGGACTTCCGTGATTTTTTTCATAATCGGATTCAGCGAAGCCATGCTGATGCGTATCCAGCTGATGCAACCGGAAAATAATTTCCTTTCCCCTGAAGCTTACAACCAGATCTTCAGCATGCATGGGACCACTATGATATTCCTGGTGCTGACACCCATGCTGATTGGATTTTCTACCTATTTCCTGCCCCTGATGATCGGAGCCAACGAGATGGCATTCCCCAGGCTGAATGCCTTTAGTTTCTGGGTCTTTTTCCTGGGAGGATTGATACTCTATTTCAGCGTATTCGCGGGAGGCGCTCCTAATGTTGGGTGGTTCAGCTATGCTCCTCTGAGTGAGAAATTTTTCAGTGCGACACCCGGGGTGGATTACTGGGCCATCAGCTTGTTGCTGATGGGTATAGGAACGGTTGGCGCCGCCCTGAATTTCATCTCTACCACACTCACCATGAGGGTCAAGGACATGAGACTTAACAGGCTACCCCTTTTCGTATGGATGGTTTTTGTGAATTCCTTCCTGATCCTGGCCGCATTCCCCGTGCTGAATGCAGGACTGGTAATGATCCTGATAGACCGGCAGCTGGCTGCCCACTTCTTTACCACCGCCACCGGCGGCTCGGCAATCATGTGGCAGCATATGTTCTGGACTTTCGGACACCCTGAAGTCTATATCCTGGCTTTGCCCGCCTTCGGCATTATCTCTGAAGTGATCCCCGTTTTCTCGCGCAAACCTATCTTCGGTTACGAATTCATAGCCGCTTCTTCGGTGGCCATCACCCTTTTATCTTTCGGCGTATGGGCCCATCATATGTTTGCGGTTGGGTTGGGGACTACTTTCGATGCCTTCTTCGCCGCAACAAGCATGCTCATCGCCGTCCCAACCGGAGTGAAGATCTTTAACTGGTCGGCAACCATGTGGGGCGGTTCCATTCAATTCAAAACCTCCATGCTCTTTGCCATGGCTTTCCTGATCGACTTCACCATTGGCGGACTTAGCGGAGTCGGATTTGCAATCGTACCCATAGACTGGAGGTTGACTGACACTTACTTCGTGGTAGCCCATCTGCATTATGTCTTCCTGGGAGGTTCACTTACCGGGGGTTTTGCCGGTATCTATTACTGGTTCCCTAAAATTAGCGGTCGTATGCTCTCGGAAAAGCTGGGTAAGCTGCATTTCTGGCTGTTTTTTATCGGCTTCAACTGTACTTTCTTTGTATTTCATTTCCTGGGCCTGCTGGGTATGCCCCGCAGGGTTTTCACCTATCCCGACCTACCCTACCTGGGATCCCTGAATTTATTCTCAACTATCAGCGCGATGGTATTCGGGCTTTCATTCCTGGTCTTCCTGTACAACATATTTTACAGTTTAAGACATGGTGAGAAAGCCGGTGACAATCCTTGGAAAGCCTGGACCCTGGAATGGTATACCAGCTCGCCGCCAAAACTGAAGAGCTTTGATTCTATCCCAAAAGTGAGAAGCCGCCGGCCCCTCTTCGACCTGAGTCATCCGGAAAATCCGGACTGGAAAAGAGAAAACAAGAAAAAAAACTAAGACATGGACAAGTTTAAAACAGTCATGCTTTTTTTTGTAGGATCGGAATCTTTCTTTTTCCTGGCCCTGATAATCTCCTATGTTGTTTACAGTCATCCCGGGGGAAAACTTTCCGACACGGCCAGTTACCTGAATGTCACCAAGACTTCCATATTCACTTTTTTTCTGCTGAGCAGCAGCCTGACCATGCATCTGGCAGGCATGAAAATAAAGCAGGGAAAAAGAAAAGCTATTTTGTTCTGGCTAGCCTTTACGATTATTCTGGGCGCTGTATTCCTGGCCGGCCAATTGACGGAATATGCCGGATTGATCAGGGATAATGTGACTGTCAGCCAGAATGTCTTTGGTTCAGCATTTTTCACACTTACCGGTTTTCACGGGCTTCACGTATTTATCGGGCTGATCCTGCTTTCAATTCTCACCTGGATGATCTTCAGGGGTGATTTTAAAAAACTTGAAACTACTGCACTCAATTCCATTTCCATCTACTGGCATTTTGTGGATGCCGTGTGGATAGTCGTATTCAGTGTGGTTTATATAGGTGCGATTATATGACAACAATGGGACTTTTGTTTTCAAACTGGCATTTCGATCTGCCTACGGTAGTGACGGCAATTTTATTGATCGCCCTGTTTCTTTACTGGCATGGAAGCCATCTTATCAAAAGGAACCTCCTGTATTTCGCCGGGATACTCTTGCTGTTATTGGTCAATCTCTCCTCACTGGATTTCCTGGGAAGACATTATCTTTTCAGCGCACATATGATACAGCATATCATTCTGCTTCTGGTCATACCACCTATGCTGCTGGTCGGCCTGGATCCCCGTGTACTCCATAAATATATGGATAAGCCGGGCTGCCTGAAAGCCGGCAATATACTATTTAATCCTTTTTTTGACTGGATCCTGGGCGTAGGTTCCATGTGGGTCTGGCATATCCCTTCAGTCTTCAAGGCCATGAAACATTCAGAAACCCTGATGACTTTCCAGATGCTCAGCCTGCTTATCCTGGGTGCCTTTTTCATCTGGCCTGTATTTACGCCTGTAAAATGGAAGAAATTAAATCCGCTTCAAAGTTCACTTTACCTGTTTACAGCTTGCGTAGGTTGTACGGTCCTGGGCATATTCATCACTTTTGCGCCCGAGGATTTATACACCACCTACCTGAACGGTAATAATATGGCCATTCTCGACCTGATCCGGAACGGCTGGGGAATCAGTCCTGATATTGATCAGCAGATGGGAGGCCTGATCATGTGGGTGCCGGCCTGTATAGTCTATCTGACTTATATATTGATAAGCCTCTCAAGATGGTTCAGCTCATCAGACCCGGATTAAAAAAATTATTGATGCTTTAAAATGATATAGAAATATGGAAGATCCAATACAATCATACGCGACAGAGGAATATGAAATGATCCCGGCCACACCCCAGGATATACCTGAACTTACATTCTGGCCCATAGTGCTGGCATTTGCGGTTTTATTCTTTTTCTGGGGATTAATAACTTCACTGATCATATCCGGGGTCGGGATAGTGATGATAGTATTTTCAATTATGGGTTGGATTTCAGATTTGAATAATGAATGATATGAAGACTTTTGATGAAAAACAGAATCGCCGTTCATTCCTGGTAAAGATACTCATGTCTCTGAGCGCTTTATTGGCGGCGCTGGTGAGCATTCCCATCATCAGTGCCTTGCTCGAGCCCGTCCTGCGTAAAAAGTCCCAGGTATGGAGATCTGTCGGGAAGCTTGACGATTTCAATATTGGGAACACTGTACTGGTAGAATTCACCAATGCGGAACCTCTCCCCTGGTCGGGGGTAACCGATCAGACGGCCAGCTGGTTGCGAAGGGTCAGTGAAGATGAATTCATTGCTTTTTCAGTCAACTGTGCCCATCTGGGTTGCCCAGTAAGGTGGGTGGCTGATGCTGAACTCTTCCTCTGTCCCTGCCATGGAGGCGTTTATAATAAAGACGGTTCTTATGCTGCCGGTCCGCCGCCGCATGGCCTCGACCAGTACCCCGTGAGGATCAGAAACAATGAAGTCGAGATCCAGACAGCTCCTATTCCGATCACAACATAATAAGAGGATACAAAATGAACAGGCTGAGACAATTGTGGAAATGGATTGATGACCGTTCGGGCATAACAGAAGCTATAGAACCACTTGCCAAACACCTGGTCCCAAAGGATTCAAAATGGGCCTATGTTTTCGGAAGCGCCACCCTCTTTACATTTATTCTCCAGGTTGTTACCGGGGTGGGACTGGCTTTATTATATCAACCCACCTCTGAAACGGCCTATGAATCCATCAAATACATAAGCTTAAGCGTACCTCTGGGAAGCGTCCTGAGAGGCTTGCATAATTTCGGGGCTTCAGCCATGATCATACTTGTCGGAATCCACATGATCCGGGTTTATATCATGGCTGCCTTTAAATACCCCAGGGAGATGAGCTGGATCAGCGGGCTGATCCTGCTGTTATTAACCCTTGGTATGGCTTTTACAGGACAATTGCTACGCTGGGACAGTAACGGGGTATGGACAGCAATAGTCGGTGCGGAGCAGGCCGGAAGGGTTCCTTTTATCGGAAAACTCATAGCCCGTTTCCTTCTTGCAGGTGAAACCCTGGGAGGAGCTACCCTCAGTCGATTTTTCGCCATACATGTATTCCTGATACCGGCTTTCCTTTTCGGGCTCCTCGGTTTGCATCTTTACCTTGTGGTCCGTAACGGTATTTCGGAACCTCCCAAAGCCGGCCATCCGGTGGACCCAAAGACATACCGGAGCTGGTACCACAATATGTTAAAAGACAAGGGAGTGCCATTCTGGCCGGATGCCGGCTGGCGCGACCTGGCTTTTGGTTTATTTGTAATTACAATTATACTCATCTTAGCCATATTCGTGGGGCCTCCCGAGATAGGAAAACCTCCTGACCCGGCGAATATCATGACTACACCGCGTCCTGACTGGTATTTCCTCTGGATATTCGCCCTGTTCGCTCTCATGCCAAGGGCCATAGAAACCTATGCCATAGCTTATGGCCCTCTTATCATAGGAATCATTCTGATTGGGTTGCCGCTTGTTTTTAACAAAGGTGAGAGAAGCCCCTGGAGACGTCCGTGGGCTGTAGGAATAGTGGTCTTTATACTGATGTCTATAGCTACCTTCTGGTATGAAGGTATCAAATCTCCCTGGTCGCCTGATTTCCAGACCCAGCCCCTGCCTCCGAAAGTAGTCGGGAATATAAGTACAGATGCTTTGAACGGATCGGTGCTTTTCTATGAAAAAGCCTGCCTGTATTGTCACTCCATTTCCGGGATCGGGGGGCATCGCGGTCCTGACCTTACCCGTGTAGCCGACCGTATCAGTAAAGAAGATATCACCATCCGGATCGTGAACGGTGGTGGAAATATGCCGGCTTTTGGGCCCAATCTTACACAAAAGGAACTGGATGACCTGGTTAGTTTCCTGATGACCCGCAAAAATCCTTGATAAAAAATAAACTTAATCTTCCAGGTATTTGAGTACCTGGTCACGAAGTTGCCCGGCGACGGTCTGAAAAGCTTTTTTTGTCGCTTTATCATGGTTTTGTCCCGTACCTTTTACCTGATCAATGGTCGTCTTATAAACTTCAAGACCTGTACTCTGGTCAATCAGGCTCAGATTTGCATCCACATAGGCAAAGTAAATTCCCTGGTAATAACTGTGAGTTGTCGCTGCAGCAATGATCCGGATGATATAATCGGCTTCCTGCGGCAGGTCACTGAACTGATATCCCTTTCCGGCCAGACTGTTTTTGAGGAGAGGTTCTATGGTTTTTATGTCGAGGCTGTACCCGGGTGAACGCTCTTCACTCTCTATGTAATATATCCTGGGTATTACTTGTATATTGAAGTTTACAGGTATTACCGGATATTTTTTCAGGACCAGGGAATAGAAAGCTGTATTGGTGTCCAGACCAGTAAATTCAGGCAAATCCACCATTGCGTCCAGTTCCATTAATCCGGGCTTAACATTTATTGCCGGAAAATATGCTGAGGCTTTCCCGTTCTCATCAGAATTTGCCCGGCACAAGGGACTTCCCCATCCACGGGGCTTGAAAATGACAGGAACATTTTTCAGGACCTGCAGGCTGCCCTCCCGGTTCAGCCAGACCTGCACTTCCATCGGAAAATCGGAAGTCTGGCCGGCTTTGACACTCAGGCTGGTCTTCTCTGACTGCAATTTGATAAAGGACAAAAGTTCTATCTTCTCAAACTCATCCGGCACATAGGCAATATTCTCCTGCTTTAGCCAGGCAATAGGGATCACTCCTTCGGAAACAGCCAGTAATTCACCGTTTTTGACTACCCTGGCCCGGATTCGAATCATCTCACCTTCCTTCCAGTAATTTCCTGAGGTATTAAAAGAAGATATGCCGGCAGCTTTGATATTCTTAACATTAAAATGACCCGTTTTGATCAGTGCATCTGAAAGTTCATCATTCCATTTACTGCTGAACCGGCTTGAAAGTTCAGTGTTCTCAAAAGTAAAAGGCTGCAGGGCCATAACATCCGTCGTAGCCTTCATCTGCACATACAAACCATAAGCGATAAAATAGGCCGCCTCACTCATATTCAAATCTTTCGATTTTTGAAGTGCCGTAATTTCATTATCCAGCTCAAGTTTGAGATTCCTGAGGCTTTCAAGATCACTGTTTACAAATTGTTCCCTGCCAATCGCCATCAATAACCACTGGGCTTCTTCCGCTTCAGACAAAAAAGGCATGCCCTCATAAAAACTCCTGAGGGCATTCTCCCGGTCTTTCATTTTATTAAAGCCCCTTCCTTCATCCAGCTTTTGCTGCAATTTCTTCACATTTTCCCCAATCAGCTTACGGTTGTAAAAAGCCAGTTCTTTTTTATTGGCCCAGGCAAAGGCATAGGCCTCCTTATTCTTCTTATCATAATAAATGTCTGTCTTTAAACCCGTTATTTTGGCCTTTGAAAAAGATATGCTCTTTGACAGAAATGCTTCGGAAGATTTTCCATTCACATTTGAAATATCCAGTGAAGAGTTTGATTCAAGGCTTACCTGTATGGATTGAATGAGCTTGCTTCGGGCAATCTCCCTGTATTTCTCCAGGATTTTTGCAGGGTCTTCATCCGCGGTATTCTTCCCGGAAAAAAATCCGACAAGATATTCTGATTCAGGATAAAGGGCCGTCCTTTGCTGGTAATTGGTCCAGGCTGGTTGTTGAGCCTTTAATGGAAACAGAAAAGCGAGGAATGCAATAGCGGAGAATACTATGAATAGCCCTCTGGAAAATCTCATATCAATCTTTATTTAATATTTGATTTATGAACAAAGCCTGATTTATTACCCATGAGTTGTATCTTGTAATACTCATCTTGCGTTTCTAAGACTTTGAATTCCAATCCACCGGGAACTTGTGCAACTACTCCGGAACCTTTGTCGGCCAATTCATAAACCGGGATCCTCTCTGAGCTGCTGCCCTTAATCTGCACCCTGTCAGCCAGTGCCCCGGCCTGTCCGCTTTGCATGAAAGAATATGGTTGTATCGGCCTGCCCAGGTCCGCAAGATAATTGCTGAGTGCTATACCAGATTTTGCTCTGTCTCGTCCCTCCTGATATTTGGTGTTGGTATAATCCAGTTCATAGGCAATCCCGTAATATTCCAAAGCCTCAGTATAGGATCCTACCATTTCATATACTGCTCCCAAATTATAGGCAGCTTTGGGATTATATGAATCAGCCTCATACATGGCATATACTATCGGGAAAGCCCTGTCAATATCACCATTCTGAAGGAATTTAACAGCTTCCTTACTGTCATCTTTCAACTCTTTTATTTTGATCTTTTCCATTTTATATTTCATATAGGCATATCCCGGCGTAAAATAGTTCACAAATCCACGGGCGAGTTGTTTAAGTCCGAGATCTGCAAGTTGTTCCACCGTCATCATACCTGATATCTTATCATTACAGGCACGATCCTGAACTTCGTATGAAGCTGTTTTGGTGCCTTCAACCTGAGCTGTTTCCACCGAAATTATCTTCATGGTCCCTTTCACTGTGACTTTCCTTGTCAGACAATGAGAGTCAGTTGAAGTGGACCTTTCTTCATTACTTGTATAACTGGCATTACCCAGGATGATGACATCCAAACCCGCGAGCTTCCCAACTTCTGCAGCAGAACTTTCATCCAGCGCACCCGACAAGCCTAAGCGCTGTTCCTTGATGATCTTTTCCAATTGGTCTCTTTCAATCACATCATAAAAATCAGTATTCACACCTTTCACAAAAGTCTGTCCTTCTTTTGATTTAAGCAGACCTAAAAGCGCACCCTCCGGATTATAAATCCCCCTTTTCTGGGAGAGCAGGTCAGCCACTACGAAATCGGTAAGGACCACTTCCTTGCGGGAATTGTTCGTAACGTTAAATTTCAGGACCCCTATCTTCTTCATGTCATAAAAAGGCTTTTCAGGGGCCTCCAGAATAAAACAATCCACGCTTTGAGAATAGATGTAGGTAGGAATGATCAAACTGATCATCAGAATGATAATTAATTGTCTTTTTTTCATATTAGTTGGTTTTTGACTTGGTTAATGGAGCTAAGATATTAATATATATTGGTCTTTCCCAATAATCTGATACATATTATTAAAAATTATATGTTACATGGATGAATAGTATTATTATGACCTTCATCATATTCCTTCTCATAATTTTAAATAAATGAACTTAAGCTGAAATAAGCATCACCTTTCTCCTATACAGACGATTGGCCGACTTAATCATTTTGTAAGCTTTCCAGCTTTTATCTTCCATACCATTCAGGATCTTCAGGGCCTCAGATGAATTCCCCAGTTCCCGGTGCATTTCAGCCAGCATCAATGTATCTTCCTCCGTAATAACAATAAAAATCTTTATCAAGTCCCGGAGATTCTCCTCAAATAATTTCCGCTGCCTCCAAAAAGATTTCTTTCTGCTTATCCGGTTCCTCACAAAACGGCTTAGATCACCGAATGAGCGCAGGCCTGAAAGTTGTTTAGCCAGTGAACTGTAATCCCGGATTAAATCATTAATTGCCCACCAGAGCCTGATACGCAGGTAAATCTTCCTCTCAATGGTTCCGGCAAAACCATTCCTGATCAATTCATCATATAAAGCAATCAGATTCTCCGGAAAATCCTCCGTTTTGGTCATAGACAAATCCATAATATCTCCCGCCTTTTCCAGGTCTTTACTCAGAAGTTCATCGGTTTCAGGCAAGGCCATTGCATCTGCCCTCCAGAAAAGCTTATTACAAACTTTGCATAAGGCAATATCCCTGTCATTGCCGGTATATGGCTCCGAAACCATTTTTGCATCTGAGAAAATTGTTGACCTGTAGACCGTATAAGACATCAGATCATAATCATACAATTCAATGCCACAATGGGGGCATTTTATAAAAACCTTAGCAAATGTAGTCATACAGCGATTTGAGAGGTAAATTTATTAAAATCCTGTTAGTAAAATAACAGTTCCGTGAAATTCCCTATATTTGGGTAAAATTGACTATTAACCAGATTAATTAACCAAAACCATTACTCATGAAATCATTCCTTTACACATTGTGCCTGTCCTTGGCAGTTTTATTCATCGCACCTGTTCAGGCCCAAAGCACCAAAGAAATTAAAAAAGATATCCACGCCAAGGCTATGAAAGAAGCCCGGAAGGAGTCGAAAAAGCTGACTAAGGAAGGCTTTGCCGTCAGCCCCGGACAACTACCCATGGACAAACAGATCGAAGCCGTCTGGATTAAAAGGTATGAAAAAGATGATGAAGGCACTCCCATGTATTTCATAGCTGATTCCCGTTCGGTCGGGGAAACTCATGCCGCCGCCAAAATGCAGGCCTATGAACTTGCCAAGGTAAATCTGGCTGGTCAGATAGGAACTGAAGTGGCCGGGCTGCTGGAAACAACCGTTGCCAATTCCCAATTAAATGCAGAGGACGCCGCCTCGGTTACCGAAACCGTGGGGACTTTCAAGTCGAAGGTAATCTCCGAAATGGGCCGTATCCTGACCCTATTTGAAGCGTCCAGGAATATTGATAAGAATACCGAGGTAAACGTGACCCTGGCTTACAGCCAGAAAACCGCCCTTGAAATGGCCAAGAAACTTATCCGTGAAGATCTTAGCACTAAAGCCAAAATCAACGCCGAAACTCTGGACAAGATCCTCGATTTCTAAACACGGCAAGTTGCCCTGAAAATTTTACTTTATGGCCAGGATAATTAAAAAAATTAGCCTCTTCCTGATTTGTTGTCTTTTTCCTGCCTTGATTCGTGCTCAGACTTTTGATGATTTCAAAAATCAGATCAACGATAAATACAGCGCTTTTGAAGAAGATACCCGGAAGGCTTTTTCGGATTATGTCGAAAAGGTGGACAAGGAATTTGAGGATTATCTTCTGAAGAATTTCGGGGAATATAAGGCTGAAGCAGGGAATAACAGGAATAGCAACCCCAAACCAAAGCAAATTCCAAAGGCGAATGAGGAAAAAGGGGCTTTGACGACAGAACCCCTGAATATCCGGAAAACGGAGTCAGGCAGGGAAGATGCAGAGGGGCCTGTTCTCCCCGCCATCCGGAAAAATGAAGAAACAAACTTTGCCAAAGACAGGGCTACTTTTCAGTTTTTAGGAGGGCCTCTTTTCCTGGATTATGATAAAAAGATTAAGGCCGAAAGCCGGAAAACAAATTCGCCTGAAGCAATCAGTGCTTACTGGGCAGAACTCAGCAATACGAATTATAATCATCTTCTGTTCCAACTGGCTGAGTTAAAGTCGTCGATGAACCTGAACGACTGGGCCTATTATCTCCTGCTGAAAGAATTTTCGAAAGCGCTGTATCCGGCCGATCCCGACATGCAAAGTTCACTGATATGGTTCCTGATGAGCCGTTCGGAGTATAATGTCAGGATTGCATACAATGCCAATGGTACCTATTTCCTGATGCCATCTGTTTATCCTTTGTATGAAACCGATTTCCTGAGGATAGGGAACCGGCAGTTTTACCTGGTCGACAGGACCGCTGAACAGCTTTTTTCATTTGAGAAGGATTTTCCGGAGGCTGATCTGATCCCTGACCTTAGTATCAGGCGGCCCCTGAATATCCCCGAAAAAGCAGCTCATAAAAAATTCAGTTTCAACTTTGATGAGAAACCATATGAGGTAGATCTGGCTTATAACCTGAACCTGACCGGCTTTTACAGCAGTTTTCCTCCTGCCTCGGCTGACTTATACTTCAACAGCATCCCTTCAGGGCTTACACGAAATTCGGTGAATGCCGCTTTCGGCCCCTTGCTAAAGGGAAAGACTAAGGAAGAGTCGGCCGCTTTCCTGCTTGCTTTCGTGCAGCAGGCTTTTGAATATAAGACCGATGAGGAAAGCTGGGGAAGGGAAAGATATTTCTTTCCGGAAGAAATACTGGAATATCCTTATGCCGATTGCGAAGACCGTTCGGTATTTTATTCCTGGCTGGTGACTGATCTTCTTGACATGGATGTGGTGGGCTTGTCCTTCCCGGGTCATATGGCCACGGGCATTAATCTCGACCCAAGGCCAGAAGGGGAATACTTTGCTTATGAGGGCAAGGATTATCTGATAGCCGACCCGACCTATACCGGAGCCCCTCCGGGGCTCCTCATGCCCCTTGTAAAGGGGCAGCCGGCCGAGATCATCCCGGTGATAAATAAAAGCGGCCTGGCTTCCATGAAGGACCGCCTCTGGGATATCGTCCGCTCGGGCGGAGGCTATCGCTCCGACCTGATGGAAGATGTTGTGATAGCTCCTTCGGGAAATGCTTATATCTGCGGCTATTTCATGAAAGATGCCGCTTTCGGTGACCTGAAACTACATTCGGATTTTGAAGGTAGGGATATGTTCATTGCTAAGTTTGATCCCGGGCTCCGGCTGGTCTGGGTGAAAAGCGCCACTGGCCCCGGAAATGATATGGCCTATAGTCTGGCCCTCGGTCCGCAAGGTGTGCTTTATGTTTACGGCAGCCTGGAAAATGATCTGAATTTCGGCGACCAGACACTCAGCGCTCAAAATGCCCCGGATGTTTTCGTGGCCAGGTACAATCCGGACGGACAGGTTCTCTGGGCTTCAAAAGCCGGGATCGATAAACTTGACCATAGCCTTGACTTTCTCTTCGCGGCTAGTTTCAACCCTCTCGGAGAAAAAATCATGGCTAAATTATATAACCATTCCGAGAATTTTGATAATTATGGTTTGGGACTGGATGAAGACGGAAATGCAATTATCACCGGCTCTTTCTTTGCTACCACCGGCTTAAGTTCAAACAGTTTTGTGAATTATGAAGCCGGGGCAGATTTTGATGCAGGCGAAAACCTCAAATCGGAGAATGACGCGCTGATCGGAAAACAATATGAGAAAACCATCGCGGGCCTTTTTGCCGCTTTGTATCTTCTGAATGTAAACTCCCTTGAAATAAAAGGCGAAACGGTTCAAAAAGTGGTAGAAGAACACAGTGATAACTTTAAGGAATTATTTGACGAAAGTTATAAGAATTTTGGGAGGATGAATTTTCTGAAAAATGCATCAGGTATTATCCGCATCAAAACCAATGACGGAAAGCCGGCCTTGTTCGGAAATATACAGGTGGCTGATGAAGCCCGCATCAAAATTGTGAAATATGAAAGCGGTAACCTGAAAGTTGAGATCTTATCGGGCATTTATGCGGGCAGAGGTCAGAACCGCATCCCCATGAACAGTGTCAAATTGTACAAGGAAAACGGGGATCTGCTGCTTGATTTTGATGAAGATCACAGCCAGAAAAAACTGAATCTAAGGACTGAAATCCTGAAAATGAAATAGTATTCCGAATTCGACAATTATAATAGTATCTCTTAATCCTCCGGATGAAAAAAAGTAAATATCTCTTCATCTCTTTATTCGCCTTAGTCTTGATCTGGGCACTCCTGCCGAAGCTTAGATTAATTGCTCAGGATGATGAGGAAGTTGAAGTAAGTGAAGCAGCAGCTACATCCGAAAAGCAGGTTGTCAGCCTGACGGAATTGCAGGATCTTTTGCTAAAAGGAAAGGGAGATGAAGTAGTTTTATCGGACCTGGATATAAGGCCCACTTCAGGGGATAGTAAACTGGCTGAGGAGAAGATATTCTTCTCAGTTTATGTACTGAAAACAGAAGGACAAAGCCCCAAAAGAATATCTTTCTACAACTGTGATTTCCATACCTCCGACAATTCGCCCATCGTATTTCGTGACTGGATTTTTAAGAAGCTGAATTTTGTCGCCTGCAGTTCTGATGCGCCCCTGCTATTCGAAAATTGCAGCCTGGAAGGCAATTATCCCATACATTTCGAGAATTGCAATTTTTTGAATGATCTTACTTTTAATAATACGGATAAAGAAATAAGAAAACTTGAAATCCTGAATTGCATATTCCACAAGAGCATGAACCTGGAGGCAAATGTTGGCAAGCTTGAAATCGGTCATTGCCGTTTTGAAGCCGATACTGCCAGATTCAGGGAGGAAGACGAGGAAAACACGCTTTATCAGCTCAATATGGCCGGTCAGTCCTATGGAGATGTGGATATTATTGAAGCCCGTTTCAATAATTTTTGCCTTCCTTTTCTCTTTTCAGCCGACCTGAGCGGATCTCAGATCTCCGGGCTCAACATCCTGAACAGTAAAATGAACAGCCTCAACCTGAGCAGGGCTACAGTTGAAAAGACTTTATTAATCGATTCCCTCGAAGTCACGGATTATATCGGGATACAGAACTTCGACTTCCCGGAGACAAATACCAATATTCCCTGGTACAACCTGGAAGGCCAGAAACTGGCAATATTCCAGTATGAACATGGCGACCGGATTATTCCCTACCAGGCAAAAAGCGATGAGCAGATCTCAAAGACCCTGATGTACAACGACCTGGTGAGCGCTTATAACAAGCTCAACAGCATGTATCACAGCCGCGGAGATATTACATCCGCCAACGGTTCTTATGTCGAAATCAAAGACATAGAAACACGCCGGCAGAGATACCTTCTGAATACCCAGCCTTCCTTAAATATCTTAATTAATTATGAATTGAATATATTCCTCCGGAACTTTTCAGATTATGCCACTAACCCGGGAAAATCACTCCGGCAATCTTTTATTTTGATCCTCATCTTCACCTTTTTATATATGCTCACATTCAGTGAATGGGATAGGCTTGATTATGAATTCCATAAAAAAGAATATGAGAAATTTGTTTTCTATATTTCACATGAAATTAAAATCAGTTGCTGTTTATAAAAAAAATACTGATGAACAGGAGGAGCGGGACCGTTTCCGGATTAAGATGGCAGAAGATAAAAATATCCCGAGACTATTGAGACTCTTCGGTATATTGATTTCCAGCATGGGAAGTATGAGGGCCAGAGTAATTCCGGGCCTGCTGAAATTTTTTGATTTCCAGCCCGGGGGCTGGTCAAATCTGAAAAAATCCAGAAAAACTAATCAATGGGCCTATAATTGGCCTGATCATCCTGATATTTATCATCTATGTCTTTGTCACCAAATTCATCACCTCATTTCTTTTAAGCCTCAATTGCTTTGTAGTGGTGGGTTTCGGGGAATTGCCAAAAAAAGGGATAGCCATGTACATCGCCATCGTAGAAGGCATCATAGGCTGGTCCTTGCTCACAATATTTACAATCACACTTCTCAGCCAGGTATTGCAGGGGGCCTGATGATGCCTGAACTCTTGAATTACTAAAATCAGTGCCTATGACAAATTTTTTCATATCTCTTTTAATTCTCTCCTTTTCGGCATTTTTCATTGGCAGCGGGATAAGGTTTGGATTAAGCGCTACCAGGAGTTTAGACGATTATTTCATTCAAAGGAGCGGCTCATCTTTCGGTGGATTTGGCTGGTATTTCCGTATCCCTTCAACAGTTGGCGCCCTTCCTGAATATTTCTTCTATCTTGTTATAGGTGAAAAGAATTATTTCAGGGCAAACTGGTGGCCTCTCAAAATTTCTTCCTTCTTATCCATAATGCTATTCCTGGCTATTTTGAATAAGCGCGATGGGGTCTATGCTTATTATTCCCTGGATTATGTGCGGGAACATGGCATATCCGCCTTGTTTATATCTGACAACTTTGTCTGGTTTTTAAATATGATCAGCCTGTTTTACCTCTCGCTTTTTACTCTGATAGTTATAGAAAGCATTCGCATGCACGGCATCTATTCACCCATCAGGATAATCTCCTACACTCTTCTCTCATTTCTGATGACAGATCTCACAATATTGGCCATATCACTCCTTGTATTCTTTGCATTTATTTATGTTGCATTCAAAATATTGAAATTCTTTTTCACTTCAAGGCGTTACAGGTACCGGAACAGTGTTTCAGGAGAAGAAGTAAAAGACGGATTTTTCAGGAAGGGATTTGCTGAATTCAAAGTGCGTTTATATGCCTGGGAATCGGAATACAAATCAGATAAAAGGGAAACAATATCAAATAGCCGGGAGCTGAAAAAGAAAAGGAGAAGGCCGGATATCAAAAGGATATATGGAGAAGATATACCAAAGCTAAAACCGGATTGAGCTTTTTAATCACTAAGTTTTTAAATATTTTTTATGAAGATAGAAGAAGTGCTTGGCTTACTGGATGAACTGATTAAAAGCGAAGAAAATTTTATTTGGGATTTCAATCCGCCCGCAGATGAAGATTTTATAAAACGGGTGGAAACTGCTTTCGGCATTATTCTACCCGAATCATATAAAACTTTCCTGAAAAGGCATAATGGAGGATATATCACAGGGATTCCCATGAAGACAGTGAAAGCCGGCATGGATAAGGAAACTATAAGCTGGAACAGCGATGTATTCATGAGTATTGAAGAAATCCTTGAAAAATATGAGGATTGGAAAGATATGAATTGGAAGTTGATAGATAAGTTCAAGGGAGCTTACCCTTATATTCCTTTTTGCAGCACAGCGGAACAGGAAGTTCTTGTATTTGTAAACCAGGGCAAGAGGCAGGAGGAATCGGCCGTCTATGATGCTTTCCATGAAGAACCTGTATCATGCTGGGGAATATTGAGTGAAAATTTTACTTCCTTCCTCGCGGAATATATTCGTTCAAAGGGCAAACCAAACTTGCACAGCGAGCTTGAGGGAAACGCCGGACAATTGACCGATGAACTGAATACGAAAGAAAATCTACAAGAGAAAATTTTACGGGCCAGGGCTTATCTTTCTTTTTATCCGGGACATTCTCTCTCTTATAATGAACTGGGAGAAGCTTACGAAAAGCTTGGGGACTACCCTTCTGCCATGGAAAATTATTCAAAATGTATAGAAATGGACCCCAAATTTGGCTTCTACTATTATTGCCGGGGAAGACTGCTCATGAATCTTGGCAGATACCGGGAAGCACTTCCCGACCTGGATGCAGCAGCCATCCTGAAATCTGAAGATCCATTTTATCTCAACAGCAGGGCCGAGGTATTTATTAAACTGGGAAAGTGGGAACTGGCCCTGAAGGATTGCAATAAGGCCATTTCCATTAATCCTAAATATATTTTCGCCTATTTTAACAGGTTTACTATTTATTTGCATTTGGATCAATGGCAAAAAGCAGAAGAAGATAACCGCACTATCGATGAATTGATGGAAGAAAATGATTATTGAGCTGCTATCCTCCTAAGCCCCGAATTTATACCCTATCCCGCTCCCGCTAAATTGTTCCTTGCCCATCTGGAATTCAAGAACATCTTCCAGGATAAGGGTCCGTAATAATTCAGGGGTCCGTTTATCTTTCGAAATAGATGCCATCCGAAGTTCCTGGTTACGAAAAGCTTTTTCGATAATGCTCCGGACTGAACGGGCATTCCCGAAAAATTTGTTACGGTTGGTATAGAGGTGGGTCAGATAAGCCTGCAGATGGGCCTCCGCCCTTGCATCCGGCTTAAGGCCTTTCTGTTTCAGCATATTCATGGCAACAATGAAGAGTTCCTTTTCGCTGAAGTCCATAAATTGAAAAGTGCGTTCGAAACGGGACTTCAGACCCGGGTTCGATTCCAGGAATTCCTCCATATTCTGGGTGTAACCGGCCACGATCAGTCCAAACTCCTTGCGATGGTCTTCCATTTGTTTGACGAGGGTCGCAACGGCCTTTTTCCCAAATTCATTGTGATAGCCTTCGGTAATGGCATAAGCCTCATCAACAAACAAAATACCTCCCATGGCCTTCTCTATCAACTCCTTGGTTTTCAGAGCCGATTGCCCAAGAAAGCCGGCAATCAGGTCGCTTCCGTCGGCTTCTATGAGATGCCCCCTTTCAAGCAAACCCAGGGACTTGAAAATTTTTCCCATAATCCTGGCTACGGTCGTTTTCCCCGTGCCGGGATTTCCGGTGAAAATGCTGTGCATCGAAAAAGCATTCAGGATGTCACGGTTCATTTCCTTGTAATAACGGGTCAGTTTCACCAGGTCATTCACTTCCTGTTTAATATTCTCTAATCCTGTAAGGGAATTCAGCTCCTCCATCGCCGATTTCAACAAATCTTCATCTATCTTCAGGACGAGTTTGTCTTTTTTCTGCTGCTCGTTAATATCCTCTATATCTTCAGCTTCCAAAAGAGATAGCATTTTTTTTGTGATCTGATGCTGCTTTTTCTCTTTGACCATACGGATTCCCAGGTTCATCTTGGCTTCATCCACGATGGAATTTACGAAGCGTGCATTCCCGAATGAAAGGTCCCTCAAACGGTAGCCATCGGTGATGATCTTCCTGGCTTTCTCAAGCGCTGCCGGGCTGAATTCCACCTTCCTTTTCTCAGCTGCAAATTGGGCAATTTCGAGGAGTTCATCAGGGCTGTAATCATCGAAATGAAAATAGTTCCGTATCCTGGATTTCAATCCCGGGTTGGATTTCAACATCTCTTCCATCTCTTTGGGGTAGCCGGCCATCATAATTGCGATATCGCCCTTCCCGTCGCTCATTTCAGTGATCAGGGCAGCTATGGCCTCCATCCCGAAATCAGTAGTAGCCCCTGCTTTGAAAAGCATATAAGCTTCATCTATAAACAGTATCCCTCCCCTGGCCTTTTCGATAATTTCCTTGGTATCCTTACCCGACTGGCGGACATATCCTGATACCAGGTCAGTGCTCTCGACGGCATGAACATGCCCTTTGGAAAGCAAACCTAATGCATTATAGATGCGTCCCAGGAGTTTCACTACGGTGGTTTTGCCCGTTCCCGGATTACCTGTGAATACACTGTGAAGGACGACTTCTTCTTCATCTTCAAAACCTTTTTCCTTGCGTAGCTGCAAAAAACTCAGGTAATCAACATACTCCCTTACTTTATGTTTGATTTTCCCAAGGCCGATCAGACTGTCCAATTCCTTCAGGATCTCTTCCAGGCTCTTATCATCAATAGTGATTTTTGCTTTGGCAGGTTCCTTGTCAAACACGACCTCTTCTTCTGATTTCGGATCGAAATAAATCTGGGGAGGGTCATCTTCATCCTCTTTTTCGGGAACGGCGGGTGCATTAACCTTAGGTGTGAACTGGCCCATCACATCCTGGTTCAGCAAAGCTTCATAATCACTGACCCTGGGAATATATTTTTTCCCGATAGAAAAGGGTATAATGCCGATGACTGTATCCATAAATACTACTTCCATGCGGTAATTATCCTCTATCCAGGTGCCCGGATTTTCGCCACCCCAGCCGGCTGTGATGGTAAAACATTCCCCAACTCCTTCTTCCGGACTAATCATCTGGAATACATCACTGGAACCTATAAGTTGCCCCGTATCATCATAAATATTGAAGAACATCTCACATAACCAATCATTGGTAATCTTATTTAAAAAGCGGAGTTCACCCATTATATAGCGGGTTTGCTCCACATCAAATGCCTTCACATAACTGCGCTTATCCTGGTCCAGGTCGCCCTGCGGTGCTTCGTAAGTTCGAAGAGTCAGCGCTTCGAAATAAGGATTTTCCTTTTCATTCACCTCTCCCTGGTCTTCAATATAAAACTCAGCCGAGCCCACCAATTCCCCATCAATAGTAGCCTCCCACACGTATTTGCCCTTAGTCCAGTAATCCCCGAAAGTATCGTTTCCCCAACCGTAAACATAGGTCACAATATTATCTTCCCTGCTGATCTTCAAGTCTTCTTCCTTGGTGCAATGGCAAACAGTTTTTTTATCATTATCCAGGGTAAAGGCTTTGAGGCTAATCTTAGCAGTCCAATCTTCCTCATCAAATAGTTTGTTGTAAAAAGCAAGCTCAGCACTCAGATAATTAATCTCCATCTTCTCGAATAACTTCCTGTATTTCTTCACGTTCCCGAAAGCCTTGCTCCATGAATAAGCCTGAAGGCTTTTGAATTTGTATTTCTTGTCTGCTTTATCTTTTGAAAACATAATTTGTTTGCTTTGGTCAGTTAAATCTAATGAAGGATTAAAGATAGAAAATGATGTCTAATCTGAGGAAAGATTTACACATATTGTATACTTATTGCAATGGCTGAATTTCTCTTCCTTTAATTAAAATCCGGGAATAGTCTTTATAAAACAATGATATACTTGATTTTTGGAGGATCAGGCGCTGTTTTGCAGTTTTTGGCATATTCTTTTCAAATGATCAGCCCGAATAATTTGATTTATTATGAAAAGAATATTGATTCCAACCGATTTTTCTCCTGAAAGCATGGAAACTATTCACTATGGGGTCCGGTTTGGAAAAGTCCTGGGATATGGCCTTGAACTAATTCATGTCATAGAACCCAATTACCCGGGATTTGTATCTATGTATTCTACAGCTCTTGACTATAGAGAAATGGACACCCGTCCCCGGATCGAAGAGGCAGAAAAAAGGTTTATTTCCATCATTGATGATCTTCGTGTTAAATTTCCCGACTTCACTGATATTAATTATAAAGTGAAGGCAGGATTTAATGAAGAAGAGCTGATAAATGAAAGCAATGACAAAAGCCTGGTATTATTGATGCTCACAGGGGAGGACCAGCATGGCCCTAAAAACTGGCTGGTGGCTGATTCGAATATTCCGGTCATCAACCGGATTTCCATTCCTACGCTGATCATCCCGCGTGGGGAAAAATTTGAGACGGTCGACCGGATCATTTATGCAACTGATTACCACCGCCAGGATATTGATTCACTGAAGGTCCTGGCCGGCTGGGCCAGATCTTTTGAAGCCCGTATAATTGTAGTTCATGTTACCGACCATGAAGGCTTCAGGGAAGAAATAGAAAAAGAAGGATTTCAAAAAATGCTGAGCGATGAAGTGGATTACCCGCATATCAATGTGCTAATCATTTCAGCAGAGGACCTGGTCTCAGGTCTCAGTAAATTCATGACTGACATGAATGGCAAGATGATGGCATTTTTAAAAGAAAATGAGGGATTCTGGAAAAGCATTCTCAGCAAAAGCGACACCAGGGACCTGATCTTCAAAGCCCTGAAGCCGGTCTTAATATTTCATCTTAAAGAAAAATAAAAAATATCATGAAAACACATTATAAATATATAATCATAGGCGGCGGTACAACTGCCGGTTATGCAGCCCGTGAATTTGCAGACCAGGGCGTCGGAAAAGGAGATCTCTGCATAATATCAGCCGAAACCATCCTTCCAATGGACAGGCCTCCTCTGTCAAAAGCCTACCTCTCAGGTAGTATGGGAAAAGAAGAGCTGCCTATCAATCCGAAGGAATTTTATGAGCAACATGGTATTGAAGTTCTCTTAGGTACCTGTGTGAAGAAAGTTGATCTGAAAAAATTATCCCTTGATCTCGACAATGGTGAAACATTCACGTGTGAGAAGCTCCTGATCGCTACCGGATCAAGTCTGAACCACCTGGGATTACAGGGCAGTGAGATGAAAAATATATTCTATCTCAGAAACAGTGTGCAATCGGATAAGATCAGGAATGCAGCAAGCAAAGGTGCAAAGGCCCTCATTATCGGTGGTCAGTACATAGGAACCGAAGTGGCGGCTTCACTTTGTATGAGAGGGGCCGACGTAACCATGGTTTTCCCTGAATCCCGGCTGCTCTCGCGATTTGCCACGGAAGAGATCTCATATTTCTTTGACAAATACTATAGGAATAAGGGTATAAAAATGATCAGCAACGAAAAGGTGTTCAAATTTAACGGAAACGGGAAAGTACAAGGTATTGTGACCACTTCGGGTAAAGAAGTGGGGGCGGATCTCGTCGTTGCCGGAATAGGAGTGAGACCCAATGTAAGTATCTTCAAAAACTCCGGACTGAATATCAATTCAGCTATCCAGGTGAACGAATATTGCGAAACCAATATCCCTAACGTATACGCCGCGGGTGATGTGTGTGAATTCCCCGACCTGATTTTCGGAGGCACCCGTCATGTGGAACACTGGGAAAATGCCATGGAACAGGGCCAGATTGCGGCCCGGGTAATGAGTGGCAAAAGGGAAGCTTATGTCTTTTTACCCTATTTCTTTTCGGATATTTTTGACCTTTCCTATGAGTTTTTCGGAGATAGCCGCGGCGCTGATGACATTGTAGACCGTGGAGACTTTAGCACCGGTGATTTTAGCACCTGGTGGAAAAAAGACGGCCGGCTGATCGCGGCCTTTATCATGGGAACACGTCCTGATGAAGAAAGACAAAAAGCAAGGGAATGGATAAAGAATAAAACTAAAGTAGATATGTAAATCAAATCTTGAAATTCTTTAAAAACATAAAAAATAATGAAAATGAAAATGAAATATCCGGCTTCTCTGATATCCAGGGTTGTTCTGGTGCTTTTCTTTATAGGTTTAAGTGGGATGAGCACTGCCGGGCAAATCAAGGCAAAAAATAATGATTACGAGGGAAAGATCCTGTTCTCTTCAAAAAAAATCACCGGAGATAATATGGATCCGGCTACACTAAAAACTTCATTCCAGGCGAATGAACCGGTTTATGCCCGTGTATTTCTGGACAAACCTCTAAGTGATTATTACAAGGACTATAAGTGGCTTTTCAGATATGATCAGCAACAATACAAATACAACTATGCTGTTGATATTTATTTCGACGGAAAAAAGGAGATACAATGGCTCAATTTGATGCCCGAAGCCATGTTTAAGAGCTCCGACTTTGCCGATCTTGTGATCCTTCCCCATGATACCGACAAATACACCTACAGTATGAATGTCAGTGACTGGCGAAACGTTCTTGAATCGCTAAAGCCGGGAATCCATAAGGTAAAAGTGGAATTCAGCGCCAGGGATGTAGATCATCCTTCCAGCGAGCACGCAGCGATTGCCAGCGGCAGCTTTGAAATGAATATTGACCAGCAGGGCCTGGCCAATCTGAAATCTGCCTATAGTCTTTCCCTGCCAACGGCAACTATCAAAGATCCCGGATTACTGAGAAATATTATGGAAGCATCCACCGACCTTTATCCCGGATGGGTGCCTGTTCAGGCCTCGATCATCCAGCCTACCGGACAGTTCGAGGTACACCAGGATAACAGGGGTATTATTATGAACCGGACTTTTATCGCGGTGGTAGCATATAAGGGGATGGAAAATGTTTGTTCGGTAAAAACAGGATTATATGAACAGCATTATAAGGGTGAAAGCCAATGGGGAAAGGTTAGGCTCGCGCAGGAACTGGCTGGTTATTATGATTATGATGCTCCCTGCAGGTTTCTTGAGAAGTGAAAAGTAGAAAAGCAATCAGATAATTAACATTTCTTCATTACACCTAAAAAAGGCCCTCCAAATGGAAGGCCTTTTTTCATTTTGAACCAGTCAATAATTATGAAAAGACCAGAACTGCTGATGGGTCCAGTACCTGGAAAGTAAAAGATTCAGTAAAATAAAGGCTGACAGAGGTTTTATCATGAGCTGAATAACCTATCGACAAGTCCTGTCCAAGGGTAAGGCGGAAGTCTCCTCCCCTTTCGGAAACCAGGAAAGCCCCTGAGAGATGTGGTGCATATATGAGTGAACCACCCAATAATTGCTCTATTTGTAATTTAAGAGGATATCCGTTCACATATGAGTTAATGAATTCCCATTTTTCAGGGTCGACTATCAGAGTGTAAGGACCTTCTACTGATGCATTTCTCAATTCGCCTAATGCTTTTGTAACTGAATGAAGGATTTCAGCAACATTTTCCGGAAATTTAACCGGCTGATGTACTGAACTTGCTTTAAGTCCCTTGATATTAGCATCCTTCATCCCAAAATAAACTGCACTTTCCTCAAAGGCTGCCAGTTTTTTGGCCGCTTTCCCGAGCTTATCCAGATTGACATCTTCAGCACCCCTTGAAATATCATCGAGGGAGAGTATATTTAATTCAAAAGGGGATTTGACCTCGATCAGTGATTGCACTATATGCAATCCGTAACTCAAGTCATTACTTTCACCTTTGCTTTTATAATATAGCTTCCCCTGCGGAACTGCAGCCAGTTTAAGTCCATGAGGACCGTCTACATCCACAAATTTTCTGGAGGATAGGTCCGTGCTGAAAACCAGCTTCGCCTGATCATTGATCTCCTGCCATGCTTCGTCGCTAATAGGAGCTAAATTCTTTTTTAATATGTCCATAACTTTTTAAATTTTAATCTTTCCCAGGCCAAGATCACCTGAGTTATTTTTTTCCTTTTCAGATTTTTCAAGATGAGTGATATCCCCTTCCGAGAAGAGGTATTTGCGTAAGTTCTCATCCCATCCGGGCATGTTTCTTCTGAGATATTCCAGCAACATGCTGGCATGTTCCATTTCTTCATCCCGGTTATGCGCCAGCAGTGCTTTTAACTGTTCGCTTTTGGATGCGTCGAGACGCTGGTTATACCAGTCTATTGCTTCGATTTCTTCCTTAAGGGAAATCAGGGCACGCGTATTATCCCTGGTGTCATCACTTAACTCCCCGCTTGGTTCATGATATTGATCCATGTTTTAATTTTTAATGATTAATTTGATTGATTTACAATGATTTTAATAGAATGATTCTGCATTATATCATTTTATGAATAGATATACTTCTTCCACATTTTAAAAAACGATGAAAAGACCATGCCAGTAAAGAAACTACTGAATATCAGACTCCCTGTTATCAAAACTGCCCGTGAATGGTGAAATAGGTCTACGCCGTCTGTGGAATATTATTCCCGTGGTAATTGTTTAGGGAGCTTTCAGCTTTGCAAAATTAAATCAGAAGACATAAATGGTTAATTTTCTATTAATTACATAAATATTTTTATATAAATAATGATCAGAAAAATTTCTTTGGCATGATATTTCATTCAACATATACCAAATTTTTCAAATTCAACATAAAAAAATAAAAACTATGAAGACTAAATATTTCATTTTAGGAATGTTCACAGTGGGCTTGATTATCGGACTGGCATCCTGCAATCAGCAGAACAATAAGGCAGAAGAAAAAAAGCAGGTAAGGGAGAAGACTGAAACGCAGGCCGACATTCAAAACCTTAAGGACAGTCTGCAGGAAGTAAGCAATAGAATAGCTAAATTGGCAAACGATGAGTCTTCTGATTTTAAAGAAAATGCCCAGAATGCGTTGAACGACTTTAAGGACAAAATGAATAATTTCAAGACGGAGCTCAATAAAAAAGGTGAACAACTGGACCAGCAGTCGGAAGAAACAATCGATAAACTGCAGAAAAAGAGCGATGAACTCCAGTCGAAGCTGAATGAATGGAAAGATCAGACAGGGGACAAGCTGAAAGAGATGAAGGAAGGTTTGAGAAAGGGTTTCAACGATTTCTCAAATGATATGAAGGAAGCGTTCAAGAGTAAGGATGGCAAGTAAAGGGCTATTAGGTACTGGGGGGAAGTTTTCAGGGAGTAAATTATGGATAGTAACTGCATAAATCTACCAGATCCCTCCTGCGTCGGGATGACGGCAAATCTTGTCTTCAAGAAAAGCGGCGCGGCACACAATAATGATTTTCAAAGGCGTGCCGCGCCGCTTTTCCTAAATCAGCCCAGAGATCGTCATCCCGGCGCAGGCCGGGAACTGACGGCGGGAAGCACTAAAGGATTGCACGACCAACTGCTGACTGACGACTGACGACTGCCTTCTACTCCTTAAGATCTATTCCCAGTTGCCGTATTTTATTATAGAGCGTTTTACGATCTATATTCAACATCTGGGCTGTTTTGGTTTTATTGTAATTGGAATCATTGAGGGCCCTTTGTATGACCATTTTTTCAGCTTCCTGTATAGCGTCCTTCAATTCCATATTATCGGAATTATTGAAAATAGCCGTTTTCTCCTTGATATTTGTAAAGCGGATTTCTTCAGGAAGGCTTTCAGGAGTGATCATATCCGTATCTGTGATCAGGGTGCTTCTTCTGATAACATTCCTTAATTCTCTGAGGTTCCCGTACCATTCGTAGGACCGGAATATCCTTTCCGTTTCATCGTCAAAGCCTTTCACATCTTTTGACAGTTCTTTATTTGCCTCTTTCAGAAAGTGATTGGCAAAAATCATCACATCATCCCCTCTTTCCCTGATAGGAGGTATACTGATCTTAAATTCATTGATACGGTGATAGAGGTCTTCACGGAAGTGTCCTTCGGTTGTTGCCTGCAGCAGGTCCCGGTTAGTCGCCGTTATGATCCTCACATCCACCGGGATTTCAGAAGTATCGCCAACCCGGGAGATAACTTTTTGTTGTATGGCACGCAGGAGTTTCACCTGGGTATCATAGGGCAGGTTCCCGATTTCATCCAGGAAGATGGTGCCTTTGCCGGCTTGTTCGAAATAGCCGGTTTTATTACTTATGGCCCCGGTAAAGGAACCTTTTATATGGCCGAAAAGTTCGCTTGCAGCCAGCTCGCTGGGGAGGGCGCCACAATCGATGGCGATGAAATTCTTATCTTTGCGTTTGCTGTTCTCGTGGATAAGACGTGCAATATATTCCTTGCCAGAGCCTGTTTCCCCCTGTATGAGAACCGACAGGCCGGTAGGTGCTACGAGCCTGGCCAGCCTGACCAGTTCTTTCATCGCCAGGCTGTTTCCCGAAATAAATTCACCTGAGGGTTTCCCGCTTTCTTTGGGTTCCTGCCCCGATTTCCATGCCTGGCGAAGGATTCTGACGATCTCTTCAGGGTAAACAGGTTTGGAAACATAGTCATAAGCACCCAGTTTAATAGCCTGCACAGCCGACTGGACTTCGGCATAGGCAGTCATCATGATAACCGGGACATCGGGATCGATTTGACGGATTAGCTGAAGCAGTTCAACCCCGTTAATATCGGGTAGGCGAATATCGCAAAGCACAGCATCGAATTTCTTTTTCCTGAGCACCTCAACTGCAGCCCGGCCCTTCAAAATTGCTTCCGTTTCAAAACCTTCACGGTTCAGAAATTTTTCCAGTATTTTACTGATGTACATATCATCATCGATGATCAGGATAGATTTCACCATAGATTGCTAATTAACTTGTTGTGCAAAGATACTTCAAATATGGATGTTTTGCCCGTGAATAGTCTATTCCCAGCTTAGTTTTTTAATTTCTGAAACGGAGGATTTTATAAGTTCGATTGCCTGGGCCGTAAGTTCAGCTGCCTGGCTGAAATCATTTTCACGGAGTAACCTTGACTCCAGGTTTTTTAATGAAGCAGACGCTTTTAACATACCCAGCTGTTGAAAAGATGGATGCAATTTATGCGCGATTTCACCGATTCGGGTAAAATCCTTCCTGTTTAAGCGGTATTCCATCTCTTCCAGGTTTTGAGTGGCATTCCCTATAAAGGTCTCCAGCATCATTTTCACAAATTCCTCATCGTTCCCGCTGATACGGTATAAATCCCTTAAATCGTAGGCCTTCTCAGAGGACTCACCCTTGGGGTCCATCCCGTTCAATTTCAGTCCGGACGCTTTAGTCTCCTGTTTCCCGTAATAATGGTGCAGCTTATTATAAATGACCTGTTCATTAAAAGGTTTAAGGATATAGTCATCTATGCCCTGGGAAAGGTACAGATCGATATCTTTTTTCAGAACATTGGCAGTAATAGCTATAATGCGGGCCCTTTCAGTTTTGCCTTTCTCCTTCTGCCTGATATGCCGGGCAACATCCAGTCCGCTCACTACAGGCATCTGAATATCAAGTAATATAAGGTCGAATCTACCGACCCTGAATTTCCGGATGGCCGAAGCTCCATCGGAAGCTATTATGGCCTTTATGCCGTAGTTTTTCAGAATTACCTCTCCAAGCAAACGGTTGACGGGGTCATCATCCACCAGCATAACCTTTAAGTTCCTGAATTTTTTCCGGTCTTTAGGCAGGGGAGCCTTTTCCCGGGAATAGCCCTGCTGAACTTCAGACAAAGTCATGGGTAATTGAATCGTAAAAAGCGTCCCTTTCCCAAGTTTACTTTTGACCTCTACTTTTCCACCCATTATTTCCACCAGTTTGCGGCTAATGGTTAGTCCAAGGCCGGTGCCGGAATAGCGCCTGTTAATGGCTGAATCAACCTGGCGGAATGGTTCGAAGATCTCTGCCAGTTTATCTTCAGGGATACCAATACCCGTGTCGTTCACTTCAAATTTGACATTAATCACCCGCTTGCCTGATTGAATAATGCCTGCCTTCAGATTAACCGAACCCTTATTGGTGAATTTAATGGCATTGCTGACTATATTGATCAGGACCTGGCGCAGTTTTCCGGCATCCCCCAAAAAGACCTGGTCGAGTGCCGGATCCATATGATAAGAGTACTTTAGATTCTTTTCCTGGTAACGGAATTCCACCACCTTCTCCACTTCCTCCAAAACTTCTTTGATCATTAAGGGGGCTTCTTCCAAATGAATTTTCCCGGCATCATAACGCGAGAGAAGGAGGATGTCATTGATAATTGTAATCAGATGCCTGGAAGCATTTATCACTATATCCAGAAAATGAGACTGCTTCTTATTCAGCGGTGTTTTCAGAATTTGTTCCGAGAATCCGTTTATTGCATTCAGGGGTGTACGGATCTCGTGCGACATGTTGGCGATAAATTCGCTTTTGGCCCTGTTGGCTTCTTCGGCTTCATTCTTCGACAGCCTCAACTGTTCCTCCCGGACTTTTTCATCCGTAATATTCTGGATGATGATTAGATAATTCCGCTTATCTGCAGACGATTTCAGATCGGGGATAATCTGAAGTGAAAAATAATTTCCTGAACGTGACAATTCTGTGGATACTTTTGTTCCCGAGAGAGCAATACGTAAAATGGGTTCAATGACCTTGAAGATATCCGGAACAAGGGCTTGCTTTAGATTTCCGTTCGGAAAATCACTGTTGTTCCATCCTCTTTTCTCAATCTCGGTCCCCAGAGCAAGCTGAATTTCCATATCCTTATCAATGATCACCATATCCATTCCTGGAAGATTATCATGCAGTATACCGAAATAAAGGCCCTCAGGCTTATTCTTTCCGGATTCTTTCATCTTATTAATTTTTTGTGGCTATTAATATACACAGATTGTAGACAATCATCAACAAAAAACTCAGGGTTTTGCTTGTCAAAATCCGATCAAAACGCTGAAAAGCGGCAAAAGCAGCAATATTTAAAGGTAATTTTTCTTATGGTATGTTATTGGCACATGCTTTTGCTGAAAAATTAATGAAATACTAAAATGAAAAAAATTCTTGTACCAACGGATTTATCGGAAATTTCGGAGCATGCCCTCCGTTTTGCGGTAAACCTGGCTAAACAGGCCGGCGATATGGAAATCATTTTGCTAAATATATTGACACCTGTACATTCAGATGCATTCGCCGCCTCCGGCGAGGTAACTATGATGCAGGGAGCTACTGCTGAAAGGTTCAATTTGGAGATGATGAAAAAACAGATGGAAAGACTGGAAGATGATATTTCACAATACCAGGATGAATTTGACAAAATAAGCACGACGGTCCGCTTCAATGATAATACAGGCGATATAAACCGCTACGTGAAGGAATTCGCCGCGGATTATGTCATTATAGGGACAACAGATAAGGATTCATTTATCGATTTTCTGTTTGGAAATGCAACCGAGAATATAGTAAGGCGCCTGGATTGCCCGGTGATTACTGTAAAGAACGAAATAAAGGGAGAGCCCATAAAGAATATAGTCCTGGCCATAGATATTGAAGAAAAAGAAATTGAAGGTATTGATAAGGTAGCAGAAATAGCGGAAGCCCTTGGTGCTCAGATCCATCTGGTCTATGTTTTCACAGAAGGAGCGAGTAACAGTATCATGGTGGATAAACTTAATAAACTTGCACTGGCTCATAAACTGAAAAATTTCACGATCAATACGGTCAATAATTCAGATATAGAAAATGGCCTGGTAAATTTTGCCCGGAAGTCTGAATCAGAACTTTTTGCAGTATTGAGCGGGGGGAAAGGCAAATTGCACCAGCTTATTTATGGTAGCACTGCCAATGAGATTATTAAAGAGGCCAACCTGCCCGTCCTTGTGTGCAAACTCCATGAAAAATAGTATAAAGTAATTAGTATGAAGTAATTAGAATGAAGAATTCGTATATCGAATGTAATTTTTTATATTTTACTTCATACTTCTTTTACTACATACTTCTTACTGTTTACTGTTCAGGGCCTCAATGAACAAGGGCGAAGGATTCAAAGTATCATGTTATAATTAAAAAGAAAGCATCCCGGATTCAGGATGCTTTCTTTTTATCAGTTAGATTTTTAAAGTTGAAGGGATGAAATTACTTCTTGACCTTCTCAATTACTTCAGCTACTTCTTCTTTAGTTTCGCTTACTTTTTTACCGATCTCTTTCTCGATATCCCTGAAGCGTTTTTTCACGTCATCCGCGAAATCGGAAACATAATCCTTAAGATTTTCCACCTCTTCATTCACGCTTTTGCGGATATCTTCCGAAAGTTCTTCTGATCTTTTCTTGATCTTTTTACGGGTTTTTGCTCCCTTATCCGGAGCATAAAGAACACCCATAACGGCTCCGGCTGTCAAACCGACAACCAAACCTATAAATGCATTCGATGCCTTGCTCATATGATTGTTTTTTTTGATTAATATACCTTCTTCTGCTAAGTTAATAATAAAAACCTTGCCAATCTCTAAATGCAGGTCTTTCAGTGCATACTCTCCCTAATTTGGGGTGCATTATACCCTTTCAAAGCTTCTTTGTGTGGAGGAATGGTGACAGTTGCCAGTCCTCAGTCGTCAGTCGGCAGTCAGCAGTCGGCAGTCGGCAGTCGGCAGTCGCTGCAGTCGGCAGTCAGCAGTCAGCAGTCGGCAGTCAGCAGTCAGCAGTCGGTCGTGCAATCCTTTAGTGCTTCCCGCCGTCAGATCCCGGCCTGCGCCGGGATGACGTTTCCCGGCCTGCGCCGGGATGACGATCATCGGGGTAGTTTAATAAAAGCGGCGCGGCACTCCGTGAAGATTTATAATGTGTGCCGCGCCGCTTTTATTTTATGCAAGATGCACCGTCATCCTGACGAATGTCGGGATCTGTTAGCGATTAGCAGCGCAGTAATCAAAATATTTTCCACCATATCACTTTATCACCTTATCACTTTCCCCATTACACCACTAACCATTAACTTTCCCAATACCTAATACCCAGTAACTAATATCTTTTATATATTGTTAACTACATGTTAAATACTAAGTATCTTGTTCTAAATGAGTTAAATTTGTTCTAAATAAATTTTAACCCAAAATCAATTCTCCATGAAAAAAACTTTGACTTTATTACTAACTTTCTTAGGGATCGGTCTGTTTACATTTGCCCAGACTGATTACCAGATGTGGGAAACTACTTACCTTACGCCTAAAGCAGGCAAAACCGAAGCTCTCAAAAAAGCGATGGCCGACCACAATAAGAAATTTCATGCATCAGGGCCCTACGGCGCGCATGTTTGGTCAATTGAAACCGGCAAGCATGAAGGAGACTGGCTCTGGGTCATGGGACCCTGTACTTTCACCGACCTTGACTCACGTCCTGACACCAAGGAACATAATGACGACTGGGAAAACAATGTGATGTCGAATATCGACAAAGCTTCGGATGTGAAGTACTGGAAACTCATTAAGGATGAATCCTATCAGCCTGCCAATGCTCCCTCGGGGAAAGTCCTGTGGACGGCCTTTGACATCAAGCCTTTTGAAGGTTATCGCTTCAAGGAAATGATGAAAAAAGTTGTGGAAGTTTATACAAAGAAAAACTATCCCTATGCCATCGCAACTTATGAAAGCCAATTCGATTCAGGTGACGGACAGGATGTTACCGTTGAATGGGAATTCGATAAATATGCATGGTTCGATAGGGATTCAAATTTCTCAAAGGATTATGAAGAAGTTCATGGAGATGGCTCCTGGAGGCATTTTCTGGATGAATATAAAGACGTTGTAATTGGTTCAGTAGATGAACTCGCTGAATTCATGCCCGAATTGAGCGGAACTAAATAGTCCGTGATATTCGTCCTATAGATTAGCCGGACTTGTGCCGGCTTTTTTTATATTTGGATTTTCGATCCCTACAGAATTTGATTCAATATGTGCACAGTCACCTATCTTCCAACAGGAGAAAATTCATTTATCCTTACGCACAACAGGGATGAACAGACCATAAGGGAAACTGCCGCTTTGCCTGCTATTTATGAAGCAAATGGGATCAGGATGGTTTATCCCCGGGATCCCAAAGGAGGAGGAACCTGGATCGGGATGGCAAACAATGGTATGGTCGCCTGCCTTTTGAACGGTGCCTTCGAAAGGCATATCCCACACCCGCCCTACAAGCATAGCCGGGGTTTGGTGATCCTTGATATGTTTAGCTTTCCGGATATCGTCAGCTTTTTTAATGAATACCCCTTCCAGGGGCTGGAGCCTTTTACCCTTATCATTTTCCATAGGGGTTCTCTCTGGCGGCTGATCTGGGACGGGCAAACCTTGCATAGGGAAGATCTGCCTTCGGACCGTCCCCACATCTATTCATCCACTATGTTATATGAACCCGAGGTCCGGGAAAAACGGCAGCGATGGTTCAGGGAATGGCTCGAAAAATATCCCGATTACCGACTGAAAGATATCCGGTCATTTCATAATTACGGAGGTGAAGGCGACAGCCGTATCGATCTGGTAATGAAGAGGGAAATGCACCTTCAAACCCTCAGCATCACCAGTATTCAAAAAAAACCGGACAAAGCAGAAATGCTCTATAACGATCTCATTAACCATGTTACTACCTGTACTTTATTAAACATTGAACATTGAGCATTGAACACTCACCATGGACCATGGACCAATAACCATTAACCAATACACCAATACCCATTAACTAATATCCAACAACATTTTCCGCCAAAAAAAATCCATTAAAGAATTATATATCTACCTTTGTTCGGTATCTAGCGGTGTAAAATTTGACTGTACATCACTACCAGGATGTCTAACATTAATTCTAACACAATGAAACTTATTAAACTATGGATTGCATTAATTACAATCACTGCCTTTACCTTTACTGCCACTGCCCAGGATAAACCTGTCCATCCTACCGTCATTTCAACGGGGGTATTCTATGGATTGACCCCGCCTTTAAAGAACCTTCCTGTACTCAGTGATAAGGAATTCAAAGAAATGGAAAAGAATGCAGATGTGGAAAGAAACGAGGGCCTCGAACATCGTTCTTATCCTTATGCTAAAACGGCGCTCCCCAAAGGGCCTGACCCTGTCTGGCAGCGACAGATGGGAAGCAGCCGCTCTACCAGCGAAATTTTGATGAATTTCAACGGACAGCCTTCCCCGTATTTTCCACCGGATGCCAATGGTACCGTGGGGCCAGATCATTATATGCAGACCATTAATACGGTTTATGCTATCTATAATAAAACCACAGGGGCCCTGGAAGCGGGACCTACTAATATGAACCAGCTTTTCAGCGGAGTAATTGGTTCTAATTGCAATGACGGAGACCCTGTTGTTCTCTTTGATGAGCAGGCCGACCGCTGGCTTGCAATTGAATTCTCGCTGTGCACTTCCAATGACCGTATGATGATAGCTGTTTCAACTACCAATGACCCAACCGGAACCTGGTATAAATATTCATTTGATGTGGCCGATATGCCTGATTATCCCAAATTCGGTATCTGGAGGGATGGATATTATATGGGCGATAACAATGGCCAGGGTAATGACATTTACGTTTTCCAGAGAGACAGCATGCTGGTCGGGGGAACTGCCCAGATGGTCGGTTTCAACAATCCCTGGAGGCCGTCAACTATCGACGGTTTCATGTGCGTTCCTCCGGTGGATGATGACGGGGCTTTCGCCCCTGAAGGTTCCCCCGGTATGTTTATAACCATCAATGATGACGCCATCGGGGGCGGATCTGACCAGTTGTGGGTCTACGAACTTGCAGTGGATTGGGCCACTCCGGGCAATTCCACCTTTGACAGAACGCAGCAGATCGATGTCCCGCCTTTTGACAGTAATTTCGGAAATACCTGGAGTAATATCCCTCAGCCCGGGACTAACCAAAAACTTGACGCAATCCCGATGGTGATCATGAACCGGCCCCAGTACAGAAATTTCGGATCTTATGAGACCCTTGTCTGCTGCCATACTGTTGATGTTGACAACACCAATCATGCCGGTATTCGCTGGTACGAGCTCAGGAAAGATTTGGGCCAATGGGTCATCCGCCAGTCGGGAACCTATGCCCCGGATGAAAATAACCGTTGGATGGGAAGTATAGCCCTAAACGCCAATGATGAAATCGGTTTAGCCTATTCTATTTCAAGCACTTCAGTATATCCCGGCCTCCGCTTCACGGGACAGTCGTCTTCTGAATACGCGGCCGCTTCGGGCATACTTGACGAACCGGAAGAGGTCATAACGGATGGTACCAGCTCTCAGAACGGAGCCAACCGTTGGGGCGACTATTCAAACCTCAGTGTAGATCCTGTGAATAACAGCACATTCTGGTTTACTTCCGAATATAGTGGCAATCGCTCTACAAGGATAGCTTCTTTTGTATTCGGACCTCCACCCTTGCAGGCAGGTTTCATGGCATCCGACACCAGCTTTTGTCCGGGGGATTCAACCACTTTTACCGATGAATCCCTGGGAACGCCTGTTTCCTGGACCTGGAATTTTCCGGGAGGTGAGCCTCCCACTTCCACCCTCCAAAACCCGGTAGTTAGCTATAGTTCACCCGGATATTATAATGTAGAACTGATTGTATCTGATTTCGGAGATGCCGACACTTTGACCCAGACTAATTATATCCACATATTTTCTTCACCAGCACAACCCCTTATGCCCTCCGGACCGGATAATATCTGTTCTACCGACTCAAGTGCTGAGTACATGACTGACACGGTTCCCGATGCGACTTCATATATCTGGAACATTGTACCATCCGACGCAGGAACAATACAGGGCGATTGGACAATTGCAACATTTTATCCTGACACAAGTTTTACAGGTCAGGTGGAGATAAGTGTCAGGGCAATGAATGATTGCGATTCCAGCGATTATTCTGAAGCCAGGCAAATGATGGTAAACCAGCCACCTGAAGCTTTCAATCTTTCGGGGGGAGGTGGTTTTTGCGCCGGTGGAACCGGCCTGGAAATCAGCCTTGATAGCTCTTCAGTGGATGCAGTCTATGAATTATTCCTGAATGACACAACTACAGGACAATTGGTGCAGGGCACAGGATCTGCCATAAGTTTTGGGCTGCAAACCCAGCCCGGAAATTATACGGTTTTTGCTCACGGTACTTATTGTAATGCCATGATGACCGGTGTTGCGGAGATCTATTTGATTTACGGTCCGCCGGCAGCGCCGGCTACACCAGAAGGGGCCCTCATCGTATGTTCCAATGATATGGGAACCCTATATACAACTTCAGGTGCAGATACCGCAACTTCCTATATTTGGACTATCGATCCTCCGGAAGCCGGTACCATCAGCGGGACAAACATGGAAGCCAGTGTTGACTGGAACCCTATATTTGGAGGTTCAGCCCTTATTTCGGTGGCGGGTATAAATGACTGTGGCACAGGAGCTTCATCAAATGCGCTGGAAGTTGCGGTGAACGCTGCCCCCTTACCCACGCTTAGCGGAGACACATCCGTTTGCGCAGGGGGTGAAGCGGAAATCTATTCCAGTCCTGACATTCCTGGTGACACATACGACTGGCAGGTGAACGGAGGAACGATCAGCGACGGGGCCGGAACCAGCCAGATCACGGTAGACTGGGTGACGATAGGTCCCGGTAGCATTTCACTAACTGAAGGCGCTTCGAACGGATGTTCTGCTAGTCAGCTTTATCCGGTAATTATTCATGACTGCACCGGAATCCCGGAAATTAGCGGGAACAAAGTCAGTCTGTATCCTAACCCGGTTGAAGGCAATCTGACCATACAAATCAATACCATAGAAAAAGGCAGCACCCTGCTAAAGATTTTCAATTATACCGGACAGGAAGTATATAGCAAGGTGATAAATGTACAGGACGGGAAAATCAATACCACTTTATCAACCTCAGATCTGCCATCAGGTTCATATGCCGTGAAAATTATCTCTTCCAGAGGCAAATTATATGATGGAAAGTTTTTGAAGGTTAAATAAGTTAGTTAATGGTTATTGGTTATTGGTTATTAGGTGTTTGAGCTTTGATATTTGGAATTTGGGATTTATTTGTTATTTGGGATTTCTATATTTCAGCAACGAAACACTCATAAAATAGATATTGCTTATGTCACATACCGAAGAGAATTTACACCTAAGTCCTGAGGAGGCTAAGTACAGGGATTATATTACCCGTGGAGACGATCTGTGCAAGATAGAACTTTTCAGACTGGCGGTTGACTGGTACAAAAAAGCAGTGGAACTCCGGCCCGATGACAGGGAAGCAGCCGAGAGACTGGCCGGCTGTAAAAAGAAAGTCAAAGCTGAATCCAGGTCTATCATTACCATTCTGCTGGTAGCTGCAGTGATAATAATGGCGGTGATCGCGATCAGGGCTTTATAGCTGCGCTAAGTATTCATTTAGCCCAATGTCCCGAATTGGCTTAAGTCAATTTCAGGAATGGCCTTTTTCAATTCTTAACAAGAATTCTTTGGGTGCTTTTATGGCCATCCCGATAAAATGCAGAAATGAAATAAATCCCCTCCGGATATCCCTGAGCACTCCACAAAATCCTGCCGTTAATATCTGCTTTTTTTATCAGCATCCCGGATGTATCATAAACCTCGATGGATTTAATGTCTTTATAAAACCCGGGATTTATATAGAAAAACTTTCCCACATTGGGACTTACAAAGTTTAGTTCCTGTATTGATCCGGATTGAGGCACTGATAGCGGAATTACATTCCTTAAAACTACTACGTTCGGAGTCAGCAATCCTCCTGACCCGCCAGGGACAATATCTTCAATATAAGTCCCTTCACTGTCGAACATCTTTACAGAATGTGTCCCTCCGTTCCCTATCAGAATATTTCCGTCGGGCTGATAAGCGATTCCTTCATTCTGACTTAATCCTGAAATAAAAACACCCAGATAGTTGCCCTGGGGATCAAATCGTTTGACATTTCCGGCTGAATAATCATTTACAAGTAAATCCCCGCCGGCATCGAACCAAATATTTGTGGGGCCAGCTAAACCTGTGGATATAAAGGCCCCCATATCATTCCCGTCAGAATCAAATTTTCTGACATATTTACCTCCAAAAGATGAAACATACAAACTTCCGCTATCGTCCCAGTCCAGCCCTATACTTTGTGTTACCCCAAGGCTGGTGAATTCATCCACGAAAGTTCCGTCAAGCTGGTACCTGAATACTTTCCCATCACCCAGCCATTGTAAAACATAAAGCAGGCTGTCGGGGCCTATCTTCATCCTTGTAGGGCCCCCTAAACCAGTAGCAAAATTTTCAACGAAAATACCGGTAGTAGCATTATACTTTATAATCTTTCCGCTGTTCAGGTTTGAAATTAAAACGCTGTTTTCATTTTCCAGGAAAATAATATCCTGGGGCCAGGCCAGACTGTCGCTTATAAATACTTCCGGGTTTGTCCCGTTTTCATCAAATTTCAGAATTTGCCAGGGCGGGTTATTAAAGTGGCCGGCATCACTTACATAAATATTAAAATCCTGAGAAAAAACAGACGACATCAACGTCAAAAATGAGATGATTAAGAGTAGTTTTAAAGTTTTCATATTTTAAATTTTTAAGGATTTATGAATATTATGATTTTTTAGGAATGATGAATGAAAACGCCTGACAGATCAACCTGGCAAGGTTTGTCATTCAATTATTCCGAAAATTAACTCAGTAAAATCTGCTTGTGAAGCCAGGAAAAGACAATAGCCAAACACATATCCTGCCTGGAATATCCTGTGTTTAAATTCGTGAAATTTCCTGGGATTGCAGGGGCTCGGGAACTGCATTGGTCTGATAAAAGGCGAACCTTTACTCTTCCAAGCCAGTAAACTAATCACAGCAGTCAATATCCTGCCCTATAATTTTAACCATAAACAAATAAATGAAGGCTTTGTTCCGGATCAAATAGCTAAAACCCGGTATTTTATCTTCCCCCATAAAAAATTAATGATCCATTTTCTTGAAATTATGATTAATATGCATACACGTTTTAAATTTTATTTTTAACAATTGTTTAGATGTTGAATAAAAAAGGTAAATTAGCGCCTATCAAACCTATTATTAATTATCATTTGCCATGTCAACTTCAAGACTATTTTACGGGATGATAATACTTTTCCTTTTTCATCTCACAGCAAACTGTCAGAATAGTACACCGGTTTGGCCCTTCTATCCAGTGGATAATGGAAACGTTAAAACTGTAGACTGGAGGGAGAACCCTCCCAGGATAGCTGAAATTCCTAATACAGGTGGAAATACGCTTACAACAGTAAATGCTGCGTTCAACGACTGCGGTGAACTGCTTTTCATAGCCCGCCACAGCGGCAACACGGGAGTGGCAAATAATCTCTACCTATATGCTTCCGACGGCACCCCCCTGCTGACCAATTACACAAGCAACGGGCCGGGTTTGAACGGTATATTCCAAAGTAATGAGATCCAGATCATCAAGGTGCCGGAAACAGTCAATGAATGGTATATCATTTACAGCCGATATAAAGAGCCTCCGGAGCCCCGGCCAATAATGAAGTTTACTGGCCGGCCGTGAAATGTTACGCAAGGGTGAAATATGAGCGAAGGCAATTGGAAGTAATTCAGAGAGATATGCTCCTTATGGTGAATACATCCACCAAAACATATATACATGGGAAGGCCTGATGTCACCTGCCTCCATCAGTCCAAACCTCTACCTGCTCCTCTGCCGCAGAAGTTTCAATGTCGACCAGATCTCCCTCGACCGCTTCTGGTCAGCAAGCAGGGAATCACCTTCGATAAAAATACCGGCGATGTTAATGCTGAATACTGGATTTACTGTATAGCTGATTCCGAGATCGAGGTCAGCCTGGACGATAAAAGGATCGTGGTTTGCAATACGGTACAGGACCCGAATTATGGCAATCTTATAGTGTTTGATGCCGAAGCTTTTGATAACCAGCCGGGACATTATTTTCATATCTATATTCCCGACCTGATCCTGCAACCCGACGGGCTCATCCAGACAACAGCCCAGCCTGTTAACCAGGTTTGGAGCAGCAACCCAAACCTTTATCTCCTTGTCAACATGACAAGGAAAATGAGGGGGGTAGAATTCAGCCCGAATGGCCGTTACATCTATTTTACGGATGGCGGATTTGTCACGACAGGGTACTCCAATGCAACCTATCTCGGCCAGATTGATATAGGTACCTACACAAACCCAAAACCTTATCCCTATGATCTCCGCCTGCAGATACAGATACCCCCTGGAACTTTTGATCCTTATACTGGTATTGGCGGTTCGATCGCCCAATACAATGATGTAAGGAAGCATATTTACCAGACCGAATATGCCTACGATGGCAAGATCTATTTTACGAAAAACAACGGGGGTGATAAGTTATATGTGATACCACATCCCGATGACCCCATGCCACAAATGCTCAGCCCGGGCGAAGTGGACCTGTCGGATGCCCAAAACCCGAATATCGATTTCGGATGCAAATAGTTCTCTTCGCTGATAAGGCCGATGATTATAATTATTGCAAATTCAGCCCGGATCAAATATGGCTTGGTAATGATACTATCGTTTGTACAGGCAGCAATTATGTTCTAAGTCCGGGCGATAATTATCTTACTTATTACTGGCAGGACGGTTCAGGCGGACCTTCAATAAATATCACACACGATGGAGATTACTGGGTTGAAGTGATGGACCAACATGGATGTTATACCCGCGATACTGTTCACATAAGCCTTAAAGGTACCGCGGCCAACCTGGGGAGTGATACTTCTTTCTGCCAGGACGAATCAATCACCCTCAGTCCCGGCCCGGGATTCCTGTCTTACCTGTGGCAGGACGGATCAACATCTTCCTCTATTGTTGCCAGGGATGCTGGTTTATATTGGGTTGAAATAGAATCGCAGGATTTATGCAAAGCCCGTGATACCATCATTATTGATATAAGGCCTAAGCCCCCTGTTTACCTTGGAAGTGATACTTCTCTGAGTCCTGGTCAGATCCTGAATCTGGATGCAGGCGGCGGCATGGATAATTATTACTGGCAGGACGGCAGCGGAGAGCAAAGTTTTACCGTGTCCGAACCGGGGGTCTACTGGGTGCAGGTTCAAAGAGATAATTGCCTGAGTAGCGATACTATCCTGGTCACTTATGACGATTGCGAAGCCCAATTATGGGTGCCGAATGTCTTCACCCCTAATGGCGATGGCTTTAATGATACTTTCAAGCCCGTAAGCCGTAACCTGTCATCTTTCCGTATGCTTATCTTTAATCGCTGGGGCCAATTACTCTATGAAACCCATGACCCTGAGGCTAGCTGGGATGGAAGAACAAACGGAAAAGCCTGCGCCATATCCACTTATTTTTACCTGATCAATTATTCTACCTATTGCAGCATGGGTTTAGATAAAGAGGGTACACTTAAAGGAAGTGTCACTTTACTGGAATAAAAGACCTATAAATAATTTCATTCCTGTATATCTAATTAATTCCAATAAATTACCTGCTTTTAAATCAGCTTATTGCCTCAGGTCCAGGCTGCAATAAAAACTATTCAGAGACAGGCAAGCCTTCATTATTAACATTGTAACATTATCCGCCTTTCCAGCTCTTTGTATATGAGGTAAGCCATGAACGAAATACAAATATGCGCCTGGATGCGTCCCTTTAAACGATGGTAAACAGGCCTGATTTTTAAATCTGTTTTCGATATCCTGAAGGCTTTTTCAATCTTCCAAAGCTTATTGTAATTGTCAACCACCTCGGATGATGAAAGTTGTGTATTGGTCTGGTATCCTTTCAGTCCATCTCATTTTTGGTCTTGTTCCATTTTTACTTTATCAATACTAATTAATATCTCCCCCTGTAGTTTTAAGAATTTATTATACCCACGGTTATGAATGTTTGCTTTGGTTAACTTGCCAGAAGAGAGGGGCTTCTCAAGCTTTTTGATTCCCCTGTCGCGCTTAAAGCGGTCTTTTTTAGCGAGTTTATCCGGGTACCCAATGTGGAGTTTAAGACCATCTTTTCTATTGATAACCGAAAGCTGCCCATCCCAATGCTTCAGTTCCATGATCTGTTTTATTATAGAGGCCCCCTCATTCTTGAAACGTGCCCCAATTATAAAACTGTATCCATTACAGATCAGATGTTCAATGTTGGTTTTGGATAATAGCCCAGAAGCCATGGTAGCTCATATAAGGCCTTTTGATTAAGTATTTCAACTTCATTTGGATCAGTGGGAGACCCAATGGTTTTTAGGACCTTATAACTCCTTTTGATTTTCTCAATTATTTGGACGCTGATGCTCCCGCTTTTATTTCGCTTTTTACGAATAAACATGGTATAAATATAAGCGAGACGCCCAAATATTGAAGCAATTTATTGTTATCGCACAGATTATCAGAATCTTAAAATTTCATACTAAAAATATCGCACAAAATAGGAAAAAGAAAGTGAAAGCTGAATCCAGGTCTATCATTACCATTCTACTGGTAGCTGCAGTGATAATAATGGCGGTGATCGCGATCAGGGCATTATAGGTGCGGAGAGTATTCATTTAGCACGATTTCCGGAATTGGCTTAAGTCAATTTCCGGAATGGCATTATAGTTAAGCGATAGCCGGGCCTTCAGGTCCGGCTATTTAATATTTTATTTGATGATTTGATATACTCCACATAAAATATAATCCGTGTATTACTTCAGTACTTTCAATGTGTAATTAGATTTTCCGGAAGTCCCTTTTAGTATATATAGTCCCTGGGAATAGTTATTATTATCTATCGTCGCATTTTGACTATTAAGTTCCTTTGAGAAAAGGGCCTTTCCACTTAAATCATATAAAATTACTTTTTCAAGAACATCATCAGAATGAACCATCCATTTACCGGGAGCGGCCGTAATATAAAATTTATTTTCCGGTAAATCAACTTCCTCATCTACACCTGAAGCCCAGCAGATCTGAAAATTGGATGTATCGGAATTAACGGGAACCCCGCAATAATTTACCTGTACAAAACATAAATCCCAGAGCAGATCGTGTTTTGTGTTTAAGCAAACATACCAAAGGCTTGTATCGTAGACAGGGGATTCATTTAATTTCGCCCATACTTCCATGTCATGGCACCTCCACTGCCCGTATAAATCATAATATAAATCTACCACAGTATAATAACTGATGTTTGCTTTTATATTCCAATTGTAATTCAGATCCGGATATTGGTCCAGCAAAGTATGCCATTCTCCCTGGAAAAAGAACATATTTCCACTTCCATTAATAGCCGGTCCCTCATCGACTCCCGCCGGAAAGCCTGTCTGAGTGTTCACATGATATCCGACCCAGAGATATTTACCTGAATCTACACTTACCGGATTGTTCAGCAATATTTGGTTAAACTGATTTATGCTGGGAGAAATTACCGCCTGATCATATAAAAGTGTATCAGGTTGCCATGGCCAATTCCCTGACCATACTCTGACATTGTAAGAAGCATTTTCCTCGGCAGGGAAAAAAGTTATGCTGTTCACAGTAATCACACTTGTTTTATATTGGGCCAATTGATCAGGAGACCAGACTGCGGCACAATCAAATTCAGCCGCAGAGCCGGTTCCAATCGCATCATAATTATAATTGAACGACCAATGAAGATCCTCTTCCAGCTCACCATAAGTATAGGGTAAATTCCCCTGTGGTGATCTCCAGCTAAAAAAGCACTCGTTAGTGTCATAGTTCAGATCCGTTGCCGGGGCATATATTACCAGTTCCACGCTATCACTGGCCGGTATCGATTCGCCGGCATCATAAAGGGTGCTGACATTAAAAACCACGTATCCGTTCCCCCGCATATATGTCTGGTAAAATGTAGTATCTGTAAATGTTAATAGACTATCGCCCAAATAGACATTATACCCTAATATTTCATAGGTATTTTGCTGTGGAGGCACCCATTCCAGAAGGATTTCATCACATACCTGGCTTGAATGAAGACTGTCGGGAGGGAGTAAAGTTTCCTGGGAAAATAAACTTAAAGTTGTAATTAAGGATATCCCACTAAGTAATAATCTTGTAAATTTTTTCATAATAGCTTGGCTAATAATTTAAATTGACAAGAAAACGAAGATAATAGTTGCATCATAGCCGATTTTTTCAGAAAAAATGTGCTCAGAAAATACTTTCCAAATATCTGTGCCATTTAAAAAATCAGATATTTAACACCTTCTTAACACATATCCCATCCGACTTGATATAAATTTATGGCCTTTATTTTCAGCCCGGTCTTGTATAAGTCTTCAGATGTCCATTTTAAAATAATTCCGGGTCAATTATTTAACACAAAACCCATCATCATGAAAAAGTTTTTACTTTACATTTTCTTGCCATTATTTCTTTTTCAAGGAATTCAAAAAGCAAATGCCCAGCTTTCTATCAGTGATAACGGGGATAATCCCCCCGATAACTCTGCCATTCTGGACCTTCAGTCTTCTAACAAGGGCCTGCTCCTTCCCCGCATCGATTTTAACGACCGGCCTGATCCGGCTGCAGCCGGCCTGCTGATCTTTGTAACCGCCAATGGACCTTATGGCAATAATGCCCTGTATTTTTATAACGGATCAAACTGGGTGAAAGTCAGCGAAGCCAATATTTCAGTAGGTGACCAGCGTGAGGGCGGAATAGTTTTTTATGTTGATTCTACCGGATTGCATGGACTGATAGCTGCTCCTTTCGATCAGGACCAGGCCCCCTGGGGTTGTGGCGGCACCCTGATAGGCCCGGGAGCAGAGTTTCCCGATATCGGCTGGGGTGACGTGAATAGCAATGAAATACTGAATAATTGCGGTGATGATCCGATGGCGGCTTTGGTTTGCGACACACTCACTCAGGGTGGCTACGACGACTGGTACCTTCCTTCCGTTAATTCCCTTCAGGAAATGTATAATCATCAGGATGTCATCGGCAATTTTGATTCAGGGCAGTGGTACTGGAGTTCCACCGAGCAGGATGAAGGAGGAGCCTGGATAGTTCTTTGGGGTGATGGCTCATCCGGTTGGACAGATAAGAATACCTATTTCAACGTACGTTGCGTCCGGAAATTTTAAGCGATCAGGGCCTTACCTGTTTCTGATTCAGCACTGCCTGGGCTTCTTCCTGTGTCCCCAGCAAAATTGCCAGCCATT
>CAWBCI010000014.1:0-103070 GCA_963787195.1 uncultured Bacteroidales bacterium
GTTTATATGGGATTTGAATTATCTTCCCCTGATGAAATCGGTATTTATATCATTTTTTCTCTTTGTGAAAACCCTTCGTGTATTCGTGCTTTTGTGGCTAATCTTTATAAAAGGTCCTTTGCATGATCCCCTTATAGCCACAAAGGCACTAAAGCTCAAAGTTTTCACCAAGATTTGTGCAGGTTTTTAAGTTTATTCGATGGCCAAAGGGAGATCTTGCATGCCCGGCTTTTTTATTTTTCTCTTTGTGAAAACCCTTAGTGTATTCGTGCTTTTGTGGCTAATCTTCATAAAAAGTCCTTTGTATGATCCCCTTATAGCCACAAAGGCACTAAAGCTCAAAGTTTTCACTAAGATTTGTGCAGAAATTTAATTTTAATATAGGGGGAAAGTGAGATATTGCAGTTTCTTTTTATTAGCAGCTTATATTTATCTCTATATCCTGAAGACTGCGACATGCAGACTATCAATTTATACTAAAAATGAAAAACTTCTGAAATCGGACATCTGAATTCTGAAATCTGAAATCATTCTGCTTTTTTGGTCACCAATGAGTTTTTTCTCCAATAAAGTCTCAATCCTCTGCTGCATAATCAGCTTATCCGGTCGATTTCTATATCGTATTTATCAAGAAGCCCGGCTACTCCGGATAATGAAAATTTTGCCTTCTTTATACGGTTGATTTCCGGGTTGATGGAATAATTAATGGAAGAGCGGAAATCGGCTTTTTCCAGGATGGTATTTTCGAAATTCGCCCTTGTGAGATCGCAGTTATCAAAAACAGCATTTCTCAGCTCACATTCCGCAAAGTCGGCTTCCTGCAATTGGGAATTTTTGAATTGGGTCTTATTTATTTTTGTTTGATAGAAGGAAGAATGATTCAGGATGCAATTTTCAAAGCTGAATGAGAGGCCTATCTGGTTACAGTTTTCAAAGCGCAGCCCAAGCATCTTGCAGTCTTTGAATATGACATCCCTGAAGGCAGTTTTGGAAAGTTTGACCAGACTCAGGTTACAGGAATTAAACTCACATTCCAGGAATTTAAAATTGGCAAGGTCCGAATCGGAGAAGTCGCAGTTTGAGAAGGTACAATACTCATAATCGCCCTTATTCAGCGGATTTACACTGAAATTAATTTTATCAAAAGTCTTCTCTTCTATATATTCATGTTCCATTGTTTTTAGCTAAGATTTTGAATGCTACCATGGGTTTGTCTCGACAAATATAGATGTCGAAATATCGAAATTTCGAAATATCGATATGAGGAAATAAATGGAACCTGAAACCTCCACCTTCACCTCGTAACATCGTCATATCGTCATATCGCTACATCCGAGGCTTGATCCGTTCTCTGCAAATCGTTGTCAGATCCCGGCCTGCGCCGGGATCTCGTAAGCGGGATGCAGAGGAGAAACCCATTAGCCCGAAGTTCTTTTTTCATAAACATAAAAGCACAAATTGAAGCAGTACTTTTAGTCTGGTTTTATAGGGGGCTGGCACAGTTTTTAAGTTAAGATTTAAAATTTGACTTTGAATTTATCCGTCCTTTACCCGGTGATAATTCTAAACAATTCTGTAATGCAGTTGGATGAGACCTGTATCGAATTGTTTGGATTTTATAAGTTCCATTTCCTGTCCCGGCATGCCGCCTTTAAACAACCGGGTCCCTTCCCCGAGGAGAACCGGGATGATGGAGATCACCATCTCATCTATCAGTCTGTCCTTCAGGAGTTCATTCACTATTTCAGCTCCCCCGTCACAATAAATATTAAGTCCTTCCCGGGATTTTAATCTCATGACCAGATCCTTCAGGTCACCGGTATAAAAAATTGTGTTTGATTCTGCCGCCCTGGCTGTTTTGGTAATTACAAAAGTCTGCTTATTGGGATGAGGGGGTGACCCTACTTCCTTCAGCACCCAGTCGTAAGTTTTCCTTCCGATAATTACGGTGTCGACCGTTTTGTAAAAACCGTTGTAGCCATAGTCCTCCCCTTCTTTTTGCACCAGGTGCAGGAATTTAAGGTCATCGCCCGGGGCAGCAATATAGCCGTCGAGACTGGAGGCGATATACAGGATGAGTTTTCTCATGCCTTTTTCCTTAAGGGGATTATAATATTTTTGATTGGTAGAACACTGAAAAATGATAAAGTATCTGTAGACTAACGGATGAAATGAGTCTTTGTTCTAATGAATGCAAAAAAAGGATATTAACTTAGTCAGCTCCTAATGATTTATTTAGCTCATTATAAATTTCCTGGTTAGCTTTGTTTTTCGATGAATAATATATTTTCTGAGCATTCTTTTTAATTAAGAGAAGATAAGGCTTTTGGGTTGAATTGAGTATCAATTTTACCTTCTCCCCCTGGCTGGTTTTAAAATATCCCTTGCGGACAGCTCCGAGCGCAAATCCATTGGTCCTTGATTTAATCACAGGAAGCTGCTCAATCAGTCTGATGCTTTGGATTTCAGCGAAGGGGATTTTTTCTCCATAAATGCCCGTAATTTTAATTTCATCCTGCCTAAAGACCAATTTATCTTCCTTAAAACCAATAATAAATAAAAGGATCATAAGGAGCAATATCGAACTTAAAATAATACCTGCTGCAAAATATGATTTAGGACTGCTCCCTTTGGAAAAACCAGAACTGCTCAGGGCAAAATATATATAAGCCAATATGGGATAGGCTACTAAAAAAATTCCTGCGGCTATATTCCCGAGCAGGAATTGTAATAAAAGGCCAATTACCAGAAATGAAATTCCAAGAAAAATATGGAAGTTCCTGAAATAGCGGATATAAGACTTAATATCCACTTTTTTCCTATCCTCCTCAGACATGGTATTATAGCCTGAAAGAAGATTACTGGCATTGATTTCTGTAAGGATAAATCCTAAGGAAAAAAACAAGAGACTCATTCCGATCAGCAGGTAGATCATGGCCTTATAATTTTACAGTACAATACTTTACAATAAGAAGTGAGTAAGATACAATTCAAGACTTACACGAATCTCTTGCCATTACAATCAGGCAGGCTTGTATAAGTACGCGGCTAATTTCCGAATAATTTGTATTCCTGGCAAGAGCGGGATGGACCGGTTCGGTTAAAACGGAATTCAGACTTTGTATTACTTGCGGACGAAGTACTTTGTTATTATATTGCGTTTTCTATTTTTTTTAATATTGTTATTTTTCCAAATAAAATGGACAAGTTTTTTTACATTTTTGTCATTATCCTTGATATTGTTTTTATTATCAAGTTCTAATTTGCTAATTTGGGTCATTGATAATTCAAAAATGTCGTTTATTTGAGAAAAAGATTTTTTGTCCGATGCCAACTCAATATATTTTTGGTAGTTTTCTTCTCTTAAAAGAAATTTATCTATATCGATATTTGCTTGATTATCTGTACATTTTAAAAAATACGAGATTTCTTTACTCTCCTCAATTTGGAATTTATTTAAAACTCTTTTTCCTTGCTTAATTGGGACAAACTCAATCATGTGTCTTAACCAGTTTAATGATAAATTTTTGGGCAGATATCCTTCTCTCATGTAAAATAATTCTTCTGTAATAAGTCCCAAGTGATCTCGTAATAATATAAGATGTTCATTTTTTCCTTTGTTTTTAATACTATATTTCTGTTGATTTCTTAATATATTCCTATGATCATTAACACATTTTTGGATCGTAGAAAAACGTATTTCTTTTTTTTGAAATCTAATACTCAACAAACCAATAGTAACTGCAAGAAAGGTTAGCATGCTCACTATTAAATCATAAAAGCCTGCTTGGTCAGAGTTGATAATGTAATTTAATGTCATGATTTTAGATTTTAGGTGGAATAATTAAATCGAGAGATAAGCATCATATCATTATTTTATTTTAACAGTTGTCTGATTTATAAAGGATGAAATTCATAATATCATTTTTTTAATGTTTATGTCTAATTCTTTCAAATGGCACACAAGGTTTCTATACATCCACCAGGTATCCATAAATCTTCCTTGAGCGTCTAAAAACTAGTCATAACACTTCGTTCTTTTAGGCTAAAGTGATCTTTAAAATTTGAAATGATAGACTTATCCAAACCTGGCTTTTTAACTGGCATTAAATTTAGAAGGCCTTTTTTCATATATCCTAATTTTCCATAAGACTTTTTATATTCTCTATCTTTTTTATAAGCGTGTAAACTTACTTGTTTTTGAACTCTGAATTTATAAATCACAGTTATGAAGCCAAGGGCAGGCATTGATATCACCTAGTTTAAGTTCAATTCAACCAACAAAAAATCTAAAAATCAATTTACCTTATCCCATTATTCAATCTCCGTAATACTCTGAATTAATTCTAAAATAATTTCTGTTCCTTCTTCACCCGAGCCATAAGGTAAAGCTGCTTCAATCCCCTCTGTAATATTTGGATTTTCTAAAAGATTCAGACATTCTTTCTTTAGATACATATTGACACCTGGATTTGAAGTACTTATATTTTCTAAAATGCCAGGACAATTATCCAGGATGTAAATGATATCCTCAAAATCGTGGCTTTGGCGTAAATCTTTCCCTCCTCGTCCTTTGTGCGCTTCAAATTTTGCAGCCAAATAATATTCCGGAGGAAATACAAATACCACTGTTCCATCGGGGAGTGTTTTTGGTATTTTCATTTCAATTCCTTCTTCGTACCAAATATTGCTGAATCCAAGAATATTTTCATTAGTTGGCATCACATCTACTTTAATATCCTTATAAATCATTCTGCAAATAGGGGCATCTTTTGAAGTATCATGAGCAAAACCTTTGGCTCTGAGATTTTCTTCCAAAGTTTCATGTTCAATCCGGGATTTCAGTTCTATTACACAATCAATATCCTTAGTTGGTCTGATCTCTGATGCTGCAGGATTATCAGCATATAATTCAGCCACAGCTCCACCTACAAATACTACTTCATCTTTCAATTCTCCTAATCCTTTGGCCACTGTCTGTAGCATTTCAATATTTGTACTAAGCATTCAGCAAGCGTTTTTTAAGTTCTTCAACTGCAAAGTTTGTTTCTCTTGCTCTGCCAACTCGAATTGTATCTACAATTACTAACAATTCATAAAATAATTTATCATCCTGAACGGAAGCTACGATTGTTTTATAAAGTGGTTCTATTGCCTGTCCTCTTTCAATTCCTTTAGCATTCGGCCATACATAAACATCTGCACCAGAAGAAATATGTTCTTTTATAGGAGATGCAGAATGAGCAGTCGGAGTTCCTTTTACAATTGCTCCCGGCTCAGTAGGGAAAACATATTTTAATCCATAAACCAAAAACTCAGTGAAAGAATTGATATTTACTTTTCTTTTTTTACTGTCAATTAATTTTGCAATCTTACATCTGTTTAACGCTTCAGAAACTTCAGAAGGACTTATTCCGATAGCATTTGCAATATCAATATTCCGCCACTTATCATCTCTTATTGAAATAATCTTTAATAGAACTACAATATCCTGTGGGCGCATTCCATTATGCTTCTTCATAATCACTTTTATTAATTCGCGATTCGCGAATTGCAAATATATTTATAAAATCAATTCAAACAAAATGTATTCTTTGAGAATTACATTCATAGCTCAAATGTTTGTATGAATCATGAAAGCAGGGAAATTTTACCAAGTACCTGATCCCGCCGGTTCAGCAAGGTTCCCTTAACTTCAATTGCCTCAATGCCAAAATCCCAGATCCAATCATTCAGGATCTCATTTACTTTGATTCTAAGTTCTGGCAAATCAGAGTCCTGACATAATATCAAATCCGGCTCCTCTACAGGGACAAAAACAAGAAGGTCAATTCCCTTCATAATACTTTCAACTTTCTTAAAAATTGATTGAATATTTCTTGTTTCATCAATGGCTTGAATGTAGGCCAAAAAATCAATCGGACATCTGTCAAAAATCACATTATCAGCACTTGTAGAGATTTGTTTTATGGAATATTCAAGTTGTTTTAAAAAATCATCTGCACTGGGAATTTCAGAAAATTCATAGCCTGATTCTTCCAACTCATAATAAGGCTCCTTTCTGAGATCATAATCAGGGAGATATTCCTGAAGTTTTTCAGCCAAGCTGGTTTTCCCAACCCGATGTGCTCCTGTCAGGGCGATTTTCATTTGGATTGTTCTATCTGCCCGGGATGCAATTTTTTGTTTGGCCGGGCTGGCATTTACGCATTCGATAGTGCTTATTATTTATACTTCAAATTACGAATTTCAAAACTGAATGGTTCATCATTAAAGTAAGTTACTCTACTAATCCAATTCCCGTATTTGTCATATGAATATTGATAAGCGCTTATGGATTTTCCTTCCTTATCAATCGAAACTTCCTCTTTTACTTGTCCTTGACTATTATATACATACGAGCATTCCCACTTTTCAGGAGGGTATTCGCTTTGATATAATTCCTTATGAATAAATCCATTTCTATAATATTCAAAATGGGAAGATGCCTGACGCGAATTTATACCATCCTCGGAATAAATTTCTCTTCCGAATTTATCATAGACACTTTTATTATACAATCTGAGCTTATCGGCTTAAGAAATAAGTTTTTTGGAAAAGAGTATCTTTTTTATTTTCCCGGATAACAGTGTAATTAACAGTATCATTTCCCATCTTAGCCTTTTCTTTCTGCATTTCATTGATTGTATATTCAAGTAAATAAGGCCAATTTTGAGAATAATGAAAAATGCGAAAAAGTGAGTCTTCATCAGGGAGCATATATCCCGTTTCCATTATATAACCTGAATCATTAAAAACCCAATAAGCTACTTTTTGTAAATCCGGGAAATCTTGTTTCCCTGCCACTAAAGTATCGTCTGTCATGTAAGGTAAATAAGACCACTCGATAATTTTACTGACATTTCCCTGAAGATGCATTTTTTGTCTATCCGTTAATAAAACTGTTGGATGACAAGCCTGAAGAGCAATTATTATTGATAAATATTTTAATAGCTTTTTAATCATAATAATAAGCGCTAAGGGCTCGTATATGAGCGTGTTCCTGGCTGTTTTGCTTTATTTCAACTCTGTATTTATTATTCCCTTCCCGATGTAAAATCAAATCTATATAGAATTAGGGCATAACATATATAGCATCTGTTTCAATTTCTTTGCCCTTATATAAGTTTAAATCTTAATAGATTTTGTTTACCATTTTTGTCCATTACTATAATCGAGTAAACATTATTTTCGACGGATTTATTAAGCTTATCCAGCAATTTTTCAAATGAAATTTTTAAGGAATAACTGTTATTGGCTTTAACATCATCTTTACCAAATGTTCCAATCAAAATATCTTCATTATTCGATTCTGATATAATTTTTACTGATTTTTTAGAAATATCAGTTTTAAGATCATCAAAAGTTATTGTAAGAATATCTGTTTTTTGAAAATTAAAAATAGCTTTTCTATTTTCAACTGTGGCATTTAGTGCAGAAGTATCATTATTGAGAATGATTTTGTAATTATCTACTAACTGGCTAAATGAAAAAATATTCATGCCACAAAATAAAAGTACAATCCAAATCTTTTTCATTTTATATGATTTAAGGTTAATAAAATAGTTTAACAGCTTGAAACATAAGTCTTTTATAATAACTACAAGGTTTGCATACATCTCCCCGCTATCCAAATATTTTCCTTGTCTGTCTAAAAAGCCAGTCAAAACCCTTTATTTTTCTGGGCTTAAGGAATCTTTAAATTTTGAAATGATAGACTTATCCAAACCCGGCATTTTTGACTGGCATTAAATTTAGAAGGCTTTTTTCATATATCCTAATTTTTCATAAGACTTTTAATATTCTCCAGCTTTATTTACAGATATAAATCTCCCTTGCTTTTGAACTCTGAATTTATGAATCAGGGCTACGAAGCCCGGGTTAATCCCAAACGACCAACGACCAACGACCAACGACTAACGACCAACGACTAACGACTAACGACCAACGACCAACGACCAAGGACTTCCCCCACCCCCGGTTCCGTCAATACAGCATTCAGACTTTATGTTGCCCTGGGAGGGTATGCATAGTTATCATCGCCTGGTACATTTTATTTATTCAACCTTATACTCTCGAATGGATAATAAATTTAATCCGGTCAGAGCTTTTTATAATAGAAATTTTAGGCGCTTTTAACACAAACAGTGGAGTAGTTACAGTAACGTTATAGTAAAAGCCCTCGTCATCCTTTGATTCATATTTAATCTCATAAGGCTTCTCGCTATTTTTTGAATTTTCATCGATCAGTTTTACATAAAATAGCTGATTAACTTCGGAAAGCACGGGTTCAAATGAAATTGAAACCTTATCAAATCTTAGCTCTCCAAGTCCGGAAGGGAACATATTTATCTCACCAAGCTCATAGTATTGTCTGGATTTATCAACTAATGATAGTACAAATTGATGAATCGGTTTTAAATCAATTATATATGCTCTTCCTTTCATGTCCCGGAGAGCTTGATAGGTTTCATTTCTTTCTGAAATTATATTCCCATGCACTATCCTCAAGCTATCTATGTTATAGATATCATGAAATCTTTGTAAAGAATTTAAACTATCCACATTGGTTATATGCAAGCTTTCTCTAAGAATCTGATCCAGCCATTTACCATTTTCAATTTCCTTTTGCCAGCCGGGGAAGTAGTTTTGAAGCAATACTGCCTGAAAACAACCATACCAATATTTTTTATCATAAAAATTAAGAGTGTTTCCTGCAGAAGTTTTTAGCTTGTTCAGATAAAATCTGAGATAAGTATCAGGATTATTGAATCTTTTATAAGCTGTATCATTTTTAACAGAAGAGCAACTGGTAAATCCATTCTTCAGACTTTGTAAAATTATAAATTCGGAATATACCGCCTCTCCTTCACAAAATTCATCGCTTTCGTATGAATCCTTCTCATCTTGTGTAAGATCTTTTAACTTAATGATTCTGGCTATGCAGAAATCTTTCAGAAATGGAATTGATGCTTCATAATTTGGTTGCTCATAAGCCTTTGCCAATGCTTGTCCTTCTATATCTGCAAATAATGAGATATTAAGATCCGGATTTATCCGGAGCTGCTCATAGTAATTTTCAAGAATCGTTAATTGGAAACAATGCATGAGTTCATGAATGAAGGCCAGAATATTAAATTCTGCAGATGCATAGTCAGCTGTTTGTGAAGAAGTTGGTGCACTGCATCTGATGTCAACTATCGTGACATGTTTGTTATTAAATGAGCCGAATGAAATTGGCCCGCCTCCACATATAAAAGGTTGATTAAGAACAAATTCAGTGACATTGGTCGTGTCGATATAAACTTTAAGGCCATGAATTAACAAATCTGGAAGAGGTGAAAATTCTGATGGAGGATTTGGATGTCCCACCAGGACTCTTAGTCCATTTTGAAAGGTAAACAGAAATGGGTAATCCATATAATCATCCCAATTATCCCAAACATTCCTGCTAAACTGATCTAAGATCTGATAAGCTTCATCGAGTCTGCCAAGTTCAGTCATTACCGGTTCGGGTAATGTATATTTAGCATTCTGTGGATATGCAATTTGAGTAAAAAGCATTAGATAAAGAAAACATAATATATACTTAAGCTTGATCATAGCTGCAGGACATTAATTGGTTTTTCTGAAATTGACCGGCACTTCAAACAGTTCTTTGTCAGGCAATACTTTTTTGAAAATATCAACAGCAATCCTTGTAGTCTTCCGGGGTGAAATTGGATTTTCAACTTTCTCAATTATCTTCAAAATCAATATATTCTTATCATCATTAATAACTTGTATCAGGGGCTCTCGTTTATTGGGTGAATTAATTGAATTCAACATCAGAGAATTTACCGCTTCAGCCATAGACTCATCTTTAGTTTTAGTCAGGAAATAATCGAGAGATATCTGATCAAAATCCGCATCGCCTATGCATGAATAATGGTCGCATGAATAATTTGCAAGAGTATCTTTCTTGATTAAATGAGGTTTTTCCCATTCATATACCGGATTATAATCCTGTCCGATATACTTAAAATCGAGGTCGCTTTTGGAAGGCCTTTGCGCCGACTTGCTTTGTATAGAGTCAATACTGTATGTTTCTTCTTGCAGATTAACCGAATAAATCAATCCCAAATCCTTCCTGACAATTTTTTTCATCTGATTGATCAATGTGCAGGATTTATCCATATCAGTCCAAACCTCTGTAACAGTGGTCCGGTCAATTTCCATAAAGTTTCTGACCTTTGTCATTTTGATATAAAAAACAGAGTCATCACTTGCTTGATTCGGGGCTCCATATGTATATCCTAATAGGAAAAAGATAATAAAGCCCAGAAGGAATGGTTTTAATCTATGAACGAATATTAATTTAAAAATCATGCTTTTAGTTTTTCAAGTACTTTTTCTTTTTAATAGAGAAGGCTGAATTCTCGTGATCCTGACTGCTATCGTCTTGCAGCTATGGCAGGTGGCCGTTTACTTCTCAAATTTATGTTGATTACTTATATGCTCAATTTACTAATCATTTGTTTTAATGACCCTAATGCGGCCATGTGATATAAGTGCTCTTATGCCGTCGTGATTTATTCCAGGTCCATTATTATTTGCAGATTCTCTTTAACCTTGTCAAGTAATTCCACAGGAAGTATTCCAATTCTTTTTATAAGTCTTTTATTGTCAATAGCTCTAATCTGGTCAACCATTATATCACAAGCTTGTTGTAAGTTTGCTGTTCCCTTCTTTAAATGAATTCTTAAAATTTCCGAATCTTTCTTCACATTTGTTGTCAATGGACAAATTATTATAGAAGGATGAGGAATCTTATTTAATAAATTGGTCTGTATAATGAGAACAGGTCTTGTTTTTCCGGGTTCTGTTCCTATTTGAGGACTCAAATCTGCAATCCAAATTTCGTATTGTTTAGTCATCATAATCAATCTCCTCAAATTCTTTAAGAACAGACATTGAATCCTTCTTAACAAGATCTGATTCCTTCTTCAATTTATTCTCAAGAATCAATCGTCTCTGCAACTTATTATAATAGTCTATTGCTTCGTTTATATATCTGTTTCGAGGTTTTTTGATTCTGGAAAGAATTTTTTCAGTTTCGCCGAAAATTGAGTCGTCAATTTTTAATGATACATTTTTCATACTACTAAATTTTAATATTGCAAATATATATCTAAAAAGTATATACTCAAAGTATTCCCTGTATTTTCTCTTTATTCAGTATACGGCATAAGGTTTCCGTATATCTGTCAGGTATCAATATATCTTCTTTGATTGTAAAGAAAGCCAGTCATGGCCCTTTATTCTTTTGAACTATAGAAACTTTTATATATTGATGTGGTAGATTTATCCAAACCCGGCATATTTTATTTTCAATAAATTTAGAAGGCTTTTTTCATATATCCTAATTATCCATAAGACTTTTTAGATGCTTCATCTTTTTTTATAAGTGTAAATCCCTCTTGTTTTTGAACTCTGAATTATGGAAATATAATAATTCTTACTGTTTTGTTTTGTAAGAGTCACTTCAAATAGTTTACAGATCCCGACTTAGCTGGGATGACGTTTCCCGGCCTGCGCCGGGATGACGTTTCCCGGCCTGCGCCGGGATATGACAGGGATGTGCAAAGAAATCATCATACATCAGACGTAGCGATGTAACGATGTAGCGATATCACGATATGACGAGCTGAAGTTGGAAGTTCCATGTGCCATTTACTTCGTCATATCGAATTTCGACATTTCGACATTTCGAAAGTTCTAAATTCCTTTACATCAGGGGATCCCGTCCTGAAAGGACGGCTGGCAATAGCCCCAACCTTCAGGTCGGGCTAAGAGGCCGGAGCAATTATGAAAGTCCTGCAGGGACTGCCGAACTTTTATTTAATTTAGTCGGCAAAATATTTCCGGCCAAATAATCGATTCTGAAAAAAAAGAATCCATAAACCATTAATTAGTTCGGATGATGGGTGTAAAAGTGAAAAAGTTAAATGAGTTGTCGGCAACTGCTATTTCCGGAAATGATATAAGTTCATCCTGTTTATATGTGTCGGCCCTGGCTATAATTTACGCGGGCCAGTATGCCTGGATCTCGCTGCTCATGGTTGGGGCTGTTCTTTTTTTATTCAGGAAAATATATGGCGAAGTGGTCGGGGCCTTACCCATGAACGGAGGGGCTTATAATGCCTTGTTAAACACAACCAGCAAAACGATGGCTTCCCTTGCAGCCACCCTCACCATACTTTCCTATATGGCCACGGCGGTAATCTCGGCAAATGAGGCGATACATTATGCGCACAGCCTGCTGTCGGCAATGCCTGTTATTATCTCCACGATAGGGTTGCTGGCAGTTTTCATGAGCCTGAGCATCATAGGCATCGGGGAATCGTCTAAAGTAGCCATCTTTATCTTTATTTTTCATTTGACATCCCTGGTCCTGCTCTCATTTTTCTGCGGATTGTACTTGTTCAGCAATGGCTTTGAAGTTTTTAACCTCAATTTCAATTTAGCTCCGAAAGAAGGCGGTATATTGACCGCCCTGGTATTTGGTTTTGCAGCGGCCATGCTGGGAATCAGCGGATTTGAGAGTTCAGCAAATTTTGTGGAAGAACAGCAGAAAGGCGTTTTCCGCAAGACCTTGAGAAATATGTGGATCGTAGTAACTGTATTCAATCCCCTGATGGCTTTTCTGGCCCTGGCCATTATTCCCATGAATGCAGTCGAACAAAACCAGGAAGCCCTTCTTTCCTATATGGGTGGGATTTCAGGCGGAAACTGGCTTTCCATTTTGATTTCAGTCGATGCAGCACTCGTTCTGAGCGGAGCGGTCCTGACTTCATTCATTGGGGTAAGCGGACTGGTTGAACGCATGACACTGGACCGGGTCCTTCCTCCCTTTTTATTAAAAAAGAATAAAAGAGGGAGCGCTTACCGGATTGCTATTACATTCTTTTTACTCTGCGTTTCCATCCTCCTGATCACCCAGGGTAAATTAAGTGCCCTGGCAGGCGTGTATACCATTGCATTTTTATCCGTTATGGCTTTGTTTGGGATTGGAAATGTTCTGCTTAAGATCAAAAGAAAGAATCTTCCCAGGCCCGAGTATTCCAACTGGATCTCCTTAGTGGTCGCCATTTTGGCAATCCTTGTTGCAATAATTGGAAATGCTATCCTTAACCCCGTATACCTGAGAGTTTTCTTCGAATACTTTATTCCGACCTTCCTCTTTGTAATGTTCATGCTGAACCGTATTCCCATCCTAAAAACAGTCCTGAACTTAATCAAGTATATCTTTGAACCTATTCAGAATATGGTCAATAACACCAATACGTCCATAATCAGTTTAATTGATAAGATTAATTCCCAGGAGTTTGTTTTCTTTACTAAAGGCGATGATGTGGAAACCCTGAACAAGGTCATGCTTTATATTAAAAACAATGAAAACACCCGAAAATTAAAGATAGTTGCCGTTTTTGAAAAAGGGCAAAAACCGGCAGCTCAATTAATATCTGATATCGATGTACTGGACCGGGAGTATCCTGCAATAAAAATTGACTTCATTCTTCTGGAAGGAAAATTCGGGCCTGCATTGATTAACAAGCTTTCAAAAGAATGGAATATTCCTGTTAACTTCATGTTTATAGGTTCTCCCGGAAATCATTTTCCCTACAGAATAGAAGAGCTTGGAGGCGTTCGCCTGATTATCTAAAGAATGATTTTTGGAAACCGGGATCAAACTGCTGACTGCTGACAGCTGACAGCTGACTGACAACTAACGACCTCCCCCCGCCTTTAGCTCCTTCACCTCTTCCTGCAAAGCCTTAATCATCTCCTGCTGTTCCTTCACCGCGTTGATCAGTGGAATCACGAATTCGCCGTAGCTCAGGTTCAGGGTGCCATCGGGATCATCGTCTTTGACCAGGCCGCTGAATTCCACACCCAGTTCCTGCAAACTTTGCTGCACATCCTGTGCAATCAGTCCGTCACGACGGCTTTTATTTTCATCGGCGATATAGTTATAGGATGCGGGTCTGAGTTTCATAATGAAGTCCAGTCCGATATCATTCCTGTAGCTGATATTTTCTTTCAGCCTGCGGTCGGAGTAATTGATCCACGCTCCGTAACCTCCAATAGTTATAACGCTTGCATTTCCGATCACGGCTTTATTGTTGGCGTTTACCAGGGCATTATAACCAATTGCCAAACCGTTGGATATAGAGGATGAAGAGGCGTTAGCCGTATTTCCAATAATGGTATTATTACTTCCTGTTCCGATAGCATCCCCGGCTGAATACCCAATCGTGGTATTCCCGTTACCAGATGTAATGGATGATCCGCTGTAATATCCGATGGCAGTTGTATTTGAAAAAGAAGAACCGGGATAGCCTTCCCCGGCAAAGGTGCCTAAAAGCACATTCCTTTCTCCTGCATCATTGAAATATCCGGCATAATATCCAATTCCTACATTGTCGTCCCCGCTGTTCTGACTGCCCAAGGCATCATATCCTATGCCTATATTATTGGAGCCTACGTTGTTAAACCTAAGCGCTTCAACCCCGAAGGCCACATTATAGGCACCGCTGCTAAGGGCACTCAATGCATAATATCCCACGCCTGTATTATTGGAAGCACTGATTCCCATGCTGAAATTACCGCTGAGCACACCCACGAAAGTATTTTTACCGAAGGATGAAGGGGCGGCATAATCATGAATAAAACTATAAACACCTTTATAAATTACCCCTGTGCTTGAACTGCTGGTAGAAGGCATGCGGAAGGACTGGGTTATTTCCAGCTGCTGGGCAGGGATCGAGGTGCCAATCCCAACTTTCGCGTTTAAAATATTCACCTCATCGGTTGTCTGGTCATCAAATTCAATACGTCCTGCCGCGGCGCCCAGGCCCAGCCATTGATTATCGGCGGAAGCGCTGTTGAACACATCCCCTGAAGTCATCGACCCGACTGAATTTATATCACCGGCTGAGATGCTCGTCCAGTCAAGGGCCCCGCTACCGTCGGTAGTCAAAAACTGGCCTGTGCTGCCATCATCTGCAGGCAAAGTATAGGTGATATCCGAACTTTGGTCAGCCCCTTGAAAAATAGTGTGGTATACCGGGCTTGTTCCACCCTCTATCAGGCCGAAAGTCCCTTCGACGGTGAGTTTCTGACCAGGGGAACTGGTCCCTATCCCGATCCTCTTATTGCTGAGATTACCATATAGGACATCTGCCGCGCCGATAACCATCTGGTAATTGCCGGTCGGATTAGGAACATCTGCATTAAATCCCAGGACTATATTATATGATCCGCTTGTAATCCCGTAACCGGCGCTAAAACCTAAAAGTGTATTATTGCTACCCGTTGTAAGCGAGTATGCTGACTGGTAACCGAAAGCCGAATTCCTTGAATAGGGGTTTGCTGCTTCATACCAAACTCCGCCGGATTCTGCTCCGCACATGGTATTAAAGATACCCGTACTATTCTTTGAACCTGCACTCCAGCCCAGATTAGTGTTATAGCTTCCGCTATTATTGCTGTAGGAGGAATAGGTCCCGACAGAGGTATTTTGACCCGAGGTATTATGACTCAGGGATCCCGCGCCGACCGCGGTATTATTAATCCCGCTCACATTGACATATAAGGCGGTATTACCCACTGCGGTATTGCTGTATCCGCTCTGGTTGTTTTGTAATGACTGGGCCCCGACGCCTGTATTTTGATACCCGCTTGTAAGGGAACTAAGAGATGAATTTCCAATAGCAGTATTGGAACTTGCTTCGCCGCCTGAGGAAGCAGTCATGCTGAAATTCCCGGCATTGATACCCAGGAAAGTATTCATCCCGTTGCAATTTGGCGGCTTATAATCATGTATGAACCGGGAATCCCCTTTATAGATTACCCCAGTCTGTGAATCTGTTGAATAGGGTAATTCGAAAGATCCGCTAATAGTTAACTGGCGCCAGAAATCGTCCGTACCAATTCCAACGAAAGCATCCATAATAGATATTTTATCGATGGACTGATGGTCAAATGCAATGCGGCCGGCATTCTCCCCCAGACCCAGCCACTGGTCATCAGCAGCCAGGCTGGAGAAAACATTGCCGGTGGTCATGGATCCTACTCCAGTTATATCAGCCTGGCTGGGGGCTGTCCAACTCATAACACCTGAGCCATTTGTAGTCATTAAATATCCGTTCAAGCCATCTGAAGCCGGTAATATATAATTAATATCAGCGGCCTGGGCCTGGGCTTTTATCGATGTATAATTATTTCCGAAGGCATCGGATTCATAGAATTTAATTCCATAGGAACCTGTAGTGGTAGAAGTCAGGGCAATATCGCCGTCCTGCAGGGTGAGCTTGTCATTTGGGCTGGAAGTTCCAATTCCCAGGCTTTCGCTGCTGTTGTTCCAGTATAGTTCAGGGCTGCTTCCAAGGCCCGAAACCCCCGTCCAGAATGCCACCCGGTTGGTTGAACCGCTGCCCGTGAGCATACCTGAAGAACTTCGTAGTATCTGCCCATCGCTCAGCACGACCATGTTCGGGGGATCGCTGGTAGTCGGAACATATGCGCCTTTACAATAAAGCGATACTATATTTGTATTCCCCAGCCTTACTTCATTGCTTGACTGGGCCATTGCATAATATCCGATACTAATCGCATTGTCCAGATCAGTCTGTAGAAAACCAGCCTGATAGCCAATTGCGGTATTGTTATGACCTGTTCCGTTGTAAAGCAGGGAACTATGGCCTACCGCGGTATTCCCGTTTCCGGAGAGCCCGTTGTGGGAAGCACTGTTGCCCACCGCGACATTGTAGCTGCCGCTTTCATTAGCATATAGCGCCGAGTTTCCGATGGCAACATTGTCGCTTCCATCAAAAGTATTATAGGCCGCGTATTTACCAAAAGCGTTATTAGCGCTTCCGGTGGTATTGTATTCAAGACTATTGGATCCTACAGCCGTATTCCAGTTTCCCGTGCTGTTACTATAACCCGAAAAACTACCAACGAAAGTATTTGCATCGGCCCGGTTGTGTGATCCGGCCAATATTCCATAGGTGGTAGAACCATTCCAGACAATGGAGCCGGCCAGGGTATTATAAACTTTGAATATAAGCCTGGCACTGTCGGTGGTACCGATGAATTGATCATATGGATCTATACCCTCATTGCCACTGAGAGACCAGCCTGAATTTTTGGCCAGGAGAGTTATCCATAATCCTTCATGAAAATAACAAATAGCACCCAGGTCTGTATCATATACCATCAAGCCTTCAGCCGGCACAGGGATGGAATTTTTCTGAAAGCTCGACATCCTGGGTATTAAAAGTCCTTTGTCGCTTGATTTTACGTCCAGCATGGCGCTGGCATCCGGGCTGCCGGAATCGGTGTTAATACCTACCTGCGCGTAAATCGCCGGTCCCATCATCAAAATGACAAGAAGAATTACATAATGCTTTTTCATGGCAATGACAATTTTATTATATTTGATCGATTGTCCAACTTTTCACCGCTTTAGCTTTTTGTTCAATCATTGGCAAGTGGCTAAATTAGGTGGAAGGAACCAAAGACCAAACCATGAATGAGTATCTGGTAACATACCCCTATCCGGCGGCATATATTACTATTAATTGCAAAATTCCTTTCTATGAGACATAAAGGGATTAAGAGAGGGCCTAAATTTCAACTCTCCTTCTTAATGTTTTTATTTTTGTTTGAATTTATATTGATCTTTCCTGAAAATGTTAAGGCTACCGTGCAATCCGACAGTCTTGAAAACATCCTTAAACAGGCTCCCGATGATAAAAAAGCTGAGATCCTGAATCTTCTGGTGCAGGAATATCTTTTTTCACAGCCTGAAAAGGCCGGGAATTATGCAGAAAAAGCTTTGAAACTGGCCAGGGAACAAAAGAACCGGGAAGATGAAGCCAGGGCCTTGTATTCAGTCGGACTTGTGAAGTTTTACGCAAATAATTATAAAGAAGCCCTTCCACTATTTCAGCAGAGTATAGATACGGCTATAATCAGCAAAGACGATAAAACCCTTGGCCTGGATTACAGTATCATAGGTTATTATCATGAAATACAAAGTGAATATCCCGAAGCGCTTTCGTATTACAGAAAAGCGCTGGCAAAACGCCAAAAGATCCATGACTTTCACGGAACAGCCAAATCCCTGGATAATATCGGAAATATTTATCAGTATCTGAGTAATTACGACTCGGCATTAATTCTTTACCAGGAAGCTTTTGACATTTACAAGCTGCATCCCAACCCGAAAGGAATGGCGGAGCTCTATAACAATATGGGCATCATTTATTATTATCTATCCGATTATGAGAAGGCCATCGATCTCTTTCAGCAATCTTATCTTATCAAGGAAAAATTATCGGACCAGAAAGGCATGGCCAACAGCCTTAACAATATCGCCTCGATTTACCAGATGATGGGAAATCTGCCCGAAGCCCTTAAAAATTATGAAAAAACCCTGAAAATACACCAGGCAAGAGGACTGAAACTGAATATTGCCGTTACGGCCGGGAATATCGGTACTGTTTACGCGGAGATGAATAATGATCAGAAATCCCTGGAATACTATAACATTTCTCTTGATAATTATCGTGAAACAAACAATATCAAAGGTATAGCCGTCACCCTTTCAAATATAGGCGATATATATTCCCGGATGGGGAAATCTGAGCAGTCACTAAAATTTTACCTGGATGCCCTGAAACAACAGGAACAAATTGAAGATAAACAGGAAATTGCGGTGACCCTGAGGCGAATCGGCGACCTCTATGCTGAGAGGCATGACTATGTCGAAGCCGGGGATTACCTCAGGCGAAGTCTTGCATTATCAAAGGAACTGAATTCTTCCAAAGAAATCATGGATGCTTCTTCATCCCTGGCAAATACTTATTTTCATCTTGGAAAGTCAAGTCAGGCTTATGAAATGCTGCTTGCCTCACAGAACCTGAAAGATTCACTTTTCAATGAAGAAAAGCACAGACAAATCGTTGAGATGCAGACCAAATTTGATACGGAAAGAAAGGATAATGAGATTAAAAGCCTGAAGCAGGAGAAGAATATCCGGGAATTACAGGCAGCAAGGCAGAAGTATTTCATATATTTCATCATATCCTTCCTCTTGTTAATAGGGCTCATAGGACTGTTTCTCTTCAGCCGTTTCCGGAACCGGCAAAAGGAACATCAGCTAAGTCTTGAAATGGCCAACCTGGAGATAGAGCAGCGCTTGTTGCTGGTTCAGATCAATCCACATTTTATCTTTAATGCTTTGGGTTCCATACTGAATGTCATACAAAACGACAATAGCACGCTGGCAGCCCGCTTGCTGACCAAATTCGCCAAACTTATGAGAATGAACCTGGAGAATTCGAGGAATTCCAGTATTTCCCTTGAAGATGAAGTACTTTCATTGAAATATTATCTTGAAATTGAACAACAAAGGCTGGATTCCAAATTCGACTTCAGCATTGAAATATCTGAGGACCTGGAAGCTGATAAAATTTACCTGCCACCCATGCTGATCCAGCCCCTGGTTGAAAATGCGATTTTACACGGCATACGGAATAAAGAAGGCAAGGGGCATATAATTCTTCAATTTACCAAAACCGCCAAACATTTGCAATGTATCGTGGAAGATGACGGGGTTGGAAGGGCCCGGGCGAATGAATTGAAAGCAGCTAAACCCCGGCAGAAAAAATCCATGGGAACGCAATTAATCACTGAAAGACTTAAACTATTGAACCTTTATACAAGTACTCACTATTATCTTGATCCGGAGGACCTGAAGGATGAAGACGGGAACGCAAAAGGTACCCGGGTTAAATTGTTGATACCGCTTGATCGCGACGAATAACTAAAATCTGCGAAGTGATGGTGAAGAGCATATTGATTGATGATGAACAAAGCCAAAGACAAAATCTCGGAAAGCTGATCCACAATTGTTGTCCTGAATTAGAGATAATCGGGGAGGCAAATTCCATGGAAAGCGGTAAGGATGCTATCATTAAGTATGAGCCTGATCTGGTTTTCCTGGATGTGGAGATGCCCGGCGGCTCCGGCTTCGACCTCCTGCAAATGCTCAGCGCCATTAATTTTGCTATCATTTTCGTGACCGCTTATGAAAAATATGCCCTGGAGGCGATCCGTTTCAGCGCGCTGGATTTCCTCCTGAAACCGGTTCAGGAAGAAGAACTGCTGAGGGCTGTCGGAAGAGTTGGTCTGATAAGGCAGGCAGAATATTTAAAAAAAATAGACCTCTTGCATGAAAACCGGCAAAAGCTGGATAAGATAGCCCTGCCCTCCCCCGACGGTTTGCGCTTTATCCGGATCAGCGAGATAATCCGCTGCCAGGCGGATGGCAATTATACCTGGTTCCATCTGAAAAACGGGGAGAAGATTCTGGTTACAACTACCCTCAAGGAATATGATGAGCTCCTGAATTCCCATAATTTTTTCCGTATCCACCATTCCCATCTTGTCAACCTTGATGCCGTAAGCCGCTATAAACGGGGAGAAGGCGGTTTTGCTATCCTGGAAGACGGCTCGGAAATTGAAGTCTCCCGGAGAAGGAAAGAAGAGTTTCTGAAGATCATGAAAGGCGGCTAAAATTGTCGATTGTCGATTGTCGATGTTCGATGGTCGATGTTCAATGATCAATGTTCAATGATCAATGTTCAATGATCAATGTTCAATACACCTAGCTGCAGCCAAATCCACAGCGCTATTCTGAGGTTTATGTTCCTTTCTGGAATCCAATGCTTCGCGGTCGTAGTAAAGACTACGGCGTTCTTTAGGGCTTTCGGTCGAACAATCGTAAAAAATGTATTCACCCGTCTTTTTATTTAGGCCCACCACATCCGGTTCACCGCCGCTAGTTTCCATTTCATGGAGTGACCACATTTTTCCGGGATCATTTTCCAGCCTGGCCTGTATTTTATCCCATTCCAGACCTTCATGGCGCTTCATGTTATTCTCAAAACGGGTTTTTAAGGTCCTGATTAATTCTTCAACTTCCTTTTGGAACAAGTCCTTTGTATTATCCATATCAAGATGTTTTATTCTGATATGATTATAATGTCAAGCGATTGCAAAATTAACTTGGCAGATAATTAATGTTTAGATTTCTCAGCATTAAGTTTTCCGGAAAATTTTCGGCCAATTCATTGTGATTACAATTCATCAAAAAATATCCCGAAATATAAAAACCATTGATCAAAATCCCCTTTGCTTTGTTTATCTTATCAAATCAAAACATGAATTAATTAATAAATCTTTTATTATGGCAAGTATTACATTAGGAGGAAATCCTATTCACACTGCAGGCACCTTACCTGCAAGCGGGCAAAAAGCACCTGGATTTGAGCTTGTTAAGAACGATCTCTCCAAAGCTACACTGAAGGATTACCTGGGATCCAACATTGTTTTAAATATCTTCCCCAGCCTTGATACCAGCACCTGCGCTGCTTCTGTCCGTACATTCAATAAAAAAGCGGCTGATCTTAAGAATACAAAAGTACTTTGCATCTCCCGCGATCTCCCCTTTGCACAGGCGCGTTTCTGCGGGGCCGAAGGGATTAAAAATGTAATTACCCTCTCAGATTTCGGGACACAAAAATTCGGGAAAGATTATGAGCTTGAAATTATTGATGGCCCCATGGAGCATCTGCTTTCCAGGGTCGTGATCGTTCTGGATAAGGAAGGCAAAGTGGTTTATAGCCAGCAAGTCCCTGAAATAGCGGATGAGCCGGATTATGATTCAGCACTGAAAGCCCTTGAGAAATTAGGCTGATTTTCAGTCTGAAAAAAATAAGCTTTTAACAGAATTAAGCTTGACGAAAAAAAAACCAAGGGGTTAACCCCTTGGTTTTTTTCTTCCCAACCCTCAGGTCAGTATTTATTTCATCAATATCATCTTCTTGACTGCAATGGCCTTGCCTGTATTCAGCACAAGGTAATACATGCCCGGGGCAAGGTTTTGCGGGGCCCAGTCGATACTATAGCTCCCCATATTTTTATCCCCTGCAAACAAGGTATCCACCAGCATACCTTCCATATCCCTCACCTGTAAAAGTACTTTGGAATTGTGAGTCAAGCTGAAACGGATATGGGTTTTGCCGCTAAATGGATTGGGTGTGTTTTGCTCCAGGAATACCCCGGCAGCTTTCATGGGAGATAAGACGGAATTCGGATTTATCAAAGGACTTCCGGCTTCCACCCAGGCGGTGTACATCAATTCGGCAAGGGCATGGGAAGCATCTTTGAACAGAGGAACGGTAAAGCTTCTTGTCGAATCCCAGAGAGCTTGTTTATATACCTGGGAGTATGTGCTTCCTCCGGACTGTTCTTTTGCATAATCGTCGGCCATAAGCACTGAATCCACAAACATATAGTTATGATAGAGATAATCAAACACATACTGGTTCACATCCGGAATCACTTCGATGGATTCGCCCGTGTAATTGATCTGGCTGATATAAGCATTGATCATGGTCGATTCATAGCGGGAATGTATGCCTGAATTACCACTATATTGACCGTCATAATTTTTTGTGATATGAAGCGGCATATGGCCATCGGCTACATAATGCCCCAGGTCGGCAGCGATGAGAACGGCCTTGTCCCAGTCATGCCGTTCGAAGCACGCCTTCAATGTATCCACGGCAATACAGGTTGCCCAGGGCAAAATACCCTGGTCGATAACCCAGCTTTCGCCATATAAAGCAACTACAGAATCGTAAGTCTGAGGTATGCGGCCGCTTTCGTTAAAAAGGGTGTAATTGTCAATGTCGATATAATGTTTAGGCCCCTCGGTCGGGTCAGTATCTTTACGGTAATCCGCATCAGATGCATGTTCGGCAAGGGTGGAAGTCCATGCCAGGAACTGGTTCATCTGCTCATTAAATGAGAGTGAAGCCTCGGTATTGATCTTGTGGTGCCCGGTAGAGCCCCAGCTCATCAGCACAACGGAAATAGCCAGTGCAGCGAGAATAGTTAAAAAGTACTTTTTCAATTTTTCGATTATTTAATGAGATAACGGTAGCAAAAGTAAGGAAAAAATGTCAGGTAATGGATATTGGGTAATGGATATTGGGTATTAGATATTGGGTATTGGTTAATGGTTAGTGGTTAATGGATTAAAGACTGCTGACTGCTGACCGCTGACTGCTGACTGGAACCTCGATTTGTCTTTTGGAATTTAATTCAAATTCTGCCATGACAGGTCGCGACTTGTCACTACGGGAGCAAAAAAATTCCCTTCACTCTACACTCTACATTCTACACTCTACACTCTCCATTTTATTAATAATTTTACAAGATATTTTTTATTATGAATTTTGAAGATATCATCAAAACTTCATCCTTCATCCTCACCGAAGGCAGTATGGTGGAACGTTTGAGGAGGGACAACACAGTAAAGCTCGATCCTCATATAGTCCATGCCGGCCTTATTTACAGCCCGGAAGGGCGAACGTCTCTGGAAAATATTTACAGGCAATACATTGATATTGCCCGGCAATACAAATTGCCGATAATCATTTATGCTCCGACCTGGCGGGCAAATCCTGAAAGGATAAGTATGTCGGGTTTCAGTTCGCACCTGCATACTTTAAACCGGGATGCAGCCAGGTTTCTCATGGAAATAAGGGACAGCTACGGGGCTTTCAGATCTTCCATCTTTGCCGGGGGACTGCTGGCCTGCAAGGGAGATGCGTATAAACCTGAAGAAGGCCTTAGCACTGAAGAAGCCAGGCGTTTCCATAGCGATCAGATTTCCCAACTTGCCGGTAGCGGACTTGAATTTATCAAAGCCGCTACCCTGCCGGCATTCCCGGAAGCGCTGGGGATAGCCCAGGCAGCCTCCGAATTTGAATTGCCCTATATCCTCAGCTTTGTGCTTCGACCCGATGGTTCACTTCTTGACGGCAGCCCTCTGCATAAGGCTATCCGCAGAATAGATGCTGAAACGAAAAGGCCTCCCCTATTCTACATGGTCAATTGTATACATCCGGATATTCTCAAAAAAGCCCTTAAAGCCAATAAGGAAAATACTGATGAACTAATGAAACGCCTGAGGGGCTTCCAGGCCAATACCTCCGCCCGCAGCCCGGAAGAACTTGATAATCTGGATTTCCTGGACACTATGGAAGCAAATCAATTTGCCGGAAAAATGAATGAACTTTGGAAAGAATTCGGTTTCAATGTTTTGGGCGGATGCTGCGGTACCGAAGGATCGCATATCAGGGAACTGGCACAATTGGTTCACCATAAAGAAATAAATGACCCGGAAACCTCAGCATTTGCAGATATGTAGCGTCAGGTTGCGACCTGGCGTAGTTGAAATTAATTTAAAAGAAAAATCATGAACAGAACAGAAAAAGCCATCCAGAATTTTCAATCCGGTTTCAATTGTTCCCAGTCAGTACTGTCGGTCTTTACCCCGGAATTGGGAATTGATACGGCGACTGCCATGAAACTCAGTTCCGGCTTTGGCGCCGGGATGGGTAGATTGGGTGAAACCTGCGGAGCAGTTACAGGCGCCTTCATGGCCCTCAGCCTTAAATATGGGAATTCAGATCCTGAAGAAATGAGTGAAAAGGAAGAAGCTTACCGCAAGATCCAGGAATTCCATGCCAGGTTCCTGGAAATCCATAAAACCAGCCGTTGCCTTGAATTGATCAATTGTGATCTGAAAACGGAAGAAGGGCAGGTTTACTTTCAAAAAAACAATTTATTTGAAGATGTTTGTATGAAATGTATTCAAACTTCTGTGGGTTTACTGGAGGAAATAATGAATGAAAGCTAATATTTATCCGGATAACCGAATTCATTTTATAAAAAACAAGACCTTTGCAGCCATTTTAAAATAAGAATTATGAAAAAATATGTCCTGTATTTAAGCTTTATTTCGATTATCGCCGTTCTTTTTTCCTGCGCAGGCGGGCTTAAGAATATTCAGCCGGAAGGCCCCGATCCCCTGGTCTCCCATATCGACTCATCAATCATCCCGGGAAATGATTTCTTCGATTATGCCAATGGCACATGGTTCAAGGAAAATCCCATCCCGCCCAGTGAGGTAATGAACGGTATCTGGCAAATCATACAGGACACCATCAATGCCCAGATTAAGCAGGTTTGCCTTGAATCCGCTGCGCTTGAGAATGCAGAAAAGGGAAGCAACAAGCAAAAAATAGGCGACCTGTATAAGTCGGGAATGGACAGTGTGAGCCTGAATGCACAGGGTATTAAAGACATTAAAGATGAATTGGATAAGATTGACGGTATTAAGAGCAAGGATGGTATTGCAGAAGTAGCAGCCGGAATACAGGCCGTGAGCGGTTCTCCCATGTTCTCCTTCTGGGTGTCGCAGGACGACCGCAACAGCGATAAGTATGCTATAAACATATGGCAGGGCGGACTGACCCTCCCCGATAAACAATACTATTTTGCCGATGATGCCAGGACTAAAATGATCAGGGAAAAATTTACAGCATACCTGAAGAACCTGTTTGTTATCATGGGATACGGTGAAAAGCAGGCTGAAGCGGCCGCCAGTGAAACCATGAAAATGGAAACAGACCTGGCAAAGGCTTCGCGGAACCGGGAAGATACCCGCGACCCCCTGCACAATTATACTAAGATTGCATTTGCCCGCCTGAAAGACTATACACCTTCTTTCGACTGGACGGCTTTCATGAAAGATGTCGGACTGCAAAATGTGGACACCGTGATCCTGGGCCAGCCGGAATTCCTGCAGGCACTCGATAAATACATCGGTGAATATTCACTGGATGCATGGAAAGATTACCTGAAAATACATCTTATCGTAGGTCTTTCTTCTTATATGGATGACAGGACCTATATGGAGACCTTCGATTTCTTCGGGAAGACCCTGAGGGGCATGGAAGAGCCCCGTCCGCGCTGGAAGCGGGTAGTCGGTGAAACCGACGGCGATCTTGGCGACCTCATAGGCCAGGTTTACGTTGCCGAATATCTTCCTGCCGGCACCAAGGAAAAGTTGCAGGAGATAGGCAGTGCCATCAGGGACGTGTATGCTGAAAGGATCAAAAAACTGGACTGGATGACCGATGTTACCAAGGAAAAAGCGCTGCAGAAACTGGCTGCTATGAATATGAAGCTGGGTTATCCCGACAAATGGAAAGACCTCAGCAGCCTTGAGATCAGCCGTCAGTCGTACGTACAGAATGTGATGAACGCCAACAAATGGTGGTTCAACTACCGTGTCTCCAAGTTTGGCAAGCCGGTCGACCGCAGCGAATGGCATATGGAGCCACAGACTTACAATGCTTATTACAGTCCTTCCAATAACGAGATCGTGGTGCCGGGTTGTAATATCATGGTACCGGGTTACGAACGCAAAATGGCTGATGACGCCATACTGTATGCCGTGATAGGAGCTACTTTCGGCCACGAGATGACCCACGGCTTTGACGACCAGGGCAGCAAATACGACCTACATGGGAACCTGAACAACTGGTGGACACCCGAAGACAGCATCCGTTTCTTTGATAAAACGAAAATCCTTGTTCAGCAATATGATGCCTATATACCGGTCGATAGCCTTCATATCAACGGGAAACTCACCCTGGGTGAAAATATCGCCGACCTGGGCGGGGTCAGGATGGCCTACCAGGCATTTACAGAAACACCGCAATACAAGAATAATGAGATCATCGGGGGAGTTAATCCCGAGAAACGTTTCTTCCTGGGCTATGCCCTGGCCTGGATGGTGAATATGCGGCCCGAAGCTATCGCCAACCGGGTCCGCTCCGACGAACATTCCCCGGCTAAATACCGGGTGATCGGACCGCTCTCCGATATGACTGAATTCTATAATGCATGGGATGTAAAGCCGGGAGAAGCCATGTGGAGGCCGGATAGTCTGAGGGTGAATATCTGGTAGTCCCGGACTTTTTTTATAAGAAAATTACATGCCTATTTGGAAGCCCTGATTATACTTTCTTTATAAGGCTCGACATATTTTTTTGTGTCGAAATCAACCGCTGAACCTGCCGGGTTTCTGTGAATATCATCTGCCAAAGTTTGCTTATATCTTATTCTTGCCCCTATATTCAGAGAAAAATATAAAATGGTCTCTTTCAATCCTTTTGCAAAATAAGGTAATGACCTGCTTAGAATAGAGTTATAACCATAAATCTCTTTCCGGATTTGATTATAGCCTTCCTGAAGTCTTTCCGGGCTCATATTTTTAGGCTGGATCAAAATCTTTTTAGTATCGTACTTACTCCAGTCATCCGTCAAAATTCTGCCTTCTTCTTTCAATCGATCAAAAACAAGAGTACCCGGATATGGGGTCATTAAACAAGCCTGGAAAAACGCTGATTTCGACTTCGACAGGAACTCATAGCTTAAATCAAAAACCGATTCGTTGTCAGTATCCAGGCCAAAAATTAAAGAAGCCATGGTAAGAATTCCATTATCCCTCAATTTTTTTACAGCTTCCACATTCTCATTAACGGTTTTCAAGGTTTTTCTGTAAGTTCCGATACCTGTATCAGTCATCGATTCAAAACCTATCAATAATGCCCTGCCTCCCGATTTATAAATCCATTCCATTAGTTCTTTGTCTTTTGAAATATTTATCGAGGCCTGTCCAACCCACAATTTATCGAGGTGCTGCAGCTCTTTAAACAGTTCTATGGCAAATCTTCTGTCGAGTGTAATATTATCATCCACAAAAAATAATTCATGTTCAATACAAGATGCAGCATCTTTTATAATAGCATCAATGGCTTTATGGCGTTGTTTTTTCCCAAAAAACCTGGTTACAGCACAAAAATCACAATTATAAGGACATCCACGGGTTGTTTCAATTGGCGCTATTTTAAACCTTCCTTTAGAACGTCGGATCAAATCCCTGCGGGGAAAAACCGGATTCTGCAGATGGGGAACTTGATCCAGTTTATATGTGCTCTTAAGTTGTCCTCTATCAGCATCAATAAGCACTTTTTCCCAGAGCCCACCTTCAGTTTCTCCAATTACCACAGCATCTCCATACCGCAGGGCTTCCTCCGGCAGGGAAGATGCATGAATGCCTCCAAAAATTACAGTTTTGCCCCGCTTCTTAAATTCATTCGCGATTTCATAGCCCCTGAATGCCGTTTGGCTCATGATCGTTATGCCTATTAAATCATAATCCCCTTCAAAATTGATTTTCTCGCCATGAGCTTCTTCACAAATACTAACTTCATGCTGCGTAGGGGTCATACTTGCAATAAGTGATAATGTCAATTGAGGGATAGAAAATTGCCCGGGCCTTATTTCCTCTGCCTGGCAAGGAGAGACTAATAGTATATTCATATCTAACTTAAAAATTGCACGAAAGTAATCATTCTAAAACAATTATGACCTCCAACTTCCCGAATAATAAACCACCCCGCCGCAAACAACGGGATATCTTAGGGAAATATCTCTTATTCGTCTCAAGAGACGGGGAATTTAGTCCCATCAGATCCCGAATAAGACTTCGTCATTTCGGGACCAATTCGACTAAGGATTTTTTCTACGCTTCGCTTGAAAAAATTGAGTCTCATTGATTAAAAATGAAACACAAAGGACATAAGAAGCCCGAGCACAATCAAAATGCCAAAGCCGCTGATCAAAGGCATGCGAAGCGATTTCTTCCCGAATGAAATCCCATAGATCATTTTTAGTATATTATTACTCGTGACAGCATTCAGCACGGCCATCACGAGCACTGTGTCCTGAATATCCCACTTGCTCTGAAAGAGGTTTAAAATAAAAGGATCTATGTCGGTCACTCCCACTACAAATGAAAGCACGTTGATCCCTGTTGTTCCGTAATGTTTATCAACAAATCCTGTGATCAGTCCGAAGAAGATAAAAAGAGCCGCAAAAACCAGGGCAGTTTTAAATTCCAGGGGATTGTTCTTAGCCTGGATAGACTGATCATCAAATTGTTGCAATTGCTTTTTATGCCGGAATTTCAGGAAATAAACAGCCGTTAATGTAGAGGCCACGCAGAATATTATAAAGGGAAGCGCGAGCCGGAATGCGATTTCTTTATTGAAAAACAGGGCCAGCAGGAATATTCGCAAATACATCATGGTGGTTGCGAGCAAAATCGCTGCAATTACCTTATTACTTTCCGGCATCTCTTTACTCTTTTTTGCAAGAATAATGGTTGTGGCGGTGCTGCTGTATAAACCTCCTAAAATCCCGGTTAAAACTATTCCTGAATTAGGAAAGACAAATTTCTGCAGGAGGTAACTGAGATAAGAAATAGCGGAAACAGCAACAATCGCCAACCAGAATTTATAGGGTGAAATGTTGATTTCGGCTGAAATTGGCGCATCCGGCAGCAAGGGGAGAATCACCCCGGCAAGGACCAGAAATTTGGCAAGTGTGATGAATTCCCTGTTATCAAATTTCTTGGAAAACTTAAAAAGTGATTCTTTAATTTCCGTAATCACAAATACCACAACAACTATTAAAATCACCAGCCAGTTGGGCTGGGTGTATATCAAGGGAGCCAGGCAATAAGTCACCATAGCAATTACCAGCGATGTAAGGCCGAATTTTTTCTTAACCTGGATTTTCTGATAATAATAAATAGCCAGCCAGAGAGAAATAATAATGCCGCCCACCATATATGGAACCATACTTTGAGGGCTGATGATGTATAGGATAAAACCCACAATCCCGATCAAAGTGAAGGTCCGGTCGGTTCCAAACAGGCTTTCCACCTCCTCATCAATATGGTGCCTTCTTTGCTCCAATCCAATCAGGAGGGAAAATAAAGTCACAAGAATAAACTTGATAATATCCGCAGGAATATGTTTTAAGATTTCAGTCATTGAATTTGCTGGATATGAAATAAAATTACATGATTTGCTTAAAAGTCCAGCTGCCGGAATATCACATTAGCTTTCCAATTTAGCCAGTCGGAGATTTCTTGTAAATTTATTAATGCTTTCCGGGAAAAACAAGGAAAATTCCAGTTATTCCAAATGATTTTAAATTAGATGTGAGATTAGCAAGGTATTTAAAAAAAAACTTAACTTGCCTTTTCAAAACCATATTACTTTAATGCCTGGTCTTAATAATTATCAATCATCGATTAATCTCTGAAACTATGAAAAAATTATTCTTTATGCTAGGAATGATCGTACTCTTTTCATTTTCAGCCTGTAAAAAAAATAATAAAGAAAGCGAAGTAAATAAACCGGATCACTTTGAATTTATTATCAGTAATAATTATTTACAAAATAATGCAAACCAGGAAGAAAAAGCCTGGATAATGGTATATGGTTCGAACATGGACTTACTCCATATTCAACAAATCGAAAACGGCATGTCTTATGTTTTACCAAAGTTCGAAAATGCTTCATCCGGTAATTTCATGGTCCAGGTATTCAGAAGAACAGTAGTTAATAATTACAACAGCCTGGATCTTTATGGCATTTCAGCTTTCCCCAATGTTGAACCAGCTACCTGGCAGCTGGGCCAGAATCCGGCTCCAAAACTGACTCCCATAGGCCAGAATTCTGTTTGCTTTGATTTTCCTTTCATGCAAAACAATTTCAATAATGCATTCAGAAACAAATATTCGGATGGGAATGTTATGGGAACCGGATGTTTACTTTTTGATCAGTACTTTAACCCTGATAATATCTGGGTAATGTATGCATTAGAGGATGAAGTGCCGCATTATGTCTGGCTTGATAATGTCGGGCTCAATGAAAATTTCAATTTATCTGAGACTGATTTTAAGCAGATGACTGACTATGTCGACATTAATTTTGAAAATTTTGATTCACGTGAAGTATATATTGAATCGGAAGATGATTTGTCGACAGATTATTGGGAATATTATCCTGTTTTTTCAAGTTTTAATGGCACCCAGCCAAGTGTAAGGGCTTATTATCCGGGAAATCTCTTTCCTGGATATTATACTTATATGACCAGTAGTTTAAACAATGTCACCGAACTGATGCTCAAAAAAAGAGGTAGCATCCCATCCAAATTTGATTATCTGTCGGCGGATATAAACATTATCAATCCGGAAGTTAAAAATTTTAAAAGCTCTCCATCTGGTCAGTTTGATTATGCAAAAATTTACTGGTCTCATTCAGCAAACATCAATGGGATGGAATCAAGTTTTCAGTATGTTATCTGCGGTTCAAATGACATGATTGCAGCTTATTCAGCGCCGGATCTGCCCGATGAAATCTTAGCCGAAAACGAAGGACTTCTTCAACTTGGTTCACTTGTTTACAGCAGGATTGATTTTTACGAATTCGACGCCTATAAGGGGTATGGTGATTATATTATAAATGCTTTTACAGATCCGGGCAGCCTTGAGAATAACATCAATGTTTATCACAGAAAAATGATTTACTCTTCCGGAAAAGGAACAAAAACTGAACATGACGCCCAGGAACTGCTGAAGCATATTCATGAAAATACAGAGTAATTTAGTTCAGAGAATATAAATTATTCAACCTGTCTGATTTTATAAAGAATTAATCCTGACTGCCTCTTTTAATAATTTAACTATTGCAGCTTCATTTATTTCATCAGTGCTCTTATAGATTTTATAGAAGACTTTCTTATTAGTTCCATGTGTAAGATATTTATCTTCATCTTTTAGTTTATTGCCCTGCCAGAAACCCAGCAGTACGCCTTCAGTGATCCCACCCCGGGGTATACTTGCAGGCCAGATGATGCAGATACCTCTTCGGCCTCTGAAAAATGGGACATTGTAAGATATTTTTTCATGGCAGCCTTCAGGTAAATTATCCAGGATGATCTGCCTTAAAACATCAACTATAATCCTTTCCCTTTCAGGAAGGATTTCAAATAATTGAACGAGGGAATTTATTTTAGGAGGAGGAGGGTGCATTATTTATCCTGCAGTTTTTTTACGCAATTCTTCAATCTGCTTTTTTATAAAATCCTTAGGAAGCATGCCTGTCCTGATTCCGTTTACTATATAAATACGGCAGGAATAATTGAAGGAAACAGGTATTTCCCCGGTATAGATATCCAGGCCTTCATAAAGTATAGTCGGAGATCCCTGGAAATTCAGTTTTTCAGCTGCCGCGACATCCGGAACTTCCGTCATTATTAGCTCGTCTTCAGCAATAAAGCCTTCAGCAATAAGCTTTTTAAGATTTTTCAGGCTTTCGGTGGAGTGGGGACAAGATTCAAAATACTGGAATTCTATCATCTTAATTTATTATAATTTCTAAAGTATAAACTTTGAAATACTTAAAAAAAAATGCACCAATATCATCCAATGCTTTCTTTATATTTCTTTATCACTTTAAATTCATCTTCTTTATGGAGAATTAGTTCTTCCAGGTCATAATCATCCTGCAATCCCAGCCAGAATTTAGGGGAGTTTCCAAAATAATTACTCAATCTTAAAGCAGTATCAGCAGTGATTCGTCTTCTGCCTTTCAAAATTTCGCTAAGCCTGGTTTGCGGTATATTGATATCCTTTGATAATTTATAAGCCGTGATTTTCAAAGGCATTAGAAATTCTTCTGATAAAATTTCCCCCGGACTTATGTTTGGTAATTTATCCATCTCTAAAAATATTAATGATAATCGGATATTTCGACATCAAAAGATTGACCATCTTCCCAACGAGAAATTATTCTCCATTGAACATTTATCCTGATACTATAGTAATCCTTTAATTTTCCTTTAAGTTTCTCAAGCTTATTGGAAGGAGGTACTGTTAAATCATTCAAGCTAAAAGAGTTATTAAGCATTCTTAGCTTTCGCCTGGCTATATGCTGGATATCATCCGGTAACTTTTTTGAAACAGTCCCCTTCCATACTTTTTCAGTCTCTTTGGATCCGAATGATTGAATCATAGTGACGATTTACAATACTAACGCCAAAGATAAGCATTTTCTTAATAAAATGTCAATAAAAGCCTCTTTTCGATGGCATGATCAATAAATTTCCGCGAATTTGAATAGATGAGCGGATCATCAGCCAGTCTGAATTCCGCGGCAGTCAGTTGAATTACCTCTTCAGATTCATAGGCTTCTTCAGAAAGATGTTCCAGAATCCTGGCATAGAAAACCGAAAGGTCGGTGAAGATGACTTTCCCATTATCCGGATGGCGGTGCATTACAAGGAAATAATTTCCCTTATCTGATTCTTGTATGGTATTAGCTGTTTTGAGATGAACAGGATAATTAAAATGTTCCAGCCGGTGCTCAGGGTTGATCAGAAGATTTTCCTTTCCTTTAATATTTTCTTTTTGGTAAGATATATCTTCATCTTCCATCATAAATAACTCTATTTCCAGCCATTCCATCTTTAATAATTCGGGAAGAAAAGGGTACTTCTTAATGAATGGATGATCTGTCTCCAAAACATATTCATAAAATTCCTTAGGCATAGTCCAAATCTGCGGGGAACTGCAGGGATGGCTGCTGAAAAATTCATTAACCAGGCTGTCCCATTCCTCTTTTTCAAAAAGTTTATAAGTCAATGGATAAGCTGACCTAAGGCTGTCATCGATAATATTATAGACCAGGCGGCGGTATTGTTTCACCCTTTTACTATCAACACCTGCTATCTCCTGGTAAATACCGGTGCGGCAATAATTTGCCAGGGAGGACTGGGCTTCATGAAGCCTGTTTTCAGTGAGTGACATAAGCTTTTTCTTTATTAAGGACATTCGATTTAATTTCCCGCAGCATGCCGATCTCCTGCTGCAATTCTTCCAGTTCCGGGATATTAAAATCCCTCTCAAGCAATACAGGCACATCCCTTCCCAGTTTTCTCATAGTGTAATCAAATAGATTATAAACCGGATCGATAATAGGCTGCCCGTGGGTGTCGATAATGAGATCCTCTGAAACCTTTTCATGCCCGGCCATATGTATGTATTTTACCTTTTCGAAGGGGATTTGAGCTATGAATTCCTTTGCATCGTAATGATGGTTGAAACTATTCACATATACATTGTTCACATCTAACAGGAGATCGCATCCGGATTCCTGAAGCACGGCATTGATGAATTCAATTTCTTTCATTTCCGCTGTAACAGAAGTATAATAACTCACGATTTCGATGGCAATTTTTCTTTCCAGGAAATCCTGAACTGTCCTGATCCTATCCGAAACATGCTTAACAGCTTCTTCAGTGAAAGGTATAGGTAGAAGGTCATAAAGATGGGCATTGTCACATTTGGCAAAGCTGAGATGCTCGGAATAGACCTTTGCTCCGGTCTCCTCCAGGAATTTTTTGATCTTTCCCAGGAAATCGAAATCCAGCTCGTCCGGACTGCCAATAGAAAGTGATAGCCCGTGCGTAAATAGAGGATATTTCTCAAGGGCCTGCCGGAATTCCCTTTTCCAGTAGCCTCCTATGCCTAACCAGTTTTCCGGCGCCACTTCTATGAAATCGGGTTGCAGTTTATTGCCATTGAGAAAGTCCCCTGCAAAATCTTTTCTGAATCCTATGCCTACCATGATAATTCTGTTTTAATGTTTGAAATACCGGCAGGAGAATGTCCTCCCGCCGGCTATTCTGATATCAATATTTTATTCTGTGCCGCATTTACCTTCGCCGCATTTGCCATCCTTGGTCTTGCTTTCGGCCTGCGTGCTGTCGGATTTGGCTGCTTCTGCCTTCATAGTACCAGCCTTAGCAGGAGCAGCTTTCGTATCCTTGGAATTACTATCCCCGCATTTGGCTTCCTTGGATTTGTCATCGGTTTTTTTGGCGTCGGTGGTTTTTGTCGGATTATCGCCACAGGAAAGTTCCAGCAGGAAGGCATCCAGGTTGCCAACGGAATTGTTGAGCAAATTGGCCCTCACTTCCGAACCCGAACCCAGGCTGCTGAAGTTGAACATATCTGCAGGAGCGGCATTCAGGTTAGTTGCTCCGAAAATAGCACCGGCGATCATAGTTCCGGCAATCAGGTGTTTTCTTGTACTCTTCATTTTTTTATTTTTTAAGTGTTTGAATTTCGTTTACTGAGGGAACAGTAGAACAACTTATTTGTTCCTGACAAAAAATCTGAAAAAAATTTATTTTATTATAAATGATGAGAGCTAATCGCTGCAATATCCTATATTTGAAGATAATTAAGGTCTGTAATTAAAATCTATCTTTATTTTATGATGGCCGGAAATCCTGATCTTGCACAATGGGTCGAAACATACACCGGGGAGATGTTTTCCTGGGCCTTGTACAAGCTTTCGGACGAGGAGCTTGCAAAAGACCTGGTACAGGACACTTTTCTTGCTGCTGCCGAAAAACTGCAGGATTTCAAAGGCGATAGTTCCCCCAAAACCTGGTTGTTCTCCATACTTAATTTCAAGATCATTGATGTTTACAGGAAAAAAGTCAGGAAACCCCTTTCTCTGGATACTTCCGGTTTTTCAGATTTCTTTAGTGAAGACGGGAGCTGGCAGCTTGAGAAAAGGCCCAAAGACTGGCATGAAGATGAAAAGAACCTGCTCGATGATGCTGATTTTCAAAGCATCCTTAAGAAATGCCTGGATGCCCTGCCTGAAAAATGGAATGCCATCATTCAGCTTAAATACCTTATAAATAAAAATGGGGAAGAAATTTGTCAGGAATTGGAAATTAGTCCTACTAATCTCTGGCAAATGGTACACAGGGCAAAATTACAACTGAGGGAATGCATTGAAACAAAATGGTTTTAGATTTGACAAACAGATGAAAAAAATACTCCAAATATTATTCCTCTCCTGCCTCAAAGCCACTGAACTGATTGAGAAAAAATTTTATTTCAGGCTTTCGGTCAGGGAAAAACTTCAGCTTAAAATGCATAAGATGATGTGCGAAGCCTGCACGAATTATGAAAAGCAGAGCAATGTCCTTGACAAAGCCTTAGGCAAGTCAGCGAAGCCCCATGAGATTTCACCCGATCTGGAAAAATTTAAAAAAGACATCCTGGCTAAAATCGAGAAAACAAATTAGCTGAATAATTGCTTGACTTCCTTTCTTAATCAATTTTGTGAACTCTAGCGAACAGGTATTGGTTATTGGGTATTAGTTATTGGGGAAATAATTCTAATATCTTATACGTCGGGCAATCGGGCAATCGTGTATCGAATATCGGATATCGGATATAGAAGCCTTTTTCAACACATAGGCACAGTAGTTCACATAGGTTTCACATAGAATTTTTCACTATTCCACCTTATCACCTTATCACCTTATCACCTTATCACCTTTCCACTGTTCCACCTAGTTTTAGTTGCACGAATTATCCCGAAGAGGAATATTCAACTCGCCGACAGGTATAATTTTCATTTTAAAGGATAAACAAGAAAGTTCTGAAAGGAGCATGGCAGTGTAATAATTTAAAATTCCTTTAAATTTAATCATATAGATAATGGATAACAAGCTACAGGATGACTATGGAAAATGGTTAGTCCATTTAAAAGATAAGATTGTAGCTGCCAGGATAAAGGCTGCTCTCTCGGTAAATTCACAGCTTATTGAATTATACTGGGACTTGGGGAAAGAACTATCCGATAAATCTAAAAAATCGGAATGGGGAAGTAATATAATAGAAAAAATATCACGGGACCTAAAAATCGAATTTCCTGATATCAATGGATTTTCCCGACGGAATCTTTATGCAATAAGGCAATGGTTTGAATTTTATCATAAACAATTTGAATTTGTGCCACAGCCTGTGGCACAAATTCCCTGGGGACATAACCGGCTAATTATAACCCGTGCTGGTAGTATAGATGAAGCATTATTCTATTGTAATGAAACTATAAAGAATGGCTGGTCAAGGGAAATGCTGAATACTCAAATTGAAAATAAGTTAATGGGTCAAAGACGGGTCTTGACCCACAATTTTAATTCGACTTTATCGGGAAAACAAAGGGAATTGGCTACCCAAAGTTTAAAGGACCCATATAATTTTGATTTTCTGGGATTGCAGAATGAGCCACCGGAATATGAGCTTGAAAGAGAACTAATTGCGAATATGACTGCGTTTTTATTGGAATTGGGTAAAGGATTTTCTTTTGTTGGAAAACAATTCAAAATCGTAATAGCAAATACCGATTACTTTATCGATCTGTTATTTTATCATCTTGAATTAAGATGCTATATCGTCATCGAATTAAAAACCGGCAAATTTAAACCGGAACATGCGGGTAAATTGAATTTTTATCTTTCAGCCCTTGATTCCCAGTTAAAGAAAAGCGGGGATAATCCTTCAATCGGGATATTATTATGTAGAAAAAAAGACAAGATTACGGCAGAATATTCTATCAGAGACATAAATAAACCCATTAGTATAAATGAATTCGTGCTCACAAAAACAATCCCGAATGAGATAAAAACACAATTGCCAAGCACTGAAGAATTAGAAAATGATTTGAAAAGCAAGATGAAGAAAAGGTAAGAATCATCGATTTTCAAATTATAGAGATTTCTCCTTTCCACTGTTCCACCTTTTCACTTTTCACTGTTTAACCTGCCTGACCTCACCCCCAGCCTCCCGCAAAAAGAGGGACAGGCTCTCTCCGCAACGGAGAGGGGTGACTGGATAGTCTACACCTTATCACCTTATCACCTTATCACCTTTCCACCTGTAATTTAGCAGCAAATAGATAAAACAGCTATCAAGGTTTCCGTAATATTTCCAAATTAATGTAAGGAAATCAATTTTCCCCGACTATTTATCCAAATGATCTAAATATTCAATAAAAATGAAAATAATAGCGAGTATAATTTTTTTGATGATGATAACGAATGTATCACATGCTCAGACCGACAGGCCGGTCGAAGATGCAAAAGGACTGAATGCAGGGGTCAAAGCCCCGCTCTTCTCGGCCCTGGATGCCGACAGCAATCGTTTCGTGCTGGCTGATGCCCTTAAAAAAGGGCCGGTTGTACTTATATTCTACCGTGGTTTCTGGTGCCCGGTTTGCAACCGTCACCTGGGGCAATTGCAGGACAGCCTGAAACTGATAGAGGACAAGGGAGCTACAGTAATTGCCGTTTCGCCTGAAAAACCAGAATACCTGGATATAATGGCGGAAAAAACAGGGGCAAAATTCACTTTGCTTTATGACGAAGGCTATAAAATAGCCGATGCCTATGATGTGACCTTCAAGCCCACAAATCTTCAGATATTCGAATATAACACCTTCGTCGGAGCCAAGCTCAAAGAAACTCATTCCGATGAATCTGAAAGGCTTCCCATACCAGCCACTTTTATTATTGACCAGAAAGGCATGATAGCCTGGCGACAGTTCAATCCCGATTATAAAAAGCGGGCTTCTGTGGCCGATATTTTAGAAGCTTTGGATACGATTAGTAATAAATGATCCCCTGTAATTTAAAAATCAGGTTTAAAGCCGGATATTATTTTTTGATATCCGGTTTTTTTATTCCCCAACTTCCTTATTCCATCAAAATAAATTCTGATTTAATTGTCAGGAATCGCCTTATTGACCTACTATTCCTTGAAACAAACAAAAATTAATAAACAATGAAAGCAATTCAAATTTACCAGAAGATCGGCGATCGTTTAACCGTCTTAAAAGATCTTCCCCCTTTATTTTTCAGATTGATTTTGGCCTATGGATTTTATGGGCCGGCTACGATGAAATTGCAAAACATACATTCTGTTGCAGAATGGTTTGGGAGCCTGGGCATACCATTTCCCGTTTTCAATGCTTATTTATCAACCGGCACTGAAATCACCGGGATCATATTACTTCCCCTCGGACTTGCAACGCGCTTTATTTCCATCCCCATGATGATTTCCATGCTGGTCGCCATCTTTACAGTCCATATCTCACATGGCTTCGAAGCATCCAATAATGGCTTTGAAATCCCTCTGTATTACCTTCTAATGCTATTTGCGCTCATGGTCAACGGGGCCGGGAAATTCAGCCTTGATCACCTGGTCTCCAAAAAGTATTTTAATCGAATTAATTCAGGGTTTATAAACAAAAAAAGATTAGTTTCATCAGCGCAAAACCATTGAGAAATGCAAGATTATAATAATACCGACCAGCGCTTACATCAACTCTGTCAGATCATAGCCAAGGTCAACCGGGCCTATGTTCCGGAAAAGGAGGATGACAGTCATACCAACCTGTATTATGACTCATCAGCTGAAAGGATTTTGGGAAGATGGATAGACAAATCCCCGGGCGGCAGGATCATACTAAGCTTTGATTTATCTGACCTTAATTTTGTCTGGCTAAATGAAGATCTTTCGTCATTGCATAAAATCATAACTGAGGGAAAGGTATACAAGAGCCTGGAAAATGAGATTGCCGGGTATTTAAACTCGCTGGGTTTGGATGAAAAGCTGTTTTTAAGAGAACTTCATTATAAAATCCCTGAATATCCTTTTAAAAATGAACCATTCCGTAGAAGTTCATATAGCGGGATAGAGGAATGGAAATATTTTCGGAAACTTGCGAATGAAGCATGTGAAGAGCTTTTGGAATATACTCAGACCGAGGCTGAAACGCGTATCTGGCCACATCATTTTGACACAGGTATTTATACGGAGGCTAAACCTGGCATGGGAATAGGCTTTGGTCTGGCAATGGAAGATTCGATGGTTGGCCAGCCTTACTTTTATTTGTCAGGATATTCGAGCGGACGGGAAATTGAGTATTTTGAATTGCCCCGTTTAACAAAAGGGAGATGGCTGGTTTATAATCAATGGAAGGGTGCAATTCTCCCACTTGATCAAATTCCTTACAGGAACCCAATTGAAGCCTTGCAGATAATTTTTCGATTTGTCAAGGAAAGCATAGGCTGGTATTTGGAAACGGATCAAGAGTAGAGCGTTTCTTTTAAAAATCACTTTTATTTAACTAAAATTATCCATCTGCATTTAGCTGACAGATCCCGGCCTGCGCCGGGATGACGAACATAAGGGTAGTTTATAAAAGCGGCGCGGCACTCCATGAAGATTTCAAAGGTGTGCCGCGCCGCTTTTCCCTTCTAAACAAACTTCACGTCATCCTGACAAATGTCAGGATCTGTTTGTTATTGGCAGAAAATTTCTTTAGGAATAACATCTATAGGGGCCAGCAATGTCATTTCGAAAGATGGAATGTCATAAATGACTTAGTATTAGCTGTGATTTTCCCCTCATCTTTGCGGAGTACATACACATAACGGGTTGCAAAAGGTATGAAATTCTGATAGGCCTCTTTTTCATAGACATTATATCCTTCAGTCAATCCTTAAGCAAAGGTATTTATTATAAGGCTAAATACTAATTATCCGGATATCTTCGTGAAACATGAATGAAATCCGGAAATTAATGATGATCCACAGCAATCATCACATTGGATGCCTTGACCACAGCATATGCATCGCCTCCCACTTTCAATTCGAGGGCTTCCAATGAATGGTTTGTAATGATAGAAACGATTTCCACCCCGCTGGCCAGTTCCAGGACTACTTCAGCATTTACACTTCCCTTTTCAATTCTCTTGATCTTCCCTTTGAGGGTATTCCTTGCACTGATTTTCATAAAAACTCATTTTTGAATTAACAATTAAAACCAACTAAAGTTAAATCCTATTTAGATTTATTTTAAATTTTTAATAAAATTCAAACAAACATATTCAAAATCCATATATATACTTATATTTAAGTCGAAATTGTCAACTTACATTAATTAATGAAAATCATTCCCATAATAAATAAACCATAATTTAATTCAAAAATCAAGAGGCCTAATCAGTTAAACATAATATTTCAAAATATCTTTTTAACCTATGAAAACCAATTTAAAAACAAATGGACAGAAGATGATGAAGTATTTACTTAGCTTTTCTTTATTGACGCTAATATACTTTAATTCCGAAGGTCAGGACATCCAAAGGTTTGTCTTCAGCAGCGCGGGGCAAACTGATTCCACTGCAGAATATTCAGTTGCATGGACCCTTGGAGAAGCGCTAAGCGGAAATTTCGATTCTCAGAATTTTCTAATCAACCAGGGTTTTCAACAGGAAACCTACCTTATCAGTCCATTTGGAATTCAAGATGAGATTCCATTTGTTGTCAAATTTTATCCAAATCCGGTTGTGGACTTCGTTAAAATCCGGATTGAAAAAGAGGATCCGGCTGATACATATACAATCCAGTTCGAAGATATGAGCGGAAAAAACCTGAGGCAGGAAGAAATATTTTCCAATAAAGAAGTCTCGATTGATTTGCGCAATATTCCCTCCGGCACTATGATCCTGAAAGTTTTTAATTCAAAAACCAGATCATGCAGGATTTTTAAGATCGTAAAAGTAAATCCCAATTAATTAATCCAAAATATTTAAACAATGAAAAAGACAAATATTTTATTGCTGATTGCAGGCTTTGTGCTCATGTGTTCAATGACTTTTGCACAGATACCACAGGGCATAAAATACCAGGCTGTTGTCAGAGATGCCAATGGACAAAATCTTCAGAATAAAATGATAAACCTGCGGGTTTCTATTCTGAAGGGTAGCAGCGAAGGTGAATGTATTTACCAGGAAACTCATAAAATACAGACTGACCAGTTCGGTCTTGCAAATCTTAACATAGGGCAGGGAGAGGCAGTTAAAGGAAACTTTGAAAATTTGCCCTGGGGCGATGACAGGTATTTCTTTCAACTTGAAATGAGTGGAAACGGAAATCCTGAATATCAGCTTCTCGGGACTTCTGAACTCATGGCTGTACCCTATGCATTGTATGCAAAGAAATCGGAAAATGATGTCTGGAACGTGAGCGATAGAGGAATTTATTATTGCGGAGGTAATGTGGGAATTGGCAACCCGGATCCTGAAGCTAAACTGGACCTGATTGCCCCGGCCCAATTTGGCGGAACCCAGGGACAGGAAATTTTGTTTGATGGAAAAGTCAAAGATGCACCGGGAGATTTTCTCAGGATGTATAACGGCACCATAGAAGATTCCCAGTTCATACCCTGTATCTGGGGGCACCATGAGACAGACGACAGGATTTCACTAGGGCTTATCGGAAGTATAAAACCTGAAAATGATTTCGGAGATTACCCTATAACTGTTTTCGATTCCAGGATCAATTTGGGAAATAGTTCATTCGCAGCCGTACAAAATCGTCCGCTTTTTGTATGGAGAAGTGTGTATAAAGTTAAAATGACCATGCTTGCTAACGGTAATCTGGGAATAGGAACCGAAAATCCGGCCAGGAAATTACATATTGATGATGTAATGCGTTTAGAACCTCGTGCAATTCCTCCGGATGATCCCTCAGAAGGTGATATTTACATGGACAGCACCGTGCATAAACTGAAAGTCTTCGACGGAACCGAATGGCAGTCTTGCTGGTAATTGAAACACTTGCTTTTTAAAACAATTTCATATTATAATTAAAATTTAGCCAGGTTAATCCTGGCTAAATTTTATCATCACAGAACACATATACCGCTCATAAATATTTTAAACTTTAACAGGATTTTAAATTTTCTGAAAATTGAATATTTTATAGAAAAATGATATTCTTCATTGAAAACTTTTGCAACTTTGCTCCAATAAATCATCACATCATCTAATCAACTAATCATCACATCCTCACATCTCACATCATCACATCATCTAATCAACTAATCATCACATCCTCACATCATCATGATTAAAAACAATGAATATTTCGACGGCAAAGTAAAATCCTTAGGTTTTTCAACCCCGGAATGCCCCGCCACACTTGGCGTCATGGAAAAAGGCGACTATGAATTCGGGACCACTTCGGTAGAACACATCACTGTTGTCTCAGGTATTATGACCATTCAACTTCCGGGAGAAAGCAGCTGGAAAGATTATAAACCCTTCGATACATTCATCGTCCCTAAAGACAGTAAATTTAAGCTGAAGATAGCTGCAGATGCGGCCTATATATGCCTGTATAAGTGAAAAAACAACACATAGTTCTTTCTTCCATTATTCTATACTTCCTTTTTATTATTTCATGTAAGAAGGAAGATGTGAAAGAAGTATTTGCAGGCAGGTACGATAACTCTTTCATGGTCCATAATTTCAATCCGCCACTTGAAATTTCCATTAACTGGGATGCTCAGAATCTTTATGGCTATGGGCAAGATTCCATAGATATTGACCTTGACAATAATTACGACCTGGTATTTCAACTTAATATTATAAACCCTGATAGCATACATTTACTTAACGGTATGCCGGATCCATTTCCGAACTTAAGGATCCGTCTGAAAAACGGATTCGAAATTGCCTTCTGTACCGAATCCTACTATGTCGGCCTTGGCCAGACCAACACGGCCAATTTTGCTGATACCCTGGCCATGGATGAAAGGGTCGACCTTTTGAATGACTGGTATTCAGGTCCGCAAAACGCCATTGCCATGTGGCAGGAAAACCCGGGGTCCATGAACCCTTCGTACGGGCCCTGGTACTATACAAGCAAACTGATGTATATCGGTATCCGGAAAGATAAAGAACATTGCGGCTGGATAGCAGTAGACGAAACCGAGCCTTACCATCCCAGGATTGCAGGTTATGCCATCCTGAAATAATCCCAGGGATATTAATTTCCCAATTTCAATTCAGCATGGATAAGATACAGCCATTGGCCCAGGCATCCTTATGCCCTGACTATTCCTTGTTTGAAATTTAAGCACCCTTCCCAATCCCCCGCTAGCAGGAAATAAGCCCGCATTTCATAGTGAGAAGCCCCAAATATGAACAGTTTCAGCAATTCCTTGTTAATTAGTGCAATAATTAACCCAACATCAAAGCCCAATCATGAAAGCCAGGTCCGGTAATGGAAAGTCCGCAAAGGAAATTCAATCCACCATTGAAAGCGTCCTGGCAGCTTTACTTAAGTCAAGCTTACGCTTGGATTATATTTTTAAAGGGCAGGACAATAAAGTTTATGTTGAAATGCCTCATAAGCATTGTATTGATGCGAGCGGGGCAAAATCGAGCAGGGAGTTTGGCAATGGGCATCAGGGTGAGGAAGTAATAGTAATATGCAATGACTAACAGACTTTTCTAAAACCAGAGCAAAATGAAAATCACTTTAGAGAAACATCCTCACCCAAGCGTTTTCATGATTTTATTTCTTCCTTTTGGCATTATGAGCGGATATATAACCGTCACCATTGCATATTTGCTCACCAGTGCAGGGATTCCTTTAGACAAGGTTGCGCCAATCATAGCTTTAACATTATTGCCAAACATTTTCAAGTTCATCTGGGCCCCTCTTGTCGATACTACCCTGACGGTAAAAAAGTGGTATATCATTGCAAATATCCTGACTGCTTCAGGTATTTTTCTGACGGGTATTCTCCCTCTTAAAGTTGAATATCTCACACTGATGGCAGTTGTTGTTTTTATCCTGAGTTTTGTGAATACCCTTATTGCCATGTCGACGGAAAGCCTGGCAGCACATGACACACCTGATCATCAAAAAGGAAGGGCCGGTGGCTGGATTAATGCCGGCAACCTGGGCGGCCTTGGACTGGGAGGAGGGGCCGGATTATGGATGGCAGAACATCTTCCTTCACCCTGGATGGCCGGAACTGTTATAGCCCTGGCCTGCCTTCTGTGTACATTTGGTTTGCTGTTTTTATCCGAGCCAACTTCTTACATCAAAGAAAAAAATTATTTCAGGACCATACGTAATCTGAACCGGGATATCTGGACACTGATAAAATCACGGATGGGATTTTTAGCCCTCTTTTTATGTTTCCTGCCTTTAGGCACAGGCGCTGCATCCAACTTATGGTCATCAATTTCTAATGATTGGCATGCTTCGGCTGGTACCGTGGCTTTGATCATCGGGGCAGGAGGAGGCATACTTTCTGCCATAGGAAGCCTTGTGGGTGGATGGATATGTGACAAAATGGACAGAAAAAAGGCCTATATCCTGTTTGGCCTTATGCAGGCCTTAATAGCAGCCGGAATGGCTTTCAGCCCTCAGACACAAGAAATGTTCATTCTATGGACTTCATTGTATGCTTTTAGTACCGGCCTGGCCTATGCCGGATTCAGTGCTTTTGTCCTCGAAGCAATTGGGAAGGGTGCAGCGGCTACCAAGTATAATGTGTTTGCATCGCTGTCGAATGCGCCAATTTATTACATGATTTATATTGATGAATGGTCGCATGGGAGATGGGGCGCTTTCGGTATGCTCACAACCGAATCAATCATGGCGCTCCTGGGAATAGTGATCTTTATAAGTGTTTTTGTCTCGCTGAATAAAATGAGGCCGGCAATTGCAAATACTGTTCAGAACATCCACGAAATACCGTAATAAATTTTAACACAGATCCAAAGTTACAGGCTGATCCAATAATTAATAGTGCAATGAAAATTTTCAGAAATATGCGTCAAAAACTGGCTACCCAAAAAAAACTGGGTGCCTATTTGCGTTATGCGATAGGTGAAATTTTGCTGGTAGTGATCGGGATTCTGATAGCTCTTCAAGTTAACAATTGGAATAAATATAAAAGCCGGAAAGCCGAAGAGTACGATGCACTTATCAACCTTAAACAGGATTTCAGCTATAACAAAAAGCAGTTAGATTCACTTATTTTAAAGACCAATTTTTTTGTTGATATAAGTTTAGAAACCCTAAACCTTACAGGTTCAAAACCAAAGCCAAAATCGCAAGATGACTTCAATAAACTACTTGGTAATCTGGCAACCACGCCGCATTACTATCCTCAAAACGGTTTTTTGGACGATTTAATAAATTCTGGTCGATTGAGCATTATCAGTAATGCCCAATTAAGAAATAAATTGTCATCCTGGAAACCTGCCCTGGACTATATAAAATACAGAGAAGAACTGTTAACAGATTACAATGTAGATATAATAAATTATGTCATAAAACGTGGCAGTTGGCTCAACGCAGATGAAGTAAGCAATTCTTTTTCGGGGTTTAAGTTCCCGAAATCCGGCTTTGACATGGATAACAGAAAATTACTGAACGATGTGCAATTTGAAAATATGACAGAGAACCACATTAATTTTCTTTTAGAACTAAAAGAAAAACAACAGGAAGCCCAAAAATTAACAGTTGAAATATTGGAGCTTATAGAAAAAGAACAAAAAACAAACGCATGATACGAGTTTTCAGAAATATCCGCCAACAACTGGCCGCGCAAAAAAGAGCGGGTGCCTACCTGCGCTATGCTGTTGGTGAGATTGTGCTGGTGGTGATCGGTATTTTAATTGCATTGCAGGTTAATAATTGGAATGAAGGGCGAAAAGATAAAAAATTTGAACATGAGATTCTTGCTCTTATCGACCAAAATCTTGCACAGGATTCAGTTTCATTATCCTCTGAATTGTCGAACGCAAAACTCGCCATACATTTAACTGACAGGCTATTGGTTCAGGTTAAATTAAAAAACTATAGTGATAGCCTGAACTACTGGATGGGCAAGATCATATGTTTTGAGCGTTTCAGGGCTCAATCAAGTGCTTATGAAATGTTGAAGGCCAAAGGGCTGGAAAACATCTCTGATAAGCCACTTCAATTGTCGCTTATTTCTTATTATGATGAAACCCTCTACCGTGTTTATCAAGCCTTAAATGACGTTGAGAAATCCTTTAATAAAGACTGGACACCATTAATTATAAGAGATTTTAAGGATTTTAAATGGAAAGTTTACTGTCAGCCTTCAAATTCCGCTGAATTTTTTGAAACGCCTTCGACCATTACACTTTTTAAATTATACCAGGATAACAGAAGAGGTTTTATCAGAAACGGTGAAAACGCACTCGATAAAATTTCTGAAATCAGAAACCTGATAAAAATGGCACTTAATAATTAAGATATTCAAAAAAATCCGTCAAATGCCGCCCACAGAGCAATTGGAAGCCAGAGCTGCACAACTGTTAACAAAATGAAACAATATTTAGTGTACATATTAACCGCTTGCCTGCTGATGACTGTTTCTACAGTTCTTTCGCAGGAAAAGCAGCGGACCGAGGCCAATGCCAACATAGTGCTCTATACCGCCAAGGATGGCCTGCCTACTACGAATATTTCAAAAATTGCACAGACTAAGGACGGGTTTATCTGGATTTCCGGTATTGAAGGCACCACCCGTTTCAATGGATATGAGTTTGAAGAAGTAGGAGCGGATATCGGCCTGCCTAAAATGCAAAACCTGTATTACGATTCGCTCAATGACATTCTTTATCTTGCCTCTCCCAAAAAATTCATCGTCATCAAGGGTAAGGATTACAAGGTATACACTGAAAAGGAAGGCTACAGGATAAACGGCCTGGACGGCCAGATGATCGGAATGCTTGATGCCGACAGTAAAGGCAGGATATGGATCGGTTCCTGGACCCCATATGTGGATAAAAATAACAATGGCGGCCTGACAAAATTTGAGGATGGGAAATTTACCGTATATGATTCCGCCTCTTTTCCTCTCGACAATGCTACGGGAATGATTGAGACCCCCTACGGCGACCTTATCTTCAATTCATTCGGTCATAATACACAGTCAAGGGAGGGATCTTATATTGCACTTTTTAAGGACGGAAAATTCCGTAGGATAGATGAATCGGAAGGTATTAACCTGCAGGGTGCCGATATTTATCCGGGGAATGAAGTCACTGCCATCGATCGTGACGGAAATACCTGGCTGGCTTTTTCAGGACTGAACAATGCTAGTACTTACCAAACCAATTATGGGGTGCTGATGTACGATGGCAATAGCTTTCACCAGATTATTGATCTTAATACCATTCTTGGAAATGGTAATTATCCTTTGGAAGTCTATTACAGTGTTTCAATGGATAAATTGTTCCTGACTACCTTCAGGACAGATGCTGAGACATTTAACGGGAAGAATAAAACAATTTATGAATATAAAGACGGACAATGGAAGGCTTCAGACATCCTGGAGAAAATCTATCCGCTGAAAAACCTCAAATCAGGCAATATTATTCATGATTTTCGCTTTGCTTCAGCCTTATTCATAAAAGCCAACAAATCTTTCCCTGAACTTCTGGTCCTTCCCAGCTCAAACGAAAACCAGAGCTCCAAATATCCGGATCAGCTCTTTTATCTCAAAGACAATCAATGGGTAAAGTATGATGCATTTAATATGGGGGCCAGGTATGAATTACACGAAGGAACGATGCTGACTTCAACAACTTCCAAAGGCCTTGCGATATATTACCACAATAATTCCAGGATGCTCACAGTTGAGGACGGCCTGGTTTCAAACCAGAGCTTTATATTACAATTATTTACTGACAGGAATGGATTGGTATGGATTTCATATTCCTATTCTGAATTACCAACTTATGCCAGGACTTATAATGTTGGGATGAATGTTTGGGATGGTAAAAAAATCCGTGCCTTCACTGAAGAAGACGGACTGGCCTCAAATATAACATTCAAAGCTTACCAGGACAGCAAACAAAGGATATGGATTCCTACCTCAAAAGGTCTTACTATGGTCAGGGAGATTACAAACAGTGAGGGGGAACAAATCCTGAAACATAATAATATCATGGATCAGGATGGCAAACCCTATAATACAACGAGCGTTCGTGAAACAAAAAACGGAGAGATTTATGCCTGGCAAAATTATGTCAGACCGGCTGAAACGAACCTGATCGCAGCGGATTATTTTTTAAGCAAACTGGATGGCGATCAAATGAAAAAAATTGCCTCACCATTCAGCGAAGCCGATAATGCCAAGAAATACCAGCTTTTCGATCTGCATGAGGATAACAATGGTCGGCTCTGGTTCTTCGGGACCTTCTCAGATGACCTGAAAGACATTACTTCAGTCCCGACAAAGATCATGATCTATGATGGGACATCCTGGGAAAAGCCACCTGAAAGTTGGGATATACCTGCAGGACAGTTGCATTACGTCGGTAATTTAAAGAGCGGTATGTATTTCCTGACCGTAGGTGACTTTTATGTTTTCAATGGTGAAAAATTTGTTTCACTGGGTGACAGTACAAACGAAAATGCCGATTTCAGGATCCTAAAGGGGGCCAGCGTTGCCGGGACCATGACAAATATCCAGGTGGGTGACCGGCTGTACATCCGGCTCCGCAACAGGGGGCTGGTAATCTTCGATGGAACCAGACTTGACTTTTACACGAAAAAAGAAGGCCTTCCCGCTACTAATATCACAAATCCGGTCACGGATCAATTCAGGGGCAATGTCTATTTTTCCTGCCTTACAGGAGCGCTGAAGATCAATGGATCTGCATTCCAGGCTTTCTACAACGATGAAAGCATCGTTAGTGGCGGGCCCGGCAATTCGATCATGGATGGATTTGGAAATATGCTTGAATTTTATGATGGTATCGGGCTCTATATTGACAAACAGGAAGAAGAAAGTTTTCCCCTGGTTATTTCTTCTGTTTCTGTGGAAGACAATCCCTATTTTATGAATTTCCCGGGAAAAATGGATTACTCTCAGAATTCGTTCATTATCAATTACGCAGCATTGAATTTCAAGGAACCGCGACAAACTAACTACGAACATTTTCTTGAAGGCTATGATAAAGGCTGGTCCAGGCCAAGCGGAATTACATTCGCAGAATACCAGAACCTTCCATTTGGGAAATACACTTTCCAGGTGCGGGGTACAACCTCCAATGGCATCAAGACCAACGAAGCATCGTATTCATTTATCATCCACCCCCCGTTCTGGAGAACATGGTGGGCATATGTCATCTATGGGATGTTCTTCATCTTGGCAGTTTTTGCAGTCGACCGCATCCAGAGAAGACGCTTGCTGGAAAGGGAAAGAAAGCTGATCAGTGCAAGGGAACTTGCCCAGGCCAAAGAGATCGAAAAAGCCTATCATGAATTAAAAACTACCCAAAAGCAACTCATCCATGCGGAGAAGATGGCCTCTCTTGGAGAGCTTACTGCCGGCATTGCCCATGAAATACAGAACCCCCTGAATTTCGTAAATAATTTTTCGGAGCTCAATTCGGAATTGATAGCAGAGCTAAAAGACGAAGCCTCCAAGGGCGACATGAAGGAAGTAATCTCCCTCGCTGATAATATTGCAGATAACGAACAGAAGATCAGCTTTCACGGCAAACGCGCCGACACCATTGTAAAAGGCATGTTACACCATAGCAGCAGGAGCATCGGCGAGAAAAAATTCATCAATATCAATAAAATGGCGGATGAATTCCTGCGCCTGTCCTATCATGGCCTCAGGGCAAAAAACAAATCATTCAATTCCGATTTTAAACTTGAAGCAGATGAGAATTTACCGAAAGTGAATGTGGTGCCCCAGGATTTTGGCAGAGTTTTGCTCAACCTGATCAATAATGCTTTTTATGCCGTTTCGGAGAAGCAAAAATTAGCGAACACAGACCCCTCAGGTCTTAAAAACCCGAGGGGTCTAAATGCTTACAAACCAAAAGTCACCGTCACTACCAAAAAGCTGGATGATAAAATCGAGATTTGTGTGAAAGACAATGGAGACGGCATTCCGGATTCGGTTAAGGATAAAATCTTCCAACCCTTTTTCACCACCAAACCCACAGGTGAAGGGACCGGCTTGGGATTGAGTATGAGTTATGATATTGTTAAATCACACGGGGGTGAAATTAAAGTAAATTCCAGTACAGGAGAAGGTTCGGAGTTTATCATCTTATTACCATTAAATTAAAATGTTAGTAAATGTCAAATAAGCGAATTACCGGAAAGCTATTGATAACAGGGATGATATTCATCTTGCTGGCGGCCTGTCAATCCAAATCTAAACAGGCCACAAAGGATACATCCATACAAAATAATTCGTTTTCGGCCCCGGTAATTGTCAAAGCGGGTAAGCCCGAAGTTCATTTTTTGGCAGATCTTCCGGCTCCAAAGAAAAGTGCTGTGTCGGATTTTAAGGCTCCCCTTAAAAATCCGGCTGACTTTTTCATTCCCATGAAGAATTACAACACCGAGGAAGGCCTTGCCATGAGCAGCATTATTTGTGGTTTCAAAGATCACAACGGCATCCTCTGGTTCGGCACTTCCGGTAACGGAGTGAGCAAATATGACGGCAAATCCTTCACCAACTTCAGTTCGTCGAACGGCTTGATCCACAACCTGATCAACTGTATTACCGAAGACAGACATGGCAACATCTGGTTCGGTACCTATGGTGGAATCAGCGTATACGATGGCAGGTCATTCATGAATTATACAACTAAACAGGGCCTTCCCGACAACGACATCAACAAAATCCTCGAAGACAGGGAAGGGAATATCTGGATCGGAACCCAAAAGGGCCTGAGCCTGATAGAAGCTTCAGAAAATAGTCAAGGCCATGTGAAGTTTTTCAATTTTGAAAACAAAGATGGTTTACAGGGTGATTTTGTGCGCGACATCCTGCAGGATAAAAACGGAACGCTTTGGTTTGCCACAGAAAAGGGTGTTTTTAAATATGATTACGGTAAAAGCAAATCCTTTACCGATGTTTTTAAGGAGGCAGGAATGAAGATCCGGAATGTTCAGACAATTGTCGAGGACCGGGATGGTGAATTTTGGTTCGGAACAAACAATGGTGCATTCAGGTATGACCCAGTCAGTAAAGAAAAATGCAAGCTTTATTCAACAGACAATGGATTGGTGAATAACAACATCCGTTGCAGCACGGTGGATCAGTCAGGCAAGGTTTGGTTCGGCACAGGTGGAGGTGTTTCAGGATTTAACAAAAAAGATGGCACCTTCCTCAACCTGACCACTGCCCAGGGACTCTCGCACAACATCATTTGCTGCATCACCGAAGATGATGCCGGAAGCCTTTGGTTCGGAACTCTGGGCGGAGGCCTGTGCCGTTATGACGGCCGGGGCATCCTCGGATTCACCGAAAAACAAGGATTGCCGGGAACAGTGGTTTTTTCTGTTACCCAAGACTCAGGGGGAAACCTTTGGTTTGGCACGAATGACGCTGGAATCACTAAACTCATTCATCAAAAGATTGATGGCAAAACATCTTCATTTATAAATTATTCAACAGCACAGGGATTACCCAACAATTATATCATTGCGATGCTTAGCGACCGGAAAAATAAGCTTTGGCTGGGTTCACCTTTCGGCCTTTTCAAATTTGATGGCAAATTCTTTTATGATTACACAAGAGATCAGGGACTTATAAACACATATGTTGTGAGTCTATACGAGGACCGTCAGGGAAATCTCTGGATAGGAACCTATGAAGGGGGTGTAAGTAAATTTGACGGTAAATCCTTTACAAATTTCACAACTGACCAGGGATTGATCCATAATACAGTATGGGATATCATGGAAGATAAAGCCGGAAATATCTGGTTTGCTACAAGGGGTGGTCTAAGCATTTTTAATGGCGATAGCTTCATCAATTTCAAGATAGATCAGGGACTTCCTGACAATAAACTCTCATCGGTACTGGAGGATAGCTCAGGGAATATTCTTATAGGAAGCTGGGGCGGAGGGATTTCTGTTATCAGAAAAAGCGTGGTCGATAAGCTGGTCAATCAAAGCTCATCGAAGATCAGCGAATCTATTTTCGAAAATTATTCAAGCAACGATGGTCTCTCGAACAATGTGGTGTATAATATCCTGGAAGATAGCACAGGAAACATTTTCATTGGATCCAACGAAGGAATTACAGTGCTGAAGGGTGGATTGGATCCTTCAGGAAAGAAGCTTGCGAAATCCGGTATCGAAAATTTCAACCAGAAATCAGGATTTCCAATAAAAGACATCAGCAATAACAACAGCATGTTCATCGATAGCCACGGTGGTCTATGGGCCGGAACCGGCGATAAACTTATACGTTTCGATTATGGCCGGATTCGAAAAAGCACAAAAGCACCAGGCATCTTCATCCAGGATGTGAAGATCAATAATGAAACTATTAGTTGGTATTCACTGCAAAAGGGACGAAATAAGAGCATGCAAACGTCGGACTTCAGTAATTTCGTTGCGCCGTATCAAAATGACGAGAAGCTTGTTTACGGAAAAATTTTAAGCGATACTGAGCGGGATTCACTCATCGCGAACTTCAGCTCCATTCGCTTCGACAGCATATCAGCCTTTTGGGCAATTCCTCAAAATCTAGAATTACCATACGCTTTCAACAACATCAGTTTCGACTTTGTGGGTGTGGAAACCCGGAGGTCATTCCTGGTTCATTACCAATACAAACTAGAAGGATACGACAAAGATTGGAGTCATCCGGCTACCAAATCTTCGGCAGCATTCGGCAACCTGCCTCCCGGTGAATACACCTTTTTGGTTAAAGCTCAAAGCCCTGCTGGTATATGGAGCGAACCAGCTGCTTACCGCTTTGTGATCCTGCCACCCTGGTACCGCACCTGGCCCGCCTACCTTTTTTATGGATTGCTCCTCATCCTTTTCATTTATTTGATTGACCGTATCCAGCGCCGCCGCCTGATCGTACGCGAGCGGCAACACAACTTGAAACGGGAACTGGAACAGGCAAGGGAGATCGAAAAATCATATCTTGAACTGAAAGTTGCCCAGGCACAGCTTATCCAATCCGAAAAAATGGCCTCCCTCGGTGAACTGGCCGCTGGAATTGCCCACGAAATACAGAACCCGCTGAACTTTGTCAATAATTTCTCGGAAGTGAGTGCCGAACTGGCAAAGGAAATGAACGAAGAGCTCGATAAGGGAAACTTAGAGGACGTGAAAGAAATTACTGCCGACCTGATCCAGAACCTTGCGATAATTTCACAACACGGAAAGCGGGCCAGCAGCATCGTAAAAGAAATGCTCGAACATTCCCGTACCAGCAAGGGAGAAAAACGCCCTATTGACATCAATGCACTGGCCGATGAATTCCTGAGACTCTCCTATCACGGCCTCCGGGTAAAAGATAAATCCTTTAATGCAAACTTCGGGATGGAAGCCGATGAAAACCTGCCGAAGGTAAATGTGGTGCCGCAGGATATCGGCAGGGTCTTGCTCAACCTGATCAATAATGCTTTTTATGCTGTTTCGGAGAAGCAGAAACTAAGGAACACAGACCCCTCGGGTTTTGAAAACCCGAGAGGTCCAGATGAATACAAACCAGTAGTTACCATTACTACCAAAAAGCTGGATGATAAAATTGAAGTCCGGGTGAAAGATAACGGGAATGGAATACCTGATTCGGTCAAAGATAAAATCTTTCAGCCCTTTTTTACGACAAAACCAAGCGGGCAGGGAACAGGATTGGGATTAAGCTTAAGCTATGATATTATCAAAGCGCATGGCGGTGCATTGCTGGTAGAGACGAAAGAAGGCGAAGGAACTGATTTTATCATTCAATTACCAACAACATAAATAAATTTCATGAAATTATTTATAAAAATAGCCTTGCTTCTTTTACTTCCGGTTTTTGTATCGGCACAGCAGGAGCAGAAACAATTGGACAGCCTGCATGTTGCGTTAAAGAATGCCGCCAATGATACCCTCCGTATGGATCTTAATTTCCAACTTGGCATATTTTATCTTGAAATAAATTTTGACAGTTCCCTTATTTACCTGAATCGAACTATACCACTTGCTCAAAAATTAAAATTAAAAATTAAAGAAGCAGACGCATTAGAGCTTAAAGGTTATATGTTGTATAAATCAGGCAATTACCCCAGTTCGCTTGAATCATTTTTGAAAGCTTTAAAAATAGCTGAGGACCCTTCCAGTGAAAAATATACCTGGGATATTCCAAAAGGCCAGACACCAGAAAATGTGCGGCTTGATGTATTAGGCTTCATTTATCACAACATGGGCCATTTGTATGGCAAAACCGGAAATACCAAAAAGCAAATTTCAAATTACTATACAGCCATAAGCCTGGCTGAAGTTGTTCAGGATTCATTTTTGCTTTCATTAGCAAATATGAACCTGGGAAATGTTTATTTACGCCTTAATAAGTTGGATTCAGCACTTCTTCTTGAAAAAAAAGCATTGAACTTCATTACCGTAAAAAAATACAAAGGTGTAATTTTAAACATCACTGGAGATATTTACCGGCAAAAAGGAAATTATAACGAGGCCCTGATTTATTACCAGAAGGCGGCACAAGCGAATATTGAACAAAATAATCTAACCAGTCTTGGAGTCAGCTATGATGGAATTTCGGAATTATACGATATTTTACAAAAACCCGATTCCAGCCTGTATTATGCCCGGAAAGGCCTGGCAAATGCAAAAATTATCGGACAGCCCCAATATATGGCACGCGTCTATAAACTCCTTTCAGATGTTTATAGCAGTCAACAAAACCGCGACAGTACTTTAAAATATCTGCAATTATTCTCTGTATTACGTGATAGCCTCAATAATGTGGATAGGAAAAACCTGCTTGACTATCAGAATATAACCTTTAAAAAACAGCTCCGGCTTGAGGAACTGGAAAAGGAAAAATTAGAAACTAAGGGTAAGATCAGAATCTATTCTTTGCTGGCAGGTCTTTTTGTGATATTGCTGGTAGCCGGGGGATTTTATCGCCAATCACGTCAAAAACAAAAAGCGAATAAAATTCTGCAAAATGCATACACAAAGTTACAGGCCACCCAATCACAACTTATTCATTCTGAAAAAATGGCTTCCCTGGGAGAACTCACCGCCGGTATTGCCCATGAGATTCAAAATCCACTGAACTTCGTTAATAATTTTTCGGAAGTGAATATGGAATTGATTTCAGAATTAGAAGAAGATAGAAAAAAAGAAATCCGGAATATTGAAAATGAAGATGAAATCATAAAAGACATTAAAGAAAATGAACAAAAAATCAATCACCACGGTAAGCGCGCCGATGCCATAGTAAAAGGCATGCTGCAACACAGCCGTGCCGGCAGCAGTCAGAAAGAAGCAACAGACATTAATGCTTTGGCCGATGAATATTTACGACTGGCTTATCATGGCTTAAAGGCCAAAGACAAGTCCTTCCAATCCGATTACAGGCTCGACGCAGACGAGAATCTGCCTAAAGTAAATTTGGTTTTCCAGGATATAGGCCGGGTACTGCTCAACCTGATCAACAATGCATTTTATGCTGTTTCGGAGAAGCAGAAATTAGCGAACACAGACCCCTCGGGTTTTGAAAACCCGAGGGGTCTAGATGAATACAAACCAGTAGTCACCATCACTACCAAAAAACTGGATGATAAAATTGAGATCCGGGTGAAAGACAATGGTAATGGGGTTCCAAAGGCTGTCCTGGATAAGATTTTTCAGCCCTTTTTTACGACAAAGCCAAGCGGCCAGGGAACAGGACTGGGATTAAGTTTAAGTTATGATATTATCAAAGCACACGGTGGGGAAATAAATGTGGAAACGAAGGAAGGCGAAGGGACTGAATTTATTATCATTTTACCCAACAATTAATGAAAAGGAGCCATAAACCAAAAAAGACTATGAGGAAAACTAATTATTTATATATCATTGGCATAATCATTTTTGCGGCCCTTTCTTCCTGTAATCAGCGAGCGAGAGACCTGCATGACCAGGACCCAACGGCTTTCAAAGTTCCAGTAACCAGATCATTTGAGCTTTCTGCCCCCCAATCCATCGAATGGGAAGTGGTTGATCCTGATAGTATTCCTGCTCCGAAAACTTACCCCCTGGATATTGATAAATTACCTGTTCGAGCTTTTAGCATTAATGATTTCAAAGCTATCAAATCTCCCATCAAAGAATATCCATTGGAATATGAACCTCAGAAGAATATTCCGCTGGAATTTGACACCCTTGCGCTTGAAAAGGAAACATCCATCCTTCCCACGCCACTGGTCACCAGAATGAACAAACCACGTATCCTGAACGGGACATCTTCAGGTATGTTGCAGCTTTCATCAAGTGAGGGACTGCCCTCGAACGAAATCAGAAAAATGCTTCAGAACGAAGACGGGAGCTATTGGATTGCCACATTTGAAGGTGGACTTTGTTTGTACAATGGGAAAGATTTATATACCTACGATTACAGTAACATCTGGGATATTGCTTTGGACCAGGGTGGTAAACTTTGGGTGGCCACGGGAAATAATGGAGTCTACGTACTGGATTTCAAAAAAAGAACTGAAACTCATTTTCTGGCAAAGAAAACCATCCTTACCCTCCTCTGTGATTATCAGGATAACATCTGGATGATAGAATGGCTAAAAGCCACGTGGGTGATGGATAGTGAAATGAAGCATTTGCGAAGAATCACCAATCCTGGTTTTGAAAGTGGGTTTCGATTAATCGAGGATCATGACCACAATATTTGGCTCAATCATCTTAGTCATGGCCAAGCCGTATTAAGCCTCATCGGGAAAGGCCGGGAAGACTACTCAGACATCTTGAATCGTGCCGTTAGTCATTTTTTTGAGGATTCAGATCACAGGATGTGGTTATCTGCCGGAAACGGAGCCATGGCCATTTCGTTAGAAAAAAACACAGTCACTACCATAAACGATAAAAATGGATTTTATGGGAATGCGCTTTTATATGAGGAAGATAATCAGGGAAGGTTATGGATTATAAAAAATGATACCATAAAAGTGCTCAGTAAAGATCGCACACAGATGAAAACGATAGTCACAAATAGTCCCGTCGTTTTACCTCAAAAATTTAGCTGTGCAATGAAAGATGCAAAGGGGGTGATCTGGATAGCTACAATTACTAAAGGCATCCTGCTGCTGGACCCTGACGGACCTTTTCCCGAGCACCTTGATGAGTCGAATGGTCTGACCAATAGTGAAATTTGGAGTTTCGAACAAGACCATCGGGGAGATATTTGGATGGGTTCACGAAACAATATAGATATTTTTAATTCTTCAACAGGAACCATTAAAACAATCGGTCAGTCCATAATATATGATAATTCAGCTAATAATAGAATTTCATTCATCAGGGAATTAGAAAAAGATAAAATTTTCGTCGATGGCATAAAGGGTTTTTATTTGATAGACCGGTCTGAAAATATAATAACCCGGTATATAAATGATATAAACCTGGCAAACAGGGTACTTGATGCCATAAAAGATAAAAAAGGGAATTACTGGTTGGCCACTTCAGGTGGATTAACGGTGTACAATCCGGCAATAAACAGTTTAAAAATGCTCCCGGGGTCATCACCCCAGTTGAACAGCGGATTTGTTTTTTGTATTGAAGTTGATGGATCAGGACGTTACTGGGTAGGTACAGATCATGGACTGGCTATTCTGGATCCTGATAAAAACACTATCCAACATTTACGGGAACAGGAAGGTTTATGCCATAACAATATCATGAAGATGATGATGAGTGAAGATGGCAAATTGTGGGTGGCAACAACAGATGGTCTTTCGGTCATTGATCCTCTCAATCAAAGCATCACCAACCTGGGGGAAGCAGAAGGCCTCGTTCCGGATGAACTCTACGATTTACGTGAAAAGGAGGGAACTGTTTACATTGGCAGCGTAAATGGACTTATCCTGGTAAGCCCTCCATCCGATCAAAATACACCCTGGCATTTTTTCAGATATGCAGAAGCACAGGGTTTTCCATCAAATGACTATAAACGAAATGCGGGTTTAGTCCTAAATAACGGTCAACTTTGGTTTGGCACATCGCCCAATAATAAATTGACCATTCTGACACAGGATCCTGTGACAGATACTACGCCATGTCCGGTTTATATTACCGGTTTGCATATCCTGGATGAGAACCCTTCCTTCGAAAGTAATGCGGCTTTTCTGTCCTATTTTGAAACGGAAGACACCCTCTTATCCAGCAATGGCAAACAAGTATTCACAAAGAATACGCTTCCACCAGATTCAGGCTATGTTTTTGAAAATAATATCCATTGGGATAGCCTATCCTTACCTTATAGGGTTCCTTTGGGGCTCAGGCTTCCCTATCATCAGAATTCTTTAAAGTTCAGCTATACCAACCTGTGCGTCCTCAACAGGGATAAGATCGCCTACAGGTATATATTGGAAGGAGCAGATGAAACCTGGGTTTACAATAAGGATAATTCTTCATCAAAAACTTATTTTAACCTATCGCCGGGGAAGTACAATTATAAAGTGGAGGCCAAAGGCGTTTCCGGCAAATGGGGTGACCCTGCTGAATTCAGCTTTACCATACTTCCACCCTGGTGGCAAACCTGGTGGGCTTACAGTATTTATGGCTTACTATTTATTGGAGGCCTTTTAATTGCAGATCGTTTCCAAAAGCAAAGGCTTATCCGGATTGAAAGGGGGAAAGCGCAAATCAGGGAACTAGCCCAGGCAAAGGAGATAGAGAAAGCTTACCACGAACTTAAAACTACCCAATCGCAACTTGTTCATGCAGAAAAGATGGCAAGCCTGGGTGAACTTACCGCGGGCATTGCCCATGAGATCCAGAACCCCCTGAACTTCGTCAATAACTTCTCAGAAGTAAACCTGGAATTGATCGGGGAGGCAGATGAAGAATACCAAAAGGGGAATCATAGGGAAGTAAAAACCATCCTGAACGATATCAAAGGAAATGAACAAAAAATAAGTGAGCACGGCAAACGCGCCGATGCCATTGTAAAAGGGATGTTGCAGCACAGCCGAAGCAGTTCAAGCGGCCAAAAAGAATCGACAGATATCAATGCCCTGGCCGATGAATACTTGCGCCTGAGCTATCACGGATTGCGGGCAAAAGACAAATCTTTCAATGCGGATTTTAAACTGGAAGCCGATCCCGATCTTCCGAAAGTAGATGTAGTTCCACAGGATATTGGACGGGTATTACTGAACCTGATCAACAATGCTTTTTATGCCGTTTCGGAGAAACAGAAATTAGCGAACACAGACCCCTCGGGTTTTGAAAACCCGAGGGGTCTAAATGATTACAAACCAGTAGTCACGATCACTACCAAAAAGCTGAATAATAAAATTGAGATCCGGGTGAAAGATAATGGAAATGGAATTCCTGATTCAGTCAAAGACAAAATCTTCCAACCCTTCTTTACAACCAAGCCAACTGGTGAGGGAACAGGATTAGGATTGAGTTTAAGTTATGATATTATCAAGGCGCATGGCGGAGAATTGAGTGTGGAAACGAAAGTAGGTGAAGGTACAGAGTTTATTATTCGATTGCCAAATAATTGATTCAGCACATGGATTCAAAAAAGGAAAAACAGTTAAAGAAAGCATATGATGCATACATCGACCTGATGTTGTATGATTTTCCGGTCGAAAGGATTTATGAACTTGTGGCCGGGGATGTGACTGGCTATGGGACCACTGTGGATGAAAAAGTCCTGGATATAAAACGCCTGGTAAAAATTGTGCTTGATCAGCGTGAGCAGGGTGCCGGTATTGAAATGCATATAAACATGATACCTGTACATCACAGGATAAGTCCGGATGAGGACATTGCCCTGTACATGGATGAATTTGAGGTCACTATGGTCATTGATGGCAACAGTAACCTGATTCCATTGAGGCTGACATCTGTTTTTGAGTACAGTGAAAATGCCTGGAAACTGGTTCATTTGCATGGATCAAAGGCCGTCGAAACAGAAGGCGACACCTGGCATTTGAATGAATGGAAAAAAAAGAACGCGGAACTGCAGAAACTGGTGGATGAAAAAACAGAAGATCTTTCAAAAAAGAACAGGGAGCTGGAGATCGAAGCCGCGCTTGAGCGGGTTCGGGCCCGTACCATGGCCATGCACAACAGTGAAGAACTGGCTGAAACGGCAGCGATCCTATTTCAGCAAATGACAGAGCTTGGCGTTACACCTGAGCGGATAAACATCTGCCTGATTAAAGAAGCAGACAATATTCTGGAAGTCTGGGCTACTGATCAGCAAGGTACCAAGATCAATCATCACTTTAATGCGAGTCTTGATGAGCCGACAACGGGAAAACGAGTTTATAATGCGTGGAAAGAAAAAAAGAAATCGATTGTCATTGACCTGAGCGGAAAGGAATTAGATGATTGGATCCGGTATGTGCGGGAAGTAATGGGTATGACAATTAAAGCTGATTTAGTTAGGGAACATCGGATACACAGCGTTGCTTTCTTTTCGCAGGGTATGATATTGACAACCACACCTGAACCATTACCGGAAGAATCAATAAAATTACTGGATCGTTTTGCAGATGTATTCAATTTAACTTATCGCCGTTTTCTTGATCTTCAAAAAGCCGAAGCCCAGGCCAGGGAAGCTCAGATTGAAGCCAGCCTTGAACGGATCCGTTCCCATGCACTTGGTATGCAAAAAAGTGAAGAAGTCGGAAAAGTGACCGATGTCTTTTTTGCGGAATTAACCAGGCTCACGGTTAAGATCATCGGCTGTTCCATAGTCGTTATAGATGAAATTAAAGACAGTATGGAGATCTGGCGGGCAAGAAGCAATGTTGCGGTCAAGCCCTTTTCCAGGTCATCGCTCCGGGATGCATTGAAGATCCTGGAAAAGAGGACCCCTGAATGGTACGAGGAATATGTAAAAGGCCTGAAGATCAAAAAGGGTGTTTCATGCGAAAAACTGACAGGCGAAAAACGAATCCGGTTTTTAACTGCCATTGCAGAACAAAATCATTTCTCACATAAAGAAAGAGCCAGATATCTTAAAATGATGCCTGAAAAAACATATTCGCAATTTCTTTATTTTAAACTGGGTTACCTGGCTTTGATTTCGGAGGAAAAACTTCCGGAGGAAAACCTGAACATTGCCAGGCGCTTTGCCGATGTATTTGATTTCGCTTACACCCGCTTCCTGGATATAAAAAAGGCGGAAGAACAGGCCGGGGAAGCCATCAAGCAAACTGCCCTCGACCGGATCAGGGGACAGATAGCAAGCATGCGTAAAGCCGAGGACCTGCAGCAATTGACACCACTCATCTGGCGCGAACTCAAAACTCTTGAGGTCCCTTTTTTCCGTTGCGGCATCTTTATCATTAATGAACAGAAAAAGAATGTGGATGTATACCTCACAACGCCGGAAGGAAATTCCCTGGCCGCCCTGCACCTCGCTTTCAATTCTAATAATCTGACCAGGAATACGGTAGCAAGCTGGAAGAAAAAAGAGGTTTACCAGGAACACTGGAACAGGGAAGAGTTCATTGAATGGATGCACGAGATGATGAAACTCAGGCAGGTCAAAGCCGAAGAGGAATACCAGGGTGCTGCTGCACCTCCTGATTCGCTGCACCTGCATTTTATACCTTTTGCCCAGGGGATGCTCTATATTGGAAATACAGAACAACTCAGTGATGAAAAGATAGAACTGGTGAAATCGCTGGCTGAGGCATTTTCATTTGCCTATGCCCGTTACCAGGATTTCGTGGTACTGGAAAAAGCCAAAGAGCGGGTTGAAAAAACATTAAGCGATTTGAAAGCAACGCAAACGCAACTGGTTCATGCTGAAAAGATGGCTTCCCTTGGCGAACTCACAGCCGGCATAGCCCATGAAATTCAGAACCCGCTCAACTTCGTGAATAATTTTGCAGAAGTAAGCGCCGATCTGATCAAAGAACTTAATGAAGGGCTTCAAAAAGGTGAAAGCGACGATGTGAAGTCCATTGCTGCTGACCTTTTGCTAAACCTTGAAAAGATTAACGACCATGGCAAAAGGGCCAGCAATATTGTAAAAAGTATGCTTGAACACTCGAGGGCAGGAACGGGTGAAAAACAGCTTACTGATTTGAATGCCCTTACTGACGAGTATCTGCATCTTGCTTACCATGGATTGCGGGCTAAGGATAAATCATTCAATGCCGATTTCAAACTGGAAGCAGATGAGAATCTGCCAAAAGTCAATGTAGTTCCTCAGGATATCGGCAGGGTGCTGCTCAACCTGATCAATAATGCCTTTTACTCTGTTTCGGAAAAGCAGAAATCAGCGAACACAGACCCCTCGGGTTTTGAAAACCCGAGGGGTCTAAATGATTACAATCCAGTAGTCACCATCACTACCAAAAAGCTGGATAATAAAATCGAGATCCGGGTGAAAGATAATGGAAATGGAATTCCTGATTCAGTCAAAGACAAAATCTTCCAACCCTTCTTCACAACCAAGCCAACAGGCCAGGGGACCGGATTGGGATTGAGTTTGAGCTATGATATTATCAAGGCGCATGGAGGCGAATTGAGTGTTGAAACAAAAGCAGGCGAAGGGACTGAATTTATCATTCAATTGCCGATTAAAGCTTAAAGCATGAAAACATATCTTCTGCATTTAATATTTATGGCGATCAGCCTTGCTGCATTCGGGGAGAAAACTCCGGAAAATAATTCAGACCTGCGCGATAGTCTGCAAATGGAATTGCGCGCAGCCCTTGCTGATTCATCCAGGGTGCAGGCTTTGATACATTTAGCTGAAAGCTTTGAGTACAGCAATTCCGATTCTACATATTATTATGCTGAAAAGGCATTCCGTTTAGCAAAAAAAGACGATAACATTCCCGCACAAATGGGCGCAATGAGTTTTATGGCCTATGCCCTGCTCAGGTCAGGCAAGCTTCCGCAGGCCATGGAAATTGGTTTAGAAGCCATCAGACTGGGAAAAGACCTGCCCGTTCAGATTGCCGGTGGAATCGGCCCTGTATATTCTGTCCTCGGCGAGTTATACATTGAAATTGGAGATTACGAGAAAGCTAAAATGTATTTCCAACAAATGACTGAATTGGGGGGCAATGACATTGTGGGGGTGGCTTATGGGCAGTTTTATCTGGCAATGATCTTTGATAAGCTGAATCAAACCGATTCGGCAGATTTTTATCTGGACGAGTCCTACCGCTCTTTCGGAACTTTAAATTACTCCTTTTATCCGGATGTTTATAACGTTTATCCTCCCTGGTACAATTTGAGGGCAAAAATGTATTTAAAACGCAATCAGCCTGACCTTGCTTTGAAAGATCTGTTTACTTCGCTGGAAATGACCGTAAGAAACGGGGATATTTTTCATATTACCAACACCTGCATCGACATTTCCAATTACTATGAGCGCTATAAGCAGCCCGATTCGGCGATTTACTATGCGGAAATGGCCCTAAAGCAGGCTACAAAAATTAACTATACCAAGGGCAGTTTAATGGCCGATGAAATCCTGGCCAGACTTTTTGAATCCGGGGATCCTGCCAAAGCGCTGAAATATTATAAGCAAGCCGGCAAAAGCCGTAACAACCTCTATGGTGCCGGCAACATTCAGATCATGCGCGATATGATAGCAAAGGAAGAAAAACGGCAAGCTGAAATTGAAGCCACAAAAACCGCCTATCAGAATCGCATGAAGATGAATGCCATTTTAGGTATCGCTTTTACCTTGTTAATAACAGCCATCCTCTTATACATAATTATCAGGCGAAAGCAGAAAGCAAAACAAAGAATTGAATCGGCCTATGATCAGTTAAAAACTACCCAGGCCCAATTGATTCATGCGGAGAAAATGGCGAGCCTCGGAGAACTCACCGCCGGTATCGCCCATGAAATTCAGAACCCGCTCAACTTCGTCAATAATTTTTCGGAAGTAAATCTGGAATTGATCGGGGAGGCAGATCAGGAATACGAAAAAGGGAATCATTCGGAAGTAAAGATCATCCTAAACGACATCAGGGGCAATGAACAGAAAATAAATGAGCATGGCAAACGGGCAGATGGTATTGTTAAAGGAATGTTACAACATTCGCGAACTTCAACCGGACAAAAAGAATTAACAGACATTAATGCTTTGGCTGATGAATACCTCCGGCTTGCTTATCACGGTTTAAGGGCAAAGGATAAATTCTTTCAATGCTGACTTTAATATTGGAAGCAGATGAAAGTCTGCCCAAAATAAATGTTATGGTTCCACAGGATATTGGGACGAGTGCTTGTTGAACCTGATCAATAATGCATTTTATGCCGTTTCGGAGAAGCAGAAATTAGCGAACACAGACCCCTCGGGTTTTGAAAACCCGAGGGGTCTAAATGATTACCATCCAAATGTTACCATCACTACCAAAAGACTGGATGGAAAGATTGAGATCCGGGTGAAAGACAATGGCGGTGGCATCCCTGAAAAAGTAAAGGATAAGATTTTTCAACCTTTCTTCACTACCAAGCCAAGCGGGCAGGGAACCGGTCTGGGACTGAGTATGAGTTACGATATCATAACTAAGGGGCATGGAGGTGAGATTACTGTAACATCGAAAGAAGGTGAAGGAACTGAATTTATAATCCAAATACCAATAAAAACTCAGTAATGAAAAATGAGTTACAATACTGTTCGTTCTTTTGCAATCCAGAATATTGGAGCTGCTCAATCCTGCAAATTGGAATAACAGAATGATTATGAGCATAAATATTAAACAGTTTTCTTTTAGAAACTATTATTGCCTTATGATATTAGTTCTGGCAATGAGCTCCGGTCTTTTTGCTCAGGATATCCAGTTTGATCACCTTAATAAGTCAGACGGATTTCCATCAGACTGGATCTATAGCATCGTACAAGATCAACAGGGTTTTCTCTGGGTGGGAGGTCTATGTGGACTTAGCCGTTATGATGGATACAATATCAAGACGTACAGGCATGACCCGCTTGACAGCACATCCCTCTCAAACAACTTTGTCAATGCCCTGTACGTAGATCGCGGCGGAAGGCTTTGGGCGGGTACCTGGGGCGGCGGTCTTAACCTGTTCGATTCAGGAAAAGAGAAATTTACTCACTTTGAACATGAGCCTGGTAATTTAACTTCGTTGAGCTCGGATTCAGTGAATGTGATCCTTCAGACCACAAATGGAACTTTCTGGGTCGGCACGCAAAACGGTCTCAATCGTTTTGATAGCGATAAAGGAAGGTTTATTCGCTACACCCATGAAACAAATAAGGAACAAAGTCTTACCAGCAATGTTATAAACGCCTTATACGAGGACCAGGATGGCAATTTGTGGGTTGGGACGGGCGATGCCACAGATCCGGCGGGAAGAACGGGAGGATTAAACCGCTACGATTCAACCGCAGATAATTTTACACATATTCTGCCAACCACAGAGAAATCCTTACGCGATAATCGGGTCACAGCCGTTGCCGGAGCGCCCAATGGCGCTATTTATATCGGCACCTGCCAGTCAGGGCTCTATCGTTATGACCCGATGGGAACTAAGCTTGAAGCGCTGGGCGATGATCCGAATGATTTGAAGCATCTGCATGCCCCCCAGGGTATAAAAACAAGTAACTTCTCCGCTAAAGTGGATGTTATTCATAGGGACAAGACCGGCATGCTCTGGGTAGCAACGCATTCCGGCGGAATCAATCGCTACGATCCCGCCACGCACACGCTGACACCCTACAGGCAGGCAGGCGATCCGAAAAGTTTGTCAAGTAATTTAGTACTATCCTTCTATGAAGACCATCAGGGTATTCTTTGGGTTGGGACCGAAGGTGCCGGCCTCAACAAGATCGTGCCTTCCTTCAGCCGGTTTCGCTTATATGGAGCAAAAGAAATTAGTGCAAATAATGGCGTAAGATCACTTTGTCAGGAAAGCAAAGATACTCTTTGGATTGGAACCTTTTCAGGCCAGCTATTTCGAATGGACCCGTCCACAGGAAACATTGAAAAATTCTCAGACACAAAACCTGCTCCGGACGGATTGTGGGGTAATCCTGTAGAAAGTGTATTTAAAGACCGGGAAGGAATGCTATGGGTAGGACAGCAAAGGGGCCTTTTTCGCATTAACCCGGTTCGAAAGAGCCATAGAAAATTTAGAGCTGATGCTGCAAACCCCGACAGTTTAAGTAATTCCAATGTAATGTTTATCAAGCAAACGGATGACCAACATTTGTGGTTCGGGACCTGGGGCGGCGGACTGAACCAATACGATTTTAAAACCAAACGCTTTCGGCGTTTTCAACATGATCCGTATGATCCAAAGAGTTTAAGTGATAATAAGTTACAGCAAATGTACACAGACCATCAGGGTGTTCTGTGGTTTTGTACTCAGAATGGCGGTTTAGACCGATTTGACAAAAAAACAGAAACCTTTTCTACTTATCTCGATGGAGAAGGCATTTTCCAGATTTATGAAGACAGTTTAAATCGATTTTGGGTAACAACTTTGACTGACGGACTGTTCCTGCTGGATAGAAACACAGGAAAAACCATTCATCATTATACCACGGAGGACGGTTTGCCGAATAATGTCGTACCAGGCATCATGCAAGATAAACAAGGACTACTTTGGCTTGCAACATCAGGTGGCGTTGCCCGGTTCGATCCTGAAACAAAGTCCTTTATTACCTATGATGAGGCAGACGGTATGAATAACTATCCGGTTATACAGCAATCGGTTATCAAAGGCATGGACGGCAGGATGTTCATCGGAGGCCCGAAAGGAGTCACTGCTATTAACCCGCAGGATTTTAAGCCGAATCCAAATCCTCCGGTCACGGCAATTACAGGACTGCATGTTTTTGAAGATGCTTTTCCATTACCGCTTAACCGGCAAGAACAGATAACGTTGAAATACAACCAAAACGAACTTACCTTCGAATATGCAGGCTTGCATTTTGCCAATCCCTCGCGAAATCGTTATGCCTATCGCCTGGAAGGCTATGACAGGGAATGGATTAATGCAGGTACTGCACGCAGAGCCAAATACACAAACCTGAGCCCGGGTATTTACACTTTCAGGGTGAAATCGTCGAACAGCGATGGCGTCTGGGATGAAAAAGGCACATCTCTGAAAATAAAAATTTTGCCGCCATGGTGGCGAACAACAGCGGCTTATATAATTTATGTCATTACTAGGGATAGCTTTTATAGCACTCCTCAACAGATTTCTGCGCCGAAGATTGGTGGCGAAAGAGCGGGAGCGAACTCGGGAACTGGAGTTGGAACAGGCACGTGATGCATTGCAGCAGGCCTCCCTTGACCGCGTCCGTGCCGGGATTGCCTCCATGCGAACCGCCAAAGACCTTGAGCGCATCACCCCGCTAATCTGGCGCGAACTGCAGGCGCTCGAAGTTCCATTTATCCGCTGCGGCGTTTTTATTATTGATGAAGATAAAGCAGTGACTCATGTTTATTTAACTACACCGGAGGGAAAATCGCTGGGCGTACTCAATTTATCTTTCAATGCAAATGAACTGACAATTAATACGGTCGAGTACTGGAAAAAGAAACAAGTTTATAAAGAACACTGGAATAAAGAAGAGTTTATCAACTGGACAAAGTCCATGATGGAACTAGGGCAAGTTCAAAATGCGGAAACATACCAGGGATCCTCCGCTGCTCCGGAATCACTAAACCTTCATTTTGTTCCCTTCAAACAGGGAATGCTTTACGTAGGAGATGTATCCCCTTTAAGGGAAGAAAAACTTGAACTGGTAAAAGCACTGGCCGAAGCATTCTCAATTGCTTATGCACGTTATGAGGATTTTAAAAACCTGGAAGAAGCCAAAAATAAAATCGAACAGACGCTGAGTGAATTAAAAGCCACACAATCGCAGCTTATTCAGTCAGAAAAGATGGCCAGCCTTGGAGAACTCACAGCAGGCATCGCCCATGAAATCCAAAATCCACTCAATTTCGTCAATAATTTTTCAGACTTAAGCGCTGACCTGATCACAGAATTGAATGAAGAAATTGAGAAAGGCGAAATTGAGGAAGTAAAAGCCATAGCTTCCGATCTTTTACAGAACCTTGAAAAGATAACTCATCACGGCAAACGGGCCAGCAACATAGTTAAAAGCATGTTGGAACATTCCCGGGCGGGTTCGTCAGAAAAGCAAGCCACCGACCTGAATGCCCTGGCTGATGAGTACTTGCGATTGGCTTATCATGGCCTCAGGGCTAAAGATAAATCCTTTAATGCCGATTTTAAGCTGGAAGCTGATAAATCCTTACCAAAAATTGAAGTCGTTCCCCAGGATATCGGACGGGTGTTGCTGAACCTCATCAACAATGCCTTTTATGCCGTTTCGGAAGAAGCAGAAATTAGCAAACACAGACCCCTCGGGTTTTGAAAACCCGAGGGGTCTAAATGATTACCACCCAAAAGTTACCATCACTACCAAAAAACTGGATGGGAAGATTGAGATCCGGGTGAAAGACAATGGCGATGGTATCCCTGATCAAAGTAAAGGAGAAAATATTTCAGCCTTTCTTCACTACCAAGCCTAGCGGGCAGGGAACCGGTCTGGGATCTGAGTCTGAGTTATGATATTGTGAAAGCACACGGCGGAGATATAAAAGTAAATAGCAAAGATGGAAAAGGAACTGAGTTTATTATTCAAATTCCTATTATCTAAATAAATCTCATGAAACACTGTATTACAATAATCTTGTTTTTGGTATTGCCGGTTTTTGTATCGGCACAATCAAAGCTTTCTTTCATTTTATCGGACACTACTTTATCGGGTACACAAAAGTTAGACCGCCTGCAACTGGCGTTAAAAAATGCAGCCAATGACACTGTTCGTATGGATGCGTATTATATCCTGGCTCTTTATTATTTGGAAACAAATCGCGACAGTGCCGTTTATTACGAAGATAAGAGTATTGCACTGGCTCAGAAGTTAAGATTAAAATTATTTGAAGCACACGCTTTGAGTGATAGGGGCTATGCGCTTATAGGGTTGGGTAAATACCCGTCAGCACTTGAATCATTGTCAGAGGCACTTAAAATTGTGGAGAACCCGGCAAGTGAAAAATATAACTGGAACCTTCCAAAAGGGCCAAGCCCACATGAGATAAGAATTTATAATTTGGGTCTTATCGAGTTGAGTATGGGACTTTTGTACCACGCTACCGGTAACAGAAATATGGAAAAATTAAAGTACTTCAAAGTATTGGGCTATGGTGAATCTATTCAGGATACTTTTTTGCTTTCGATGGCATACAGGTACTTAGGAGAGTCTTATACTTACCTTAACCAATTGGATTCGGCACTTTTTTTTGAACAACAGGCATTAGTGTTGCAGCCGCATTTAGACTTTTACAACAGAAACTGGCAAGGTAGCGTTCTTTATTACCTGGGAAATATTTACCTTAAAAAGGGGAATGTAACGCTGGCCCGCGATGCCTATCTGAAATCGGTAGCATCCTATAAAGCACATCATAATCTTCACTATCTTCCCAATACCTACGATGCATTAAGTAAATTATACGAGAGATTACATAAACCTGACTCCAGCCTGTTTTATGCCAGGAAATTATTGGAAACCGCCCGGGTTTTGAGGCAGCCGCAGCCGCTGGCTACTTCTTACCGGGCACTTTCAGATGTGTATAGCAATCTGAAAAACCGTGACAGTACCTTAAAATACCTGCAACTATACACTGTATTAAATGACAGCCTGAATAATGCGGAAAAGAAAAATCTGCTTTCCTACCAGAATATCGGATTTGATCAACAAATGCGGCTCAAAAGTTTACAGGAGGAAAAAGTTCAGGCACAAACCAGAACGAGGACCTATGCCATGCTTGCAGGTTTGGGTGTACTTCTTATTATTGGTCTGATACTGTATCGTAATAACAGGCAAAAACAAAAGACAAATAAAGTATTGGAAACAACGCTTTCAAATCTTAAAGCCACCCAATCCCAACTAATTCATGCCGAAAAAATGGCATCCCTGGGAGAACTTACTGCCGGGATTGCCCATGAAATTCAGAATCCATTGAACTTTGTAAACAATTTCTCGGAAGTGAGTGTTGATATGATGGATGAATTATCCGAAGAAATGGAAAAAGGGAACCAGGAAGAAGCCAACAATCTGGTTATTGACCTAAAGCAAAACCTTGAAAAGATAAACCATCACGGCAAAAGAGCAAGCAGTATCGTGAAAGGCATGCTGGAGCACTCAAGATCAGGTTCGGAAGAAAAGGTATTGACAGATATCAATTCCCTGGCTGATGAATACCTTAGGTTGGCTTATCATGGATTGCGGGCCAAAGACAAATCCTTCAGTGCCGGGTTTAAATTGGAAGCCGACGAAAACCTGCCTAAGGTCAATGTGGTTAGCCAGGATATCGGGCGGGTCCTGTTGAACCTGATCAACAATGCCTTTTATGCCGTTTCTGAAAAGCAGAAATTAGCGAACACAGACCCCTCGGGTTTTGAAAACCCGAGGGGTCTAAATGATTACCATCCAATAGTTACCATCACTACCAAAAAACTGGATGGAAAGATTGAGATCCGGGTGAAAGACAATGGTGGAGGTATACCTGATTCGGTCAGGGATAAAATTTTCCAGCCCTTTTTCACCACCAAGCCGGCAGGAGAGGGAACAGGTTTAGGTTTAAGCATGAGTTATGATATTATTACCAAAGGACATGGCGGGGAATTGAAAGTAGAAACCCGGTCCGGTGAAGGAACTGAATTTATTATTATACTTTAAAAATGAACAAGTTTATGAAAATACTGGTTGTAGATGATGAAAAGGATATCCGTCCTCTGTTTGAACAGAGATTCAGAAAAGAGATCCGTAGTGGTGAAATAGACTTTGTGTTTGCCTATTCCGGTGAGGAAGCATTGCTCCGCCTGGAAGAGAATAAGCATGAAGCCGTTTTGATCCTTTCCGACATTAATATGCCGGGCATGAGCGGGCTGGAGTTGTTGAAACAAATCAAGGGGAGATTCCATACACCCCCGCCAATTGTAATGATGATCACAGCCTATGGCGATGATGATAATTACAAGAAAGCGATGGAACTGGGAGCAGATGATTTCCTCACCAAGCCGGTCGATTTTAATCTGCTGAAAGAAAAAATTAAACCACAAAATCATGGCAAAAATACTGGTAGTTGATGACGAGTCGGATCTTGAGATCCTGATAAAACAAAAGTTCCGTCAAAAGATCAGGGACAAACATTATGAATTCATATTCGCCCTGAACGGGAAACAAGCCCTGGAAAAATTGCAGGACAATACTGATGTGGACCTCGTCCTGAGTGACATTAATATGCCTGAAATGGATGGCCTTACTTTACTGAGCAAACTTGCCGATAAGCATAGCCTTCTCAAATCGGTGATCGTTTCGGCTTATGGGGATATGGAGAATATTCGTACGGCCATGAACCGGGGTGCATTTGATTTCGTGACTAAACCGGTGGATTTCAATGATCTTGAACTGACGATTGAGAGAACCCTCAGGCATGTGGAACAAATGCGGGAAACCCTTAAAGCTATCAAGGAAAATAACATCCTGAAAATGTATGTGGATGAAACCGTCCTGAATTTTATGGATACCCAGGAATTTGAAAGCTCTATGATGTCGAACGAAACCGTGCAGGTAACCATAGTATTTATCGACATTTGCAGTTTCACATCCATCAGTGAAAATGAATCGCCAGATACGGTCGTTAAACTTCTGAATTCTTATTTTGATGTGATGGTTAAAGAAATCTTAGCTCAGGGAGGTTTCATCGATAAATTCATCGGGGACGCCATCATGGCCGTTTTCCGTGGCGACTACCACCTCGACCGGGCCATTGAATCCTGCCTGGCCGTGAGAAAAGAGATCGATAAACTTCCATCCATAAGCGAACATGTAACTTATAAGCCCAATGTATCGATCGGGATTAACTGCGGTGAAGTTGTTTCAGGAAATATAGGCTCTGCAAGTCTGCGCCGCCTGGATTATACGGTCATCGGAGATGTGGTGAATACTGCACAGAGGTTGCAGTCGGCCGCTGAACCCGGGCAGATCATCATCAATGAATCATCTTATCTGAAAGTGAAAGAATTTTTTAAATGCGAAAAAGTTGGTGAGGTAAACCTGAAACATAAGTTGAAGCCTATGGTCATTTATAAGGTTATCGAGTAATGATTCACTCCTATGCAGATGGCAGTCCTGTGCCAATAAGTGAAAATTAGTATTATCTAACCGCATAAATTATTGATTATTAAGTGCTATTAAATTTTTCATCTTGCATTGATTGATATTTTTATGTAATTTTGCATTTATAATGCATTTTTACATAATTATCCATTATGATAAACAGAATTCTTGAACAGAAAGCCATACATTATAGCACGCTCTATCCCATAATCACCATTACCGGACCCAGGCAATCCGGAAAGACCACTCTGGTCCAAAATATCTTCAAAAACTATGATTACTTCTCCCTGGAAAATCCTGCGACACGGTCACAGGTCCAGGAAGACCCATCAATACTATTTTATCCTGAAGGAAGAAAGATAATAATTGATGAAATCCAACGAATTCCTGACTTACTTTCCTATTTGCAGGTTGAATCAGATAAGCAGAAAATTAACGGACAATTCATTATTACCGGATCGCAAAGTTTACTACTTTCTGAAAAAGTCTCACAAACCCTTGCCGGCAGGACAGCAATACTTAAATTACTGCCTTTCAGCCTGGATGAATTAACAGGAATAAGTGAATATTCAAAAAACAATTATGAAGAATGGATATTCAGAGGTTTTTATCCCAGAATTTATGACCAAAAGATAGGAGCAGATGAATTCTATCCATTTTATTTTGAGACATATCTTCAACGTGATGTCAGGGAATTGCAAAACGTAAGAGATCTTACACTTTTTTCCAATTTTGTCAGACTTTGTGCAGGACGAATCGGTCAACTAATCGATTATTCTTCTCTTGCAAATGATGCCGGTGTAAGCATCAATACAGTAAAAGGCTGGCTATCTCTTCTGGAAGCCAGTTATATCATCATCCTCTTGCATCCCTATTATAAAAACTTCAGCAAGCGTATTATTAAATCACCAAAATTGTATTTTACTGATGTTGGTTTAGCTTCATTTTTGTTGAATATATCCTCTCCTGAACAAATATCCACTCATTACCTTAAAGGCAATTTGTTTGAGAACATGTTGATTATTGAAATCCTGAAAAACAGATATAACCAGGCAAAAGCTCCGAATATATGGTTTTACCGGGACAGCAACCGGAATGAAGTTGATTGTATTATTGAGGATGATCATTTAAAGATTATTGAAATCAAATCATCCCGGACATTTTCGAATAATTTCGTTGATGGATTAAAGGCATTTAACAGGAATTCAGTGACTTCTGATAAAAATGGCTATCTTATTTATGGAGGTGACGATAATTTTATTTTCAAGGATTTCAATATTATTTCCTGGAGGAAGCTCAGCGATATTACTAATTAAGCTGATACTTGTACCATCTTCGTTAAAACCAACCAGGAGGGCCATCTTTTCATTATTTTAACCTTAACTTATTTATTATCATCTTCTTATAGATATTGTAAAGAAAATGTAATGAGCTTGTACAGTACTTGTTATGTATTTTTATAAAGATTAAAGAGTCAGACAGGATATATTTGCCGCAATTTAAAAATTGAATTGAATTGCATTGCATTACCTACTAATCTTAAAATCAATATGAAAAGATTTACTTTTTTCCTGCTGGCTGCGATGATGCTGCTGGCTGGAAAATCATTTTCCCAGGAATGGACCTACATTTCCAATACGGGAACGAGCTTTATACTCTATGGCATGAGTTTTCCCCCGGGACAAAGCACTATAGGCTATGCCTGTGGGATGCAATACACCTATGATGCCCCGGGAGTTATCGTCAAGACTACAGATGGAGGCGATACCTGGACCCAGATCTGGCCGGCTTCCGGTTCGATTGACGGGCTTCAGGGCATCTGGTTCGTCAGTGACCTGGTTGGATTTGCTGCAGGATGGAATAATTATTTTATTAAAACTACGGATGGCGGGGCCAGCTGGACACCTATCAATACGGGAGCTGACGTATGGTACTATGTGGATGTGGAATTCTGGGATTCTAATAATGGCGTAGCTGCAGCCAGTATGAATAATACGGCACAAGCTGTTTTTATCACAGATGATGGAGGAGATACCTGGGTCCCGGCCACTTCTGGTGTTGAGACCAACGAAATAATGGGACTGTCCTATGCTGACGCGAATACCATATTTGCAGTCGGCACTGGAGCCCACGTATTCAAATCAACCGACGGAGGCCATAACTGGACAACCATAGCCACCTTACCTGCCCTGCTTTTTGGTGTGGATTTCGCCGATGCCAATTTTGGTGTGGTCGGGGGTGAAGAACAGATGTTCACAACCAACGATGGAGGCCAGAACTGGACCACCTTTAACACTGGTTATGAGAATTTTTATGCTACCAAAGCCTTCAGCAACGGCACCGGATATGTAGGTGGAACAGACGAAAATATCTATATCACAAGCGATTACGGACAATCATGGTCAATGAATTTTAACGGACCCGGATCTTCATCTTTGTACAGGTTAAGGTTTACTGATGACGGTACCGGTTTCGCCTGTGGATCCCAGGGCACTATCATGAAGTACCAGGCCCCGTTGACTGCTGACTTTACAGCAAATCCAACCACTGTCTGTTCGGGAAGCACCGTTAATTTCACAGACAATTCAACCGGCAGTATAGATTCATGGGCCTGGACTTTTGAAGGAGGTAACCCTCCATCTTCAAACGATCAGAACCCGGTAATAACTTATTCTGCTCCCGGCTCCTATGATGTACAACTAACCGTGACGAGTGGCAGTAACAACAGCACTGAACTTAAATCCAATTATATCACGGTAATAGAGCTCGCAGGGCAAGCTCTGACCCCATCGGGTCCCGGCAGAAGTATGCGGGAATGGATCTTATGATTATACTATAACTGCTGTGCAATACGCCGACTCCTATGATTGGGCCGTGAGCCCTTCCAATGCAGGAACTATGAGCGGCACAGGTACAATTGGCACATTTATGGCTTCCAACACATGGTCAGGATCTTATACAATTAAAGTCAGGGCGGTGAATAATTGCGGGGACGGTCCCTGGTCGCCGGATTTCAGCGGGACTCTTAATCATAATCCCGATGATTTCAGCCTGGTTGGTGACGGTGCATATTGTGAGGGTGACCAGGGAGCTGAAATCACCATGGATGCTTCGGAAAGCGGGGTAAGTTATGAACTCTTTAAAGACAATATTACTACAGGCACAGTAGTTGCCGGAACCGGTGAAGCCATCAGCTTCGGATATTTCAGCGAAACAGGACTTTACACTGCAACAGGATATACTGACAACTGCACGGAAAATATGATCGGGCAGGTTTATGTCCATATGCAGGCGCTGCCAGGCCAGGCAGGAACTCCGCAGGGAGACCAGGCAGTCTGCAACAATGAAACATCGGATTATACAACTTCAGGGGCCTCTAATGCCATTGACTATAGCTGGATCCTTGATCCGGCTGAAGCCGGAACCCTGACACCTGACGGGGATATGGCCAGCGTAGAATGGGATAGCGCCTTCAGTGGAGATGCCTATATTTCGGTTGAAGGAGAGAATAGTTGTGGCAGCGGACTTCCTTCAGAATCTTTGCAGGTGGCAGTAAACGCCCTCCCCCAGCCTGCCGTGGCAGGCCTGGACCTGGTTTGTAATGATGAAGAAAGTGAATACAGCACCACTGAAAATACTGGCAGCACCTATAGCTGGGAAGTAAACGGCGGTACGATCACAGCCGGCGCCGGCACCTTTCAGATCAGTGTGCTCTGGGGAAACACGGGTGCCGGTTCCGTGGGTGTCACCGAAACTACGGAAGCAGGCTGCAATGGCTCTTCAGACAGTTTTGCAGTAAGCATTGATGATTGCACAGGTATAATCGAAGGCAGTGCTCCTGGCATCCGTATCTATCCGAATCCTGCTAGCGAAAAGGTTCAGATCAGTGGAGTGGAAAATGCCCACATCACAGTATACAATCTGATGGGCATGCTATTGATGAGTTTTGAAAAAGAAAACGGGCTTAAAATCCTGGATATTTCTTCTCTCGAAAAAGGTATATACCTGGTGAAGGTGCAGCAGGGCAGCGGAATATTGGTTTTCAGGCTGGTGAAGGAGTAAATTGGTTAATGCTTAATGCTATAGTCGTCTGACATCTATAGATGTCAGACGACTTTTTTCATGCACTTGCCACTGGATTCGCATCTTCTTGTTTTAACTTTGGAAAAGTTTGGGTGATTGACCGATTTATCTCACTTGCTTAAGTCCAAACATTATGGAAGAAATACGTTTCAGCGGCTTGACGACTTCTCCGGCCGGGCCCGGCAAAATGCCTCCCTTTAAGAAGAAAGAAGGCATCAGTAATTGGTTTGACATTGTTGAACAGGCCTATTTTCAGCTTACGAAAACTGATGAAGGTAAAAAAAGTTATGGGGATCCTGAAAAAGGCGCTACACTTGAGCAGATTTGGCGGGTGGTGGGAATGATAAGCGGCAAAAGGCCGGTCTGCCTGCTTGCCAGTGGCAGGCCCGATGTCCCGGTCGGCGAAATTGAAAGACTGGTCAGGGTCAACCCGCATCAATTGGTCGATACCATGAAAGTGATCCTGGGATATTCGGATAATATTGCAATCCAGATCCTTTATTTCGATGGAAGTACCGGGCACAGCATTAGCCTTCTCGGATATGATGAAAGTGATTCCCGTTTTACCTATCATGATCCATGGCCCGACTTTTCCTTGCTTAGCAAGGAATATAACCTGGCTGGAATTGATGCCCAAAGACTTGACAGGCAAATTTGGACCATGAGGGATGAAGAACTGGAAAGGGTCGTCTTTGCCGCCCTCATCCCAAAATTTATCTGGGCTACTTTTTCCGGCGAAAAATACTCCATCCTTTTCAGTGATTTGCATCAGACCGATTTTTGGAATTTCTTCAATATAAAAATCATTAATACACAGGAAAATGAAGATGGATTTTTGTATGGCCTGAAAACAGGCGGTTTTCAGTCGGAAATTGACCTGGCCATTAAGACTAACCTTGCGGGTGCTCTGAGGGATTGCAATTTATATATCAATCGCAACTGGCTTTTAGGTCCGCCCTATGGAATTAATCCCTTTGGACTCGATATTATCAGGAGTTTCATCGGGGCTACCCTGTCCCCTTCCGATATCACAAGGATTGAAAACATATTGAAATTGTTCGAAATAGGGAAAGTCCAGGCATACCTGCAAATGTTCAGGGAACAAAAAGACGAAGGCAGTATTTATTCCGAAATTATGAAAGTTTATTTCGGCCTGCTTGAAAATTATCACCTCCCCTTCGATTATTCAGACATTCTTTTCAAAAATATTGTTTCCGAAAATACTGAACGTCTAATGATTAATACTAAGATTGATACCATAAACTGATCCAGAATTTATTCACATGACACATACAAAAATTATTGATTTCAAGATCAGCGACTGTCCCAAATGCCACGGTAGCCATGATTTTAAACTGAAAGTTTACACAAAAGAAAATGCTGCTATCCCTATCATACTTTTCGGGGGTCCTGGTGAGCATTCAGAAATTATGTTCAGTTGTGAGAAGACGAATCAGATTTTTACCTATACTGTCCCTGTTCCCGAAAACACGGAAATAGCCGGTGTTGCGACAGAAGATGAAATAATGAAGTATGGCGGAGTCGAAGTAAAAAGCGACCATGAAAAAGAGGAGTTAAAGGAATGGATCAAAACTTCGAGAAGCACGGCCCTGGACTATTGTAAGACCATGCTCTCTTCCTCAGTTGGCGCCATCCCGGTATATTTTGTGATCATCAAATATCTTGGATACGAAACCCTAGCTGATGCCTCCCGGAACATATTCCTTCTGCCGCCGCTGCTGTTCTTACTAGCTGCTCTATTGTTTGTACTGGGATTAAAACCCAGGTTTGAGATCATTTCTGAAGAAGAATTCCCAAAATTCAGGAAACACCGCCTGAAACAACTCAATAATTTCCTTTTGGCCGGGACCATCCTCTTCGTCCTGGCAATTATCCTTGCTATCCTGGTATTCTTCAGTGCATTCTAAATAACCCCGGCATGCTTCCAAACATGAACATAGATTAGAAGTCTGTGTTTATCTTACAGAAATAAAAATATAAAAATGAATTTCTGGGAAGCATGTTTCCGTATTGTGATTGTAATGGTTATTTCAGTGATACTGTCGATTACGGCTATGAAAGCCATTAAACTAAGCGGTACTGATCTGAAAGACTTTAAACAGAGGGAACGTCCATCGGTACTTTTCATCGCGGGATTATTCAACCTGCTCTTTATACTCGCTGTCTATCTCCTGCTGAGGTACCTCGACCGGCAGCCCATGAGCATATTAGGTTTTAACTTCCGCCTGCGTAACGCCATCTTCTCGGGCTGTATACTGGCCGGTATGCCGGCGTTAGCTTTGATTTATATACTATTCCTCCGTTATAATAATAAAATAGCCTTCATTGCAGCCCATACCGAAACGGGAAAAATAAAAGCTTTCATCGAATTCATTCCGGGCATTATTGTATTATTCATAGCGGCTTTACAGGAAGAAGTTATGTTCAGGGGATATATTACGTTTGTTCTTCTGCCTTACGGATTTTATATAGCGTTGTTGGTATCCAGCCTGTTATTTACCCTGTGGCATTTCCTTACCAATAAGCTAAGTTTTTCCCAGGTTATTGCCTGGTTATTGGGAGGTATTATGCTTTTCTATATCTACTGGCTTAGCGGAAGCATCTGGGTTGCAGCGCTGGTACATTTCAGCCGCAATCTCACCAATGTACTGATCTTTAATATTAGTGGCAAGACTTACTTTGTAAGCTATCAGAAATCGCTCCTTCCATTGCATAAAACCGGCTTTGTTATACTCAGTACCTTGATGATAATTTTTGCCGGGCTGCTCTTTTTCAGATAGCTATATGTCGCAATATACTTAGCATTGAACTAAGTATTCAAAATTCAGTGGAAATGTTATAGGCTTGATTTTAAACCTTTAGAGATCAATTTTGTTGATATTTTAATATAACAAATTACAAATTTCTAAATCTTGCAATTATGTTTATAGGACATTTCGGGATAGGACTGGGTGCAAAAAAGGCAGCCCCTGCAGTATCCCTCGGCACACTTTTCCTTGCATCCCAGTTTCTCGACCTTCTATGGCCTTCTTTCCTTCTATTGGGTTGGGAACATGTGAAAATACAGCCCGGGATCACAAAAATGACACCTCTCAATTTTACGGATTACCCCCTCTCTCACAGTCTTTTAATGGCTGTTTTCTGGGCTTTGCTATTTGGGATAGTCTATTTCCTGTTCAAGCGAAAATTCCGGGGTGCTATTGTGCTTGGACTTGCTGTTCTAAGTCACTGGTTCCTGGATTATCTGGTTCACATTCCCGACCTGCCCCTTTATCCCGGCAGTCCGGTAGATGTTGGATTGGGACTATGGAATTATAAGGCGATTTCGATAATTCTTGAGGGCCTGATTTTTTTCACCGGAATGGCATTTTACCTGCAAACAACCAAAGCCAAAAACCAATTGGGTATTTATGCATTTTGGGCACTCATTATTTTTCTTTTGGGTATTTATATCATGAATATTTTTGGATCAGCGCCACCGAGTGTCAAAGCCATAGCCTGGGCCGGTGAATTGCAATGGTTGATTGTCATATGGGCTTATTGGGTTGATAAAAACCGGGTCTTAAGGAAAGCAGAAGCCTGAAAAATTCCTTTAATAATTTGATCCTACTGAAGAAGATACCCACTAATAGCTGATCCTATGCTAATTCCGATTAACTATACTGAATTATCTATATCGTAAAGAAATTCACCCATGGGTATAATAATCCATTCGGAGTAGCTTGCTACTTAGTCCATATTAAATCATTACCTGACTTTAAACAAAAGCCGATAATCAGACGTTCTAATTCTCAATCTTCTTTGTATAATATTAATTTTGCATTGTTTTTCAAATTTATACGGATGTTGAGATGAAATTAAATGGAAAAATTTTAACAAGTAGTTTTAATCTGTTAATTTTCAGACTATTTATAGTTCTTATCCTGATGAGTATTTCCCGCATACTCATTTATTTTCTCAACCCTTCACTTTTTCCATCTACAAATTCTGTTGAACTTATTAGATTATGGTTTTACGGACTGAGGTTCGATATATTCACCTTATGTATCATCAATATTCCAATTATCCTTCTATCCACGATACCTTTCAGTATCAAATACAATAAAAGATACAGACTGGTTATGGATATTCTTTTTTACATTCTGAATATTAGCATATTAACCTTCAACTTTATTGATCTGGTCTTTTTCAGGTACCAGTTCAAACGTATGACCTGGGATATCTTTAATTTTGTAGGACAGAATAAAGGAACCTTCACCAGGCTAATCTTCGATTTTATCTGGGATTTTAAGGGAGTTTTCCTTTTGTGGCTGTTGTTTTCTGCCGCTCTACTTTTCCTTAGTTCACGTCTTAAAGCTGATCCGGAACGATATCGTAAGTTTTCCCCAAAAAAATACCTCTCCCAGACATTTATATTCATATTTACTTTAGCACTAACCCTTATTGGAGCTAGAGGAGGAATACAGGATAAGCCAATCAATATAACAAGTGCGGGAAAGTATACAAGCCAGGCATATGCGCCTATCATTTTAAATACACCTTATACTATAATCAAAACCAAAGACGAACAACATATAAATCCCAAAGTTTATTTCCCTGAAGAAGAAGCTCGAAAGATCTTTGATCCGGTTAAGTATTATTATAAACCCGGTTTAAAGGATTCAATTGATCATCCAAATATAGTTATCCTTCTGCTGGAGAGTTTTTCAGCAGAACATAGTGCCTATCTGAGTCCTGAGTTATATAGAGGGCAGAAAAAAGGTTTTATGCCCTTTCTCGATTCTCTCATGCAGAAAAGCCTTGTTTTCAAAGGTATTGCTAATGGAAAATATTCCCTTGATGCCATGCCGGCCGTTCTCATCAGCCTGCCGGGCTTGATAGGAACGCCCTTTATTACTTCCCCCTATCTTTATGATAAGCTAAATACCATACCACTCATGCTTAAAGACCGGGGATATACAAGTGCATATTTTCATGGTGCTACCAATGGAAGCCTTGGATTAGACGGTTTTGCCAGAATTGCCGGTTTCGACAAATATTATGGCCGTTCTGAATTTGGGAATGATGAATATTTTGACGGAAAATGGGGAATATTTGATGAAGAATTCCTACAATTTACTGCTTCCACTATGAAAACTCTTAAGGAGCCCTTTATCTCAACAATATTCACACTTTCATCACATCATCCCTGCATAATCCCTGAAAAGTATAAAGGCAGGTTTACCAAAACAGGAACAGATATGCAGGATGCTATTATGTACACGGATTACTCTCTCAGGAAGTTTTTTGAGACAGCTTCAAAATCAGCCTGGTACAATAATACCCTCTTTGTAATCGCAGCCGATCACACCTCTATAAGTGATCAGCCATTTTATAATAATATGGCAGGCCAGTATATGATCCCGATAATTTTCTACAAGCCTCATCATGAGTGGAAGGCAAGGAAGAATGAACTTGTGCAGCAGGCGGATATCCTGCCCAGTATCATGGATTACCTGAATTATGATAAAAAGTTTATTTCATTTGGAAACAGTGTGTTTGACACGACAGCAAATCGTTTTGGCATTGTAAGAGTTGGTAATACTTATCGTTTATTTCAGGGGCCCTATTTGATGTCCTTTGAAAATGATAAGGCCTCCTCTCTTTACAATATAAGACAAGACAGCCTTCTCAAAATAAATTTAATTGCCGATGATCCCTGGCTAACAAATGAGATGGAAAATCTATTAAAGTCAATTATCCAGCAATATGATAGCCGGATAGTAGGGAATGAAATGACCACCGAGCCCATTCATCATATTAATTAATTGATTTAGTAAATATTACACTTAGACATTATAGGCATCATCAGGATAAATAGACAGTGTAATCTAAACTCTTTTATCCGGAGCAATAATTTTTGGATATCTGCATAATTTCCTGAATGGATGAAAAATTTTTAAAAGGATTTCCTATAAAAAGCCCTTCGATTTTAAAAAAATCAAATTTTATTTCCTTCAAAACTCTTATCCGGACTGCTTTTGAAAATTTTATGTTGATTTATTCATCAGGTGTTTAATATCTATACAATCGTGCTGAATACATAGGGCCAAAGCTCTTCCCTCATGCTTATTTATTATACTGTATAATTATTCATCACTTTATGTGTATTATTTTTAAACACTGAATATTATTATTCATTGACAAACAATCTGTTACATGATATATTTTTATTGGCATCTTAATTGACTATAGGATGATGACTAAAATTATACAGATATGAAAAGCAGGATTCCCCTATTAATCGTTTTTTCTCTTCTTCTAACTTATGTTAGTTATAGCGGAGAAAAGATTTCAGATGTAAACAAGCCTTCTCAGGCCATTCCAATGAAAGTCTATTGCACTGCCGCCTTGCAGGATATTACATCAGTCTGGGCCAGAGAGTATAGCAGGCTTAATCCTGATATACCTGTCGAAGTGAAGACGATTTCAGTACCCGGAGATAAAATTCATCCCGGTGAAAACATAGCCTTCGTTTCAAATAAGCCTGTTCATGGTCTTGGGTCAGACTGGAGAATGGCTGTGGGTAGGGAAGTATACGTTCCTATAATCAATGCTGCTAATCCTTTTATGAAAGAGCTTACTGAGAAAGGCATTAGCAGGGAAATGTTTGCTTCTATCTATCAGGATCCCTCGAAACGCATCTGGGGAAGCCTTGTTGCAGAAGGAAAAAATATCCCGGTTCATCTCTATTTATCCAGGGAAGAGTCTTTGATCCAAAGTTTATCAAGCTATCTGAATTTAAATCAAATTTCTACGGAAGGTATTAAAATTTTAAACGGAGAAGAACTTATCAGCGCCATCCGGAATGACCCCTATGCTTTAGGATTCTGTAATATGGCCAATATAGCTGTACCGGAGAATTCAGGCTTTGCAGATAAGATCAAATTACTCCCCATCGATAAAAACGCCAATGGGAAAATAGATTATATTGAAAAAATCTATGATAGCCCTGAAGCATTTGCACGTGGAGTGTGGATCGGAAAATATCCCAAAGCTCTATACAGGGATATCTATGTTGTTTCTGGCGCACAGCCAAGCAATTCATCTGAAATAGCATTTTTAGGTTGGGTACTGACAGACGGGCAGCAATTTCTGAATCTGAAAGGCTATTCTGACCTGATCTATAGTGAAAGACAATCGAAACTGGATAAGCTCAATAATGAACTCATAAATGTTCTGCCGGTAAAAGAATCCTATTCAAATGCAAATATTGCACTACTTATCATCCTTTCCTTTGTGGCATTGGGTCTGGTTATCCGTATCATTCTTAGGTACCGGAAAAGCATACAGCCTGGAGTTCAGTTTGACCCCAAGCTTTCCTCCGCTGTCTTTGATGAAAAAAGTATTGATGTTCCCAGGGGACTGTATTATGATATAACCCACACCTGGGCTATTATGGAAAAGGACGGTGATGTCAGAGTAGGTATCAATGATTTTCTGCAACATATTACCGGGCCTGTTACCCGGATAGAAATGAAGAAACCAGGACAAACCATCAAAAAAGGTGAAATTCTTCTTTCCTTAATTCAAAACGGAAAACAACTCAGTCTCTATTCTCCGATTTCAGGAACTATAAAAGCCAACAATAAATCTCTCCTGAGTAAAACATCTATCATCAATTCCTCGCCATATTCAGAGGGCTGGGTTTATATGATAGATCCATCTAACTGGATAAGTGAATTGCGCTTTTTGACAGTAGCCGAGAAGTATATAAAAAGTTTATCTGAAGAATTCTCCCGCTTAAAGATTTTCCTGGCCAATGCGCTCAATGAGGATAGAATTCAATACGATAAAATTGTAATGCAGGACGGTGGAGTCCTGAAAGACAATATCCTGGCAGATTTGGGTCCGGAGGTATGGGAAGATTTTCAGACAGAAATTCTTGATAAATATAAATAAGCCAATTTCTTATTCAACAGATTATCAAAATTGACGCAAAAAACCAAACTATGAGCATCGACCGAAGAAGTTTTTTTAAAGTACTCGGAGTTACAGGGGTAGCATTGGCAACAGGAAAAGCGCTGAATGCCTCCCCAACATCTGAAAGTGATATAGAATTCTCCGGGATTCTATATGATTCTACTCGCTGCGTGGGTTGTCGCAGTTGCGAATATGCATGCGCAGAAGCCAATGAGCTGGCAGAGCCAGTACCAGATGAAGAAATCAAAGGGCCCAGAAAGCCCGACGAAGCACATCGTACTGTCGTAAACGAATACGAGACCTCAAAAGGTCCGATGTTTTTAAAAATTCAGTGCATGCACTGTAATGAACCGGCTTGTGCTGCAGCCTGCCTGACACAGGCCATGCATAAGACAGAAGAAGGACCGGTTATCTGGAGGGGCGAAAAATGTATGGGATGCCGCTATTGTATGGTATCCTGCCCTTTTGATATGCCTAAATTTGAGTACCACAGCCCAAACCCAAAAATCCAGAAATGCACCATGTGTTTTGAGACAAGGCTGCAAAAAGGTGAAATTCCGGCATGCGTTGAAAATTGTCCGAATGAAGCCTTACTGTTTGGTTCCCGCAGGGAATTGATCAATGAAGCCCGTAAAAGGATAGTTGAAAACCCCGACCTTTATGTGAACCATATTTATGGCGAACATGAAGCCGGCGGAACCGGTTTCCTGTATCTGGCATCTGTACCCTTTGAAGAACTGGGCTTGAAAACCCACCTTCAAAAAGCATCCTACCCTGCCCTAACCAAGAGCTTCCTCTATAGTGTACCCACAGTTTTTGTGCTGGTACCGGCGCTTTTAGCAGGAATACATCAGGCAACAAAAAATAATCACCTAAATAATGAAGAAGATGAGAAATGATTATCCAATAGCAATAGATAATGATGGGAAATCTACCTGGAAGTTTATTTTGAGCGAAATAAAGCCAAAAGGCAAATGGCTTACCCCCTTTAACATCATTTCCATTCCGATAATTATTGTAGGAATAGTCCTGATCGTAATCCGATTCTGGAAAGGAATCGGATCAGTCACCAACCTGACCCAGGAAGTTCCCTGGGGCTTGTGGATAGGTTTTGATGTGGTCACCGGCGTTGCATTTGCAGGCGGAGCTTATGTGATCACCTTTATGGTCTATATCCTGAATATGCGTAAATACAAGTCCATAGTGAGGGTCACGGTACTGAATGGTTTCCTGGCTTACTTGTTTTATGCGGGAGCATTGCTGCTGGATCTGGGACGTCCCTGGAACGTAGTAAATCCCATAATCGGCAATAACTTCGGAACCAGCTCAGTATTATTCCTGGTGGCCTGGCATTTCCTCTTGTATATGATCGCACAATTGATAGAATTCTCGCCCGCTATAGCAGAATGGCTGGGAGCCCGCCGTATAAGGCACATCCTTTCAGGTATGACCGTGGCCGCTGTTATCTTCGGGATTACCTTATCAATGCTACATCAGTCAGGATTAGGTGCACTGTACCTCATGGCAAAAGAAAAAATACATCCACTGTGGTATTCCGAGTTCATCCCCATACTGTTTTTTGTATCCAGTATTTTTGCAGGACTCTCCATGGTAATCTTCGAAGGATCTATCAGCCATAAGGTATTTTTCAACCAGATCTCTGAAAAAAACCATAAGGCACAGAATTCCATAATCCACAGCTTATCAAAGATATGCGCAGGCACCTTGTTTGTATATTTTTTCATGCAGATTCTCGTCTTCATCCATGATAAAAACTGGAGCTATATAAATACTCCGATGGGCTACTGGTTTCTCCTTGAAATGATCGGCTTCGTGTTGATTCCAATGATACTCTTCTATCAAAGTTACCGAAGCAAAAATATTTTAATGATCAAGATCGCATCTATTATGACCATCCTTGGGGTTATACTCAACAGGCTGAATGTCACCGTTATTGGTTTCAGATGGGATTTACCTGTACATTATGTGCCTTCCTGGATGGAAATTGTAGTTACGATGACTGTGCTTTTCGCAGAAATCTGGATTTTCAGATGGGTGATAAACCGTATGCCGGTTTTACGTGACTCTCCCAGCTGGGTAGATGATAAACATTAATCAAACCGCTTTTGGAATTTATTTCTGAAAGCATAAAAAAATACAAAATGGACGGATTTAGTTATGTTAATATTTTTGAGACCAAAGGGATAGAATACCTGGTAATCATTGCTTTCCTGGTTATGCTGATTCCTTTTATGATCTTGCTGAATAAAAAGACAAAGATTGTGCATGAAATCCGAAAAGCAATTTCCCAGCTTTCGGTCAATATTCTGAATATCCCGCAGGGATTATTCTACAGTAGAAATCACACCTGGACTTATCTCGAAAAATCCGGTTCAGCTATGGTTGGACTGGATGATTTATTGCTTCACATCACTGGGGAAGTGAAATTAAAACAGCTCAGGTCAAGTGATGAAATTATCAATAAAGGAGATCTGCTGGCCGAAATAGAGCAGGAAAATAAGCATCTCAGGATCTTTTCACCTATTTCAGGAAAAATTATGCAAATGAATCCATTGCTTGCTGAAGATGCTGAAATGATAAATAAAGATCCCTACGGACAAGGGTGGATGTATAAAATCCAGCCTTCTAACTGGAAAGCTGAAACCAGTTCCTATTACATGGCAGCTGAAGCGACAGAATGGATAAAAAAGGAATTACTTAGGCTAAAGGATTTTCTGGCTGTCAGGGCAGGGCAATTTACACCTGATCCTTCCATGGTGACCTTACAGGACGGAGGTGAATTATACGATAATTTGCTTTCAGATATGCCGGATGGCATATGGGAGGATTTTCAGAAGGAATTCCTGGATCCCAAATAGTCCGAAATCTTTATTCTGATTTGCGAAATTAACTGCTAATTAAGGCTTCTGTGTACTCTGGCACAAGGCAATGATAAAAGATAATTAACTGGTTGAACCCAACCAGTTTTTTCTTAAATTGCAAAGGAAATAATATGGAAATTATTTATATCTTTTGCATATAAGCCGCGGAGTGAAATGATATTCTTTAATAAGTCAAATATGAAGTCCCGTTATCCTTTCATAAACAGATTTCTGAAATTCCGCTCCTCTATTTACGGTCAGGTTGTATTGATTATTACTGTATTATCTATTATACTATTTATCTCTTTTGGTATCATCTTCAGGTCCGTTTATGAACAGTATATGAATGCGGTAATCCTTCAGAACGGAAATGATATCGGTTCCCTCATAAAAGGGGCCTTATATCATTCGATGATGGAAAATGACAAGAGGACCCTCCAGAATACTCTCGATATCATTAATACTATGCCGGGGATCGAAGATGTCAATCTATATGACAGCCAGGACAATCTTGCTTATTCTTCTTTTTCACCCGATGCAGGTGGTCATATCGATCCCAATTGCAAGAATTGTCACCAGGATTTCTCAACCATGTTTCCAGGTAAGGAAAAATCATATAAAATCATAGATGTCGACAACCTTTGCAAGATGAACCTGAATATCAATAATCAGCGGCATCTTCTGATCAGGTCACCCATCCTGAATGAAAGATCCTGCTATTTGAGTTCATGTCATGCACATGCAGAAAGTGATGAAATCCTGGGATCCCTCATTATAAAAATTCCGATGAAGGGTCTGGATGATGCTGTAAAAAAATCTTCCACAGAGTTTTATGTCTTCGCAACTATTGCAACCCTTTTGCTGGTTACATTTCTGATATTTTTTACATGGAAAGAAATAAAAAGTCCTTTGAATGCTCTTGTAAAAGTGAGTGAAGCGGTGACAAGCGGTGACAGAAGTTCCAGGGTAAAAATAGAACCCAACCAGCTGGAAGACATGAGGATGGTTTCCCAGACTTTTAATGATATGCTGGATAATCTGGAAGCAGCTACCAGGGAATTGGAAAACTGGTCACAGCAACTTGAATACAAGGTCCAGAAAAAATCCGAAGAGCTGGGGGCCGTTCAAAATGAAATTATACATGTGGAAAGGCTGGCCTCATTAGGAAAATTGTCTTCTTCAGTTGCGCATGAAATTAATAATCCCTTATCCGGTATCCTGATTTACACCAAACTGATTTATAAACAATTAAGCAATCCTGACCTGTATGCCTCCAAGAGGGAATCCATGCTTCAGCATTTAAAGCTGATAGAGAGTGAAACCAAACGTTGCGGAGATATCGTGAAAGGTTTACTGGATTTTTCAAGAAAGGATCAGGATGATTTTGAACCGAAGCACCTACATGAAATATTGATTGAAACATATGATTTAATGTCACATCCGGTCAAAATCGCCGATATTTCATTTAAGACAGATTTATCAGCCAAATCTGATCTGATATACTGTAGTCCGAATCAGATTAAGCAGGCTTGCGTTGCATTAATTGTAAATGCTTCTGAAGCCATCAAGGATAAGGGAGAAATTATTCTTAAGACTTCTAATCCTGAAGAAGATACTATAAAACTTGAAATAATCGATAATGGAATTGGGATTTCAACTGAAGATATTCCTCATATTTTCGAACCTTTTTATTCGACGAAACAGGATGCAAGTGGTATAGGCCTGGGACTGGCTATAGTGCATGGCATATTGCAAAATCACAAAGCCAGGGTACAGGTAATATCAGGACCGGGAATGGGAACAACAATCTCTGTAACATTACCTTTGATAAGTACATAAGGAGGATGATTTATGACCAGAAAGATTTCAATATTAGTAGTTGATGATGAAGAATCAGTAAGGGAATCACTAAAAGACTGGTTCACCGATGATGGCTATGAAGTAAAATCTGCTGAAAATGCAAAAATAGCATTATCCATCCTTGAATCCGGGAATATCGACATCATACTTGCAGATATCAAAATGCCCGGGATGGATGGACTGGAAATGCTCAGGAGAATAAAATCCCTTAATAAGGAATCTATCGTGATCGTTATGACAGCCTTTGCAACAGTGGATACGGCGGTCAAGGCCCTCAAAGACGGGGCTTTTGATTATGTCACGAAACCCTTCGACCCTGACGACCTCTCCCATCTGATCAGAAATGCATCCAAACAAATCGTTTTAACGGAAGAAAATGAAAATCTGAAGAAGAAGGTGGTGGATCTTGAAAATGTTGAAGACCTGATCGGCAACAGTGAAGCAATGCGAATTGTTTTACAGGAAGTGGAAAGTGTAGCCCAATCCAATTCTTCAGTAATTATAACAGGCGAAAGCGGCACGGGTAAGGAACTTATTGCGAGGGCTATACACTTCAACTCACCCCGGAAATTCTATCCCCTGGTAAGTGTACATTGCGGTGCCCTGACCGAAAGCCTGCTGGAAAGTGAATTGTTTGGCCATGAAAAAGGAGCCTTCACAGGCGCTTTGTATAATCGCAAGGGAAGGTTTGAAATGGCTGACAGCGGGACTATTTTCCTGGATGAGATTGCCACCATATCTTCAAAAATGCAGATAGAACTCCTAAGGGTATTGGAGACCAAGAGTTTTATGAGAGTTGGAGGGAATAAAGAGATCACTTCTGATTTCAGGCTGATTTGTGCAACAAACAGGGATTTAAAAAATATGGTTGAAAAAGGGACTTTCAGGGAGGACCTTTATTACCGGCTGAATGTTGTGAATATACATATTCCGCCCCTGAGAGAAAGAATTAAAGATATTCCGCTGCTGGTTGAGTATTTTATACAGAAATATTGTATTTCCATGAATAAGCCCCTGGTAACCATGGACCCTCCCGCTTTGAAACGCCTGGAGGAATATCCCTTCCCCGGGAATATCCGTGAGCTGGAAAATATGATAGAACGGGCTATAGTTATTGGCAATGGTAAAAAAATCTTCCTGAAAGACCTTCCAATCACCAAAGATGAAACGAGTACTTCATTTGAAAGTCTGGATGATTTCGAAAAAACATTCATACAGCAGATTCTCGATAAATATAGTTGGAATATCTCACGTTCAGCAAAAGCATTGAAAGTGGACAGGGTAACCCTCTACAATAAAATTAAAAAATACGGTTTAAAATCCCCGGAATGATCAAATGTTCTTCCGGTCAATAATAATTTAAGCTGTGTCCTGCATTGATAAACTCCTGATACTATTATCTTAATGAATCAGCAAAATATCACATTAATTTCTTTTGGATATTGCGAGAAAGATTCTCTTGAGAAGATTGCTGAGGCTGTCAGGAATGAATTTTATTTTCCGGTAAAAATCAGAGAGGCCCATTTAGACTTAAGTGAATTTTATGATTCTGGTCGCAGACAATATAATGGGAACAATCTTTTAAAAGAAGTAGATTCCATGGTGAGTCCGGAATCATTAAAGACCCTGGGTTTATTTAGCGTCGATATCTATATTCCAATTCTCACCTATATATTCGGTCAGGCGGTTTTAGGTGGACGCTCAGGTATTGCCTCATTATTCCGCCTTAATAATGAACGCTATGGATTGCCTAATGATAAAAAATTACTTATCGAGCGTTTCAAGAAGGAAGTCATCCATGAACTCGGCCATACCTTTGGACTAATCCATTGCCACGTCCCGACTTGTGTGATGCGTTCGAGCACCTATGTTGAGGACATAGACATGAAAGAGGCCCGGCTTTGTATGAATTGCCGTAAACAGCTCGATGAACTCAATGCTCATCAATAAGGCTTTCCGAATCATCATTCCATTTAATCTTCCGGGTAAAATACATCACTACGGCTAGAACTAAAAATAGCCCTATATTGCCCATGAGCAGCGCATAATCCATTAATTGCAGTATAGTGAAAAGGAATGCATACAGAATTAAAAGGACCGCAGCCAGGGTTATTGTCTGTTTGCGATTTTTAAAGAGACCCGCCCCGAACACAGTAATCAAGGATATTACTGCTACACTGCTGACCAGGTAGGCCAGGTTAAAGCTCATGTGTTCGGAAAGACTTAGAAGTAAGGAATAGAAAATGACCAGGGCAAATCCCACCAGGAGATAGTGTATGAAATGCAGTAGTTTTTTATTTATTATTTCTATGAAGAAGAAGGTGATGAAAGTCAGGGCGATGAACATGATGGCATAGCGCACCGAGCGGAAGGCTTTCTGGTAATGGTCAACCGGTATGATAAGATCCAGGCCGAAACCGGAACCGGATACATCGAATTGATCGCCTGTCCATTGCTGGGGATAGCTACGGTTGAGATGGAGCACTTTCCAGTAAGCATCGAAGCCATCAGAAGTGATGTTATGTTCGCGCGGCAGGAACTGCCCGTTGAAACTGGGATGCGACCAGGGTGAACTGAGCTTCATTTCAGTAATCCCTCCCAGGGGAATTACCGAGAAATTTTTGCTTCCGTTGAGATTTAGCTTGAGATGGAAATTAAAGTTTTGGCCCTGATCAAGGTTTATATAGGAACTGACCCCATTGCCGGCCAGGTCCCTGGTGGCCAGCCCGGGGTTCAGATTATAGCTATTGCCGTTGCCCTCAACAGTTATGGCATCCTGTATGCCCCGCATATCGGTAATCCCGAGGTTAATAGTGGCTTTATCCCACATGATTGCTGAGCTATCAATATCCGTATTGCTGAAATCGGCCGCTACAAAATTACCACTCAGGTTGATTTCGCTTTCGTAAACTACAACGTGGTAAATACCTCTTTTTCTGATTTCGGGGACAATTTTCCCCTCAACTTTCAAATCTTCGGGAAGGATATGATAATAAAGGGTGATTTCCCTATTCTGTCCGTCCACATTCCTTATTGCCTTATAGGGCAATGTAATATAAGGGCCGCAAATAGTTTGCTCTTTTCCCCAGCTCATGCTGACTTCATTAATGGCGTCCCGGCTGGTATCCTGTCGTTCCCTGATCAGGCTTTTGATCATCTCTGTGGGGATGAGCATGATCAGGATTAAAAAACCGATCATGATAAGTTTCAGGGTGATTGATTTACTGACTCTTTCGGTGAATTCTTTAAATTGACTCATGGCTTAAAAAATTTAGTTTGAAAGTACTTTGTATTTCAAAGTTTATTGATAAAAAAAATTATTTATTACTCTTGAGCAGTTTTTCCAGGTAGTCGAGATGTTCCTTAAAAGCTGCCTTCCCCCTTTCAGTTGCTTTGTAGCGTGTATTGGGCTTACGGCCAACAAAGCTCTTCTCGACCATGATCAGATCGTTCTTTTCAAGGCTGGAAAGGTGGCTGGCCAGGTTGCCGTCGGTCAGGTCGAGCATTTCCTTCAGGGTATTGAAGTCTACTGCATCGTTGACCATCAGCACCGACATAATTCCCAGGCGTACCCGGCTTTCGAACAACTTATTTAAATGTGATACGATATCCTTCATCTCTCATACCTGTAATACATGATGCCGCCGTAAACGATATGCAGGACGCCGAAGCCCAGGCTCCAGAAGATTATAGTATAACCCGGCAGCAGGCAGGCTACCAGGCCCAGTACAATCTCCGATATACCCAGGTAGCGGATCTCGTTCATAGTGTATTTACTCCCGTTCAGTAGTGCAAGTCCATAGAATAGCAGTGTAGCCGGCCCCACCAGGAAAACCATGCGGTAATACAGCAGGATCAGGCAGAAGAGGCCTCCGGCTATGAGCGGTATCCCCATGCTGACCAGCAAGCGCAATGCAATACCGTCGAAAAACTTCTCGCCCGAGCGTTTGGCTTTGCGGTATGAAAAGTAGAAGCCCGAGGCCAGGGCCAGGACCAGCACGATGACTGCATCGGCTATGAGGGCATATATGAAGCTGGAAAGCGGCTGGCCGTAGTAGAGGCTGAAATATTCATCGGGCCTGAAATAGCGCGCATCATAGTTCAGTATAAAGAAAGCTGCCAGGGCGCCCAGTATGGCGATGATGCCCGAGAAAACGCCCGACAGGCCGCTCAGGGATAGGAAGCGGCTCGACTTCTCCATCAGTTTCCGGATCTCGGCCAGGTCCCTCAATGACTCTTCATTTGAATTCATAATTAAAAGTGCTTTGTGATACAAAGTTAAATTATAACTTCAGGAAAGCAAATAAATTGTGGGGAATTTTGGATTTTTTTTGGGGATGGTGGAAAAAAGCCACCAGATTTCTCGCTTCGCTCGAAATGACGATACATATTTTAAAAAAAGGAGGGGAAGGGGCGATGCCGGATGGCATCGCCCCTTCCCCTCCCCTGCTCTTTCTTCAATTTGTCGTCATCCTGAACGAAGTGAAGGATCTGGTGGAACTAATAGTAAAGGGAATTAAAAAAGTCCCAAAAATCAAGATGGAATTGATAATACCTGCACAAACCCAAGTCCCGTAGGGACGTCATAGAAATAGTCCGGGTATTTATACCCGGAAAAAGGTGTGCCAGGCACAATGGCAAGTCCGGAACGGACGACACAGGGAAAACTCAAAGTGTAGAGTGTAGAGTGTAGAGTGTAGAGTTGAAGGAATGTATCTTGTGTATCAACCCCTATAAAACTTGACCAATTTCCAGCAAGTTAGTACTTGACTATTTTACGAGAAGCAATGCAACTGTTTTTCACATAAAATTCCACAACATATATACCGGCTGGTATAACACGTCCGGCATTATCTCTCCCATCCCACTTAAATTCTTGATTTATATTTCCATTCATTTCAATATCGCCACTAGTTTTTACTATTACACCATACAAATTCATTATAGAGATACAACAATGTCCTTCTATGCATGATATAAAATGAATTGAAGTGTTAGTCGTGAAAGGGTTGGGGAGAATATTTATCGTAAAGTTTATTTTTAATCGCTGTAATTCGCTTTCTCCAACCGTATTGTCATAGCTAAAATGTCCGGTTCCATCGTTCCAAAGTACTTTGAATGCATTTTGAGGAGAATAACCGTACATGATAATATCATTATAACCATCATTATTCAAATCAGCAGTTTCGGTTCTGAACAATTCCATTTGTCCCACAAAATAATGTTGTGCAGGAATGTAACCCCAGTCTCCATTATTTAGTGAAACATAAATAGAATCAGTACATCCGTCCCACCAACATATGGCATAAGCATAATCATCAAGACCATCATTGTTATAATCTGCTATACTTGTTATTAAAACAGGTCCATTTAATGGAAGGGTGTCTCTTATATGAAATGTGGCATTACCAAGGTTTTCATATAGAAATAGTTGTTGAGTATTAACACTGAACAGCTCAATATCTTTTGGTTGAGAAGAGTTTAAATCGCAAACATATGCGTTATTCGTTCCGGTAGAGCATAGAAGGGTCGTGTCAAATGTCAGATCCCCATTATTTATTAAGTAGTGTGTTCCTGTTGGTAAAAAAGCAAGACATACATCAGGTAGGATATCACCATTGAGATTACCAACACTTGGATCAAGATTTCCGCCCATACCCGAGTCGAAAATAATATGATCAGTAAAAATAAGATTTCCTTCATTTTTCAGAATTCCCCATTTGCGATAATATGCATTATATGTATAAATTAAATCATTCAAACCATCATTATCCATATCAATAATATATTCTGTCACTCTGCTTGGTGAAGGTGGAGCAATAGAAATTGCCTCGGCAAAAGTCCCATCTCCATTATTCTTTAAAAACAGTGCCCCATCCGGTCCGGCGGAAATAATATCCGGATAGGGGTCATCATCCACTATTCCACACTCTGCATGTATCCGACAGATCCTGTTATAAGCAGTCCCTGTCAGCTTACCATTGCCATCATTGGTGAATATGTATAATGTATCCGTACTTCCATCCGAAGAACATACAATTAGATCAATATCATTATCCAGGTCAATATCCTTTGCACAAATATCATCTATGAATCTCCCCGGGGAGACGTAATATTCCTGCGCCTGTAAGGTGAATGAAATAATGATTCCAAAAAGGATTCCTATAATTGCAAAAAGGCTTTTAAGAATTCTCTTATTTAAGGCCCCTAATTTTATAGCCGTCTTTTTAAATTCAATTAGTTTAGAATTCTTAATCATTGTCATTGGAATAACTTGTCTTAAAAATTGAATATCCTTTTTTGTATTCTGATGGATTTGGCATTGAATTACTATAGGTAAATAAATATAAAAAACATTTCGTTCTGTTATATATATCAGACAATATTTTATAAAATTTCATGTAAATTGATTTAGAGAAACATTAAAAAATAAAAAAACAGCTACGGACCAGAATTCGTACTAGCTTGTTCTAACTCTATGAATAGAGAAGAAAGTTAGGGCCACCAGATTTCTCGCTCCGCTCGAAATGACAGCGCTTAGTTCAAAGAAAGAGCTGAAGGGGCGATGCCTGAGGCATCGCCCCTTCACCTCCTCTGCTCTTTCTTCAATTTGTCGTCATCCTGAACGAAGTGAAGGATCTGGTGGATATCATAGTAGAGGAAATTGGAAAAACCTGAAAATTACATCAGAAAGGGCAAAACCGCACAAACCAAAGTCCCGTAGGGACGCCACATAAATAGCCCGGGTATTTATACCCGGAAAAAGGTGTGCCAGGCACAATGGCAAGTCCGGAACGGACGATACAGTGGAAAGTTCAAAGTGTAAAGTGTAGAGTGTAAAGTTGAAGGGAATGTATCATGCATCAACCCCTATAAAACTGGACCATTTTCCAGCAAGTTAATACTTGACTATTTTACGAGAAGCAATGCAACTGTTTTTCATATAAAATTCCACAACATATATACCGGCTGGTATAACACGTCCGGCATTATCTCTCCCGTCCCAAATGACCTGGTATTGATTTCCGGTTTTATCCACGTCTGCTTCAGAAAAGTCTTTTACAATCCTTCCGTTTAAATCGCTAATGCTGATTTTTATTCTCATTGTTATCTCCGTTTTGGCATGCAAACTGATTCGGCATATTGAATTAAAAGGATTGGGGTAAACGCTTATGCTTATTTGTTTTTCATCATGGCTTTTAATGTTGGTCAAGGGGTTGCTCTGAAATTTACCTGTTCCATCATTGAAGAGGACTGTAACGGTATCATCAGAATTATAGTAGGTAAAGGCTAAATCATTGAACCCATTATTATCAAAATCCGCTGATATAACATCAAGCACCCCCTGATTGGGAACATAATATTTATCAGGTGCTGAAAAAGTTAGATCATGGTTATTGAATACAATGTATAGAGTGTCCAAAGGTTCCCTCCATATACTTCTAACATAGGCTATATCAAAATAGTTATCATTGTTAAAATCAGCAAATTCTCTGAATAATGTTCCCGTTGGAAATATAATTGTATCGGTAAGAATGAAATTATTCGACTGATTCTCATATATTTTTAGTCTGCATGTTCCTCCTGGAAAATATTCATGTTCATATAATCCCAAATCATTATTTCCATTATTATCTATATCAAAAATATATGTGAATGAAACCGGATTAATATCAAAAAGCTGTTTATTGAAATTATCATAACCCTGATTATAAAATATCAATACTCCTTCACCATAATCCGATGTTAAAATGTCATTCAATCCGTCTCCGTTCAGATCTCCCACATCAGGTTCTACAACCGGAGTGTCGGATGAATAAACATCATAATGTGTAAATATTCCGGAGCCATTATTGTACAGCACACCAAATGCACCTGTTATACCCCAGTCATGGCTAATAAAATCCGGTGAATTATCCGCATCCAGGTTACACATATATAATTTTTCCGTTATCGACTTATAAATTTCCTGACTCTCACCATATTGCCCGTTTCCCAATCCAGGATAATAAATCCAGGCGGAGTCTATTGCACTTAAGGTTGCTATATCAGGGAGGTCATCATCATTTATAAAGGAACAAAACACCTTGGAATAATTTGATCTTGCAAGTTGTGTTATTGAGAATTTACCAAAGCCATCATTAATCATAATACATATGGTATCATTCCCCTGATTATTACTACCCACAATAAGATCGATATCACCATCATTATCAATATCACAAGCAGTTAGGCCATAGGCATATTGGGGTACTTTGTAACCGTCAGAAATAGCTATCTCGGAAATGATTAAGAAAAAAGCAATAAGGATATTTCTTAGTTTAATCATGATATATTGATTACTTGAATTCAAAAAGTTAAGATGAGGATTTATTGACTTGCATTCTTAGCAAAGAACTAATTCATCAGGCCAATATAAAAAAATATTCCACATTTTTACATATGTTCTGAAACTTTTTGGATTCATGAAAGTTACTAATAAACAATTATTCTCACATCCGAATTCATTTAATTTGATTAAATCTGTTCTTCGAAATTGAACTTATAAATTTATAGCGTTAGCGTTTGTTCAGGGCCTAAGAATCACCATATTTCTCTTACTAAAAACATGAACGAGTGCTTAACTCCTATGATATGGGCATGGCATTTGCGATTGTATTGGTTTCAGGCTTCAGTATAAAATAAAAAAACAGCTACGGAACTGAATCCGTAACTGCTTGTTCTAACTCTATGAATAGAGAAGAAAGCTAGAGCCACCAGATTTCTCGCTCCGCTCGAAATGACGGCGTTTTGTTATAAGAAAGAGGGGAAGGGGCGATGCCGGATGGCATCGCCCCTTCACCTCCCCTGCTCTTTCTTAAATTTGTCGTCATCCTGAACGAAGTGAAGGATCTGGTGGATATCCAATTAGAGGAAATTAGAAAAACCTGAAAATTACATCAGAAAGGGCAAAACCGCACAAGCCCAAGTCCCATAGGGACGTCACAGAAATAGCCCGGGTATTTATACCCGGAAAAAGGTGCGCCAGGCACAATGGCAAGTCCGGAACGGACGACACAGGGAAAACTCAAAGTGTAAAGTGTAGAGTGTAAAGTTGAAGGGAATGTATCTTGTGCATCAACCCCTATAAAACTTGACCATTTTCCAGCAAGTTAATACTTGACGGACCTGAATCCGTAACTGCTTTGCACGGTATCTATCCATTTGCCCGAATTTAAAAACTTTTATTATGAGGTTAAAAATATAGAATATTAGATGAGGCATTATCAAGAAATGCACAAGGAATTATAGTGATATCAGGCCTTACAAATTTTCTTCTTAAACAGTATAAATATTGATCTATGTTAAAATTCCCGGGCAATAATTCAGAATCTATATAAATAGCAAAAATACGGGAACTTGGCTTTCAGACTAAAATATTATTATATATCTTTGATCCTTAGCGAAGAAGCCCAAATCATGAACTTACATATTTCTGTTTTTATTCCGTAAACCAGACACCACCATCTGATTTCACGTAAATTAAAAACCAAGATTTATGAAGGGATTGATAGCCACATGCGTTTTCCTTGTATTCATTTCAGGAAATCTATTTTCACAAGCCGCGAATTATTCATTCAGCAGTTCATCGGGAACTTATACCGAGATCAGCGGTACCGTTTCAACAGCCACAGGAGATAATGGAGTTCAGACTCTCAGTCTGCCATTTTCATTTTATTATTGTGGAGAAAACTATACAACTGCGAGAGTATGCGTAAACGGTTGGTTGGAATTAGGAACGGGATATCTGGAATGGGAAAGTTCGAATACCTGGAATTCCACTATTGTAAAACCGATTATTGCCGGGCTATGGGATGATCTTGTTGATGATGCTGGTGGAGATATACAGTATACTACGCTCGGAAGCGCCCCAAACAGGATATTTGTGGTACAGTGGAAAAACATCCATTGGAAACTTTTTGATGGAACACTGCAAAATTTTCAAATAAGGCTTCACGAAACAACTAATACGATTGATATTATTTACGGGACTATGAACCCCCCGCTCAATTTCCCCTCCGCTTCGATCGGAATGAATGACCAAACAGGGGGCACAGGCCATTATCTTAGTGTAACTCCGGGGGACCCCCCAACAGTTAGTTCTACAAGCCCAAATGATAATATTCTTTCTATAGATTACCTGTATAGCGGATTAACCTATACTTTCAATCCAGCATATCTGGTAGTTCAACCCGATTCCCTGGGTTTTGGGTATACTGCCAGCGGAAGTTCTACAATTTCCCAAACTTATCAGCTTTCCGGTTTTGAACTTACTGAAGGCCCTATTGTCGTAACAGCCCCCGATGGTTTTGAAGTTTCCCTGGATGGAAATTCCTGGTCCGGATCGCTAAATGTAAATTATACCTTTCCAACTCTTAACCTTTCAACTATTTATGTTAGGTTTAGTCCTAACGGTGCACCAGTTGATTATAGCGGGAATATAACTAATGTGGGGGGCAGCGCTACCAGGGATGTACATCTCACAGCCACTTCCATCTATAATCCATGTGTAAGCGGATCATATATGTGTGATGAATTCATTGCTGAGGTCCAGGTAGGAACTATTGATAACATCAGTGAATGTTCTCCAGGAGGTTATGGGGATTACACTTCCATATCCACCGATATTTACAAAACTCTTGATTATACAATAACTATCTGGAATCCATATTTTTATGAAGAAGATGAATGCGGTATGTGGGCAGACTGGAATATGGACGGGGATTTTTATGATGCAGGGGAAAGCATTGCATTATCTGGCGGTCCTGAAATATTTACGGCAACCATTACCCCTCCGGCAAATGCGGTGAACGGAAATTGCCGTTTGAGAATAAAGCTCCGTTTTAATGATCCCTGGGATCCCTTTCCAGCCATCGATCCTTGTGTAATTGATGACTATGGTGAAGTGGAAGATTATACTTTAAATTTATTGACTGCTCCCACGAACCCTGTGTTCAATGTCACGCCGGCAACTAAAGATTATGGGGAATGTTCTTTGAACAATATGTCGCCCGATTATTTTACCCAGACTTTCACAGTTCAGAATTCAGGTCCGGGCACCCTGACAATTAATGAAGTTTTCCTTACTGGTGGCGACAGCTCTGATTTTTACCTCACAGATCTCAATACCTATCCCACCAACCTGAGCGGCTCAACTTCCTTAGAATTCAATGTAAAATTCGACCCAGGCACAGTTGGACCTAAAGCTACTACCCTCAGGATACAGGAAGCCGGTACAGGGAATCATGACCTTATATTAAGTGGCACAGGAATAGTCTACCCCCCGCAGAACCTAACGGCCTGAATAATGTTTCCAATGCCAATGAACTCAGCTGGGACCCTCCCCTTCCTGAAGGTGAATTAAGATATGATGATGGCATGGCTTCGGCCTGGTACTGTGTCAGCGATACGACTCTGAATTCGGCAACAGATTATATCTATACCCGCTTTACGGCACCAATGAGTGGAAACCTGGATTATGTGGCACTTTTCCAGGCAGATTATAATGGCAATGCATGGGACGAGATTCTGGTATGCCCCGAAGATGGTAATACTGGCAACCCTGATCTGGGCAACCCGATTGAGACATTTACGAATGTTACTGTCAATCCCACTGATGGAGAATGGAAAATACTGCAGTTGACAACTCCAAATGCCCTGACTTCAGGGACCGAGTTTTTCCTTGTAGCACACTGGCCTGCCGATATTAACGGCCCCTATATCATTGGTGATCCCTCTTTTGACTCAGGCAGAAGCGCTTTTAGTTCTGATGGTAGTAACTGGATCCCCTGGACCGGTACTTTTTTAATGAGAGTTTATATGTCAAGCAACCGTGCAACTTATAGCCTTGCTTCAGGGAATCCAAATCCTTCCCTGGCCAATCTCCCAATAAAGAGTTTAAAGCCCGTAAAAAAAGCTAGTTTAAGTCAGGCAGTAAAAAGTGCCCGTATTCCGGTACCAGGCATATTCCAGGAAGAAAACGGCAGGGGTGTCTCATTGATGTACACTATTCTCAGAGGGGATTCACCTTTATCACTCTCCGATTATGCTACCGGTATTTACAGCACTACATACACAGATGCCTCCGTTGCATCTTCTACGACTTATTACTATGGAATTACAGCATTATACGAAGGGGACCAGCTATCGGACCTATCCAATATTATATCCCTGACAACCGGGGAATCAACAGGTTATCCTATTCCCTATACCGAAAATTTTGACCAGGTGACAGCGCCTGCCATTCCCGCTAATATGGCTGTTACAAATGACAACAGCGACGAATTTTCATGGAATACTGCAGATGCGAATTCGAGATCCGGTCCCAACTGTATCAATATCCTTCCGAACAGCACTCTTGCAATGGATGACTGGTTCTTCAGCCCTCCCTTAACGATGGCTGCCGGAATCTATACTGTTAGTTTCTGGTACCATGGTGCAGGGCCATCTACTCCTGAAAAACTGGAGGTGAATTGGGGCAATGCCCCGAATGCTACGCCATGGTCAATGGAATGATATTCGACAATGATAATATCACAAATGACACTTATGTCGAAGGAACTGGTACATTAACAGTTAGCGTTGCCGGTGATTATTATATCGGATGGCATGGGTACAGCGATGCGAATATGGATATCTTAGTCATTGATGATATTAGCATTGGACCCGGACCCTATACCTGGACTGGAAACGTGAACACTAACTGGAACAATCCCGGGAATTGGGATAGTGGTATAGTTCCTAACACTGAAATTAAGGTGATCATCCCAACAGATCCTCAATCCAATCCTGACAGGTTCCCCGTTATTAACGGTCCGGTAAGCTGCCATAATATTACGGTCGCTCCGGGAGCTACGATTCTTATAACGGCCCCAGGCATTCTTGATGTTATGAATCCCTGACAGAAGGATAAACTTTTTAAAGGTTTAGTTTAAATCAAACTTTGAAAATATCATGGGTTCAAAATATCCAGAGTGCCTCCCAACTCCACCTTGATATAAGCACCGTTAGCAACTGTGAGATTATAGCATTTAGCATGGATGCTGCTATGAATTACCGGGAAATTACCTCCGGATGGCACCGAAGGGATAAGTATTTCATCGTAAATGCCGGGTACAATTCCTGCAGCCCAGTTAGCAGGATTTGTCCAGTCTGTGCTGGCATTCCCGGTCCAGCTATTAGCATTTGACATAACTGTCACATCATCCAGGCATATCCCAAAATCAACACCCCCGCTACCCGTTTCCCCCACGAACGAGATGGACACAGTCTGACCAGTATAGGGAACTAAATTTACCTGGACTTCCTGGTAAGTCGAATTGGTATCTCCTGATATCTGATAAATAGTGTCGCCTCCGATCTTCACAGCCATATTCTGCGGATAGGCTGAATCTTCAGTCCTGTAC
>CAWBCI010000015.1:0-7949 GCA_963787195.1 uncultured Bacteroidales bacterium
AATAAATTATGGGATTTTTACCGACTCTGTTAAGTATTCATAAACAATCTCACTAACAGGAATCTTATTTTTATTTAACCGCAGAGGACCCAAAGAAGGCGCAGAGGGATTATTGCTATTTGCTGAATTCTCTGCGTTCTCTGGGTATCCTCTGCTACCTCTGTGGTAAAAAATAATTAGGCCTTTGAGATAAAATGTCAAAATTTTCCGGAGAATGAGAGCGAAAAACGGGACTCGAAACCGCGACCCTCGGCATTAGTAGCTTTGTTTGAATCATATGTTCTTATCGTTATTGTCTTTTTTCTTTATTTGACTTAGAGATATACCAATTCCAACGCCAATCGCAATTCCCAAACTAATCCATAAAGCTAAATTATCTGTCAGGACACCTATTACGCTTCCGATTGCAACACCGAATGCTGCTCCTAATATTATTATTTTTTCGTTTTTCATAAATGGGCTAACGCATTTGTTGGGGGCTGTGGGTGGACTAGAATCGTTTCTTCTTTGAATCTTGCCTGTTATCGAAGAAATTAAGAATTATGATGCGATTATCACGAATTATGTAGAAAATACTTACTTGCTTGATGATAACAAATCCTCTGATTCCTTTTTCTTTATGCTCAAGTGTTCCAATATCCGGAAACTCACTAAGTATATCAAGGAAATCATAAACTTTTTTCACAAATGATTTTGTGAGGCGGGTTCCCCATTCTTCAGAAAGGTATTAGAATTTTATCAAATTTTTCATCAGCTTTTTTTGACCAGACAATTTCTAAAGCCATTTTTTGTGTTTTTTCATCATTTTATCGTGGCTGATCAGATTCTCTTCAAGATCACTTTCATTCAAGGCAGATAATAATTCTTCTTGTTCTTGTTTTGTAAGGCGGGACAGTAATTTACCATCTTTGACAGCAGTCCTGTTTTTCATCAGATCGTAAAATTTCAAAAGAAGCTGATCATTATCAATGCTATCAATGAGAATGTGGAAATTATTTTTGATTTCAATAGTTGTCATCCTGGATTAAGCTTTGCACAAAGGTAAGGATAAAATAAAAAATTACCGCCTTTAGTCCCTAATACAAAAGGATTTTATCCGCAAGTTATGAAAAACTAAGACTGATCCGCAGGGCAGTTTGCATTTTCCTCTTGAATATGCCACCTCATCATCCTTATTATCAATAGAATAAACTGGTCAGCTTGCCGCGGAATCAGATGGTTGATTTGAGAAGGATTTCCAATAAAGCCCCTGAAACCCGCGTGCACTATACCATGTGCTTAGTACTATTATTTCAGCTGAACTTTTAAGGCTTACATTCGGGTTTTAATTATAACACTCTGCCTTCTCTTATAGCTTTGGCGTCCATATATCGTCCAATAATCAACCCAATTACCATTCCGATAATCAAGCCCAATGATATGCCCAAAGACCGCTCAAGACCCGACAAAAACACAATTCCAAAAAGAATTCCAAAAGAAGATCCTAAACCTATACCTATACTGGTGTAATATCTTTTGGAAGTTAAGGAAAATGTATCCTTTAAATATTTTTCAAATTTACTTAGTGCTTTTTTAAAGTATTTTTTTTTGTTCTCAGGATTTGATTCTAAATTTAAACTATCAAGTTCCGCTTCAATGGATTGAATTTCATCTTTTGAGAATTTTCTACTCTTCAATTCGGTGATTATGTAAAGGAATTTCTCATAAATCTTGATTTCAGACTTATTAATTGTTTCGATTTTCAAACTTTCAAAAAAGCTATAAGCTTCTTGTAATGTCATAATATTAAATGTTTATGTTATCTGGTTTTATTGCCTTTCCACTGATAGTGACCACCATTTTCCGTTCGTAATAGATCACCTCACCATCCTTATTATCAACCGGATAAACTAATCAATTTGCTCCGGAATCAGGTGATTATTTGAGAGGGATTTCCACTATATTGAAATGTATAATTGATTTCTTGCAAAAGACATAGCCCAAATTTGCGTTAAAGAAAGGAAAGTTAATGATAATTTTTTTCATTTTATTACTTCTTTACTAAATCCATTTTCATAAGTAATCAATTGTTTTGAGGAAATATCTGAACTATTATCAGTGAAAATTAATCCATCCGGAGTAATCTTCTTTAACGATTTTATCTGAATTTTTGAGAATAATGCAGAATAGCATTCACTTTTTCCGGGATTATATATTTTGACATGTAAACTATCATATTTGTTTTGTTCTGTATAACTTACCCAAAAGAGATTCCCTTCTGATGAGAGAGATAAATCATTATCGATATTACTAAATTTGATAAGTTTATTAGTAACTAATTTTTTTGTTTTAAGTTCTATAATTCTATATCCAATATCTGACCATGTTATACCTTCATCGTCTAATTCAATGCCAAATCTGTAGGCTATGTATTTACCATCATCAGTAATAAATGGATCACGTATTTCTTTATCTGATGCCTCCAATTTATTGATTAGATTCCCTATGGAATCATAGATTTGCATGGTGGTGCAATAACCATAACGTCTTTGATCTGAATACAATAATAAATGATGGTAAACTATTACAAAATTGTGATTAGATGAAAAGTTTAGTGCAGAATATGTAAATCCGTAATCTGGAATTGATTTATGGATACCTTCAAAATTGATCTGACCTGGTATTTCATTAAAATCAAATTTGCAGTTTCTTAGGTCAAATGATTTGGATTTTTTATCAATATCTTCATATTCAGGAAATGGAAGATTCCAATATGGACTAAATTGAATAAGAGAAAATGCCTTTAATACTTTGCTATTCGCTTTATCAATAAATGATATAATATTTGAATCCGGTTCATTTTCATCAAAATGAAATTTAATCGTGTTTTGACCGATTACATTTAAGGAAAATAGCAAGTTTAACGCACTAAGATAAAATAGATTTTTAGAATTCATTATTTGCTTAATTTGCATTTTTCGTTGATAGTAGCCAACACTTTCCGCTCGAAATAGATTACCTCATCATCCTTATTATAAATGAATAAACTGGTCAGATTGCGCGGAATCAGGTGATTGATTTGAGCGTAATTTCCAGGTTATGTTTAACCCGGCAATTTTCATGAACGAAAGTTAGGAATTATATTTTGAATTCAAAACTTTATTCAATAAAGACGGAAGTGCATTTTTTGCTTGAAAATGATCACTTGTCATCCTTATTATCAACAGGATAAACTGGTCAGTTTGCGGCGGAATCGGGTGGTTGATTTGAGCGGAATTTCCATATAGTTAATAAATTTAAAAACATTTTTCTAATGGATAAGGGTATATTTTGGAATTAGGCGGATTAATCTGTAAAAATGGAAGCCACAAATAAGGGTCTCCATTTTTCTAAGAAGAGTTTTAACCTAATTATATCCTGCTTCATGAAAGACAAGAATACAATGATGATCACTGAGGAAATGATTATGAGCAAAATTTACCTAATTAGAGGAATGAAGGTGATGCTTGACAGGGACCTGGCGGAATTATACGGGGTAACTACAGGAAATTTAAATAAAGCAGTAAATAGAAATTTAAAACGATTTCCTGATGATTTTATGTTCCGGCTTGACAAACAGGAATTTGACAACTTGATATTCCAATTTGGAACATCAAGTTGGGGTGGAACCCGCAAAATACCGAATGCTTTTACCGAGCAGGGTGTAGCCATGCTTTCAAGTGTATTGAATAGCGACAGGGCAATTATGGTAAATATCCAAATCATCAGGGTATTCACCAGGATGCGACATTTACTGGAGACTCATTCTGAAATCCTCCGCAAATTGGAAGATCTGGGGAAAAATGATATTGAGCAGGATAAAAAGCGGAAAGATGTAACGAATTTTCGAAATGTCGAAATATCGATATGACGAGTTAAATGTAACATGGACATCACTTCGTGATATCGTAATATCGTGATATCGTTACGTCGTTATTTATCTATCTGCTTTCCTTCAAAAAAAATTCAGATACCCGGGCGTATTTTCCAATGGAATCAGGTGGTCAATTGGAGCGGAATTTCAACTTAAGTTCATTTCTGCTCTTGAGTTCACAAGCAAGATTTTCCTTGGAATTTTATTGAAAATCAGCTAAATTAAGGGCTTCAAACCAATTCCTATCCGCCATGTCAAAAAAATTAATCATTGTTGCATTTTTTGTCAATCCTGACTTTGGGATTATATTCCCAGCGCCCCACCATCGAACTGACCTTTACGGCAGTCAATAATACCACCTGGATCCAGATTGACAGCCTCAAGGTCATGAACCGCACGCAGGGGAGCGATACAGTGCTGTATTGGCCCAATACGGTGTTATCCATTTATTATGTTGGAATCCCTGAAATATCCAAAGGGGAAAATTCATTCCAGGTCTCTCAGAACTATCCAAATCCCGCAGCCGACCAGACCACCATTTCACTTTATATTCCTGAGAAGGACCAGGTAAACCTGATCGTTACGGACATCCTGGGGCGGGTGATCCTTAAATCTGACAGGGTTCTTGATAAAGGCAAGCATTCCTTCCGTTTCACCCCCGGAGGCGGAAACCTTTATTTCTTCACCTCCCTTTGGCGGGGAAACAGCAGCAGCATAAAAATATTGCAGGCTGCTTCCCATGCTTACGGGTCAGGCTCACTGGAATACACAGGAACTGAGATATTGGCTCCACAGCTTAAGGTAACAGAAGATATTCAGGATTTTGTATACAACCCCGGCGATGAACTACTTTACATCGGTTATGCAAATGGTTTGCAATCCGGCATCCTGGACTCCCCGGAGGAAAGCGCCACCTATACCTTCCAGTTCGCCACCAACATCCCCTGCCCGGGAATCCCCACGGTGGAATACGAAGGACAGGTGTATAACACTATCCAGGTCTTCAGCCAGTGCTGGTTAAAGGAAAACCTGAACGTGGGTGAGATTGTTCCTGCAACAATGGAGCAATCGAACAATGGAACAATTGAAAAGTACTGTTACAATAACGAGCCGGACAGTTGCACCAAATACGGCGGCCTTTATCAGTGGGATGAAATGATGCAATACACCACGCAGCAAGGGGCGCAAGGCATTTGCCCGCCGGGCTGGCACCTGCCCACCGATGAGGAGTGGAAAGTGCTGGAAGGAGCGGTGGACAGCCAGATTGGAATTGGAGACAACATTTGGGATGATTATGGTTATCGTGGTTATGATGCCGGGGCAAACCTGAAAACCACCAGCGGCTGGTATGAAAACGTTAATAGCACTGACCTGTTCAGTTTCTCAGGTCTTCCCGGCGGCACCTTTCTCAGCAATGGTTTTTTCTACGACCTTGCTTACAACGCTTATTGGTGGTCTTCTACGGAGAACTCTTCAAACCTTGCCTGGCTCCGCTACTTATACTATAACACAGGCGGCGTGGCCGTGAACTACGATGATAAGCCTTATGGCTTGAGTGTCCGTTGCCTCAGGGATTAGACTATTTGACTATTCGTCAATTTGACTATTAATCCGGCCTCCGCCCGGATCGATTTTTTTTTGAAGATGTCCCTTTATGATGAATTGCCGGTTTTTAAAGCCAGTTATGATTTGTTGCTGAATATTTTTCAGTTTATAGCTAACTTGCATTTTCCGCTCGAAAGTGACCACTTCTCCATCCTTATTATGAATAAAGTTAGACGTTAAGTTATCAGCGGAATCAGGTGGTCAATTTGAGCGGAATTTCCAATTTAATCAATTGAATCCGCTTTTCTACATTTCACATAAATAAGTTTCAATGGCGGCTCATTTTCTAAGTGCTTTATTGGTTCGTCGATTTCATTAAATTCAACTAATCCGTATTCTTTGAATTCTTGATTGACAGATTCAGAATCGTAGAAAAATACATTAAGTCCTTTCTGTATCTCATATCTATCCTTACTTAAGAATCTGCCATTACCAAACATGCTTGCTTTTTTTGATGCAATCACGAATATCATATATCCTTTGGGCATCAACTGATTATAGCAAATTTGTATGAATTTTTTTCTCTCTTGTTTGTTTAATAAATGAAGCAGGGCATAACAAAATATTCCATCATATTTCTTGTTGTCAAATGGCATATCTGTTACAGAACCATGATAAATATTTAAATCAAGTCCATTTTCTGACTTTGCAAGTTCAATAGCAGTTTTAGATATTTCAATGCCAACAACATTTATCCCATTATCGTGAAAAATCTTTGCATTCCTGCCATATCCAATACCAGGTATCAAGATATTCTTGATCTTTTTTAGCAGAAAGAAATCTTTGGTCAGGATCGCAGAATCAGAAGGTATAAATCCCCAATTTGTTTTTTCTTTTTCAAATATTTTATCCCAGAAATCATTCATATATAATCCTTTATCATTTAAATAGGCTGTTTCTCGTGCTTTCGGCTAATAACTATATATAAGCACCTTTTGTACATATCACCTTAAAGATATGAATTATAAAATTATATAATTGACATAACAGAGATCACTGACTATTTAGGATGGAAAGGAATAAATGAAATTTGCGTTTAAACATGCGAAAAAAAAAGAGTTTGTTTAAACCATGTTTAAACCGACTCCTTTGAAAAGCTCTGAAAGCCTGGAGCAGAAAACGGAACCCGAACCCGCGACCCTCAGCCTACCAACTAAGCTATTTCCTGTAAAAATCATAAAAAAACCGGAAGCCTGTTCAGACTGCCGGTTCTTCGTAGAGCGGAAAACGGGACTCGAACCCGCGACCCTCAGCTTGGGATCCGCCAGAGGCGGACAACCAACTGAGCTATTTCTTTTAAAATCATATAAAAAACCGGAAGCCTGTTCAGACTGCCGATTCTTCGTAGAGCGGAAAACGGGACTCAACCCGCGACCCTCAGCCTACCAACTGAGCTATTTCATAAAAAAACCGGAAGCCTGTTCAGACTGCCGGTTCTTCGTAGAGCGGAAAACGGGACTCGAACCCGCGACCCTCAGCTTGGGATCCGCCAGAGGCGGACTACCAACTGAGCTATTTCCTTTAAAAATCATAAAAAAACCGGAAGCCTGTTCAGACTGCCGGTTCTTCGTAGAGCGGAAAACGGGACTCGAACCCGCGACCCTCAGGCCAAATGATTCTTTCAAACTGATTCCTTATATGATTAATATTTATGCAGAAATCTCATTTTAAATTTAACCGCAGAGGACCGGAGAAGGCGCAGAGGGAATATTACTATTTGCTAAATTCTCTGCGTTCTCTGCTTATCCTCTGTTACCTCTGGGGTAAAAAAATAATTAGGCCTGTGAGATGAAATTTAGAAATTTATGGAAAAAGAGAGCGGAAAACGGGACTCGAACCCGCGACCCTCAACTTGGGTTCACTTGAAGGAATCAATCTCCTGTATGGCAATTTTAATGTCGAAAAGGGATTTAAGCACTTTTTCGTTCATAAATCAATATTTTATCCCGATCAAGAATTTTACGGAAGATTGGATTTCTGACAGCCTGGTTTTCGACAATATCAACTTCCCGATCTAATACAGATTCCAACTTTTCCTTGAAATCCATATAATTATTAAAATATTCCACAGGGTTAATCAGGGAGCTAAACTGAATAAGAATATCGACATCGCTCTGCTCATTAAATTCATCAGTGTTAATTGAGCCAAAGATGAATAATTGCTCTACCAGGTGCTCAGAGCATATTATTTTTATTTGTTCGATATGTTTATTAACCAGGTTCATTTATACAAAAGTAAGAAAAAAGCCAGCATAAAAAAACCGGAAGCCTGTTCAGACTACCGGTTCTTCGTAGAGCGGAAAACGGGACTCGAACCCGCGACCCTCAGCTTGGGAAGCTAATGCTCTACCAACTGAGCTATTTCCGCTTGTTTTGCGACCCTCAGCTTGGGATCCGCCTCTGGCGGACAACCAACTGAGCTATTTCCGCTTGTTTTGCGACACTCAGCTTG
>CAWBCI010000016.1:0-19883 GCA_963787195.1 uncultured Bacteroidales bacterium
ACCAATAATTGCAAATCCTAAAGGCGGTCGCAAATTGCGACCACCTCCATTGAGCAGATGATACGGGGATGGTTTATTGCGGGGAGATAAGGATTTAGCTTTCTTTTTATAAAAACCACTCAGACACTCAGGGCACTTAGGAACACTAAGATTCTCTATTTTACCTTTTTCTTCTTAGTGATCCTAAGTGTTCTTAGTGTCTAAGTGGTAAAATAAAAGACCGGAAATCTAAGCTGTCTTTTTTTTAACCGCAGAGGGAGCAGAGTAGACCCAGAGAGCGCAGAGCAATGAAATACACTGACTTATGGAATTCGTCCGGAATCCTCAAAAAACTAATTTTTCACTTGCCGGAAAGGGCAAAATGCTCTGTACCCTCCCCGTCCTCTGCGCCTCCTCCGGGTTCTCCGGGATTAATTTACCTTTATTTAGCCGCATGGAAGTTTATTATGGGGAGATAAGGATTTAGCTTTCTTTTTATAAAAACCACTCAGACACTCAGGGCACTTAGGAACACTAAGATTCTCTATTTTACCTTTTTCTTCTTAGTGAACCTAAGTGTTCTTAGTGTCTAAGTGGTAAATTAAAAGACCGGAAACCTAAGCTGATTTTCTATTAACCGCAGAGGGAGCAGAGTAGACCCAGAGAGCGCAGAGGAATGAAATACACTGATTTATGGCATTCGTCCGGAATTCTGAAAAAGCTAATTTTTCACTTGCCGGAAAGGGCAAAATGCTCTGTACCCTCCCCGTCCTCTACGCCTCCTCCGGGTTCTCCGGGGTTAATTTACCTTTATTTAGCCGCATGGAAGTTTATTATGGGGAGATAAGGATTTAGCTTTCTTTTTATAAAAACCACTCAGACACTCAGGGCACTTAGGAACACTAAGATTCTCTATTTTACCTTTTTCTTCTTAGTGAACCTAAGTGTTCTTAGTGTCTAAGTGGTAAATTAAAAGACCGGAAACCTAAGCTGATTTTCTATTAACCGCAGAGGGAGCAGAGTAGACCCAGAGAGCGCAGAGGAATGAAATACACTGATTAATGGCATTCGTCCGGAATTCTTAAAAAATAAATTTTTCACTTGCCGGAAAGGGTAAAATGCTCTGTACCCTCCCCGTCCTCTGCGCCTCCTCCGGGTTCTCCGGGGTTAATTTACCTTTATTTAGCCGCATGGAAGTTTATTATGGGGAGATAAGGATTTAGCTTTCTTTTTATAAAAACCACTCAGACACTCAGGGCACTTAGGAACACTAAGATTCTCTATTTTACCTTTTTCTTCTTAGTGAACCTAAGTGTTCTTAGTGTCTAAGTGGTAAATTAAAAGACCGGAAACCTAAGCTGATTTTCTATTAACCGCAGAGGGAGCAGAGTAGACCCAGAGAGCGCAGAGGAATGAAATACACTGATTAATGGCATTCGTCCGGAATTCTTAAAAAACTAAATTTTTCACTTGCCGGAAAGGGCAAAATGCTCCGTACCCTCCCCGTCCTCTGCGCCTCCTCCGGGTTCTCCGGGGTTAATTTACCTTTTTTTAACCGCGAATTAACACGAATTGAATTCATTTCCCTCAACCTGACTGACGACTGATGACTGAAGACTGGAATTTGGGATTTCCCTTGTTCAATGTAATTGAGCAATGCGAAATGCGAAATGAAAACCGTATTTTTGCAAAGAGCAATAAAATCCAGCTAAAGCCATGCCTGTCGAAACTGAAAGAAAATTCCTGGTAAAAAACGATACTTTTAAAAATCAGGGTAAGTCCTTTCATATCCGGCAGGGCTTTCTGAATACCGATAAGGAAAGGGTTGTCAGGATCAGGATAATGGGTGAATTGGCCTTTCTTACTATCAAAGGGATCAGCAAAGGTGCTTCACGGGCTGAATTTGAATATGCCATTCCTTTAGAAGATGCTGCCTTTATGCTGGATAATCTTTGCCTGCATCCCATTATTGAAAAACATCGTTATATTATTAGATTTGGAGGATTTAAATGGGAAGTGGATGAATTTCACGGGGAAAATGAGGGCCTCATCATAGCAGAAATCGAATTGCCTGCTGAAGACACTGCCTTTCCCTTCCGGAATGGCTCGGAGATGAAGTCACAAATGATCCCAGGTACTATAATTCCAACCTGGTGAAGCATCCTTTTAAGAACTGGGGATAAGGAAAAAATTGAACTAAAAGCGGAATACATTGGATACACAAAACCCATCAGAATACTACAAAAAAAGACTTGAGGAATTCACTCTTAAGTTAAAATATACTAAGTCAAAATTGAGAAAAGCTTCCTATCTCAGGCTGCTGATCTTTGTTCTGACACTGGTCTTAATTTACCTCGCAACCTTCCGGGACCTTTACACCGTGGCCCTGGCCGCCCTTGCCGGCATCATTGCCTTTCTTCTTACCGTCAGGCATTTTATAAAATTGCAGAAAGCACTGCTGAATTTTGAAAACCTTGCCAATATCAATAAAAATGAGCTGAAAGTCCTTAACGGGGATTATTCCGCCTTTGATAATGGCGCGGAATTTGCCGACCCCGATCATTCTTTTGCAGCTGATCTGGACATATTCGGAGAGACAAGCCTCTACCAGTATTTCAACCGTTGTGCTACAAGTCCGGGCAAACTGAAACTGGCCGGCTGGTTCCTTCATCCGTATAAACAATCAGAACACCTGGCCGAAAGACAGGGCGCCGTTTCGGAACTTTCACAGAAAGTTGATTGGCGCCAGGAATTCCTGGCTAGCGGCTATCAGACCAAAGAGAGCCTGGGCGACCGCGACAGCCTCCTTGAATGGATAGCTCAGCCTGCAGAATTCAGCCACTGGAAATTCATGTTTTTAGTCATCTTCATCCCCATACTTACCTTTACGCTTATTGGTCTGATAATCGCCGGAATCGTGAGTCCCGCCTGGCTCCTGCTGTATCTTGCCGTCCCTTTAGGGGCGCTGGGGTTTTATATTAAAAAGATCAACCTGAAACACCAGCAGCTTGAACAGAAATCAGCCCTCATGGAAAAATATTCCGGCCTTCTCTCAGTCCTGGAAAAAGAAGATTTCTCTTCCCCTGAAATGAGCCGCCTGAAAGCCTCGCTTAAAAGTCCCAAAGGACTGCCCAGCGAAGCAACCCGCCACCTTTCACATATCCTTGATGCCTTTGATAACCGCCAGAATCTATTAATGGGTATCATCCTGAACTTCCTTCTTCTCTGGGATCTCATCCAGGTTATGAGGATAGAGAAATGGCAAGCCGAATACAAAGATGAATTACCCAGATGGATGGATGTCCTGGCCGGTACGGATGCATTCTGCAGCCTGGCCAATTTTCATTTCAACCATCCCGGAAGTGTTTTTCCGGAAATCAGTCAGAAAGACGAAATTATAAATGCAAAAGGCCTGGGCCATCCCCTGATCCGCATGGACAACATGGTCGTCAACCCGGCCCTCATCCCTTCCTGGAAACATTTTACCATCATCACCGGGGCGAATATGGCCGGGAAAAGCACCTACCTCAGGACTGTCGGGGTGAACATTATTTTGGCCATGATGGGGAGTGCGGTCATTGCCACAGAAATGTCCTTCACAGTTGCCAGGATGATCACCAGCATTCGCACGCGGGATTCGCTGCAGCGAAATGAATCCTATTTCTACGCCGAACTGAAGCGCCTTAAAATGATCATCGACCGGCTAAAAGCCGGTGAAAAGCTGATCATACTCCTGGACGAGATCCTGAAAGGCACCAATTCGAAAGACAAGCAGAGCGGTTCATTCGCCTTGCTGGAGAAGCTTATGCGTTTCGGGGCCTGTGGCTTTGTTGCCACCCATGACCTGGCCCTGGGAGAACTGGAAGAGCATTACCCTCAGAATATTTCAAATAAAAGCTTTGAGGTCATCATCGAAAATGATAAGCTGGTCTTTGATTACAAGATTAAGGAAGGAATTGCCCGGCAGATGAATGCCACTTACCTGATGAAGAAAATGGGTATTACCGGGGATGATGAAGGATAATTCCTTTCCTTAATCCCTATTTGAAATATGGAAAAATAATATATCTTTGCACTCCACTCTGGTATCGTGGCCGAGTGGCTAGGCAGCGGTCTGCAAAACCGCGTACAGCGGTTCGAATCCGCTCGATACCTCCCTCACCCTGTAATTCTGTTACGGGGTTTTTTTATGCCTGATGAATCAATGAGACTCAATTTTTTCAAGCGAAGCGAAGAAAAAATTGTTAGTCGAATTGATCCCGAAAAGACGAAGTCTTATTCGGGATCTGATGGGACTAAATTCCCCGTCTCTTGAGACGAATAAGAGATATTTCCTTAAGATACCCCGCTGCTTGCCGCGGGGTAGTTCATTAACAGATGGGATGAAGCAAACTGAGGGGTTAAACAGACTACAGGAATATAACTGAGGGGCTGGACAGACCATATTAATATAACTGAAGGGTTAACCCCTCAGTTATAAGTCCCCAGTTTACAAGATGGGATGAAGCAAACTGAGGGGCTGGACAGACCACAGGAATATAACTGAGGGGCTGGACAAACCATATGAATATAACTGAGGGGTTAACCCCTCAGTTATAAGCCCCCAGTTTACAAGATAGGATGAAGCAAAACTGAGGGGTTAACCCCTCAGTTTAATACGAATTATACGAACAACTATAGTTTTTTTGAACTTGAAGTTCACTTCTTCACCGGAATATAGATATCCGTTTTCAGGTTTTCAGCTTTGGTTTTTTCCGGAGTATTCAGATAGAATTCCATGGGAGGGGCATCCCTTAATTCATAGCCGCTTTCAGGCAGCCAGTTCAGGTAGATCTGGTCATAAGTTTCCGACAATCCCTCGTAAGGCCCTTTGTGACGGAAGATGGCGTAAGTGCCGCCTTCCAGCACTTTATAGCCGACCTCCCCTTCGGGTTTTACCTCCTTTTTCACAGCCACGCAGGCATCATAACGGAGTTTTTCAGTATCCGTAACAGAAGGATCGTCGTAGGAAAGTCCGATACAGTCCATTCCAAATGAAAAAAGCTTATTCCTGGTCATGAATTTCATGAGCTTTTCCCAGGAAGTCCCTACATTATTATAATCCCCGATGGAATGAATGTAAATCACCGGGATGGGCTTGATATCCCTGATCTTTGCTTTAAGTTGCATAGTTTTAATTTTAAAATTTGACAATAGAACTTTTTCTAATTTCAGGGATCCCCTATTTTGACGATAGTCGCTGGGCGACGTACCGAAACGTTTCTGGAAAGCTTTGGTAAAGGCCGCGGGAGTGTCGTAACCGATGCGATAGGCTATGTCGCTTATAGTCTCGGATGAATAAGCCAGGAGGTTGGCGGCCGTTTCCATCCTCACCCTTATGATATAAGAACCGATGGATTCACGAAGGTAGGCCCTCATGATCTTGTGAAAATGAAAGGGCGAAAAATTCGCTATTTCAGCCAGCATCTGCAGGTCCATCTTCTCCCCTAAATTATTATGAACATGTATCAGGACCTTATTAATGCATTCGAAATAGCTGTTCTTAGTTTCTGACTTTGACATTTGGCCGGATTAATTTAAATCAAAGGTAAAGCTATGGATCGGAAGGGACTTTTCCAATCTTGGGAATTTGAAATTTGAGTGATCTTTTTTTTCTGTTTGAAGAAAAATGAAGAATTGATTGTTTGATTTTTTTTGAAAAAATTTCTTAATCTTTTGTTAATTAATGAGGAATATCGCTTTTGTAAAAATGGGCGGCTTATTATGATAGTATCTTTGATCCAGCATTAAGATATCCTGATACGATAAATGAATTCTCCACTTAAATGTTAATAGTATTATGGGAAATTCATCACACAGAAATTACTTATTTACCAGCGAATCGGTCACCGAAGGCCATCCAGATAAAGTCGCCGACCAGATATCGGATGCTATACTGGATGCCTGTCTGGAACAGGACCCCTATGCCCGGGTAGGCTGTGAAACCCTTGTCACAGCAGGAAAGGTAATCCTGGCCGGGGAAATCCACCGGATCCACCGGATGGAGCTGGATATCCGGGGGATCGTAAGGGAAGTCCTCAATGATATTGGTTATGATGACCCGGTCCTTGGATTTGACAGCCGTTCGGTGAGTATCACAGACTTGATACAACAGCAGACGGCCGAGATCAATGCAGCCGTTGGAAGAGGAGGAGCGGGAGACCAGGGCCTGATGTTCGGTTATGCCTGTGATGAAACACCGGAACTCATGCCGCTTCCTATCACACTTGCACACAAAATTGCCGCTGAACTGGCACATGCCCGCAAATCTCTCCGGCTGCCCTGGCTGAGACCCGACGGGAAGACGCAGGTGACGGTTGAATACAGGGAAGGAATGCCCTATGCGGTGAAGAAGGTAGTGCTTGCCGCTCAGCATGATAATCGTGTCAGCCAGGACCAGATACGGACAGGGATCATCTCGGAGGTCATCCACCGGATTATCCCGATGAGGCTGCTGAAGAACGATACCGAGTACCTGGTGAACACCTCGGGAAGCTTTCAGACCGGTGGTCCGGCCGGTGACACCGGCCTTACCGGAAGGAAGATCATCATGGACACCTATGGTGGGAGCTGCCCTCATGGGGGTGGAGCGTTCTCAGGCAAAGATCCTTCGAAAGTTGACCGTTCAGCGGCTTATGCCGCCCGTTATATAGCCAAGAACTTCGTCGCAGCCGGCGTAGCCGGCAAATGCAAGGTGCAACTCTCCTATGCTATTGGTAAGCTGGAACCTGTTTCGGTTTACCTGGATTTCCAGGGGACTGGCAAAATCCCTGAACATGAAGCCGAGAGAATGATACAACGCCTTATAAACCTCAGCCCCAGGGGCATCATCCATAAGCTTGACCTGCTCCGGCCCATTTACCGCAAAACCACCAATTACGGCCATTTCGGAAGGGAATTACCGGAATTTACCTGGGAACATACCGATCTGGTGGAGGAAATCAGTAAGGGATGGGATTTTTGAATTCTTCATTCTGATTTCTTCCAAAAATTAACCTATTTGACATACTCACTATTTTCACCTAAATTTGCGAACCCAAACCACCCCCGTTATCGCCGATAATTAACCAAAAGATTCAAATTATGAAAACTATTCCTGCTTTTTTACTGTTCATGTTTTCCATCGTTTTATCCTCTTTTGCACAGCCCGATGTCCAGGGCTACATTGCCGGTCCGGAACAAGGCGCTTCGAACCGGGATTTGATTCCCACATGTACCGACGGTTCACTTTTCGGACAATCGCCCGTATCAAACTTTAATGTCAAATCCGTCAGCAATACTACGGCTCTGTATAACGGAGCAATATACAGGAAATATGAAAACTTCGACGGACTGACAAAACCGGTTATGGGCATTACATTCTGGGGCGAGTTCATTGATACTAAAGTCGGCAGCCCTATGCCTTTCAGGATTATTTTTTATGATGATCAGGCCGGTCTGCCTGGAAATATCATCGCCAGCTTCGATCTCCCGATAAGGCCCCAGGCAGTTCCGGGTGGCGGCTTTGCCTATAAATATGTCTTTCACACTTCTCTTCCATCGGCTGTTGACCTTCAAAAGGGATGGATTTCCATACAAGGTAACCTCTCGGATAATAGTTTTTTATGGGGAGGAACTTCAGATAATACCGGCGACTGGTCGATATACACCAAAGATGACGGGATTTATACCATGAATCCCCACAACCTCTTTTTCTGCCTCGATTCGGGATCACTTGTTCCAATTTCACCTTATGCTATAATCCTTGGAATAGTATTGATCGGTCTGACAACACTTTACATAAGCCGAAAAAGATATGCATAAAATTGTTTGATGAAACTCCGGGAAAAGGCTGTAAAACAAGCCTCTTTCTCTATTTTTTGACAAACTTTCTTATAATTCCGGCACCTGATTCATCGCTTATTCTCAGCAAATACATGCCTGCAGGAATTTCGTCAATGTTCAGTCCGGCTTTGCATTTTCCCGACAATTCCACTTTATTTTGCAGAATCACCCGGCCACTGATATCCATTACAGACAAACTGAGGAGTGAAGACTTTTTTAAATCCAGAAGTATGGAAATTTGTTCCGAAGCAGGATTCGGATAAATATCGGAAATGCCGCTGATCAGAGGTGATTCCGGTATTCCCATAAAGATGATCTGATCCTGAAGAATGACCATGACGATATTCTGAACGCTTTGGTTCGTCTCATCAAGTACTATTTGCTGCGGACTGACTGTTTTACCGGCGATTTCAGCATATATTTCATATGTTCCAAAAGCCAGATTGACAAATTCAAATGTACCGTCAGCAGCCGAATAGCTCATGAATATATCCCCTGAAGAAAGATTTCTGAGTACGATCTGGATATCGGCAGCGCTCACCTGATCGGTACCGGTATCGATTCGCCCCCCAATCGCCCCTGGGCCTTCAGGAGCATTCGTAATTGGAACCAAATGGATGTCGGCACCGTCCATATTATGGATAAGATTGATAATGGCTGCATCTTCCCAATGGATCACATCCCCGTAATAGGTCGGGAGGTAATTACCATAATAAACTGAATTAGGGCTGGGTTCCGCCTTAACAATATAATCGGCCGTTTCCAGGCCGCTGAATTCATAATGGCCCAACTCTCCAACCATTGCTGCATAAATATCCGTAACAATACCTTCATGCATTTTGTATCCGTAGGCAAACCCGCTTTCTATGGCATTATCTGCCGCCCAGACCCTTCCTGTAAGGAAATAAAACCCATTCAACTGCACATCCAGTATGGAATATCCCGGCAATGCGGTTGTGTCCTCAACTGTAAGACTTTGATATCCTTCTCTCTGGAAAGTCACATTATAGACGCCTGCATCCCTGGGGAATTCATACCATCCCTGATTATTTGTATAAACAAAATGCTCGCCGACACTAACTTTAACATCATTTATCCCTTCACCTGATGCGGCATCCGTCACATAACCCTTGAATCCTGCAAGAAGAGGATTGTTTACATGCATGATATTCTGGAGAATAACAAGCGGATGCAAGGCATCATTTGAATTGCATTTCAGGCCCTCATCATAAGTTCCCGGGGCATATCCCGCCGAACTATAAGTAATCCAGATATGTTCCTGGTGACCGGGGGCAAGCGAGAGTGAAGCCGGAGTCACATTCGTAATAAAGTGCTGTGTATTCTCAAAATTGATCCTCAATTCTGAATGCACATAAGCCGCATTATAGACAACCTGCAGCCCAATAGTCGAATCCGCTGACTGCAGCCCGACAGTCCCGCTCTCCGATTCAAATCCCGGGCGGACCTCCTTATACTGCATTACGATGATCCCATCATGCCTTAAAATAACTTCTGCTGTAATATAATCTTCGCTGCCCGGGTAATGCACCATCTTGTTGAACTGTATGACAGTTTTATCCTCATAATTCCTGTAATATACGCGGGTCATGGAAGTATCAACTGTAAGGTCGTCCCAGAACCAGGCTATGAAATTTTTATGTTCATTATTAGTGGGGATTTCCATATTGGCAAAGGGAAGAAGATGGTCGCTGAATGTTATGCAGCCATTGGAATTAATGAAGAATTGGTTTTTTTCCTGGCCATAATAAGGGAAGGTAAATCCCATTTCGAAAGGCCCCGCGAAATTGTCATCCATGAGACCTGTGACCTGTGTGCCCGTTTCTGATATCTCGATCCACTCATAGTTTGGCCCGCCTTCTTCATCGCTGTCGGTCCAGCTATAACCGTAAGCATCCGGCCCGCCGCTACCCCGGTTTACAAAGGCCGGGAAACTCAGGTCCAGGGTATCTTCTCCCTGGTTGGATACGACGGTATAGACAAGGTCAGTAGTGTCCTGACCAAGAGTAGCTTCCATGGTCTGTGGCTCGAAGTGGATGGTCTGCGCATTCGTTAGTAATGAAATTGCAAAGGGCATGAGAAGGAGTAGAAATTTTTTCATTTATTCTGATTTAGATTATTATAGGGCTGAATTGAATAAATCCATAAGCAAGCTTCACAAATATAGAAAGAAATATTCTTGATTATTCAAAACTTAAAATACGACCTTAGTCTGAACTATTACAATTTAGAAACCTTCAAAATATATCTTCATAATAAATACATCTTTATATTCCCATAAATTTGCCTGGTAATAATATTTATTGGATGAAAAGATATTTACTTTTTTTGATTTTCCTTCCCGTGCAGATCTGGTCACAGTCTTCTCAGGATATCATCAAAGAGAAAGACAGTTATGTATTCGGACAGATTTATGCAGATTTCCACTATAGCTTTAAAAATGATTATAAACCCCAGGCTGCATTTGACTTCAACCAGGGAATTATCGGTTATTACCACAAGCTTTCTCCAAAAGTAAGCGGGAAGATTATGTTTGATGTAACCCGCACTACCCGGGTCAACGGTATCCTTGATTCCGCCGGTCAGTCCTTATCGATGCTGGATTATTTCGAAGGGAGCAAATACACGGCTTACCTGAAGATGGCCGAGATCCGCTGGGATTTTCATCCCAATTTCACTTTCCGTTTCGGGCAATTGCTGAACACCCAATATCTCACGTTCCAGGATCCTTTCTGGGGATATCGCTACATAGACGTGACTTTCCAGGAAAAATTCCGCTTCGGCATGCCGGCTGACTTCGGTGCACAACTGGATTTTCATTATAAAGACAAATTCCTCAATCAGCTTTCAATTGTGAACGGGGAAGGTCCTTTCCGTTACCAGGATATGAACGGGAAATTCGTTTATTCAGATAATATTCAATATAGTCCGATTGAAGCCCTGACTTTAAAGTTTTATATAGATTATGGCCCCGCCCCGGATACCGCTGCCAGCAGCGGTCCTAAATCAGCCCTGTCCTTCTTTGCAGGATATAAAGTTGATAAATTCAGGGTAGGTGCAGAGTATGATTATGTGAGTAATTATAACTGGATGAAAGATGAGGAACATTCCGGATTTTCAATTTTTGCAGCCTGGAAGCTATGCAGTAAATTCGATTTGCTGGCGCGCTGGGACCACCTTATCATTGACAAGCCTTCCGAAAAGAACTCTTATGATTATATTTTGGCGGGAGTACAATACGAACCCGAGAAGAAGTTCACGACTTCCATAAATTTCCGTTACCTCTCAGATGGCCAATTGCCCTTTGTTTATGCCAGTTTCGGATTGAAATTCTAGGTAGGTATCGGGTACTGGGAATTTCTCCCTATCAAACTTACAATCGGATTTACCGCCAGCGAAACCCCCATCCCTATCGTTCCGGCTTCAGGGGAAGTCATGCCTCCTATATAAAATCCCAGGCAGGCGGCCAGGCCGAGGAACATGGATGCAAAAGCCCCTGTCCTTGTGGCCCCTTTCCAGAAAAGTCCCCAGATGAAAGGCCCGAGAAAAACCGAACCGATGGCCCCCCAGGAAATTCCCAGGATAGCCACTATAGTCCCCGGTTTGATGAGTGCAATAATGACAGAAATCAGCACGAAGAAAGCGCTGGAATAGCGCATCAGACGGGTAAGGCTGCTGTCGGAAATATTTTTGTTGACAAAACCGGCCCAGAAATCTTTGGCAAAACTGGAGCTGGAGATGAGCACCAGGGCTGCCAGGGTTGACATGGATGCGCTCAGGATGAGCAAAAGGATGATGACCGAGAGGGATTCGGGTATCACCCTGGTAAGCATCTCGGGCATTAGGGCATCCACATTAGGTTTTCCATCAGCGAAAAAGGCTGCCGGGGATGTTTGAGGATTCAGGAAGATCCTTGTGGTAGACCCCATGAAATAAGCTATGCATCCAATCAGTAAAGCGAAGAAGGTCGAAGCGATCATTCCGATGCGGACCGAGCGGCGGTCGCGCACAGCGTAAAATTTCTGCATGAGCTGGGGCATGGCAAAGGGCGCCACAGAGGTCAATGCAACCAGGGAAAAGAGCGGCCACCAGCCCGGAGGACCGACAGGCGCTGTCAGTTTAGGGTTGATTTCATCCAAATGTGAACTGATCGCGGCCATTCCGCCACCGGCTTTCAGCGTATAAAAGAAGAGTACAGTCACGCCCACCGTCATGATGATCCCGAAAACCGTATCTATCATGCTCATGGACTTATATCCCCCGAGAACTATATAAAATGTCGTGAAAATTCCCATGAATACCACTGCCTGCCAGTATCCGATCGATTCGAATGAAAATGAAAAGAGATAGGACAATCCTATGAAGACAGCCGCAGAATAAGGTACCAGGAAAACAAAGACCGCGATGGAGGCAATCAGCTTCATGGCGGGACTTTTATAGCGCTTTTCGAGGAATTCGCTCATGGTATGCACCCCGTATTCGACTGACATCTTTTTGACTTTCCAGCCCAGCAATACCCATACCCCAAGCACACCTACCAATCCGTTCAGCACGCCTATCCAGATCCCGGAATAGCCGAAACCCCAGCCCACTTTTCCGGCAAAGCCGATAAAAACCACGGCTGAAAAATAAGCCGTTCCATAGGAAAAGGCCGTCATCCAGGGGCCCACATTGCCGCCCCCTAAAAAGTAATCTGAAAAGGATTTGGTCTTACGCATCCCTGCAATACCAACAAATAAGATAATAAGGGCGTAAAGTGTCAGGACTATGATTTTGGTTATCATGGAAGGTTTTTGGTTCTGGGTTGAATATTCATTATCCGGAAAGTCCCGGAATTTTGGGCGAATTTAAGGAAATATATGCTGAAATTAAATCTTAATCTAATTCAAGAATTATAGCAATGTTTTCTTGAAAATTCCAAATCCCAAAAAACAAATAAATTCCAAAAATTCCAAATCCCAAAAAACAAATAAATTCCAAAATCCAAGTTCCAATTCATTCATTGGGAATACAGTGAAGGATTCAGGAAAACAACTATCCTTAAATTTCAATATCGTATTTATCCGGCATATTATATGCAGATTCGCAGGAGTCCATCATTAGCCTATGCAGGGTTGATTCTTTTCAGCCTTAAATAGGAAGATGGATTGGATTTTAAAACCGGCAGGTTTACCGGAACCATCCGGGGAACCCTTCCCCGAAAGTATGCATGAAATGGCTGCACTTGCAGCAACTTTCGGGCTTGAAATCGAAGGGCCACCGCTGGAGTGATCAGTTTTCCTGCGGCTTTTTCTTAGTGCCAAAATTACGTTCAACATATCTTCCCAAAAAATAATAGGCAAGTAAAGGAATCATGGCAAATTTGGCGGAAGGTTTCAACAGATCGAACTGGTTGAGCAGAGTTAATAGTCCTGCCATAGAGAGGATTATCAGAATGTCGAAGAGTGATTTTCTCATAGGTAATATGCTTTAGAAGTCAAATTTAACAAGATCCTTGTATCCAAGTTTATCATATTCAGTTTGACCATGTAACGATCCATTCAGGCTAATCATATAACTAGCATGACTGGCAGGTTTTTAAGCTTCATTTTCATTAAATACTTTAAAATTTAATAAACAATAAATTTCCCACTATATGAATTCTGATTTGTCGTGTTAATTCTATACGTGTAAATTCCGGGAAGGTAATCAGGTCTGTTTAAAAAAATCCCCTCGGCTTCCAGCTCATAAGCCTGTTGCTTTCACGATCCGGCCGCTCATATCATATACTGAAAGTGTATATTTCAATCCTGGCTGAAGAGGGAATGATAATACGGGAACGGCCACTGACCGGATTAGGAATAAACCGAAGCAGTGACCGGATCTTTTTGATCCCGGATTCCGGTCAGAAGTTCATTGACCGGCCTTCGAAAAATTTTATGGGAAGAAGTGCCGGCATAAAGGTAAGAACCATAAACATAAAGTGAGTTAATTGTCATATCAGAAGTAGTTTCAAACCCCTCATTGATAATAAACCATGAATTACTTGAATCAAATGATTTGCTCACACCTGTACCGTCATGGCCACATAGAAGCATATCATTAAAATTTATTACTATCCAGATGAAATTATTTGGAGCAGAAAGCCTTTCCCATGTTTCTCCATTATCATCAGACTTTAAAATATTAGCCTCATGGGTTGAAGCAAAAATACTTGAACCAATATTTGTAAAAGACGTAATATCTACGTATTTATCCGGATTAAAAATCGATTTAGGGACACCTTCATTCTTTTGTACCCAAGTCTGACCTGCATCATCTGAGATATAAATTCCACTGCCTCCATATGCAGTACCAGTAAACAGCCTGTCTCCGTGCAGGAAGAGACAGCTTCTGTAAAGATCTATAAAACCATTGTTTATCGGAAACCAATCCTGGCAATCATTGAGCGAACAATAAACTCCATTTCCATATGTGGCAACAAATATTGAGTCTCCCTTACACACTATCCCTTCAACATTACTATGAGTCCCTCCTGTTGGAAACCCATCACTGGACAAGATCCAGGAATCCCCGAAGTCAAGTGATTTGTAAATGGAATTATTCGTGCCCAGCACCAGCATCGAATCCTTTATCAATAATTGCCTGGTATTTAAATTTTCAAGCCCATTATTGGATGAAATGAAATTATATCCTGAATCATAAGATACATAGAACCCGGAAGCGGCAGTACAGATGAATAGCCTTCCATTCGCAGCCTTAATGTCAACTATGGGGCTATCCACCGAGTCGGTCATGATCCATCGCGCCTGGGACGGAAGACCAAAGGCTATCAGAGCCAGGATGAGATTAATTATGAATAATTTCTTCATCTTATGATTTTTTAAGCGGCCAGACAGGGTTTACATATTTGTAGAACGAAAATGTGATTTAGAATTATGATGTAAAACCCGGCATAGTGTTTAATTAATATCGGGTTAAATTTATTCAATAATTTAATACTCGCAAATTATCCGGAAAGTTTTTTTTAAATATGCAGGATATAGAGACTTTCTCCGTTAAACAACGATGTGTACCAGATCTCACATTAGCCAAATAATAAACTTAAAACTTAATTAAATCTTTGTGAACACCTTTGTGTTTTAGTGCTTTGGTGGCTAACAGGGAACTCATACAAATGATTGTTTTTCAGATTAGCCACAAAAGCACAAAAGCACAAAGAATTTTCACAAAGAAAAAAAACCATAAGCATTGAAAAATTGATGATCAATTTTTCTATACATTTTAAGCTTTAATATCTACTGCATCAGAAATTCAGGCTTTTCTTATCATGCCGCTCCTACGGAGCTCTGAAAATTCTTTCTCCCCTCATTGCTATAAACATGTCGCGCCTACGGCGCTCGCTTTTGTGGAAATTCTATAATTGGCGGTAATAAACTACCCCGTGGCAAGCGGGGTATTTAAGAAAATATCTCTTATTCGTCTCAAGAGACGGGAATTGATTAAAATCTGAGATTCGATTTCAATTTCCATTTTAGCAATTTGGTACAAAATATATGTTTTGTGCATTATAATATAGCTGCGTAGCAGCGGCATGTCTATAGCACTTTGGAAGACATTAAAAATCATGAGCTGCGTAGCAGCGGCACAATTAAGCTCAGATGGATGAAAGTGTGGTGGTCACCTTCGTCTGGTAAGGGCGTTGATTAGCACTAACCTTAGGTCAATAGTAAACTTTTAACTTTAAAAAATCTTTGTGAATACCTTTGTGTTTTGGTGATTTGGTGGCTAACAGGGAACTATACAAATGATTGTTTTTCAGATTAGCCACAAAAGCACAAATACAGGATTGGATGTGATATAAGCTCCCGGCTTATCAGGTAAAGCAAATTAAGCATACTTCCGGTTTGAATTTTATTCTAATCGCAGCATCAATGAACTTTTGTCCAATTCCTCAATCTTATCATAAATTTCTGTTACCTCTGAAATTTTATCCGCTGCAATTTTTCTCTTATTGGTTGAAAAGAAGCTTGTGATCCGGATTGCATCAGGGCCTTGCTGTTTGGTTTTAATGATCAATTCCCCAAACTCATTATCAATCCTGATATTATCAATACAGTTCAGTAAACTGACAGGTTTATCAAACTTTATCATATAAACATAGGAATCCCGCCCCGGGAAATCCGGATAAAAATCCTGTTGCCGCCCGCAGCTATCAATGTTATCATAAATAATATAACGGCACCAGTTTTTCAGGTCTAAAGAAATTGTATCCCCTTTCTTTTTCATCAGGCCTGTAGCTTCATAGCTGGCTGTTACCAAGGCATTAAAAGGAAACTCACGGCTGATGATTTCTGTTCCCGATTTTAAAAGATTAACCTGATCATTCAGTTCCCATATTTTTTTATTATAGCGTTCATTTACGCTTTCATCGCGGCAATTATAGAGGTAAAGGCCACGGCAAAGAGTGGAATACTGCCCCGACAAACTGATTTTTGCATTAAAGGATGCGGAAAGGTTTTCAGTGTTGATACTGACCAGTATATTGCTTTTCCGTGTGTTGTCGCGATTCTCACTGTGAGGCAGTTGAATTTGTCTCAGCTCCTCATTGACCGGTTTTTTAATATCCCTGTAATCATCAAGGTAAACCAATCTGGCACAAGCGTTTTCAAAATAAAATGGGATTTCGTCCATGTAATAACCAAAACGTGAGTTTTTTGGATAGATATAATGGACTTTTCTGTTTTCAAATAAGATGGCAAACAGATAATCGCTATTGTACATGGGTTCAAAATAATCATCATCAAGCTGACCTGATCTCCTGTCACAAACATAGGCAGTAAAATAATTCAGTCCAAGCTTCATAATAATGGCTACATACATGTTATACCTGTTAATATCACGGACTCTCCGGCTTGTCACATCATCCCCTATCTTAGGACTATAAGTATCAGTTCTTTTAAAATAATCGGTATCATTGGCAAATTCAAAGTCATCCACTATGGTATTCTGAATTTTTTTTAATTTCTCAATGCCCGTTCTGTCATTATGAATATCCTTGCATTCAGCATCAACAAAGTCCCTGATTTGAAGATATTGTTTTAATTTGACGTTCTGTAAGATTGCTTTAGCAATTTCCAGGTGCCTCATTTCCCTGTCATACGAAAACAAGGAATAAAAAGGGGTAAAACGTTCTTCGAAAGAATAGGGAATTTCGTATAGCAATTCATAGGGTTTGATGGAGAAAATCACATGGGGCAGCGAAAGAAAAGGTATACCGCCGGGCTCATCTATGCATCCGCTGAGCTTGGTCCGGTTCCAGTAATAAACCTTGCATTTTTCATTTAGCACAACACTATCGGGTGTGGCATTGTGCCCATAAAAAAGATCTATTTGCAACCCGGGTTGATGCGAGAGTGTCAGTTGATACTTTTCTTTATAGACATCCCCGTTAAAAAAGATCCGGAAAGAAGACAGGCGGCCGAAATTATCTTTATAATACACATCATAATTATATTCAATGCTCAGCTCATCCCCAACTTCCAGATTCAAAACCTGAATCTTATGCTTCTCAAAATTTCCGTATAAATTATTCTCCACCATAACCATCCTGACATTTTCGGAAGTCTGTAAAATACTTGCGTCTTTAATGGTCCCTTCCTTTGTGATAATGCTTCCTTTAAAGGAGCCGATTTTCAAATTTGAATAAACATTGCAATAATTCCTTTCTTTGGGAAAATGAGGAATATAGGTCGGATCAAAGTCTTCCGGAAGGATAAATGTTGAAAAGCGGGCAAGACCTTCAGCATCCAGGATCTTGATCTTCATCTTCTTCGTAAATGAAAAAGTAATAAAATAAGATTTAAGACCACTGATTTTAATATTATTGTTTTCGCTGATAATGTAAGCGCCTTTCTTCCCGAAATTAAAGTGCGAAGCTGTCGTATCGTTTTCCGGGAATCCTTTTACCGTCTTTCCTGTAAAGGATAAACTGATTATCATGAAAAGAGGCAGTAAGAATGATGATTTGGATTTCATTTTCCATATAATATTGAAAGAAAAGAATACTGAAGATAGTCTGATTCTTCTGAATTAGATTACTGCATTTTTCTAAATGCAATTTTCAATTTACCAATTTCAAAATGTGGCACATAGAATGAAAAGCGCAGAAAAGATCTCCATTGGACAAGGGCACTTACAAAAGCTCACTTCTGCCCTATAATAAACTTAAAACCTGAACAAATCTTGGTGAATACCTTTGTGTTTTAGTGCTTTGGTGGCTATAAGGAATCAGACATTTGGTTGTTTTTCAGATTTAGCCACAGAAGCACAAATGCACAAAGAATTTTCACAAAGAAAAACACATTTGAAGTTTAAACCATTGATATTCAATTTTTTTTATCCATATTAAGCTTAAATATGTACTGCAATAAAAATTCATGCTTTTCATATCATGCCGCGCCTACGATGCTCGCTTTTGTGGAAATTCTATTATTGGCGGTAATAAACTACCCCGTGGCAAGCAGCGGGGTATCTTAAAAAAATATCTCTTATTTGTCTCAAGAGACGGGGAATTGATTAAAATCTGAGATTTGATTCGATTTCAATATTATACCCGTCTCATTTTTAAGCAATTTGGTACAAAATACATGTTTTGTGCATTATAATTGAGCTGCGTAGCAGCGGCACAATTAAGCTCAGATAGATGAAAGTGTAGTAGCCACCTTCGTCTGGTAAGGGCGTTGATTAGCACTAACCTTAGGTCAATAGTAAACTTTTAACTTTAAAAAATCTTTGTGAATACCTTTGTGTTTTGGTGCTTTGGTGGCTAACAGGGAACTCTACAAATGTTGTTTTTCAGATTTTGCCACAAAGGCACTAAAGCACCAGGAATTTTCACAAAGAAAAAAAACCATAAGCATTGAAAAATTGATGATCAATTTTTCTATACATTTTAAGCTTTAATATCTACTGCATCAGAAATTCAGGCTTTTCTTATCATGCCGCTCCTACGGAGCTCTGAAAATTCTTTCTCCCATCATTGCTATAAACATGTCGCACCTACGGCGCTCGCTTTTGTAGATATTCTATAATTGGCGGTAAAAAATATAAGATTTGATTTAATTTCAGCATTAAACTATTCTAATTTCTTAGCACTTGGCACAAAATATAATTTGTGCAAGAAACTACAGCTGCGTAGCAGCGGCATGTCTATAGCACTTTGGAAGACATTAAAAATCATGAGCTGCGTAGCAGCGGCACAATTAAGCTCAGATGGATGAAAGTGTGGTGGTCACCTTCGTCTGGTAAGGGCGTTGATTAGCACTAACCTTAGGTCAATAGTAAACTTTTAACTTTAAAAAATCTTTGTGAATACCTTTGTGTTTTGGTGCTTTGGTGGCTAACAGGGAACTATACAAATGATTGTTTTTCAGATTAGCCACAAAGACACTAAGCACCAGGAATTTTCACAAAGAAAAAAAACCATAAGCATTGAAAAATTGATGATCAATTTTTCTATACATTTTAAGCTTTAATATCTACTGCATCAGAAATTCAGGCTTTTCTTATCATGCCGCTCCTACGGAGCTCTGAAAATTCTTTCTCCCCTCATTGCTATAAACATGTCGCGCCTACGGCGCTCGCTTTTGTGGAAGTTCTATATTTGGCGGTAATAAACTACCCCGTGGCAAGCAGCCGGGTATCTTAAGAAAATATCTCTTATTCGTCTCAAGAGATTGGGAATTTAATCCCGAATAAGACTTCGTCTTTTCGGGATCAATTCGACTAACAAATTTTTCTTCACTCCGTTTGAAAAATTTGAGTCGCATTGATTAAAATCTGAGATTTGATTTAATTTCAGAATTAAACTCGTTTCATTATTGAGCAATTTGGTGCAAAATACATGTTTTGTGCATTATAATTGAGCTGCGTAGCAGCGACATGTCTATAGCACTTTGGAAGACATAAAAAATCAAGAGCTGCGTAGCAGCGGCACAATTAAGCTCAAATAGATGAAAGTGTAGTATCCACCTTTTTCTGGC
>CAWBCI010000017.1:0-38803 GCA_963787195.1 uncultured Bacteroidales bacterium
CAGGCTTTTTCCTCCTGCTCCGGAATATGGATATACTTAGCCCGCAGTTGACCGATATTATATTTTCATGGCAGATGCTGCTGATCGCAATCGGTGTGATCAACCTTGCCAACGATTCGAAAAGAGGATTCGGCGCTGTACTGATCATCATAGGCGGCTTTTTCATGATCTCCGAATTTTACGGATGGCCCCTCAGTTTTACAAGAGTATTTTGGCCGGCACTCATCATCCTGGTTGGTATTTACCTGATCTTCGGAAGCCAGCGCATGTGGAGAAGAAAGCATTATATTATAAGTAAAGGAGAAGATTTTATTGAAGAAATAGCTGTTTTCGGAGGAAGGGAACGCAAAGTTCATTCCCAGGATTTTAAGGGCGGAGAGATCATATCCGTCTTCGGCGGTTCCAAAATAGACTTGACAGCAGCAAAACCTTCTCCTGACGGCGCTCTCCTGGATATCACATCTATATTCGGAGGTTCCGGCCTAATCGTTCCTTCCGACTGGAACGTGAATCTCGAAATCGTCAATATTTTTGGAGGATTCAGCGACAAACGCTCCCAGGGCCAGGTTGATCACGATAAGAGGCTTACCATCAAAGGAGTTTGTATCTTTGGAGGAGGAGAAATCAAAAGTTACTGATAAAACATGGCCACATGATCAGCCGCCTCATCAAAAAAAATCCCCAGATAATATACGTCTTCGTGTGGATAGTGGTCTCCGCTATCCACTATTTTATTTTGCGAAGGATATACTCTTTTCCTGTAGCTACGTCTTTAGCCGACAGTCTTGTATTCAATTTACTTTTTGCCCTGATAGGCAGCGGACTGTGGTTTATGGTAAGATACTCTGACCTGCAGAAAAAATCGGCTTCCGAACTGGCCTTCAATCACCTGACCGGTGCGGCTTTAAGCATATTGATATGGATCAGTCTGAGTAAATTCATCCTGCGTTTATTATTTAAAGATGAAAGCCTTTACATGGATTTTCTGAACAATAGCACTACCATCAGGATTATATCCGGGGTCCTGTATTATTCAGTCCTTATTATGATCTATTATCTGGTGATCAATTTCAGGGAATTGAAGGAAAAGGTCGAAAGAGAGCAAAAGCTGACCGATCTTTTAAAAGAGGCTGAACTGGATATGCTAAAATCGCAGATACGGCCGCATTTCTTGTTCAACAGTCTGAACTCCATCAGTTCCCTTACTATGTCGGACCCGGAAAGGGCCCAGGAAATGGTCATCAAACTTTCAGAATTCATGCGTTACTCCCTGAATCTTTCCGGCCTGGCTTTGAGTAGCCTGGAAAAAGAATTGTATCATGCAAACCTCTATCTTGACATTGAAAAAGTAAGGTTTGGAAAGAAATTAAAGGTGAAAGAAGATATAGATGAAGACAGCCTGGCTCATGAAGTCCCGGCAATGATCCTGCAACCGCTCATGGAAAATGCCGTAAAATTCGGGGTTTATGAAGCCGGCGGGGCCTCTGAAATTGAGATCCGGGCTAAGATAGAGCAGGGCATGCTGAATATTCATATCGGGAATAGTTTTGATCCGGATGGAAAAGTAAGGAAAGGCACCGGCACAGGCATTAAAAATGTGAAGGCCAGGCTGCAGAACCTCTATGGAAGGCATGATCTTCTCACAATAAATAAGACAGAAAATTATTTTAATATCGATTTAAGAATACCTGAACATGTCGAAAATAAAGACCCTGATCGTAGATGACGAAGCCCTTGCAAGGGATCTCGTTAAGAATTATATTTCCACTATCCCCGACCTGGAATTATGCGCTGAATGTGAAAACGGCTTCGAAGCTTTGAAAGCCATACAGGAACTAAAACCCGACCTGGTTTTCCTGGATATACAAATGCCCAAGCTGGACGGCTTCGAGCTGCTGGAAGTGCTGGATGATGCTCCCTGCATTATATTTACCACCGCCTTCGACCAGTATGCCATCAAGGCTTTTGAGATGAATGCTGTTGATTATCTCCTGAAACCTTTTTCGAAGGCAAGGCTGGAACAGGCTGTGGATAAGGCCCGGCAAAGGATGCAGGCTGATATTAAAGATAATTCCGGCATCAATAAGTTGAAACAACAACTGGAAACTGACCAGGAATCGCTGGACCGGGTAGTCACCCGGCTGGGATCTAAGATCACCGTGATACCGGTGGATAATATCTGGTATATAGAGGCCCAGGATGATTATGTGATGGTTTATTCGGATATGGGAAAGCACCTGAAAGAAAAGACCATGAAGTATTTCGAGCAGCACCTGCCCCTGAATCGTTTTATCCGTATTCACCGCTCTTATATCGTGAACCTCTCTCAGATAACATCAGTTGAACTTTATACCAAAGACACCCACCTTGTCACCTTGAAAAACGGGGATAAGTTACGTTGCAGCGCGGAAGGGTATAAGAGGCTGAGGGAGTTGATATGAAAGAAGTCGTTGGTCGTTGGTCGTTGGTCGTTGGTCGTTGGTCGTTGGTCGTTGGTCGTTGGTCGTTGGTCGTTGGTCGTTGGTCGTTGGTCAGTATCATTTATTTCATTGCTTAATACTCCTTCTGAATAAATTCAAAATAATTTGATGGGTTTATAATCCTGGTAGTGGCTTCAGGATAGGCATTGGTAAAAGTCGTTGGTATTTTTTTTCGGTTCTTTACATTCCACTTAAATTCAAAAGCAAATAGTTTAGCATCTCTTTCTTCAATATAATCAATCTCCTGTTGCTGGCTGGTTCTCCAGAAATATCGTTTGGCATCAATTTGCATATTATTCAGGAATTTATACCTTTCACTTACAAGAAAATTTTCCCAAAGGGCCCCTTTGTCTGTCCTAAACGATATATTATTAAAGTTAGAAATCAATGCATTCCTGATACCATTATCATAAAAATATATTTTACGGGATTTCCTGATTTCATTCCGGACATTTCTGCTAAAAGCTCTTAATCTGAATACAACAAAAGCCTTTTCAAGAAGATCAATATAGCGTCTCACGGTAATCTGGTCTATTCCCAATTCATTAGCCAGTTCATTATAAGAAACTTCATTTCCAAGTTGTAGCGCCAAAGCTTCCAGTAAAGATTCAATAATCTCCGGTTTACGAATATCCTGAAAGCTAAAAATATCCTTATACAAATAACTGCCGGCCAGGTTGTTCAATATCTTTCTTTCATTTCCGACTTCTGTAATTACACCAGGATAAAACCCGTATAAAAGTCTTTGCTCAAGCAATCTTTTTTCAGTTAATTCATCGGTATGATTGATCATTTCAGTACTTGAAAGAGGGAGCAGTAAAAACTCATACTTCCTCCCAGTAAGGGGTTCATTAATTTCACCACCCAGTTCAAGAGAAGAAGAACCTGTGACTATGAGTTGAACCTCCTTGATTTTATCATGAATAAGCTTCAGTGTCAACCCTATATTTTTAACCCGCTGAGCTTCATCAATCATGACGAGCCGGGCATTCCCTATCAAATTTATAAGCTTCGTAGAAGTGGCATCAGTGAGTTCTTTCCGGATGTCAGGTTCATCACAATCTAGCGTCAACATTCTTTCTTGAATTTCGGAAGCCAACATTTGAAGCAGGGTGGTTTTACCAGACTGCCGTGGTCCTAAAATCATGATTGTCTTACCTTTGAACAAATTTTCTTTAATCCTGTCAAGAACTATTCTCTGAATCATGAGGTAGAAGATTTTTTTACAAAGATAAACTTTTTGAAGAGTGTAATCAGAAATAATTATAATAATTTCTGATTATAGTCGACTTCATAATGAATTCCCTATTCATCCTTAAATATTTACAATAATTTTAAACACCTGGTTTTCTTGATCCATCATTCACTCCAGTTCTTTCCTGTTATCACCTTTACACTTTTCGGAATGATTTGAAAATGCAGGGGGGAGTGCCCAAGCGATTCCCCATCGGTTTCGAGGTAAATGGAATCGACCGGTTTGGAAACGATGGAAAATGTTTTTCCGGTATGGGTTTGGATGAAGGGGAGATTTAGAAATGATCCGTCATAAAGTTTCTTGATATGTTTGACTACATTCAATTTTGAGGTTTTCTTGATGATGGTCAGATCGAGCAATCCATCGTCGGGGATGGCATTCGGGAGTTGCATCATTCCTCCCCCGTTAAATTTACAGACTCCAATACTCAGACTGAAAACCCTTCCACTGAAGACCTCTTTGCCATCCACGGTCACTTCGAGGTGTTTATAATCGTATTTAAAAAGTCCACGGAAAATATTGTAGAAATAAGCCATGGGACCGCCTTTTCCCTGCTCTTTCATCTTGTTGGTCATATCAGCAACGAGAGCATCATAACCCATCCCGGCCATATTCACATAATAGCGCGATTTCTCCTCCTCCCCTTCATGGAAATTGACCATGGCAGCGTCCTGTATGAAAGACCTTCCTCTCTTAATGATCTTAATAGCCTGTTTATAATCCGTTTTAATATTATACATCCTGCCCCAGTCGTTCCCTGTCCCAACCATTATCATCCCGATCAAAATGCTTGTTGTGGGAACATTCTTTTGCGCGAAAACTGCATTTACCACTTCGTTAAGCGTACCATCGCCGCCAACAACTATGACTTTACGATATCCTGCATTGAAATGCTCCAGGGCGATGTTCAGGGCATGATTGCGGTGTTCGGTGAATATGCTCGAAAAATTGAATCCCGCTTCCTTAAGCATGCCCGATATCTCGGGCCAGTCTTTCTCACCCTTCCTCCTCCCGGCATTCGGATTGACGATTACCAGCCAGTCCTGGATTTTGTTTACAATGGGGTTTACTGTCATTCTTCTATATTTTATCAGACCAGATCGACAAATTTCTTAGTAAAAAGGTAAAAGGACGAAAAAAACGCGTAGATGGTGGCGCCGGCCTGGGATTCTATAGTGTCCTCTGTCAACATCGACAATATAATGATTATGAAAAAAGTCAGGTAATAATAATCGCAAAACTTGCCCAGCCTGATGGGTGGAAATAGCAGTCCGGCAAGGAACCAGATCAATCCGAAGATGCCGAAAGCTACAAAAATCGAGAGAAACTGGTTATGTGACCTGACCTGGTATTCTTTTTTCAGCAAGCTTCCCAGCTTTTTATACTCCTTGCTGAATGCCGTGTTTATGTCTCCGGTTCCAACCCCGCTCAGCCAGTTATCATGTATGATCCCCCAGGCAGTCTTCCAATATTCAAAGCGTTGTGCAACCGAATGACCGCTTGGATTATGGGTCAGCTGGTAACGTTTGAATTCCCAAACAATTTGATAAACCCTGACATAAATCCCAGGCTTTTCTACATAAATAATATTAGCCTGTCCGTCCTCAATATTCCTTATATCCTGAGCATTCAGCTCGCCGACTCCTTTGGCATCTTTTCTTAAACCTTTGGAGGTCAGATAACGGATCAGCGTAAATTTAATCGCCTGTCCTGCTTTGTCTTTGCCGTCATATTTGTATGAACTTCTTTGGTTCCAGGCATCCCTCAGCTCATTTTGAGAAACATATATCCAGACATAATTTCCATTTTCTTCCTGCTTATTGGCAGTATCGTTCACATAGGGATTTCCAAGGGCAGTTTTACTGTCAAGATTTTTAAGATCGATGAGATTGAGATGATAAACCTCCTTTACTATACTTCTTACATAAAAACCAAGTATAAGCATCAAAAGCACGATCCCGGCTACAATAAGTGTCCCGTATATCCAGCTTTTTTTCTGAAAGATCAGATAAAGAAGCATGATAGCCGCGGTCAGAATTAATATAACAAGTCCTGTCATGGAGGTTGTGATAAGCAGGAAGGTCACAAACCATATGAGCAAGGCGGCCAGGAGAATTTTTATCTTTATGTTAATATCACTTTTTTTCAGAACCAGGTAAAGAAGGATAAAAATTCCTATATCAATCAGGATGCTGTAACGGATATGTGAAATGAAAGGCGAGATAAACCTGATATCGGTCACATGGCGGGTGAGCATCAGATAGGTACTGACGAAAGTACCCATGAAAAGGGCGCTCACAAAGAGATACATCAGCCAACGGAATCTTTTCCTGTCTATGTCGCCCGTTGTCGACAGTATCAGGGGCAATAGGAAAAGCGGGAATTTAATACGCAGGTCTTTCAGGGCATAATTCAGGTCGGATGTATAAAACACTCCCAGAATATGCATCAGGTAAACCGAACTGAAAACAATGGCCGGGAGGTTCTCAGAATGGAAAAACTGTTTGAATTTGCGGCCTATAGATTCGAAAATCCACCAAAGGCCTGTCGGGACAAATAAGAAGACAAGTTTCGCTTTATTTTCTTCCCTAAAAAAAGCCCTGATCTTTCCCATTCTCATCCCGTCGAGGATAAACAGGCCGGTCAGGGCGAATTCCATCACGCTCATCAGGAATTTCGACAGGGGCAGGGCCATCAGCAGCAATGCCAGGGCGAAAAAGTAGGACCATGATAATAATTTTCCTGACTGCATTTATAAAAATTGAAGAGCGAATATAGAATATTTTTCAGTTGAAAAGGAATTAAATGGCCTTCATTAGTTTCTCCATGACCTGCTCAGGGCTGATCTGCCTTATACATTCACAGTCTCCGTTTTTCCGGCATTTATCACATTGCTTATCCAAAACGAGAAAAGAGGCTTTTTCACCCAGTGGGGCCCATCTTCCCGGGTGCATGGGTCGAATGGGAGGATAAATCCCGACCGTGATTTTTTCCAGGGCGGCAGCTATGTGTAATGGGCCGGTACTGGCCGCCACCAGTCCGTCGATAGCGTTTATAAAACTGATCAGCTCTTGCAAGCTCATCTGTCCTGTCATATCTAATACTTTAACTGCATGTTCATCCTTTTCATCCAAGATCTTAAAAAAACCCTCTTCCCTTAAAATATCCCCTTCAGCCTTAGTCCCTGTAATAAAAATTTTAAACTTATCCCGGGGGATTAATTTCAGCAGGCTGGCATAATTTTCCAGTCCCCATTCCCGTGCGCTGCCTTTGGATTTGGGATGAAGAATAAGGTTGAATTTATCCTTGTCTATCAAATTTTTCAAATCCTCTCTTAAAACTGAAATCCTGTTAAAGCCGTAAAATGATGGAATTTCTTCAAGTTTAGGGATGCTTGTATTCAATAAACCTTTGACCAGGGCTATATTCAATTGTGCTTCGTGAAGGGATGAATTCTTCCGCGACAATCTCACGAGTTGATTACAATTTCCCCAGTGATAAAGTCTTCCGATTGATCCTCTCCGTAATGCTATCCCTGCTTTCCTGGCGAGCTTTGCGATCTCTTTTTTCGGAAACACATGCAGTATGAGATCAGCTTTCAGGGCTTGCATGGCCTGGATTTGCTGCTTTTCATCCATCTTCCTGACATCATCCCAACAAATGAATTCATCAATATTTTCTGAACATGAAACGACATCGCGGGTATAAGAGGCCCCCAGGAAAATGATGTGGGTATCCGGAAGGTATTTCTTTAGGTAGCCGGCGAGCGGCAGGCTAAGGACTACATCCCCTATACTGTCGGTACGGCTGATGATGATCCTTTTAAGTTTCATTCAGGGAAGATGTTTTTTTATTCTCTTCGCGACCAAGTTGCCGGAGTTTCACATATTTCATGAAAGTAGCCTGGGCGGAAATGCGGCACACGATATAGCCGGAATAGCCATCGAGGAATCCCGCCAGGAAAATATAATCACGGATAAACTTAATGAAAGGGCTGAACAGGATTTTCATGATTCCGGCCCTTTTTCCAGACTGAAAAGCCGCTTCAGCGGTAAGATCGGTAAAATGATTGGCCTGTTTGATATGCTCAGAAATTGAATGGTAAGAATAATGCAAAAGGTCACCTTTCAGTCTGCCCACCTTAGTCCCCCCCTGCATTTCCACGATCTCGTGTATCTTTCCACCGCCCCAACTTCCTTTATTCCGGTTGAAAAGGCGGAGTTTGCGGTCGGGGTACCAGCTCCCGTGTCTGATCCATTTCCCGCAATAATTCGTCATACGGTTCATCTCCCAGGCATCTGCATCCGGGTTATTTTTTATATGGATAATACTCTTGCGGAGTTCTTCCGAAAGGGCCTCGTCGGCATCAATAGAAAGTATAAAATCATAGGATGCTTTGGCATTCCCGAAGTTTTTCTGTTCCACATAGCCCGGCCAGGCATTTTGAATAAACCGGGCGCCCATTTCCTTGCAGATATCACCTGTACGGTCGGTGGAGAGGGAATCCACTACCACGATCTCCTCAGCCACTCCCTTGAGTGATTCAAGGCAGCGATGGATGTTTTTCTCTTCGTTAAATGTTATGATTACTGCGGAAATAGGGAACATAGATTTGCGGATTCGATTTCAAAAATACGGAATATTTGCTTGAGAAGGCAAAATGCCAGACAGCTTTACCAGCTAAGAACGATCTTCCCTCCCGCTTCCACCGGAGCTATTTTCATCACCATTTGTTCCGGACGGGGTTCCCAGTTATAGAGCGGATCGTCGGGTTGCAGGGCATTGTAGAGGTTTATCTCCCCCATAATGGTTTCTGTTTTCATCCCGTTTATCTTCCAATTCCCAACTATTTCATTAAAGCCATGAAGAATAAACTTTACTATTCTGAATTTGCTGCTAAAATCTCCCTCCGAGCTATCCAATACAATTTGCCTGGCATCGGGGTCAAAAGTCATAGCGCGTGTCATGAAACGGCCCTTTTCGTATTCATAAGTCAATCCATCATCTTCATAATAATTAAAAGATGTTTTCTCTTTTCCATAATAAACATGGATGAATAGTGTATCAGATGGTTTTTCACTTGTATTTTGGATGATGTTCTGCATGGGAATAATGCTTCCCCCTTTCGCAAAGACAGGAAGTTTATTCAGAGGGCATTCGGTATTGATCTCCTGTTTACCATCATATTTTTCACCGTTCAGGAAATCATACCATATGCCTTCCGGAAGGTAAACTTTTGTAAGCTTTTGGGTGCTTTCAACAGGCGCCACCAGGAGGCCCGGACCAAACATGTATTCCTCCTGGTAAACCCGGTACCAGCATTTTTCATCTTCTGGATGTTTAATAACCAGAGATCGACTGACAGGCATTCCCGTCTGGTGGGCTTCAAAGAATACCGAATACAGATAAGGCAACAAGCGATAGCGCAAGACTGATGTAATTCCTTGCTATATCCTTCACATCATCTCCGTAAACCCAGGGTTCGGAAGACTTTTCGTTATAGGCTTTATGTACCCGGAAGAAAGGTGTGAAGGCACCAATGCTAATCCATCTGCCGAAAAGACTGGCGCTGGTTTCACCCGAAAATCCGCCTATATCCACCCCGGCAAAGGGCATCCCACTGATGCCAAGGGAATTCACAAGTCGGCAACCCAGCAGCATATGCTCCTCACTGGCCACATTATCACCTGTCCAGATTGCGGTAAAGCGCTGGGCTCCGGAAAAAGCAGCCCGGGTAAGGACCAGGGGCCTTTTGCCATTCAGCAGGGAACGAGTCCCCTCATAAGTGCTTCTCGACATTTCCAGGGCGTATACATTCTTTGCCTGGCGGTATCCGGCACCTTTGCCATCCCAGTTGAGGCGTACATTTGTAGGCGTCGCACCTCCGCCCCAGGAAGCTATTTCGTTCATATCGTTCCAGAAGCCTTCCACTCCCGCATCCGAGAGTATTTTAAACTGTTTTCCCCACCAGGTCCTCACATCCGCTTTTGTGAAATCGGGGAAGTGGCACCAGCCGGGCCATACCTGGGCAGTATAATCCGTGCCGTCAGGATATTTGATGAAAACATTCTTTTTTAATCCATCTTCATAAATATTATAGCCCTTCTCAACTTTTACACCCGGATCTATAATTGCAGTTGTATGAAATCCCATATTTTTCAGGCTATCTACCATTTTATGGGGCTGCGGAAAACGTTCAGGGTTCCATGTAAAGAGTTTATAATGATCCATATAATGAATGTCCAAATAAATGACATCAGCAGGGATCTTCTTCTCCCTGAAGGTTTTTGCTATTCTCAGCACTTCGGAATCGGGGAAATAACTCCAGCGGCATTGCTGAAAACCAAGTGCCCACAATGGTGGCATGGGCATCCTGCCAGTCAGGTAAGTATAATTTTGGATGATCTCTGCTATATTCTTCCCATAAATAAAATAATAATTCATCTCACCGGCATCTGCGCCAAATGAAGAAAAGCGGTCGTTGGAGGCCCCGAAATTGAAATAACTTTTATACGTATTATCGAAATAAATTCCATAAGCCAATCCATGATGATATCCAATATAAAACGGAAAGGATGAATAAATTGCATCATCGCTGGTGCGGTAAGCCCAGTTATCGGTATTCCAGTTGGTATGGGCTTCCCCTCTGCGGTCGAGGTTGCCGGGCTTCTCACCCAGGCCTATGAACTTCTCCCCTTCCTGCAGTTTTTTGTAAGTTGTAACTTCCTCGCCTGTCCAGGTCGTTCCAAAGGCTGAATCGTCTTCATTGATGATCTCCCCTGCTATGTTCTTAAATGTGAATCTCACCGGGGTCTTTGAAATGCTTAGCACCAGCGAATCCGTAGAAATGACTATTTCACTTCCCTTATCTTCTACTTTAACATCACAATTCAACTTTTTTCCAATCACAGAATAAGAAAAATCTTCTTCAAATTTCTCTTTACTTATCCGGATCCTGATTATTTCCGGGCTGTAGACTATTACACCGGCTTTGCCATTCGTAGTTTCGAGGACAATTTCCTGTCCTTTATTCCCGAATGATTTGAGGGAGCCAAGGCTATTGTCGGGGTATGTTTGGGCCATAGAGTTTGATGAAAAAAGGCTGATTAGGAAGCTAAGGATTAATAATTTTTTCATGGGGATGAAATTTAGTACAAAGTAAGGGGATTTTTTGCGTCCTGCTAATTTCTCGGGCTACGACTATAGTCGTAGCCCGACTTTTTTAGCGGAACCGTCCAATCAGCGGCTGCCGTTGGGATACCGCCTCCTCTTCGGCCCTTTCAGGATTAAACTTCCCGTGAGGAATTATTATATAACGGTACTCCCCTTCCCCTTCCTGTGAAGCTGCATAATTCGTTTCCCAGTAATTATTCATCAGGTAGGAAAAAACAGTCTGTGAAGGAGGAATATGATCTACCCATCCGGTCACAATTTCGTCCATCGTCAAACGATCCACTTCAAACAAAGGCGCATCCGGACAAATCAGTGTGACACCTGCGGTATCACTGGAAACATCCAGCCAGTGTTCCATACAAAGAAAATTCTTATTGGCACCGGGAGCCTGGTCAATCTCCGGCCTGCAATAGCCATAGGCAAGGTCATAACGGATCTGCCCGCCTGGCATATTAAAAGGGAAAGCGATATGTACCGCTTCCGGGCTCAAAACTTTTTGTTTATCAATATGATTTATGATCCTGATCATATCCAAGTCATCTATCAATTGAATATCGGCATAGTAAGAATTACATCCCGGCGCATCCAGTTCCAGCCTGATTACTTTCATCACCGGTCCATCTTCCAGTACCTTAACATTCTTCACAACTGCCGGAAGTGGATTATCGGGTTTTCTTCCTTCAACATAAAAATACTCATTCAAACCCTTCAAATTCTTAGTATCCGCCAATTCCCGCCCTTCCGGCAAATAAACCAAAGATTTGATAGCTCCCGTTTTCTCATCTATCTTAATCGTAAACTTATCTGAATCAAATGATTCCCCGTTTCTGTCATCCCCCCCCTCACTAACGACTGAAGACTGAATACTAAAGACTTTCCTTCCCTTCGCCGGAACATCCCCGGCAATGAAAATCAAAGTCCCGTCACCCAGAAGCTGCGCGGGGACCTTTTTGCCGTCTTCATTAGTCAGTATAGGAACTGTCTTATAAGCAACATCAGCCATAGTCACCAGACCGGTCCTGGACCAGGAGCAGGTATTAATTACTTCGATGGCAGTCACGGCCGGGCTTCCCAGTGCACGGCTCATCAGCGCTTCCTTCAACAGTTTTTTGCTTTGCTTCTCCCCATCAAGGGCATACTGTTTCTTTATCTCCCACTGACTGATTGTAAAGGGCGAATCAGGCTCGCTGATAGAATTCCAGGAACCCCAGGTATGTTCGTCATAGAGCAATACATTCTGCCATGCTTTGTGGAATTCTTCTTCCGGGATATTGGAAGGATTGAGCATGGTCCACAATGTTTTCGCCTGGATAAGCCTGCTTGCATTGGCCCGGTTCAAAGTAGTTTCCCTGGCGGTTGAATAAGCCCCGTCTTCCCAGTAGCCGGTGATATCTCCCTTTAATTTCAGGGATCTCCTTTCCATGCTTAGCTTCAAATTCCGAAAAGGCTTCTCCTACAGTGGATATCACCACATTCGGTGTGACAAATTTTTCATTCCAGGCTTTTACTTCATCTGGCAAAAGCATATCCACAGGCCCGTTATCAGAGCCTATGTTATATCGAAGCATGACCTCCTCATAAGGGTAATTACTTTCTTCAAGTTCATTCAAATATCCGAATACCAGGTCTTCCCGAAGTCTTTTTTGGATGCTTTTATAATCCAAACCGGTATGAAAGAGGGAATATCCTGCACCATGCACCCAGCAAAGTACACTGTCCATCCCCGTTTGGGATACCCAGTAAAAAGGCTTGTCTCCCAGTTTCTCTATTATGTCGCCTATGCGGTGGCCACGGTTGGTGCCCAGCGACAGATATTTTACGCCGCTCTTAGCCATGGCCGGTACTATAGCCCAGGACCAGCCGGGAATGTCGGTGATCATTGCCGAGGTCAGATTGACGCCACATTCCTTTGAAATCCGCCTTCCGGCCTCCAGCAATTGGTCCAGTTCCTCCGCCCCACAGAGCCCGGTAAGTTCGTTTGCATAAAAACCGTCAAGTTCTATGCTTCCCGCTTTCACAGCCTTCTGAAATTCGGCTTTCTTCTCCGGCCCTAGCTTTTCATAATAAGAATCCACGGCCCACATTACTTCGGTACACCATTTCATCCTTGCATCTTCCGGATAATCTTTTGTCTTTTCAGAAAGCGCCAGGGCATCGTCCAGGTTTTTCCATTGCATCCTTTCCACCTCCGGCTGCACATTGGTATAACCTATATCGTTATGGGAATGATGGAGAAGGTAGATTGTTCGCTGTTTCACCGGCTCTATGGTAAAATCCTGGTTCGCCAGGACATTTTTGCCAGCCTTTATCCTTACGTGGATATTTGTTGTTTCTTTTATCCTTGGGACAGGAAGGTAAAGCGAGTTATACCCAAAATCCAGGGATTGCCTGATCACCTGGTCACCTATTGTGGTTTTCACTCGGACCGGATCGGCATAATGTACGATCGCGGCATGCAATAACTGGAACTCTCCCTTCTCACCCCTTTGCACTGCCTGTTCCGGTGAAAGTGTGACCTTGTCTATAGCTTCATACTTGAAAACCATAAACCATGTGCGGCTTCCGGCGCTATCGCCGGTGACTTTTAGTTTCACTGACTTACCAGGTGCCGCGAACTTTTTCGGAAGATTCAAAAAGAGGTAGCCCATGAAATCCCCGTAGCGATCCACCTGGCTGGCTTTGAATTCCAACATGGAGCCATCCGGCCCCGGGCATTGCATATCTTTTTGCAGGGTATCTGTTGGAGAAATAATAGTAAAGAAGGGAAGGTCATCCACCCAGAGCTGCCACTCATGCGGGTCCTCAGGGTTCACATCTATGCCGGCGAGCATCAGGAAAGTGACCGTCTCTCCTTTGATATCTCCAGGGACCGTATCAGTTTCCCACTCTATGTACCTCTTTTCATCCTCTGAGCGGATGAGCAGGGATACGTTGGCATCGGGCTGTGGGGCATGGTATTGCAGTTCTTCGCCGGCAATTGCCCGGTGATAACCAGGGACAAAAGGCTGTGCGAGGCAGTGAAGTGGGAAAACAATTGCCAGTATTGCCAAAATTTTCAGGAGATTCTTCAATTGCTCTGTTATTTGGTATTGAATAGATTGCGGTATAGGCATTCCTGTTTTTTAAAAGTAATTTTTATCACTGAAAGCGCTGTTTTCTTTTAGTCCTCTTTTTATTAGCGGATATAAAGTTATGAAAGATAATTTCAAAAACTCGGGCTACGACTATAGTCGTAGCCCGAGTTTTTGGAATCCCCTTGAAATCAGCGCTCTTTTTTATTTACTTTGCTTAAAATAATTCCACCGATTTATGACAACTCAAGCATCATCCAAAAACAAAAACAGCCGTATAGATGAATATATAACAAAATCCTTCCCTTTTGCTCAGCCCATACTGGCCCACCTGAGGAAACTAGTTCATGAAGCCTGTCCGGAGACCGAAGAAAAAATAAAGTGGGGATTCCCCCATTTCGATTACAAAGGACCTATGTGCAGTATGGCCGCCTTCAAGGAACATTGTGCCTTTACTTTCTGGAAAGGGGAATTGCTGGATGATCCGGATCATCTGCTAGACAAAAACAGAATGGAAGCCATGGGCCAGCTGGGGAAAATCACCTGCCTGTCGGGCCTGCCGCCCGACAGCGCATTAATCGCTTTTATCAAAAATGCCATGCGCCTGAATGAAGAGGGGATTAAACTTCCTAAAAACAAGGCCCCAATGGGAAAAAAGGAACTTGATATCCCGGTCTGGTTTAAAGAGGCTCTAAATAGCAATCCCAAGGCCCGGGAAGCCTTTGAGAATTTCAGTTACAGCCATCGCAAAGAATACCTGGAATATGTAACGGAAGCCAAACGGGATGAAACCCGACAGAAACGGATGCAACAATCTATCGAATGGCTGGCCGAGGGCAAATCACGGAACTGGAAGTACGAGAAAAAATAAAGTCGGAGCCCCACTATAGTCGTAGCCCGAGAATTATCGGTTCAATGTAAAAAAGCCGCCCCGGATCCCCGGAACGGCCTATGTTTATTGGGATTAGCTTTATTCTTCAGATTACTTTATTACTTCCAGCTCTTTCCCAACCTTGATAAAAGCATTGATGGCCTTGTCAAGATGAGCCCTTTCATGACCTGCCGAAAGCTGGACGCGTATACGCGCCAGGCCCTTAGCCACTACCGGATAGTAAAAACCAATCACATAAATGCCTTCCTTCAATAATTTTTCAGCCATAGTTTGCGAAAGTTTGGCATCATATAGCATAACAGCACAAATGGCTGATTTGGTCGGCTTGATATCAAAACCGGCAGCTTTCATTTTTCCAAGGAAATATTCGGTGTTTTCGTGCAGCTTGTCCTGCAGCTCATTGGTCTCGGTCATCATGTCGAACATGGCAATTCCTGCACCAACTGCTGCCGGAATCAGTGAATTCGAGAAAAGGTAGGGACGTGAACGCTGCCTCAGCAGGCCGATGATCTCTTTTTTGCCGGTTGTGAAACCACCGATACCGCCACCAAAAGCTTTTCCGAGTGTTCCGGTGATAATATCAACCTCTCCGCGGATATTGAATAATTCAGTCACCCCACGACCCGTATTACCAACCACACCGGCTGAATGACATTCGTCAACCATGATCAGTGCGTCGTATTTCTTGGCCAGCTCATTTATCTTGTCCAAAGGTGCTACATTCCCATCCATAGAGAAAACACCGTCGGTTACGATGATCTTGAAGCGGGCGGTCTTGGAAGCTTCTTTCAGTTTCTCTTCCAGGTCGGCCATGTCGGCATTATTATAACGGAAACGCTGAGCTTTGCAAAGACGCACGCCATCAATAATTGATGCATGATTTAATGAGTCGGAAATGATTGCATCTTCTTCCGAAAATAAGGGTTCAAATACCCCCCCGTTTGCATCGAAAGCAGCTGCATAGAGAATAGTATCTTCAGTACCAAAAAATTCGGAGATCTTACGTTCCAGGGTCTTGTGAATATCCTGTGTTCCACAGATAAAGCGGACCGATGACATACCGAATCCATGTGAATCAAGAGTATCTTTGGCGGCTTGAACCAGTTTAGGGTGGTTCGACAGGCCAAGGTAGTTATTGGCACAGAAATTCAAAACTTTCTGGCCGGTATTCAGACCGATTTCAGCCCCCTGGGGTGATGTAATGATGCGTTCATTTTTAAACAAACCGGCTTCTTCGATGCTTTTCAGTTCATTCGTGAGCCAATCTTTCATTTTTCCGTACATAAGACTATATTTTAAGATGTTAGTATTGTGTTATTGTATTAACAACAGAGTGCAAAGATACTTTTTTCAGGGAATGGAAGAAAGGGGATTGATAAAAATATATTCATGGTGCAGGGTACTAAGTCAGCAGTCGTCAGTCGTCAGTCAGCGTCAGCGGTCAGGAGTCAGCAAAAGATCGGAATACTCCCAAAAGTAGTAATCACCAATAAATACTCCTTAAATCATGTAAATCTGAAATTTTACCTCATCTCTTCTTCCCAAAGAAATACTCCAGTATCTCGCCCGTCCTTTCCCTCCAGTTGGCCCATTCATGCCCGTCGTCAACTATATTGAACTGATGAGGGATATTTTGCTTTTCCAGTTCAATGTGAAAATCACTGTTTGCCTCCAGGAAGGTTCTGGTATCCAGATAGCCCTGTCCAAGATCATATCTTCCTACATCAAAATAGATACGAAGACTGGGTAAATCCGTCCCTTTTCCAATGAGCTTTTTTAAAGCCCGGGAAATTTCACTTGTGATGGTCGGGGACTGGCCTGCCCCGCATCCGAACACATCACTGCGACTGAACAGCGCAAGCAGGGCAAAATGCCCCCCGGCGCTGATACCTGTGATACCGCGCTTTCCTGCCAGTTTGGATGTCTTGTAAGTACTGTCGATCATGGGCACTATGTCCCTGCAAAGCCCATCCAGGAAGATCCCGTCCTTCTTTCCTAAATATTCGCCGCCCCTGTCGACCGGCGGCACAAAAACCACTATCACCGGCTCTATCTTATTCGCGGCGATCAGGTTGTCCAGTACATTGGGATAAGCCATATAAACCAGGGCTTCCAGGCCGTCCATCACGTAAAGTACAGGCAGATCCGATAAACTGTCGTATCCCGGCGGCAAATAAACTTTCAGCGGGCGGGAAAGTATGGACGTGTCCCTGCTCTTGAAATACATGCTGTCGATGCGCCCATGTTGTATTGCTGCATTGAAGTTCAGGTCCGGATCACTATGAAATCCCGGCATGGCCACCTGTGAATGGGGACCGAAGCCGCTGGGAGTGATCACCGGATTGCGGGGATCGGTCATGTACACCGAATCTATGATAAACTGGTAATCCAGGCGGGCATCTGCCGGGACCGTGTAGCTTATATAGTAGAACGATGAATCACCGCAATTTACAAACTTCATATTCTCAGGTGCAGACCATGCCGATTGCAGGTCGCCTGTGATCAGCACTTCTTTGGCTTTCCCATACCAGTAAAGTCCGAAGACCGTATCCGAATCTATTACAGGAGTTTGTGTGTATTCCTTTACAAATTTCTTCACAAGCACATCACGCTCCTGAAGGGGAAGGGATGCCAACTCTTTTGCAAAAGACGTCAGACTGCTTTGCATTCCTGTCGATGCTGCAATCGGAGGCGTTCCAGGCATGCAGGAGTTTAATGCTATGCTCAGTCCCAGGTAAATTCCCATGCCTGTCATCATGAAAACCAGTTTTTTAATGCCTTTCATACTTTGATCTTATGTTTTTTTTGGGCGTTTCCCCCGAGGCCCAAGGGCCCCGGGGGCCGGGCTATCCGCTCCAAGTCCTCCCCCGAATAAATCGGGGTCCGGGCTTTCCGCTCCTATCCCTAACGCGGGTCGGTGCAAATGAAATACTTCCGGATATCGAAATTACGCCTTTATCTTAGTTTATCCTATGGGCATGAAAATTACTTCTCTGCAAACCGCCGGCAGATCCCGGCCTGCGCCGGGATGACGTCTTTTGTGGAGTCTATAAAAGCGGTGCGGCACACATTACAAATCTTTACGGAGTGCCGCGCCGCTTTATATTAATAAATAAAATGAACGTCATCCTGACACATGTCAGGATCTGTTAGCGGCATGCAGAAAGATATTTTTGTAATTTTATACTATCCGGAAGAATTAAATTCTTCAAAAAAATCCATGATCTCGAAATTATATTTGAAAGATGGAATTTCCCAATCCATACAATTCTACTTTTCAAATATAAAATCTCAAATTAAACATTTACAATTCCCTCCCCCTCTCCCAATCCAATAATCTTTTATACATTTGCCGCAGTGTTAATCAATTCACACAAATAGATAAAATTATGAAGAAGATATTAGTCATTGGTTCTGTGGGTCAGATCGGATCGGAACTGACCATGCGCCTCAGAGAAGTTTACGGCGCTTCGAATGTAGTTGCAGGTTATCGTAAAACCGAGCCGGGTAAAGAACTGGCCGAATCAGGCCCACTGGAAAGAGTGGATGCTACCGACCCGGTGAAAATGGCCGAAGTGGTGAAGAAATACAAGATTGATACTATCTATAACCTGGCGGCCCTGCTCTCAGCCGTGGCCGAAGGCAATCCTACCATGGCCTGGAATGTGGGTGTGGGTGGTGTATTCAACTGCCTCGAAGTAGCCCGCGAAAATAAATGCGCGATCTTCTTCCCAAGCTCTATCGGAGCTTTCGGAGCCTCCACCCCGCTCGACCATACCCCCCAGGATACGATCCAGAGGCCGGGAACCATGTACGGCGTGACTAAAGTCACCGGCGAACTGCTGAGCGACTACTATTACAAGAAATTCGGCGTGGATGCACGCGGACTGCGCTACCCGGGCATCATCTCCAACGTGACCCTCCCCGGCGGCGGCACCACCGACTACGCCGTGGAGATCTATTACGCTGCCATCAAAGACAAGAAATTCACCTGCCCTCTCCCGGCCGGAACTTTCCTGGATATGATGTACATGCCCGACGCATTGGACGCCGCCATCAATGTGATGGAAGCAGATCCATCCAAACTGAAGCACCGCAATGCTTTCAACGTCTCAGCGATGAGCTTCGACCCGGAGATCATCTACAAAGAGATCAAGAAACATATCCCCGACTTCGTGATGAACTACGATGTCAACCCCATGAAAAAAGCCATCGCCGACTCATGGCCCAACAGCATGGACGACAGCTGCGCCCGCGAGGAATGGGGCTGGAACCCGAAATGGAAACTGGATAATATGACGGTTGATATGCTGAAGGTTATCGGGGAGAAACATGCGAAGGGGCTCATTTAGAAAGTTTTATTGCTCTCGGCTTTCAAGTGGAAAGGTGAAAAGGTGATAAGGTGATAGAGTGATAAAGTCCTCATTTCGCATTTCATAATTATTGAGAACTGAATTTATTTGGGTTTTATCCGTTCCACCTGATTTTTTTATTACGCGGAGATCCACGGAGATATACACCGAGGTCCACAGAGAATTCCCCTCCGTGGACCTCGGTGTAATAATAAGAAAGTTAGCTATTTGAATTATTTCTGGTAGAATCGCTACATCCCTCTACCTCTTCCAAAAAGCGGGAGAGAACAATATCAGCACAGTGAAAAGCTCCAGCCTTCCGATCATCATCAGGAAAGACAGGAACCATTTCCCGAATTCGGGTATATGGGCGTAATTCCCGATTGGCCCCACGGTACCGAGTCCAGGACCAATATTTCCGAGCGTCGCGATACTTGCCCCGATTGCCGAATCGAAATCCAAACCAAGGAAGGACATGACCATGGCACCTATGGTAAAGGTGATTATGTATAACTGGAAGAAGGCCATGACTTTATAAATGATCTCCTGGGAGATGGCCTTTTTATTCAGCCGTACCGGAATAATGGCATTGGGATGAACGGTCCTTTTCAGTTCCTGTCCGGCATTCTTGAAAAGCAGCAATTGCCTCACTACTTTGATCCCTCCTCCGGTCGAGCCGGCCATCCCGCCCACGAACATCAGCAGGAAAATAAAGAACCAAAGCTCTCCTGGCCATACAAGGTAATCTGAAGTTACAAAGCCGGTGGTAGTGACGATGGAAACCACCTGGAAAAGTGAATCCCGGATTGCCCTTTCGTTGGTGATAGCCATATTGGTGATGAGAATGATGGAGATCACAATAGAAAATGTAAGCAGGACATAGAGATAATTCCGGTATTCCTCGTCCCTCCATATATCCCTGATTTTCCCGTGAAGCGCCAGGTAATGAAGGGAGAAGTTGGTCCCGGCAAGCACCATAAATACAATAATGACATATTGCTCATAGGGCGAAAAACCCGCAACACTCGTGTTCTTGGTGGAAAATCCACCGGTTGCCATGGTCGCAAAAGAATGACATATCCCGTCGAAAAAGTCCATTCCGCCGAACATCAGAAAGGCAGTCTCCGCGAAGGTAAGCAAGATATAAATTCCCCAGAGCCTTTTGGCTGTATCGGTGATACGGGGATGGAGCTTATCTTTGGTAACCCCGGGCATCTCGGCAATATAAAGCTGCATCCCGCCTATCCCAAAAAAGGGTAGTATAGCCACAGACAGTACGATGATCCCCATACCTCCGATCCAGTGGGTCATGCTTCTCCAGAACAGGATGGAATGAGGCAGTGCTTCGACATCCGTGAGAATGGAAGCGCCGGTGGTAGTAAATCCCGACATGGTTTCAAAGAAAGCATCCGTGAAACTGGGTATGGCACCGCTCATTAAAAAAGGGATAGTCCCGAAAAATGAGATGATGACCCATGCAAAGGAAACGATCACAAAACCTTCCCTCTTGGTGATAGTAGGGCTTTTCTGCTTCCTAGTCAGGGCCCAGATTATAGTTCCTGAAAATGAAGTTATCAGTCCTGAATAAAGCAATACCCAAGGATGTTCTTCTTTGAAATAAAATGCGAAGGGGAGACCGAGAGCCATAAAAAAGCCTTCCACCATCAGAAGAAATCCGATGACGTTAATGACTAATTTAAAGTTAAGCTCGGCCCTTTTTTGCACCATGTCTCATGTCATTTCGAATTGAACAGGTCATCCACTTTATGAATGGCTTCCGGAAGAGAGAATACCACAACTTTGTCGCCTTCCTGGACCTGCAGATCGCCCACAGCTATATAGCCGGCATTGTTCCTCACCACTCCGCCTATGATAGCTCCCTTGGGGAATTTGAGGCTCTTGAGGGGCTGGCGGGTGACCGGTGAATGCGGTTTGGCCAGAAATTCCAGCGCTTCTGCGTTGATCCCGCTCAGGCATTTGATGGAGGTGACCTCTGAACTCATGGTAAAGCGGATGATATAACTGGCTGTCGACAATTTTTTACACACTATAGTGTCGATCCCAATGTTCTGGGAGATATCGATATAATCGATGTTCTCAACCAGGGCAATGGTACGCTGCACACCGAACTTGCGGGCATGAAGGCAAGATAATATATTGGTCTCGGAGTTATTGGTGAGGGCAACAAAAGCGTCCATACCCTTAATGTCTTCATCTTCCAGGAGCTGGATATCCCGGGCATCCCCGTGGATTACCAGGGAGTTGTTCAGGTAATTGGCCAGGTTAACGGCCTTCTCCTTATCTTTTTCGATGATCTTAATATTCAGTTCTTCCTCCAGCCTGCGCGCGACTGTGCGCCCGACCCTTCCGCCGCCCACCAGCATCACGTTCCGGATCTCAATCCGGGTCTTTCCGCCCAGCTTTAGCAGATCGTTGATACCTTCAGGTTTGGTAATCACATATGCCAGGTCATTTTCGAGGAACATGTCACTGCCTTTGGGTATGATGGTCTGGCTGTGCCGGTGAATGGCCACCGCCCTGAAATATAAATGAGAATATTCTTCTGCGAGCTGGTTCAGCGTCTTGTTTAGAACCGGCGCATTCTTCTCCAGGCGGATCAGGAAAAGGGTCAGTTTTCCATCTGAAAAATCGAAAGTCTCGGTGGCTGCTGTCTGTTTCAGCAAATCCACCACCTCGGCCGCCGCAATCTCTTCAGGGCAAACCAGGTAATCGATACCCATGCTTTTGAATATCTGGCGGTTTTCATCCGAAAGGTATTCCAGTTTCTGTACCCGTGCTATGACTTTGCTGGCGCCCAATTGTTTGCCAAGCGAGGCCGTAAGTATATTCACCCTTTCTTCATGCAGTACTGAAATCAAAAGATCGGCCTTTTTTACATTGGCTCTTTTAAGATTTGAAATGGATGTGGAGTCCCCGATAATAGCCAATACATCCGTATGTGACTCGACCGTCTTCATGAGTTCCTCATTCGGAACGATCATAGTTATATGATGGTCTTCCTTAGAAAGTTCCTGTGCAAGATATAAACCAACTTCGCCGTCTCCGGCAATTATTATCCTCATTGAAAATCCTCCTTAAAACAATATGCAAAATTACATATTTTAAACGAAAGGGGAAAACATTCCCGACATTCTCGGGCTACGACTATAGTCGTAGCCCGAGAATTTGTATATGGCAGGAATTCAAAGCTATAAATAGCTGTCTCAGGTAGAGAAACCAAAGTCATCCCAGTCGCGACCCACCTGGAATTTCGCGCGGAAATCATCCAGTTCTTTCCGCTTTAATATTATATTCTGTACAAAGCTTTCATTGGCTTTTACCTGGCTGATACTATTGCCTTTAGGGTCTATCACTGCTGAATCTCCGCTGTGAAAGATACCTTGTCCGTCAGCTCCTACCCGGTTCAGTCCGGCAACGTAGCACTGATTTTCAATGGCGCGGGCTGGTAGAAGCCGCTTCCAGGCAATGGCCCTGACTTCAGGCCAGTTTGCGACATAAATCAGGAGATCATAGCCGTATACTCCGTCGCGGTATGTATTCCGGCTCCATGCCGGGAATCGCAGGTCATAACATACCAGGGGGCAAATATTCCAGCCTTTCAGCCCGACGATAAGCCTTTCTGTGCCCATGCTCATACGTTCATGTTCTCCGGCCATGCGGAACAAATGCCTTTTATTGTAAATGCGGAAGGCCCCGTCGGGAGGCATCCAGATCAGGCGGTTGAAATATTGATCTTCTTCCCGGATTATAAGGGAACCCGTAATAGTTATCCCGAGGGCCGCCGCCTTTTCCCGCATCCAGCTAAGAGTTGGGCCATCCATAGTCTCAGCGACAGGTGCCGGCTGGGTCATGAAACCGGTATTGAACATCTCGGGGAGGATGATCAGGTCGCTACCTGAAACATCTTTCAGCAAGGCATCGAAATGTTCCAGGTTTCTATCTTTATCTCCCCAGAATAAATGAGTTTGTACTAATGTGATACTCAGATCTTGCATAATAAACGGGCTGCATTATCAAGGGTTTCTTCTTTTTTCGCAAAACAAAATCTCAGACTATGATTGCTGAAACTGCTATGATAAAAGGGTGAAAGCGGTATGCTGGCGATCCCGTATTCTTTGGTCATGCGGATAGCGAATTCTGTTTCAGTTTCATCCGAAATAGCGCTGTAATCCAGCAATTGAAAATAAGTCCCGTAGGAAGGGATGATCCGGAAGCGGGAACTGCTCAGCGAATTCACAAAATAATCCCTTTTATCCTGGTAAAATTTCCCAAGTTTGAGGTAGTTTTCAGGATCCTCCAAAAACTCTGCAATGGCGTATTGGACTGGTGTATTACAGGCAAAGACTGTAAACTGGTGAACCTTTCTGAATTCATCCATCAGGTTTTCAGGGGCCAGCACATAGCCCATTTTCCAGCCGGTAGCATGAAATGTCTTTCCAAAGGAGCCCACCACAAAACTGCGACGGGCCAGTTTTGGATAAAGGCAGGCGCTCTCATGCCGGATATTGTCAAAGATCAGGTGTTCATAAACCTCATCGCTTAAAACGATCAGGTCCTGCTTGTCGACCAGGGCTTCCAGCCTCTTCATGTCTTCCGCTCCTATCACGCTTCCCGTCGGGTTATGCGGGGAATTAATGATGATGAGACGGGTGCGGTTGGTGATCAAACGGGGAAGTTTTTCCCAGTCTATACGGAAATCCGGTAGCAGTAATTCGCAATATTTTACAGTTCCCCCGTGCAATTTAACGGAAGGGGCATAGGAATCATAAGCCGGTTCTAAAACTATAACTTCATCTCCTTCCCTGACAATAGTGGAAATAACCGAATAAATAGCCTGGGTAGCGCCTGCAGTTATAGTGATCTCTTTATCCACATCATAATCGATCCCATACTGCTCCTTTACCTTAAGGGCAATGCTCCTCCTCAGCTCAGGCACTCCGGGCATAGGGGCATACTGGTTATAGCCCTTTTTCATGAAATGATTCACTTTCTCTATCAGCTGAGGGGCAATCTCAAAGTCAGGAAATCCCTGTGACAGGTTAATCGCATTGTGTTCGCCGGCAAGCTGCGACATCACTGCAAATATGGAGGTCCCGGTGCCTTGCAGTTTGGAGGTGATTACAGATGGAAATTTTTCCATTTACTGGGGAATTATTGGGTTTTTATCCCAACAAATTTAAGATAATATTGGAGAAATGGTGGAAAGTGAAAAAGTGGAAAGGTGGAAAAGTAATTTCGTGTTTTCTTAGTGTATTGGTGCTTAGTGGCTAAAAGGAGGCGGTGCTGAGGGGCTCCCGTTTTTTTTAGCCACGAAGGCTCCAAAACTCCAAGGTTTCACAAAGTCGTAGCCCCACTATAGTGGGGCTACGGGAATTTTTTAGCGCCTCAATTTTAATCAATTATAAAAATAAAGTATAAACTTCTATTTTATAAGAATTTTACCATTCTTAATTAAGTCTGAATCACTATAAATTTTATAAAAATAAAGGCCTGGCCTATTTTGGAGATCAAAATCTATCTCCTGTTCTGGAATGATGCAATCCTGTAATACAACATTTCCTAATTCATTGAATATAAGTATACTTAGGGGCAATGAATACTTCCAGGGATTTTCAATGTATAGTTTTATTTTCCCTTCGGATGGATTAGGATATAAATAAATTATATTATTATTGGCATTAAATTCCTGAACGGAAAGACTCAAACAGGTATCAGTCTCCAAATTACATGAATCAGCAAATGAAGAAATCCAGATTAAACTGTCATTTTGATGAAAGCATCTCAAATAATTAATATACTCAAAGATTTCCATAGGTTCTATTAAACCGGTTTCTGCACCGATACCTTCCAATACCTGAATTAAAGGATAAGTTTGCATGCCATATGTGAATACCTTCCGGAATTGATTTCCGATTAAGGCTGAATCTATGGAATACACATAGAGATCAGGATAAGTATAATTATTAAAAGTTTGTGGGACAGTATCTCCAACATTTAATTTGAAATCATAGAGTAAAACTTCTTCATCGGTTCCGGGTTGGAGAAAATATACTTTTTTATCATTAATATCATTCCTGTATGCCCCGGCATAGTTTGTCCCTAAGATATGTTGGGAACACTCGACATCATATTCTGTCTTATAAATTTTCTGATAAGTAAATTCATTTATTAAAGTATCATCTGAAATGAAATAATGAAAATGATTTGAGTAATATGGTATTATCCCGGGAGGATATGGGAGTGTCACTTCTTGCCATACAGCATTTGAAACCGGAAAAGGAACATAGCTTTGTGATTGGCTATTTAATGCCAAAAGGCTAAAAGCAAATAGGATAATAAGAACGTTTTTCATTTTGGTTTGGATTATTGATGAAAAAAGAATAACCTTGAATCTATGGTTTAATAATTATAAGGCCAATTTAGGAAATAATTTAATACTGATAATTTGGAATAGAAATAAATATAGGGGAGAAGTAGAAATAGAAAACTACGTAATTTAACCGCCAATTACACGCCAATTTAGTTATAACGAAAATTCGCAGATTAATCAATGAGCATTGAGAAAGTGACATGGTGATAAAGTGATAAGGTGATAAGGTGGAAAAGTGGAATGGTGAACAGTGAACGGTGAACAGTAAAATCCTTAGTGATTAGTGTTTTTGTATTTATAAGTGGTCAGTGCTGTAAGTCAAAATTCCTTTTAGCCAGGAAGGCTCCAAAACTCAAAGGTTTCACAAAGTCGTACCCCCACTATAGTGGGGGTACGAGAAATTTTTAGCACCTCAATTTCAAGCTATTGCAAAAACTCCTTCATCATCAAATTTGCTTTATAATTTTTATGATTAAGAATGAACTTTGATGATAGCCGGGTATCATCATTAAATCTTCATTATTTAACATAAAAAAGATCTTCGTACCTTCAACAAAAAAACCAAAAAGGAGTTAATATTATATCACTCTAAAAAAATATAAAATGAAATCAATTGATTCATATAATTTTAAAGGAAAGAAGGCCCTGATCAGGGTGGATTTCAACGTTCCCCTGGATGAAAAATACAATATCACGGATAGCAGCAGGATAGATGCTGCAGTGCCCACTATCAAAAAGATTCTGAAAGAGGGTGGCTCAACTATCCTGATGTCCCACCTGGGAAGGCCCAAGGAAGGACCTGAGGATAAATTTTCACTGAGACACCTCCTGCCTTACCTCTCCAAAGTGTTGGGAGTAAAAGTAAAATTTGCCGATGATTGTATTGGGCAAGAAGCAACAGATTTGGCTGCCGCTTTAAAAGGCGGTGAGGTTCTGCTGCTTGAAAATCTCCGCTTCTATAAAAACGAAACGAAAGGAGATGAAGAATTTGCGGGAAAGCTGGCTAAACTGGGCGATGTGTATGTGAACGATGCCTTCGGAACGGCCCACCGCGCGCATGCCTCAACCACCATCATAGCTAAATTTTTCCCGAACGACAAGATGTTCGGCTATATCATGGAAAATGAGGTAAAAAACATAGACAAGGTCCTCAAAAACCCCGGCAGGCCATTTACAGCTATCCTTGGCGGCGCTAAGGTCAGCGGTAAAATAGAGATCATCAACAACCTGCTCGACAAAGTCGATAACCTGCTTATAGGAGGTGGTATGATGTTCACTTTTATCAAGGCTATGGGAGGGAAGATCGGAAAATCTATGGTGGAGGACGATTTGCTTGAACTGGCAAAGAATACCCTGGAAAAAGCCAAAGAAATGAAGGTAAAGATCTATATACCTTCGGATGCGGTAATTGCGGATGCTTTCGAGAATGATGCCGCGAAGAAGACGGTCTCTTCAGATGATATTCCCGATAGCTGGATGGGACTGGATATAGGCCCGGAAGCTATAAAAAATTATTCCGCGGTGATCGCATCTTCCCAGACATTGCTCTGGAACGGTCCCATGGGAGTTTTCGAGATGTCATCCTTTGAGGAAGGCACTAAAGCCATTGCCCTGGCGGTGGCCGAAGCTACTCATAAAGGGGCTTTCTCCCTGGTCGGCGGAGGTGATTCCGTAGCTGCGATCAATAAATATCATCTAAAGGATAAGGTGAGCTATGTTTCGACCGGCGGGGGCGCCATGCTGGAATATATTGAAGGCAAGGAATTGCCGGGAGTTGCGGCTATTTTGTCATAAAGTGCTGAAGCTTTCGGCACTGTCTTTTCTTTAATTCAAAAAATTAAAGTCCTTTGTCGCTTTATTGTCTACCTTTGCCGCCCTTATAAAAATAAATTATTATTCTTATCGGCTGGCTGGAAGCTATTCTATTTCAACACAATAATCCTAATAAATGATCACAGTATCTGACCTAAAAATCCAATTTGGAAAACGCGTTTTATTCCAGGATGTCAATTTAAAATTCAATCCGGGCAATTGTTATGGCATTATCGGCGCCAATGGGGCCGGTAAATCTACCTTTCTGAAAGTACTTAGCGGAGAAATGGAAAGTACTTTGGGGAACGTGAGCTTCGGAACCGGTGAGAGATTGTCGGTTTTAAATCAGAATCACTCCGAATTTGACGACTTCACGGTTTTGAATACTGTATTAAAAGGCCACTCTCTGTTATGGGAAATTGCGGATGAAAAAGACCGTATTTATGCCAAAGCTGATTTTTCGGAAGAAGATGGGATCAGGGCTGCCGATCTGGAAATCAAATTCGCGGAAATGGATGGCTGGAATGCCGAAAGCAATGCCGCCAGTCTGTTGAGCGGACTTGGTATTAAGGAAGATTTGCACGATAAGTTGATGCGTGAATTGAACGGCAAAGACAAAGTGAAAGTGCTGTTGGCACAGGCCCTCTTTGGAAAACCAGACAATCTTCTTCTGGATGAGCCTACCAATGACCTGGATTTCGAGACGGTGGGCTGGCTCGAAAATTATCTCTCAAATTTTGAGAATACGGTTCTTGTAGTCTCCCACGACCGTCACTTTCTGGATTCCATATGTACACATACCGTTGATATCGACTTTAACAAAATCCAGATGTTTGCCGGCAATTATAGTTTCTGGTACGAATCAAGCCAGCTTGCCTTAAAACAGGTTCAGAATCAAAATAAAAAAGCTGAAGATAGAAAGAAAGAACTGTTGGAGTTTATTGCCCGCTTCAGTGCGAATGCCTCGAAATCGAAACAGACCACCAGCCGGAAAAAGATGATTGAGAAGCTTAATATTGAAGAAATTAAGCCTTCAACCCGAAAATATCCCGGAATTATTTTCACACCCGGCAGGGAACCCGGAAACATCATCCTGGAGGTAAAAGAACTATCTAAAAGCCTGGATGGGGAATTGCTTTTCAAAAATCTCAATTTCAGCATACAGAAAAATGATAAAATCGTTTTTCTTTCCCGGAATACCCGGGCAATGACGGCCCTTTTTGAAGTCCTGAAAGGCCATACCGAGCCTGACAGCGGCTCCTTTATCTGGGGACAGACAATCGTCAAGGCTTATTTGCCATTGGAATATGAAGATTTATTCAAGAAGGAGATCAGTCTCACTGACTGGCTTGGACAATATTCTGAAGATACCACAGAATTATATCTTCGGGGCTATCTGGGGAAGATGCTGTTTTCGGGAGATGAGATTTACAAAAATGCAAATGTGCTCTCAGGCGGTGAAAAAGTCCGCTGCATGATAGCCCGCATGATGATAAGAAATGCCAATGTGATGATACTGGATACACCTACAAATCATCTCGATCTCGAATCCATCCAGGCTTTTAATAATACTTTGGTCAGGTTCAAAGGCAATATCCTGATGTCGTCGCATGACCATGAATTTATTCAGACGGTCTGCAACCGGATTATTGAGATCGGTCCCAACGGAATGATAGATAAAATGATGGATTTTGATGATTATATTTCAGATGAAAGGCTGAAAGAATCGAGAAACAGTTTGTACTAAAACCGCCTTCCCCTTATACTTTTTGATAGAGGCTATCAGCTTCTTCTTCTTTTACTTTTTTTTCTTCTTTCTCAGGTTTATTATAAAAATCAGGGATTTTGTCGATATCAAGCCTGGGTAGCAGGAATGGAATTATGACTGCAATAGGTTTATAAAGGATAGAATTCTCCTTATTTTTAGGTGTGATAATTTTATGATTTGTATCGAATGTGTTGATCAACAGCAGCACTATACTCAGGAATAAAGCGGCTTTGAATATTCCAAGTGCGCCTCCCAGGATCTTGTTCAGGAAACCCAGGGCTACCATATCGATGATCTTTTCCAAAATCTTTCCAATCCCGTAAACTACAATAACTACAACAAGAAAAGTGAGGATAAAGGAGACTACAGGCAGGTATTTCTCTTTGAGTGTAAAATATTTTACCAGTAAGTCGGATGCATAATAAGAAAAATGTATGGCCGCATATATGCCAAGGATGAGAGCGATCAGGGAGGCAAGTTCAATGATGAAGCCTCTTACAAATCCCCGGTAGCCAAGCCAGATAATGGGTATTAATAAAATGATATCGAGAAGGTTCACTTTTTGATTCTTTTGGTTAATTCGGTAGCAAAGACAAATTCCTTGAGTTCTTTATTGTCGGTTTCCAGGATGCTGTCTTTATCACCCGTCCACCAAAGATCGCCTTTGTAAAGGAAAGCAATTTTTGTACCTATCTTCAGGACTGAATTCATATCATGCGTATTCATGATCGTTGTGGTCTGGAATTCTTCCGTGATTTCCTGAATAAGGTCATCGATTAATCCTGAAGTCATGGGATCAAGTCCGGAATTGGGTTCATCGCAGAAGAGATATTTGGGATTCATGGAAATGGCCCTGGCAATGGCAACCCTTTTTACCATCCCGCCGCTAAGTTCCGAGGGCATAAGCTTATTTTTATTTTCCAGATTTACCCTTTTCAGGCAAAAATTAACCCTATCCAGTTTCTCTTCATTGGAATTCTCGGTGAACATATTCAGTGGGAACATAACATTCTCTTCCACAGTCATATAATCAAATAAAGCCCCACCCTGGAAAAGCATTCCGATCTCCTTATGTATATTATTTCTTTCCTTGCTCCCCATATCTGAAAAAACCCTTCCGTCATAAATAACCTGCCCCTTATCCGGTTGCACCAAACCAACCAGTGACTTCATCAGGACAGTTTTCCCTGATCCGCTCATCCCTATAATAAGATTGGTTTTGCCGTCTTCAAATACAAAAGAAATGTCTTTCAGTACTTCATTATCTCCGAATGATTTGTATATGTTTCTGGCTTCTATCATCAGAGCAGTATTTTAGTCAGGATAAGGTTGAAAAGGATAATGGCAATGCTACTGTTCACAACGGCTTTGGTGCTGGCATTTCCAACATCCAGGGCGCCTCCTTTGATAATATAGCCGTGAAAACCCGAGATGGTCACTATTACGATGGCAAAGATGACTGTTTTGATAAGGGCATATGTCACTGACCAGGGATCATAATATGACTGTAGGCCTTCAATATAGGTGGTAGTAGTAACCAATCCCATGGAAATACAGGCCAGCCAGCCACCGATCAGTCCGAGCCAAATGCTGATAATGATCAGTATAGGATTATAAACAACCGCAGCAATGAGTTTGGGAAATATCAGGAAGTTTGCCGAATTCACACCCATAGTCTGCAGGGCATCGATCTGTTCGGTGACGCGCATGGTCCCGATTTCAGAAGCAATACGGCTGCCCACTTTTCCGGCCAGGATAAGGCTGATGACAGTAGGAGCGAATTCCAGCACCATCGACTGTCTCACGGTATATCCAACCATAGTGAGGGGAATCAGAGGGCTGTCGATATTGAATGCCACCTGCATAGCCAGGATGGCGCCCATGAATACAGAAATCATGGCTACTATACCTATAGATTGAATGCCAAGACTATAAATTTCACTCATCAACTGTTTCCAGAACATTGACATCCTTTGTGGCTTTCTGAAAACAAAGGACATGATGAGCAAATATTTTCCCAGGGCAGCAATCAACTTGGTAGGTTTAAAACTGTTATTAGAACGATCATTAAGCCTGAATTGAACATCTAAATTAAGCATTATTTAGAAAATCCATCTGCCCATACTAAAAAAACCCTGACACGGGAATTCATTTTACTACTTTTGAGCAATACTATTTTAAGCTTTGCTCCGTTTCAAAAGTGGCAGCTTTTTTAACAGTGTACCTATGAAAATGCAATCGAATTATTTGAGGATCATACTCTTCTCTCTCGCAATACTCTTCCTGGCAGGAGCCTGCAAAAGTACCCGAATGCACCACAGAAGACCACCCCGGAAAAAAAACTGCGACTGTCCCAGATGGAGCCTGAATGATGCGCATAAAACCTACTATTTCATTCAATATGCAGAAAGACCGGTGGAAAACCCTGCTTGAGTACCTTCCGGAAGGAACGGCTGAACAAGTTATGGAATGGCTGGATGCCTATCCGGTTCAAATCACGATCAGCCGTGGTCGCAGGAGTAAAATGGGGGATTTCAGGCCTCCGCAGAAAGTAGCCTATCACAGGATATCAGTAAATCACGACCTTCATCCCTATGCCTTTTTTATCACTCTCGTGCATGAAATAGCTCACATGATGGTATGGGCCCGGCACCGGAACAAGGTAAGTCCTCATGGTAAGGAATGGAAAGCCCAGTTCCGCATATTGATGGAACCTTTCCTTGTAAACGGGGTTTTCCCGGCAGATTTAAGGAAGGCCCTGGTGGATTATTTCATACATACGGCCGCCTCCAGCAGTTCACATGTGCAACTTAGCAGGATTTTGCATCAGTATGGGAACGATTCTGATACGGTATTGCTTGAAAGCTTGTCCACCGATACGGTTTTCAGGGCGCCCAACGGTAGGCATTTCCAAAAGAAAGAGAAGATAAGGAAAAGATACCGCTGTATATGCCTTGAAAATAAACGGCTCTATCTTTTCAGCCCGATCACACCGGTGCAGCTTGTTAAGAATAATTAGTCTGTTTTGTTTATTAAATTTGTTGATCTGAATCTAAATTTAACTCTATAGAATGAAAAATAATTATTGTGTTATTATGGCAGGCGGTATCGGGGCCAGGTTCTGGCCTATGAGCCGCACCGTACATCCTAAACAATTCATCGATATCCTTGGCACCGGAACCACCCTTATACAACAAACCTATCAACGATTTTTGAAGGTTTGTCCGCCTGAGAATATTTACATTGTCACCAATGAACTTTATAAGGACCTGACCAGTCAACAGTTACCCGAACTTTCTGAAGAACAGATATTACTTGAACCAAACCGGAGAAATACGGCTCCCTGCATAGCTTATGCAGCGAATAAAATTTACAGGAAGAACCCTGATGCGAGGCTGGTGGTGGCACCTTCCGACCACATCATACTTAAAGAAGATGTTTTCACGGAAACTATCCTTGGCGCCCTGGAAGCTGCAGATGGGAATGACTGGCTTATTACACTGGGAATCAAGCCATCCCGACCGGATACCGGTTATGGCTATATACAATATAATCATGAAGCCATTGACACAAAATTCGGGAGCCTGAAAAAGGTTAAGACCTTCACCGAAAAACCAGACCTGGAATTAGCTGAGACCTTCCTGAAAAGCGGGGATTTCCTGTGGAATTCAGGTATCTTCATCTGGACAGTAAAGAGTATACTGAAAGCTATGGAAGAACATCTTCCGGAAGTCAGCAGCTTGTTCAGGGAAGGGCTGAAAGTTTATGACACACCTCAGGAAGCTTCATATATCAAAGATGCCTTCGCAGTCTGTAAAAGCATCTCGATCGATTACGGAGTCATGGAAAAAGCATCCAATGTATACGTTTTTATCTCTGATTTCGGCTGGTCTGACCTGGGCACCTGGGGATCGCTCCATGAAATACGTTCCAGGGATAATAATGAAAACACTATCAGCGGAAAGCAGGTGATGCTTTACGATACCAGAAACTGCATCATTCATATGCCTAAAGATAAATTAGTTGTAGTTCAGGGCCTGGATGACTTTATTGTAGTGGAAGATGATAATATACTTCTGATCTGCCGGAAAAAAGATGAGCAGCATATACGTCAGATCGTGAATGATGTCAGAATTGAAAAAGGAGAGAAATACGTATAACATTTTAAAAGGCGCTATTCTATATCAAACCAAATAAAAAAGCTTAAAAAATGAAAAAGTTCCTACTCTTACTGATTGCCGGGATACTCTCGTTCAATCTTAGCCTCCGTGCTGACGAAGGCATGTGGATCCCGATGTTTATTGACCGGCTGAATTATGCCGATATGCAGAAACTCGGGCTGAAACTTACCCCTGAGGAAATATACAGTGTAAACCATTCCAGCCTGAAAGATGCCGTTGTAATTTTCGGAGGAGGCTGTACCGGGGAAATCGTATCTCCGGAAGGCTTGCTGTTCACCAATCATCATTGTGGTTATGGTTCGATACAGGCTCATAGTTCCATAGAGCATGATTATCTCTCAGATGGTTTCTGGGCTATGAACAAGGATGAAGAGTTGCCGAATGAAGGCCTGAAAGTGCAGTTCCTGATCCGGATCGAAGATGTGACCCAGGTCATGCAGGATGCCCTGGCGGGAAATCTTACCGAAGATGAAAGGTCGGCAAAAATACGTGAAGTATCAGACAAGCTTGTGAAAAAAGCTACTGAAGACACCCCTTACAATGCATCGGTAAAACCCTATTTTGGCGGAAATGAATTTTACCTACTGGTTTATATCACTTATAAAGATGTCCGCCTGGTAGGGACCCCGCCTTCTTCAATCGGAAAGTTCGGTGGCGATACCGACAACTGGATGTGGCCCCGCCATACCGGTGACTTTTCCATCTTCAGGGTTTACACTGCTCCTGACGGCAGCCCGGCAGAATATTCCAAAGATAACATCCCCCTGAATCCCAAACATTACCTGCCCATATCCCTGGATGGATATCATAAAGGTACTTTTGCCATGATCCTGGGTTATCCGGGCAGCACCGACCGTTATTTAAGTTCCTGGGGTGTCAATATGGCCATCAATATTAAAAATCCTTCAATTGTTAAAGTTCGCAGGGAAAAACTCGATATTATCGGGGCTGATATGGCCGCCAACCCGGAAGTCAGGATACAATATGCTTCCAAATACGCCGGCATCTCCAATTACTGGAAATATTATATAGGCGAAACCAAGGGCTTGAAAAGGCTCAAGGTTTATGATAAAAAGGTGGCGCTTGAAAAGGAATTCCAGTATTGGGCAAACCAGAACAAAGAAAGGAGTGCAATTTATGGAAACGTACTTGGTCAGATTGAAGATGCCTACAGGACTATCTCTAAATATGCACTGGCAAATGCTTATTACAGGGAAGCAGCATTGAGGGGGCCGGAGATTTTTGGTTTCGCGTACCGCTTCAGATCCCTGGCAGAGGCTTTAAAGGAGGATAATCCTGACCAGGAAAAGATCGGGAAAATGGTAGCTAAATTGCGTGAAAGCGCTGTAAATTATTTCAAGAACTACCATCAGCCGACGGATGAAAAGATCACCGCCGCCATGATGAAACTTTTCCAGGAAGATGTGCCTGCAGATCAGCAGCCGGCTTATATGACCACTATTGCAGATAAGTATAAAGGAGATTATACAAAATATGCTGCATTTCTTTTTAAGAAATCCGTTTTTGCCAGTCCCGATAAAGTAAATGAACTGCTGGATAAGCCAAGTGCAAAAAAGATAGAAAACGATCCGGCTTACCTGGCTTTCAAGGCCTTTTTGGATAAATACAGGGAACTTAGGGATGAAACAGCAAAAGCCAGTGATGAACTGGACAGGGGAAACCGATTCTTTATAGCCGGGTTGAGGGAGATGGAACCCAATAAGAAATTTTACCCGGATGCCAACTTTACCATGCGTATGACCTACGGAACAGTTGAAGATTATTACCCGGCCGATGCGGTGCACTATAATTATTATACCACTCTTGAGGGTGTGATGGAAAAAGAAGATCCAAGCAATCCGGAATTCGTTGTACCCCAAACGCTTAAAGACTTATACAAGGCGAAGGATTACGGTCAATACGGGGAAGACGGGCAAATGCATACCTGCTTTATCTCCAACCTGGATATCACCGGAGGAAATTCGGGAAGCCCTGTTATGAACGGAAATGGTGAGTTGATAGGACTTGCTTTCGACGGTAACTGGGAAGCCATGAGCGGTGATATAGCTTTTGAGCCGGAACTGCAGCGAACCATAGCTGTGGATATTCGCTATGTGCTCTTTATCATCGATAAATTCGCCGGGGCAAAGAACCTTATCAGCGAACTCACGCTGGTGAAAGACAGCCCGAAAGTGCAGCAAAATGTGCCGGTTTTCAAGCCGGAAATGGAAACTGCACCGGTGAATAATTAGTTCGGGGAGAATTGTTTATCCTTCACCTGTCTACTTGATTTTTTTACCAATAATTGCAAATCCTAAAGGCGGTCGCAAATTGCGACCACCTCCATTGAGCAGATGACAAGGGGATGGTTTATTGCGGGGAGATAAGGATTTAGCTTTCTTTTTATAAAAACCACTCAGACACTTAGGGCACTTAGGAACACTAAGATTTTCTATTTGCACCTTTCCCCTAAGTGAACCTAAGTGTTCTTAGTGTCTAAGTGGTAATTATCTGCTAAGCTGACAAATAAGGTAAATAAGGTTGGGCTTCACGAGAGGATTTTCTGCTACTAAGGTTTAAGGAAAAAGAATAAGGTTTTTATCCCGAAAGACATCACATCATCATATCACCATATCACCTTTCCACCTTTCTCCCCAAATTTATTTCAAATCTAAATTATAGGGATTAATAATTATTCTAACTTGTGACCTTAAATTAAACCATAGGCTAAGTTTTTGTTTTAATAACCAATAATCCAAACCAAAATGAAAAATGCATTATTAATCTTTTCAACCTTATGCCTTTTGGCAATCGACAGTTATTCACAATCTTACATACCTTTTCCTGATTCTAATGCTGAATGGGAATCAGTTTGGTATGAGCCTTATCCCATTATCTATAGCAAACTATTAACCTACACAATTTCAGGAGATACTATTATAAATGAACTTCATTATAATAAATTGATGAGGGCTTGGATAAATGCAGCTTGCTCAAAAGACACAATTAGTTATGAATACTGGGGGTCTTTTCGAAATGATACGGTAGAAAGACAGGTGTTTTTCATCCCTGCTTACTGGCAAAATGAAGTCTTACTCTATGATTTTTCTTTAAATGTTGGAGACACAATTCCTGACACTTACCAAAACGAACTGTATCCGGAATTAGTGGTTGAAGCTATTGATACTGTATTAGTTGAAGGTATAAGCAGAACCAGGTTTACATACTGGAATATTCCTGATCCTTTAAATCTTCACTTTTATGTGTATGAAGGAATAGGATCTGACTGGGGTTTGCTGGAGGAATATTCTATAATTGAAAACACCTACTATCTAAGATGTTTTCATCATAATGATTCATTAGAATACATGGCCCCGGCAGATACCACCTGTGTTTTGGAAACGGATACCTGTTTTTATACAGGGATAAATAATTTATCAAAATCCAATCTTCCTGAGTTCAATGTTTATAGTACAACCGAAGGTGTCCTTGTTCATTTGGATTCGGATTTAAATAATCTTTCCTTGAGAGTATTTGACATGTTGAACAGGGAATTATTTTATACCAAAATAAACACGAATTCATTTGTGCTCAATAAGCAATTATTTAAAAGTGGGATTTACTTTTTCCAATTGACAGACAATCATTCGATAATACAGACTAAAAAAGTTTTAATTTTTTAATGCTTAATATGAAAAAGCTGTTTTTTATCTTAACAATATTCTCAATTTCTCTAAATTCCTTTAGCCAGTACACCTATTTCAGCAAACGATATTTCAATGATTACTGGAATGCAGGATATAAGTATAATTGAGACTGATCCGGGCTATGTAATTTGTGGAGTAATGGAGTTATTTCCCAGGGCTATGTTTTTAAAAAAATTGTAGTTACAGCAATAGATGATAAGGCAATCAGCTTTGGTGGAAAACCTATGGCGAAGATTTTCATGACTATTATTCTGGATTATTCCGGGGATGTATAAAAACATCAGATGGTGGATACATTATAAGTGGTGGTATTGACGATACTATAAGGGATGTTGGATTATTATTTAAATTAATCAAAATGGGGATTCTTTGTGGTCAAGAATATATGGAGATACGATATCGACAGATTATCATGCAACGGTTTTCACGGTTTGTAAACAATTACCGGATAATGGGTTATATAATTACAGGGTAATTATATATCACAGATGATGATGGTGATATTATTTTAATAAGAACTGATAGTCTGGGTAATGTAATATGGTCAAATCATTACGGTGAACTTAATTGGGTAGAAGAAGGGTATTCAATAGCTCTTTTACCGGATGGAGCATTTTTAGTAGGCATAAATAAGCAAAATATAAACATTGCTAACACATGGAACGACCCGGGTCTCTTAAAGGTTGACAGTTTGGGAAACAAAATTTGGACGAAGTATTATGGAGGTGAATATGATGATGCATATGCTACTGTTACTATAAGCCAGGATGGAAATTATCTGGTAGGTAGTGCTTATGCAGTTATGCAACCACATGATTATCCTTACCAAAAAGCCTGGGTATTTAAAACTGATACCTCTGGTACTGTCATTTGGGATAGGAAATATTCACCAGTAACATTTTATGGATGGTGTGCTACCATTGATGAATTAGCTGATGGAACAATTATTTTATCCGGGACTGGGCATTTTGATGATGGTTATGGCTCAAATGGCTGGATATTAAAAACCAAATCAAATGGAGATAGCATTTGGATGAGAAGATATTTATATTATCCTGAAGAAACTAATGAATTATTGGATCTATGTCTCACTTCAGATAATGGAATCATATTTACAGGACAAGTTTTTGGCCCTCCTGATTGGGTTCAATCCATATGGGTCCAAAAACTGGATAGCATTGGATGTGATTCTACAGGATGTGATTCTACGGTATGGGTAAGGGAATTGAATGCTCAAAACATTTCTCCTCTTGAAATTTATCCAAATCCTGCCTCGGAATATATAGCTATCCGAACTCAGAAAACCTGTTCGGGGGAAATATTGATCTATAATACTTTCGGGGAAGTAGTTAAATCAACCAAGGCCTCACCAATGCTAAATTCATACACTTTTGATGTATCTTCTTTGGCCCCTGGGATGTACATTGCCATTATGAGAGATGAGAAAAGGATTGTTGCCAGGGGGAAGTTTGTTGTGGGGAGATAAGGATTTAGCTTTCTTTTTATAAAAACCACTCAGACACTCAGGGCACTTAGGAACACTAAGATTCTCTATTTTACCTTTTTCTTCTTAGTGATCCTAAGTGTTCTTAGTGTCTAAGTGGTAATTATCTGCTAAGCTGACAAATAAGGTAAATAAGGTTGGGCTTCACGAGAGGATTTTCTGTGACTAAGGTTTAAGGAAAAAGAATAAGGTTTTTATCCCGAAAGACATCACATCA
>CAWBCI010000018.1:0-11015 GCA_963787195.1 uncultured Bacteroidales bacterium
ATCCGCACAAGGTTATTTGAAATGGAATTGGCAGACGAAAGTATATTCACATCCACCTTAAAAAGACCATTGGCAACTGCCGCGGGCTGCAAGCCAAGCTGGCCCACCCCGAAGTGATTATCATTCACAAAGGCATTGTAATCCTGCCCATTCAGGATACTGACAAATCCGCTTAGCAGGATAATGGCAAAAAGCTTCAGGAGTATAGTTTTTTTCATATTTTTTTGTTTTTGGTTGGATACTATGGCTATAAACAATCAAAAGGTCAAAAATGTTGGAAAGATAGAACAGACTTGATCATTTTCCTCTTTTTTACCCAGCGGGATATCAAATATATGAAATTTCGCAGGGAAAAGGAAGGATTGTTAATAGGTATTGGGTATAGGGTATTAGGTATTAGGTATTAGGGGAAAGTGATAAGGTGATATGGTGATATGGTGATTTTTTTTTATTTCACGGAGCTCCACTGAGTTAAAATGGAGTTCCACGGAGGGGGAATATTAAATATTATATTGAATATTGTATATTTTAAATTTAGATTATTAGCTGACCAACGACTGACGACTGAAGACTGACGACTGAAGACTGCCGACTGACGACTGACGACTGAAGACACCCCCTCACGCTACCTTCTTATACTGCCAAACCGCTACCCATATCACGGTCACTCCGTACAGCGCCAGGATTCCGATTTGCCATATTACATCTATAAAACCGGAGCCTTTCAGCATGATCATCCTGACGGCTTCTATCATATACTTCAGAGGATTGAACCAGTCTATCACCTGGGCCCATTGCGGCATGCTCTCAGTTGGTGTGAAGAGGCCGCTCATCAAAATGAAAATTACCATGAAGAACCAGGAAAGAAACATGGCCTGTTGCTGGGTTTGCGTTTTGGTCGACACCAGTAATCCGATCCCGAGGGTCACCACCAGGTAAACCGCCGAAACCAGGTAAAGCAGCCAGAGGCTTCCCAGGATAGGGATGTTAAAAACGATCTTTGCCAGGATCAATCCAAAGGTCAGTTCGAAGAGCCCTATTATCCAGAAAGGCAATAGCTTGCCTATGATAAACTGTATCTTTTTGATGGGGGTGACATTGATTTGTTCTATAGTACCTATCTCCTTTTCCCGCACCAGGTTCATGCCCGAAAGGAACATGGAAATGATCGTCAAAAGCAGCACCAATATGCCCGGAACCATATAATTCTTGTAATTCAATTCAGGGTTATACCAGTAGGAATAGGTGGTTTGCACCGGCTCTTCCATTTGGATGCCGGTTGATTCCAGGAGCAAGCCCTGGTTATAATCCCGGATAATGGAGAAGGAATAAGCATTCTCAAGACTGGCAGCGCTCGAATTGATGGCATTGGTAACCAATTGTACCCGGGCTTTTCCAAATACTTTCAGGTTCTTTTCAAAATCTTTTGGGATATTGATAATTTGATCGGAATGATCGTTTATAACAGACTCTTCGCCGGCTTTATAATTATTGGAATAATCAATTATACGGTAAAAGGGTGATCCGCTGAAATGGCTGATCAGGTCGCGGGAACTGTTGCTGCGGTCCTGATCGACTATGAACAGGCGGGTGCTCTTGATCTCGAAGGTGGCTGCATAGGCCAGCACAAGCAACTGTACCATCGGCATGATAATAATGATCCGGACCGATACTTTGTTACGGAACAACTGTATGAATTCTTTCTGCAATATGAAGCCTATGGTCCTCATTTTCTATTCAAATTATTATCATTATTATTCATCATAAGGATGATCAAAATTATTCCAGGCGGATTTTAAATTTCTTTATACTCAAGCCGATAAACAAAGTAACCATAGCCATGATGATAAGCGTCTCCATCCAGAGATAGCGTAAACCCACCCCTTTCAGCATAATGCCCTTGATGATCAGGATAAACCATTTGGAAGGCATGATATTGCTGATGACCCGCAGAATGAGGGGCATATTTTCGATCGGGAAAATAAAGCCTGAGAGCAGGATGGTGGGCAGCATCAGACCGGCCAGGGAGATCAGCAGGGCCGTTTGCTGGTTATTGCTGATGGTCGAAATAAAGATCCCCATCGAAAGGGCCATGAAGATAAAGAGGATGGTTTCGAGGAGCAGCAGCACCAGGCTGCCTTTTATAGGCATGCCGAAAACGAAATAGCCCAGCAACAAAATAGTGATGGCATTGATAAAGGAGAGTACCATGTAGGGGGTGACTTTCCCGACGATGATCTGGACCGGTTTCAGGGGTGACACAAGGAGTATCTCCATCGTGCCCATTTCCTTTTCCCTGGCAAGGGTGATGGAAGTCATCATGGCGCAAACCAGCATCAGTAAAATTGTGATAGTTCCCGGGACAAACATGAAGACGCTCTTTAGTTCCGGGTTGAACATCATCCGGGATTCGACACTGATCTGCAGGGGTGCTCCGGAGCCGGCTCCGGCCGGCTGCAGCCCCGCCTGGTAATCTTTCAGTATGCCGATGGTATAATTGGTCAGCAGGCTGGCCATATTGGGGTCCGACGCATCGCTGATGATCTGTACATCTGCCTTTTTATCTTTCCGAAGACTTTCTTCAAATTTATCCCCGAAGATGATGACCTCCTTGATCTTCCCCTGCCTGAATTTCGGCCCTATTTCATCTTCCCCTGTGAGATAGCCGTCTAAAATAAAATATCCCGAAGCCACGATCTTCCGGGTGATCTCACGGGTGGCCTGATCCCTCGAATTATCCAGGATAGCTATATGGGCGTTTTTGAGGTCATTATTGATTGCGAATCCGAACAGCAGGACCTGCACTATGGGCATCCCGAACAATATGATCATGGTCCGGTAGTCGCGGAAAATATGATAGAACTCTTTGATGATAAATCCTCTCATGGTCCTTGCTGCTTATTCTTTGTTTTTACTTTTCCTGGCCAGATGGAGAAAGACTTCTTCCATGGATGCGGCCTGGAAGGTTTTTTTAAGTTCTGAGGGAGTACCAAGCGCCTCTATTCTTCCGTCAACCATGATGGACACTCTTTCGCAATATTCAGCCTCATCCATATAGTGGGTTGTGAGGAAGACGGTGATGCCGTTGTGGGCGGTTTCGTAGATCATATCCCAGAACTGTCGCCTGGTTATCGGGTCCACCCCGCTGGTAGGCTCATCCAGGAACACTATTTTCGGATTATGCATGATGGCAATGGAAAAGGCAAGCTTTTGCTTCCATCCCAAAGGCAGGGAGCTTATGATCTTGTCTTTGTTCTCTTCCAGACCGAGTTTTTTCAGGTAATAATCAGTGCGCTCGGCGATCTGCTGCCGGCTGAGCCCATAAATCCCCCCGTAAAATCTGAAATTCTCTTTGACAGTCAGGTCCTCGTATAATGAGAAGCGCTGGCTCATATAGCCTATATTCCTCTTGATCTTTTCGGTTTCTTTATAAACGTCGAAACCGGCTACCCGTATTTTTCCGGAACTGGGGTGGGAGAGGCCGGAAAGGATCTTGATGGCCGTAGTTTTCCCGGCCCCGTTGGCCCCTAAGAACCCGAAGATCTCCCCTTTCCGTACAGAGAAAGTCAGGTGGTCGTTTGCCACGAATGTGCCAAACTTCTTCACCAGGTCTTCCACTTCTATTATATTTCCTCTCTTCGTATCCATCTTATCATTTATTCATAAGAGCCATGAAACAATCCTCGACATTCGCTTCTATAAAGTCCGTTTTCACATTTTTCTGTCCTTTATTTTCAAGAAACCGTGCCAGCTCCTCTTCTTTGACATCCTTGCTTTCGAGTGAGAGGTGTATGTTTTCCCCGAAGCGGTATGCCGATACTGTATGTGGAAATTCCCGAAGGTCATGCAGGAGATGGTACATATCATCGGAACGGACTGCCAGCAGAGGCCATTCGTATTTGCTTATAATCCCTTCGGGACTGTCGACATCCAGGATTTTTCCCTCCTGTATCAGGGCTACCCGGTCGCAAAGGCTGGCTTCATCCATATAAGGTGTTGAGACCAGGATGCTGATGCCCTGTTTTTGCAGGCGTTTTAGCATCTGCCAGAATTCTTTACGGGAAACGGCATCCACACCTGTAGTGGGTTCATCCAGAAAAAGCACATGAGGTTTGTGGATCAGGGCGCAGGAAAGGGCCAGTTTCTGTTTCATCCCACCTGATAATTTTCCGGCGGGACGGTCTTTAAAAGGTTCTATCTGGGAATAGATATCTTTTACCAGCTCATAGTTTTCTTCTATGGTTGTATTGAAAATACTCGCGAAAAAGCGCAGGTTTTCCTCCACTGTCAGGTCGGGATAAAGTGAAAAGCGACCGGGCATATAACCTACCATCTGTCGGATCTTCTTATAATCCTTCCGGATATCCAGGCCCTCCAGACTGGCTTCACCTTCGTCCGGGAACAGCAGGGTGGTAAGTATCCTGAAAAGAGAGGTCTTACCGGCCCCGTCGGGGCCTATAAAACCGAACAACTCTCCCTTGCTAACGCTCAGGCTAATGTTGTCCAGGGCTTTCTGAGCCTTGTAACTTTTACTGATACCCCTTATACTGACAGCTTCTTCCATACAGGTATATCATTTTACAGCCGTCCAATAGGTATTCCGGCCTATCCAGGAAAATCCTATATAACCCCTGATTTTCAGGGTTGTATCATCAGCATATTCTATATAACAATCATAAGTCTTGCCATTTTTCGGATCATAAATAGTGCCTTCATCCCAGGTATCCTCCCCGTCAAAGACGAAATCTTTCAGTATCACCAGATCCTGCACAGGCCTTGATCTCAGGCTTTCATCAGAATTATGTTTGTCGAGTTTCGCCTTGCCGGTCTCATCATCTATCGGGTTCTTCAGCCAGACGAGCTTGCCGAAATATTTTCCCGCATCTTTATAAATCTCAATATGGGCATCTTTATCTTCATTCAGCCATCTTCCCAGGAGCGCGTCGGCACTTTTTGACTGGGCGAATGTGAGCAGGCCGGAAAGCAGCAGCGTTAATACCAGCGAAATCCGGGTCAATTGTTTTTTCATAGTTTTCCGAATTAGTTTTTGATTTATAACAGTTTTTATAAGGATTATTCAGGATGGGTAGTGAAATTGACTTCCCCGGGCATGCCGATTTTGAGGGTCCCGTCGTTGGGAACCCTTACTTTCATAGCATAAACCAGGTTGACCCTTTCTTTTTTGGTCTGTATAATTTTAGGGGTGAATTCGGCTTTGGAACTGATCCATGAGATAGTTCCCTGCAACTGGCGTAAAGCCGACTGATTTTTATCTACCAGCACCTCTACCTTTTGTCCCAGCGAAACCGAAGGCAACTGGTCACCGCTGATATAAACTTTCAGGTCCATATAAGTTAAGTTAGCCATGGAACATAGCGGCTTACCATAAGTAGTGACTTCCCCGGGTTCCGCGAATTTTGTCAGTATGGTGCCACTGAGCGGACTGATAATCCAGCTTTGACTGATGGATTCCCGGACCTGACTGATCTGCACGCCGATAGTTTCCATCTGCGCCAGGATACCTTCTTTCTGCACCCTTGTAGCCTGTATCTGTTGCCTGATCAAATCCATATTTCCATTGATATCATCTATCTGCTTTTGTGTTGCCGCTCCATCCTTAAACAAATTTTCCAGTCTGTTCATGTCAACTTCCAGATTCTTCTTTTGCTGTTCCTGGACAGCTATCTGTGAATTCAGATTATTTATGTTGGTCCTGACAGCATTGATCTGGGCCCGGAGTTGCGCTCTTTTTAGCGACAAATCGGTAGTATCGACCAGGCCAAGGGTATCTCCGAGAGAGACCGTCTGACCTTCCTGTAGCTTCAGGAAAAGGATTTTTCCGTTGGCCTGAGACGAGAGGATGACCTCATCTGTTTCAAAGTTGCCGTAGGCATCCGACTTTTCAGTCCGGGAGCAGGCCATAGTGGCGAACAGTATCAAAGCTATAAAGGCTGTTTGTTTCATATTAGCTACATTTTATAATTTTCCGGCAGCCGCCAGGTATTCATATTTTGCGTTAATCAGTTGTATTTTATGTAATTCCATATTCAGGCTTGCAGAAGTTTCAGCCGTCAGTTCGGTCAGATATTCGGTGGCAGTGATGATCCCGTGTTTTAGTTCGGATGCATAAGTCTTCACTATTTTGGAATGAAGTTCCACGATGGCCTCATCCTTTTCGATGAGTTTCTGGTATTTCAGTACTTCCGACATCTTGTTGGCCAGTTCAATATTTAGTCCCTGGCTGAAACTTTCCACATTAGAGTTAAGTATTTTTTTATTCAGGTTGATGATCTGCTTTTCATTGCGGGTCTTGTTCCAGTTCCAGAAATTCCAGCTAAGCCTGGCCCCAAAAATATAGTATCCTTTCAGGTTATTGTTCAGCATATCGAAAGCCGGCCTGCCGAAACCTGCTTGTCCGAAGCCTGAGAATTTAGGCATCAGAAAGGAGGAGCTAAGTTTTTTCATCGCATCCAGCTTTTGGTCCTGGTAGGAAAAAAGCTGGTATTCCAGGCGGCTTTTTCCGTTCATATCAAGGCTTATCTGTGGTTGGGGCATTTCAAGCGGGGTTCCGCTGCTGATTTCCCTGCCGGTGAGCTGGGAAAGGATAGTATAGGCCGTGTTCATCGCGATATTCAACTGATCTTGTTGCTGTTCTGTTTTCAGTAGTTCAGCATTCAGTATATCAGCATTGGCCGAAAGGCTCACTCCGTTTGCCACGGCTGATTCGACATCTTTCAGCCGGGCTTTCACGTCTGCCTGGTGGATGTCCAGTATCTTTGTATTTTTCTTTATCAGCAGGATATTGAAAAAAACCATATCGACCTGCTTTTTCAGATCGTACAAGCTTAGTTCCAGGTTTTGACGGTCAATCTGATTGTCGCTTTGCTGGAGGAGCTTATTATCTTTGGTGATGCCACCGTCCCATATCACCTGATTCACATCCAGGTAAAGCTTGTACCAATCCTTACTGACAGGTTTCATTGGAAACTGCGGGGTGCTGATGGGTACCTTGGTCACATCCGATTGGTAGCTGGCCTGTCCGAGGACATTCATTTCAGGCAGGTGATTTTTATTCAGATTTTTGATTTTCAGTTCGTTGCTCTGGTCAATAAGATCGAATTGCTGGTAGGACGGGTGATGTTCCACCGCCCATTGCCGGCATTGTTCTATATTCAAAGCAGTATCTGCCTGGCTGAAAAGCCGGCAGCTGAAAAGCAAGCCTGTTATTATCAGTAAGCTGTATCTGCTCATTTCCTGATGGCGTTTATGATAAATTGAGTTATTTCTTCTTTTCTGGTATGAAGGAAAGCTTCGAACTTGTCCTTGTCATTCCTGCAAATGATCCCCAGTATCATGGGCTGGGCGGCAAAAGTGAAGATGCACATTGCCAGAATATTTACCAGCAGATGTATCGGTTCTATCTTACGTATGGTGCCTTTATTGATTTCCGCCTCTACCATGGCAAAAAACATTTGAGGGTTTATCCCCGAACCTTTCACTATATCAACCATGTGATCGGGATTACGTTTAAGTTCATGCATTATAAACAGTGGTATTTGCGGATAAGTTTGAAGTATATCCATATATTGTGAGATAAATAAGCTGATCTTTTCAAAAAAATCATTGCCCGACTGCATCAGCTCCATCATAATGGGTGTGATTTTACTGAATGCCGTAACGAAAACGCTTTCAAATAATTTATCCTTACTCCTGAAATAGTAATGCAGCAGCGCCTTATTGATCCCAGCCTCATCGGCGATCTGTTGCATGCTGGTCCCCTCAAATCCATTCCTTATAAAGACCTTATTGGCCGCTTCAAGGATGATGCCTTCAGTATCTCTGTGTGTTTCGTTCATTTTTTTCCGGTAGATTTAACCAAGTAGTTTGATCAAATGGTTTAATCAAACGGTCAAAATTAATACATTATTTTTATTTGTCAATAGAAAAGGGACAAAATTTTCATCTAATTTCGCAGAATGAATCGGAAGGTAATTGGTTTATAAGGAATAAGATAATTCCTGCAGGCTCTCCATCAGATCAATATTCTATTAAAAAGTATTATTAACCTCATAATATCCTGTAAAATGCAAAAGATCCGCCCTATTAATTTATTTGCTTTAGCCATGTTTCTTTCTTTTTTCGCTTTTATTTCCTGTTCCCGGCCCATTGAAAAGAAACTGGAAGGGGTCTGGCAGATCGAAGACATTAAGTTTGATGCTGACACTAACATATATGATACCAGTGAACTGGCCGACGTTATAGAAGACCAGAAGTCAGTCCGTTTCGAGTTGTATGCCGGCGATTCATTGAAGATCTACACCGGATCTACATCGATTAACGGCAAATGGTCCTTTAATGAGAAAGACCAGGGTGTCTATGTTTTCATGGCGAACAGTCCCGATTCGGTCCTGATGGGTATTTATAAGGATGGCAAGCTGGTAAATGAAGAAAATGATTCAGGGCTTAAGATCATTACCATATTTAAAAAGATCAAAAGCCTGGATTAATCAATGAGACTCAATTTTTTCAAGCGAAGCGAAGAAAAAATTCTTAGTCGAATTGATCCCGAAAAGACCAAGTCTTATCCGGGATCTGAGGGGACTAAATTCCCCGTCTCTTGAGACGAATAAGAGATATTTCCTTAAAATACCCCGCTGCTTTCGGCGGGGTATTTTATTCACTTCCTTATTTTGTTTTATTAATTTTTACAGAATAAAAAATAGATTCAAGCTGGCGGATATAATTTCTTTTCAGCTCGTTCGGGTTATAGACATACCCGTCGAGGGTGAAAATACGGGCCCTTTCCTGATCTACAAAAGTATAGCTGATAAAGGGGCCTCCCATAAAATCTCCTTTCACGTCCCATAATCCACGGGTTTCGACAGCAAAGCCGGTAGGAAAATCATTTATCCTTTTAAAGATTGGCGGAACGAATTCGGCAGCCACTTTCATATAGGTCCCTTCACTGGGGCCGGGTATATGGACCCGCGTAATATCGTTCCTCCTGTTGATGATTGAAATGGGGCTGAACATGATGGTATCGGTATACTTTTCATAATAGATCATGATCCCGATCTCCACATCCTGTTTTACATTATGTATGGTTTGGCGCAACCACATAAAATTGGCTGTTTCTTCAGCTATATAAAATCCTGCCGGCATTTCCAATGTCAGATCAAAATTCTGGCTGATCTTATTGCTGAGATCCATATCAGTGGACATTTCACCAATTTTCAGGGATCTTTCTCGTTCATTTTGTTCGAAATACTTCAGAAAGGCCGCTTTTTTCAAATCGAACTCCTGATAAAAAGCGAGGGTATCAGGGGCTGTAATTTTGATCACCCGCTGGGATCTGGCCCAAAGGTCTTTCTTGGTTTCGGAAAGCGTTTTTTTAGCCTGGGGATTGATATCTACTATCAGGATATTGTGGAACTTCTTGAAAACATCATTCAAATCCTTGGAGGCAATATTATACAATCCAAACATAGGCTCTGACTGCGGCAATCCGGGCAGATCTGCCCCGAAAAAAGTCCTGATGGTATCTCCTAAGGGTCCATTCCACTGTTCCTTACTATTTGTGACGATGAGGATTTCATTGACCGAACCTGTAGAGCGGGGTTTACCTTCGTCGGCTATGTTACAGGCATTTAGTCCGACAAGGAGCAATAATATTAGCGCAGCTATCGGAAGCGTGGATTGCAGTTTGGATTTCATAATGATGAATATAAATGGATATGATTAATTCAAACCTCATCACTCAGTCAGCCATCCAGGGAGATTTTCAGTTTCTGCCCCGGTTTTAATCTACCTGAATTGCGGATATGATTCATCTCTTTGATGTCATCTGCCGAAACCCCTTTGTATTGCTCGGCGATATCCCATAAGGTGTCTCCCCTTTTGACAGTATAATAGACAGTTTTATTTGCGCTCCCGGACTTATTTCCGGTATAGACAAGCAGTTTTTGTTTGGGATAGATATTATTGCCAGACAGATTATTCCATTTTCTGAGATCAGCCACCGAACAATTGTATTTTTTGGAAATCAGGCCCAGGTTTTCACCGTTTTTTACGATGTGGTATTGTTTTTCATCTTTATTCCGTGAAGAACTTGTGTGGGCAGTCTTCGAAGTATGGCTTGAAGATGAAGAGCTTGTATTATAAGTATAGTTGGGGGAAGGGAATACCACAAGGCGTTGTCCCGGCCGGATCAGGGTGCTACGCAGACCGTTCCATTGTTTAAGCTGGTTGATGGAAACATGATATTTTCTCGCGATGAGGCCCAGGTTTTCGCCTGAATGGACTATATGCACGGTCCGATCGGAAGCTTTTTTGATCTCTGCCAGTATCTTTTCTTTTTCCATACCACTCTTGCTCTTGTAATTATACAAGGCGTTTTCATTATCAATAAAGGCATTGATATACTCTTTAGGCAAGCGCAGGGAATAATCTTTCCCGTCATAAGCAGGGATCAGTGAAGCTTTATAAAGAGGATTTAAGTATTTGACTTCCTCCAGGGGTATATTCAGCATTTCTGAAATCTGGTCAAAGGCAAGAGGTTGAGTAACATGGACTGTATCGATGCCATCATAAAGGATACCGGGATTTAGCGGATATAAATTATGTTCCTGGGCATAGTTCATAACATAAACCACGGCAATGAAAGCGGGCACATAGCCCCGGGTTTCCCTGGGCAGGAAAGGCCAGATAGCCCAGTAATTCTTTACTCCTCCCGCCCGTCTTATGGCTTTGTTAACATTCCCCGCGCCAGAATTGTAGGCAGCCAGCACCAATGACCAGTCACCATATATGGCATAGAGGTCCTTCAAATGGCGGCAGGCCGCATCGGTGGCTTTATAGGGATCAAAACGTTCATCAATGACGGATGTTACCTTCAGTCCATATAGTTTGCCTGTGTAATACATGAACTGCCAAAGGCCTTTGGCCCCGACCCTTGAACCGGCCGTTGGATTTAATGCCGAGCAATACGTACTGGTTGAAGTGTAAACAATGACATA
>CAWBCI010000019.1:0-191417 GCA_963787195.1 uncultured Bacteroidales bacterium
TCACTGCCAATCGTAGGCAGTCCTTTCGTTAAAACTGTCCCTGTAACAACATAAATCTCCTGGTCATCATCGGCCCATTGCCTTACCTGTGTTTCAAGTTTTTTCCAGATACCCCGGTTAAAACCGGGGGTTTGAGGCGACATATTAGATAAATAAAAAGATTCGACCATGGTTTTCCGTGAATAGGACATATCGGCGGCAGGTGCCAAATGCCCCCTGTCGTAGCCGCTACCTTTATAATCATTGTTGGATGCCGATCCTGGAGGCAGCATGGGATCCGGCACAAAATGGTTGCTTCTTTTGACCACAGGAATGGTTTCTTTAGCGGTGAGCTTATAGGCAACCCAGTCGGCAATATGATATGCACTGTCATAGGAAAGCGTATATCCGGTGTGGGTCAGGATTTGACTGGCAGGAGTGGCTTTTGGCAATTCCAGGTGGGGAACGGAAACAGGCTGAATATCCTCTAATGACAGGATCTTAACATACTTCCATGTGCCGTTGGGATAAAGCATAACCTTCTTGCCATCCGGAGTCATTACCTCTTGCTGAGCATTGCAAATCCCAAGGGAAAGTATAAAAAACGACAGGATCACCCAATGTTTTTTCATTTTAAGATTTTTAAATTAAATATCAATTTCATTTTAAGCTCCATATTATGGCTATAATATTATATATCAGACCAATCCTCCTAAATAAATCAAATTCGAATATTTTGAAATAAATATTTGTCAACTTGAAGAGATTTCATACTTTTGCAGTCCTGTTTTTAGGACTTCGATAAAACCTTAAACAGAAAAAAGTTCTTTTTGTTTTTTTGTGGATAAAGCTGTTGAAGCGGAATCCAATATTCAGAAAATCATCAAACACTTGGAGAGGTGGGTGAGTGGCTGAAACCAACAGTTTGCTAAACTGTCGTACTCGAAAGGGTACCGGGGGTTCGAATCCCCCCTTCTCCGCAGAAGATAAATATTCGGGGTATAGCGTAGTCCGGTTAGCGCGCCTGCTTTGGGAGCAGGAGGTCGTAGGTTCGAATCCTACTACCCCGACAAGACCTAACTCAATATCAAAGAGTTAGGTCTTTTTCATTTCATAGTTTCTCAACTCATTCTCAACTCACTTAAATACTCCCTAACTTTTCACTAATTTTTTTTTGGTTAGATTAGAAATCAGATTTCAATTGTTATCATTTTAAAATTGCAGCGGTCCGGCCCCTATCCCTTTTATATCCCCTATGCCCTCTAAAGGCGATTATGTAAGTACTGTAATGGGATTATTTTTTATCCTATTAGCTACGCTCCGTAGATTAAATTGGTATTTTTAACTACGATGTTGAGAAAATATGAAATCTAAGTCATCCTATCATCCGATTAAGAAAGGGCTAGCTTAATTCATTTAAGCATACCGATTTTGGTATGTTCACCTATTTTATTATGTGGCATGTATTAGTGTTTCCTTTTTGGACAATCTCTAAATTATTTTCTTATATCCGGTCTTATCGAGGGTTGAATTCCTGTCAATCAAAAACTATGAAAAGAAGAAAACTTATTCAATCACTTGCCCTAATGGGAATAGGTGCCACTGTATTTAAATGCCAAGTATTAGCATCTGTGTTTGATGGCAGTTTACCGTTGAAAGTTGCAGGACTTGGTTACATTCCATTCGAAATGGTTAATTATTTTGTGGAAATTGGGCTGACTATTAGTGAAACATACATTACTCATTATGATAGAATAGAATGCCAGGGACATAAAATCAAAGACATAATTGAGGATTGTGAGTATTTTATTACAAGCAGCTATAAGTATTTATTGATTGTATCTCCTGCTGAAAGCGAAATGAGAGAGTTAGCAGTTGGTATGATCAGCCATATTAACAGAATTAATTTGGAATACCATATGATAATATTGAGTCCTTTTCCTTTTGAAGGCAAATTACACCATGAACAGACTGAGAAGTTCTTAGCGGAATGTAACAGTGCTAGATCAATTAGGTATGTGGAAATGACGAATGTTATTGAAAAGTATGGTGATTTGAATATCAATGATGCATTTTTATCACTTTATGATGATTTGCTAATTTATGTGAAAAACAGTATCTATCAGCTTTAATTAAATATAAAATAAATATATCAATAATAAATTAAATGAATAAAAATGGAAAAACTATATTATGATTTAGAACTTTCAAGAAAACTTTATGCACATTACATTGATAATGAAATTGGTTATAATGAAATATGCAAGAGATGTAAATCTTTTAGTGGATCAAAGGGACATGTTCTAAAAAATGGCCCGATACCGATATTTCATATAGGTGATATGTACAATGAATCAAAGATAAGGTTGTTATTTCTTGGCACTGTTGCATATGGTTGGAATGATTTGCATAATATGTATGCAGAGAGTAAGGACATACGAGCGAATAATTTAGAAAATACTATTGGCAGTATTGAAAATTGGATTCTTCATTTATTTCAAGAACACGAAATGAAGTTTTTTTCATATATTCAAGATAGTTTAGAAAAGAATGAATTATTTGGGACAGATGCAGTTCGTATGATTGCATTGTCAAATCTCATTAAATGCAATATGGGAGATAAGGAAAATATTAGAAACAAACACCTTTAAAAAAACTATGATTTCTGCATAAGAGAAGAATACACTGGAAACTTATTGTCAGACGTTAATGTATTAGACCCAACTCATATTATCATATTAAGCAGAAATACAACCAAGTTTTGGCGGTATGGTAAATTATTTGAAGATCAAGGGCGCAAAGTCTTATTTGTACATCACCCATCTTCCTCCACAAAAGGGGGTAAGGAATTGTTTATCAGAAGGGTAAATGATTTTATTAATAATACTGAGTAATTTTTTTTGTTACAAGGAAGTATTTGCAATATTATGCTAATAATTGTAAGTGCTTTGATAAATCATTACCTCCACAACATATTCATGAAATGATTCGATACAAAATCGAGGATCCTCGAAAAATAACAAAATCAAAGATTTTTTATTTTTCGGGATTTGGGATTTCTTCGATACTCTATACACCTTACATTAATTCTTCTGCAATGAGCTACCAGATCTCTCCTGCGCTACCAAAGACAGATTATGTGTCAGCCTGATAAATGACATGTCATTGGTAGCGCAGCGAAGGATCTGGTAGCTTTGAAGAGACAGCCCTTCGTGGCGCATCGTGAAAAAACAGGTGGACAAGTGAAAAAGTCCTATGTGATTTCTAATGTGTCCTATGTGCCTGCTGTGTTGAAAAAAGGTTCAATACCCGATATCCGATATTCGGTTGCCCGATAGCACGATTACCCAAAGTATAAGATATTTGATTTTCCTAATAACCAATAACAAATACCCAATACCCAATAACCGCACCAATACCCGTTCACATTTTCTTTCAATATTTACCCTGAAATTTATTGCCTGTATCGCATGAATCTATGGAGATAACATTCTGAATATTAATAATATAAGCTTTATCTCTGTTTAGACTATTTACAAATTACTTTGGATTGTGAATCGATTAACATATTTGAATATTTTCGTATCAAATTATATAGATTGAATGAAAAATAAAGTTTTGAATTTCAGTTGTATGCGTTTTATATTGGTGTTTTTACTCTCTTTTGGCCTTTCAAATTTAGCTTCAGCCCAGTCGAACGACGATTGCCTGATGTGCCACGGAGACCAGAGCCTTTCTGTAGTGAGGCAGGGGAAGATCCATTATCTCTATGTGAACGATGATATATTAAAAAATTCTGTCCATAAAGACCTCGAATGTGCATCCTGCCACCCTGATGCAGCAGTTGAAGAATTTCCCCACCCTGAAAACCTTGCACCGGTCGATTGCGGATTTTGTCATGATGATGCTATGAGCGACTTTAATAAAGGTATTCATGGACAGGCCTTGAAACTGAAAGCTTTATACGCACCAAACTGCAAGGAATGTCATGGCTCACATGATGTCTTGCCTTCGTCCGACCCCAAATCACGTACCTATAAAATGAATATCCCCATGCTCTGTGGCAAATGCCATAGGGAAGGTGCCCCTGTTTCAAGAACCTATAATCTCAGTGAACATAATATCCTTGAAAATTACAGCCAGAGTATACACGGTGCTGGCTTGTTCAAAAAAGGCCTTACAGTTACCGCAACCTGTAACGACTGCCATGGAAACCACCTGATCCTGCCGCATTCAAGTCCCAATTCTTCAATTTCCCCCAAAAATATCGCGCATACCTGTATGAAATGTCATGCCGATATTGAGAAGGTACATACCAAGATCATCAAAACGGAATTATGGGAAAAGGAACCCGGAGCAATTCCTGCCTGTACCGATTGCCATCCTCCCCACAAGGTGAATGCACAGAATGTCGTGAATACTATGTCAGACCGTTCCTGCCTGAAATGTCATGCCAAGGATGATGTTCATAAAATGGTAGGCGATTCGGTTGTTTCCCTGAAAGTTAACAAAGAGGATCTGGCAAATTCTGTCCATAAAACTATAACCTGTGTAAAATGCCATTCCGATGTGTCAAATCATCTTGCCAGGCCCTGTGCCACGGTGGGAAAGGTTGACTGTTCGAACTGTCATGCGGAGATATCAAATGTATATTCCGAAAGCGGACATGGACAGGCTTACCAGAGAAAAGAAGAGAATGCCCCTTACTGCACAACCTGCCATGGAACCCATAAAGTGAAATCCCGCTATGATGATACTTCTCCGACTTACAGAGCAAACATTCCTACTTTGTGCGGGGATTGTCACCGGAAAAATGGAAAAGCTTCTGAAACGGCAAATTTGAAGGAGGTCAATGCCTTTCTTGATTATTCCTCCAGCGTTCATGGCAGGGGGCTTACAGAAAAAGGATTATTACCCAGCGCTGTCTGTACCGACTGCCATACTACTCATTTTATCCTGAAGGAAAGCGATCCACGTTCTTCAGTGAACCGTAAAAATATACCCGCTACCTGTGCCACTTGTCACAAGGGTATTTACGATCAGTACATCAAAAGTGACCATGCTATCACAAATGATAGCAAGCAGCACAAATATCCGACCTGTGCAGATTGTCATTCCGCCCATCAGATCTCTGATATTTCCAAGGACAAATTCATGAATCAGGTTACTCATCAATGTGGCACCTGTCATGAGGAACTGGCTTCTACCTATATGGAAACCTACCATGGAAAAGCATATCAGCTCGGCTACCAGAAAGCGGCTAAATGTTCGGATTGTCACGGTGCTCATAATATCTATAAAGCGAGTAATCCGCTTTCATCGGTCAGCAGCGCCAATATTGTACATACCTGCCAGAAATGCCATGAAGATGCCAATGTGCGCTTCACGGGTTACCTGACTCATGCAACACATCATAACAAAACCAAATATCCGATTCTGTATTACACTTTCTGGGCAATGACTTTCCTGCTGATCGGGGTATTCGGTTTCTTTGGATTGCACTTATTACTTTGGCTGCCTCGCTCAATACAGGGAATAAAGAAAAAGAGAGAACACCGGAAGGCGATGACCAGTCATTATTACGTCCGGCGTTTTACTCCGGGCCAGAGAATTACCCACCTGTTTGTGATCCTGAGCTTTATCATGCTGGCCCTGACCGGTATGACCCTTAAATTCGCCAACATGCCCTGGGCCAATCATCTGGCTAATTTCCTGGGAGGTGTGCATGCTGCCGGGAATATACACCGCTTTGCTGCATTGATCACATTTGGGTATTTCACCTTTCATATCTTATCGCTGATCCGTATGAAGATCAAAAGGCATATCCCGATCGGAAGGTTCATTTTCGGAAAAGATTCACTGATGTTCAACAAACAGGACCTGAAGGACTTCTGGGGAACCTTAAAATGGTTCCTGAACCGCGGCCCAAGGCCAAATTATGGACGCTGGACTTACTGGGAAAAGTTTGACTACATGGCTGTGTTCTGGGGAGTTGCTGTAATCGGTTTTTCCGGTTTAATCCTCTGGTTCCCGGAATATTTCACGAGCATATTCCCCGGATGGCTTATCAATGTTGCCATGATTATACACAGTGACGAAGCTTTATTGGCTGTCGGTTTCATCTTTACTATCCATTTCTTTAATACCCACATGCGTCCGGATGCTTTTCCGATGGATACGGTGATTTTTACCGGAACAGTCCCATATGAAGAATATAAATACGACAGGCCCAGGGAAATTGAAGAACTGAAAGATTCAGGCAGGCTGCGCAAAGTGGTCTCAAAAAAGGAAGGAAAGAGCAAATGGGACAAGGCTATCAGAATCTTCGGATTTACCATGCTGGCTATTGGAATGAGCCTGATAGTCCTGATCATCTATTCAATGTTGTATGGGTATAAATAGAAATTAATTTTGTTTTAGAAGATAGAAAACCAGGATGATTTGCGTTATCCTGGTTTTTTTTATGTAAGGATACCTTTCCAATAACATTAGTAGTTTTTCAAATATATCGGTGAAAAAGATGCCGTTACTACTGCTCAAGGCATTGAGTTTAAGTTTTAACAGGACCGGAATTTGCAATGATTTTTAGCTGTTCCGGGTAGATATTTTACTTATATAAGGCGAAATTCTAATTTTTCATGGTGAATTTATTGTCTTTAATTTATATGTAAAGATTGTCGAATTCCTTGCCATCACTAACTTTTGTGAAATATTTAGATTTTGTTGTTTAATTTCTGAAAAACTATATCTTTGCGCCTCCAAACCTGAAGTCATGAAAAAATTTGCCAATTATTTGGCCGTCATTATTATAATGGCATCGTATCCTATCAGTGGAGTCTTTTCTCAAAGTGTTGGTATAAATACCAAAAATCCCGATCCCAGCTCAGTATTAGATATTTCATCCTCATCCAAAGGGATTTTAATTCCAAGAGTTTCTATCGACAATCTAACTTCACCGGATCCTATTTCGGACCCTGTTGAAGGTCTTCTCGTCTACAATATAAGCAATGTAACTTCTCATGGATTTTATTATTGGAAGGCAAATGGCTGGAATGAAGTCATAGTTCCTTCCAGATCATTTTCCACAGCCCAGTATGCTGAATTGTATGAAGCACATGATGTAGGATTATACGGAGATATTATTAGTATTAGTCAGGGTAGTTGGGCCGGCTGGAAAACGGCAAGCCAGGGAATTAGTGTTGGAGGCTTTGTGATGGATACTACCGATATAGTTGCGGACCGAATTTCAATTGGTGAAAGCGGACTTTATCAGGTTGATATATCGGTAAGCTATATTGGTGAAAGCAATAACAGGGATATAATCGGTTCCTTGTTTGTAAACGGTAACAGGCAGGCAAAAGTTAGTTTCCATGAAAAAATTGGAGCAAATGACTCCGGCTCGAATTCAGCAGCAGGTTTAATCAACCTGGCCCACGGTGATTACGTGGATCTGCGCTTTACATCTACCAATAACAATGGTGCACAGATCAGACCTGAAACCATAAATTTAAGACTTACGAAAATAGCCGAGTTCTAAATAAAGGCTTATTTAACCCATCCCGCGAGGACGTTAATTAAAATTAGCGTCCTTTTTTTTTACTACTGATTCTTATTATTAAGAATAAGACAGAAAAGCATCGCTGTTTAAACCATTTCTAAATTTGCCACCTGACATCTGCGTCTTATGAATTTATCTGAAATTTGCTGAAAATTTGAACCTTAAAAATAAATATATGCCCGGAAAAACTTTTGTTGAAAAAATATTCAATGCGCCGGCTGGTAGCATTGTTTTTGCCAAACCCGATATTATTCTTTCTCATGACAATACAGCGAGTATAGCAGGGACATTTGCAAAAATGAACGGTAAGGCTGTGGCCGATCCGGATCAGTTACTCATAGTCCTTGATCACAATGCTCCCCCCACTGATGCCAAGCTGGCCAATCAGTATCAAAAGATCCGTGATATTGTGAATGCACAGGGGATAAAAAAGTTTCACGATGTGGGTTCGGGAATCTGCCATCAAATCATGGCAGGATATGCGAAGCCCGGAATGATCATAGTGGGGAGCGATAGTCATACCTGCACTGCCGGCGCATTCAATGCCTTTGCAGCCGGAATAGACCGGACTGAAACGGCCGGCCTATGGCGTCAGGGCGAAACCTGGTTCAGGGTTCCTGAAACCTTAAAGATTACCCTGCACGGGAAGTTATCAAAGGGTGTTTATGCAAAAGACCTTTCACTTTGGATTATCGGTATGATAGGTTCTAGTGGGGCAGATTATATGTCGATCGAATTTCATGGAGACGGCGTTTCCTCTCTTGGTATTTCCGAAAGAATGACCCTGGCTAACCTGGCTTCGGAGATGGGAGCGAAGAATGCAGTTTTTCCTGCCGATAAAATACTGACCGACTATTTGGACATGCCGTTTGAAGGTGTCTGGGCTGATCCGGATTCTCAATACCTGAAAGAGATAGAAATCGATCTTAATAAACTTTTCCCTGTGGTCGCTGCTCCACATAATGTGGATAATGTGAAGGCAATTTCCGAGGTCCAGGGTACCCCGATACATGAAGCCCTGGTCGGGACCTGCACCAATGGCCGCTTTGATGATCTTCTGGAAGCTGCCAAGGTTCTGAAAGGCAAGAAATTGCCATCCGGTATGCAAATGCTCATTATCCCGGCGTCAAAAGAGATTTATCTTCAGGCGCTTAGGGAAGGCCTCATTGAGATTTTCATGGATGCCGGGGCTAATGTGCTTTCAAGTTCCTGCGGTCCCTGCCTTGGAACAGGGCAGGGGATACCTGCTGATGGTTATAATGTCATCTCAACGGCCAACCGGAATTTCAAAGGCAGGATGGGGAACAAGGAATCCAGTATTTACCTGGCATCGCCGGCGACAGTTGCCATGTCGGCCCTGGCTGGGGAGATTGTGGATCCAAGAGGAGAAAAATTCAATGATCATTTTCCATATCACCGCGAACAATCGAAAACTGTCTTCATTTCAGCCGGTGAAGACCGTCTTACCGATAAAGTTTGGAATTATGCCGATGTCGATAATCTGAATACTGACCAGATGTTTGCCGGAAATCTGACCTATAATGTGCTCAGCTCTGAACCTGAGAAAATCCTTCCACATCTTTTTAAAGGATTTGACGATAGTTTTGCGGAAAGGGTATCACAAGGGGATATTCTAATCGCAGGAGGCAATTTCGGTTGTGGCAGTTCCAGGGAACATCCTGCTGTCGGATTGTCATACGCCGGAGTTAAAGCTGTGATCTGTAAGTCGGTAAACAGGATTTTTTACCGTTCTGCAGTAAATCAGGGACTGCCCATCATCATACTTCCCGAAGCAGTGGATGCTTTTAAACAAGGAGCATTAACCAGCATTGACTTCAAGAAAGGTATAGTGAGCATAGCTGGCAAAGAATTCGAATTCCAGCCTTTACCTGACAAACTGATGAAAATATTCGAGGCTAAAGGATTGGTCAATTATATTAAAGAAACAGCTTGATCTTCATATACATCGAAATAAGTATAAAAGGCAGGGTTACTGAGATCCTGCCTTTTTTATGAAATTGATTATATCGGAGATATGTGGATAATTATATCTATTTTTGCAAAATATTATACTAAAGGAAGACGTTTAGGTATGAAATTTGATTAAACTGCCTGACAACTAAATATTTGAATACGAAGTTTGAAGAGTCCAAAAAAATTATATAAAGGGACGCTGAAGAAAATTCTGCCTTTAATTTTCATCGTCCTGTTCCTGATTATCGGATATTTTATCGTGGTTGCGGGCTACCCCAAGAATAGCAGCCGTTACCCGTTTTTTGTCATTTTTTTCCTGGCAGATTTCTACCTGTGGGTGTCCATTCGAAAGCAGGTAAAAAATCTCAAATCCCTTACACGATATTTTATTACTATATTTTACTGGCTTCCTCTGGCTGTCTTTATAATTTATAGTATTCTTTCCATATTTGTTTCCCTGAGAGAATGGGATCCGGCATTAATGACCTATGCATTGGGACTTGTGCTTGTTTTTTATGGCAGCAAGCTACTGACAGTTGTTTTCTTTCTGTTAGCCGACCTTATTAAAATACTGCACTTTACATTAAAATTTGCCCGGGCGAAAAAGAGGGGGATACCCTTTAAACCGGAAACGGGCAAGATGAACCGTGCGAAATTCCTCAAAACAGTCGGACTTGCAAGTGGGGGAGTATTATTCAGTGGGCTGATAATTGGTATTGTTAAATGGGCTTATGATTTCAAGATCCGCAAGGAAGTCATCAGGATTCCGGCCCTGCCTGCTGCATTCGAAGGACTAAATATAGTCCAGGTATCTGACATGCATCTTGGTAGCTGGGTTTCGTCCGAACCATTGCAAGAGGCTGTTGACCTGATAAACTCTCTGGATGCCGACATCATTTTGTTTACAGGAGACCTTGTGAATTTCACAACCAGTGAAGCTTTTAAATTCAGGGACATCCTCCTGAAAATGAAGGCTAAATATGGCATTTATGCTACTCTGGGTAATCATGATTATGGTGATTATCTTAACTGGCCTTCTGCTGAAGCCAAAGAGCAGAATATGAAGGCTTTGTATAAGTTTTATAAGGAATTAGGCTGGACTTTGCTGAATAATGAAAACCGTATCCTGAAATCAGGTGATGATAAGCTTGCCATAGTTGGTGTCGAGAACTGGAGCTCAAACCCGCGTTTCCCCCGCCGTGGCAATCTCAAAAAAGCCCTGATAGGAACCGAAGATGCTACAGTGAAATTGCTTATGTCGCATGATCCTACTCATTGGGAAAAGGAAGTTAGCCTTGACTACCCTGAAATAGATCTTACATTTTCGGGCCATACTCATGGTTTTCAGTTTGGCGTGCAACTTAAAAATTTCAGGTGGAGCCCGGCCCAATATGTATTCAAATACTGGGCAGGATTATATTCACAGGAATTACCTTCAAAACCACAATATCTCTATGTTAACCGTGGACTTGGTATGATAGGTTACCCGGGCCGAATCGGAATACTCCCTGAAATTACCCAGGTCACACTCGAATCCTGATCTGAATTAATTTTTACAAGTCATATTCCTTAAAAAATGTTAATATTCCCCATAGGCTGAACTTTATTATTGAAGCATTGTTCTTTGATAAAAAGTTTATGAAGAAAGTATACTATCCTCTTATCATCTTAATTGTCCCGCTTGCACTACTTTTGAGCAGTTACCATACCGGATCACCGGGAGGTAAGACAGGCTCGCCGGGTGATAATGGAAACACATGCACCCAATGTCATACTGGTACAGCAAATAGCTTTATAGGCTGGATATCGAGTGATATACCAGTAAGTGGCTATATCCCCGGGCAGACCTATACCATCACCGCAACCGGTACCTACCAGGGAGTAGTCAGATTTGGATTTGAACTGACGACTGAAAATTCAAGCAGCAATAAAGTCGGAACTTTTGTAATTACAGATCCTACCCGCACTAAATTGGTTAACGGCAATCATGCAGTCACTCACACAGCAAATGGAATTCAACCTACAGGAAATTCATGTTCCTGGTCTATGAATTGGATAGCTCCGCCGGTGGGAACCGGCACTGTCGGTATCTATGCTGCATTTAATGCTGCTAATGGCAACGGCAATACCACAGGTGACGTGATCTTCAAAGGATATGTTCTGGCAAATGAAGCCATAGCTTCAATTGCAAGCATTACACCCGACCAGGCTGGCCAGGGAGAGAGCTTTACGGATACTATTATGGGTTTGAATACCCAATGGTCAGGGACCCCTATGGTAAGCCTGAGCTTGCATAACAATCCTTCAGAAGTTATTAGCGCTACGAATGTGTACGTCATCAATGAGACCCTTCTGCATGCTGATTTTACCATCCCACAATATGCTTCTTTGGGGAATTGGGACGTGCATGTGGATGACATAGCCCTGTTGAATGGTTTTGAAGTGCTTCTGCAAACCGGATTGTCTGAAAATTCAAATATTTCAGAGATAAAAATCTACCCTAACCCTACAAGGGGAATAGTTTATTTGGATAATACTGAAGGATTTGCAACAAGTGTTCGAAATATTGACGGACAATTATTATTCTCAAAATCAGGGGAAAAAGGATTGACAAGTATTGACCTCTCTTCTTTATCTGAAGGGATATATTTTGTTGAGCTAAATGATGGGAAAAGAACATGGGTGAAAAAAATCCTATTGAAAAAATATTGATCGGCTAAGTTCATGTGAGGTATAAGGTCCCGGATTTTTATCCGGGACTTTTTTTTATCCGAGTTCAAACCAATCCTTCACCAGACTGGTTTTATCTTCCAATTCATTTTTATGCCTGAACTCATTAATATTCCGGATGTAGACATAATCCTTTTCCCATTTGGAATAATTCTTTGCTATATCGCGAATGGCGTCAAGTATAATAGAAAGCTCTTCATCGGTCATAGTCGGATGCAATGAAAGCCTCACCCAGCCAGGTTTTTGACTCAGATCACCTGAATTTATCAATTGGGTGATCAGGTGTGATTTGTCATAGGAAACATTCAAAAGGAAATGTCCGTAAGTGCCGGCGCATGCACAACCACCCCGGACCTGGATACCATATAAATCGTTGAGTAATTTAACAACCAGGTTGAAATGTATTTCATCGATATAAAAAGAGATCACCCCCAGGCGTTTTTCCTGGTTCTCAGCCAGGATGTGCAAACCTGGGATTTTGCTTAATTCAGAAAAGCAAGTCTGAACTAATTCTTCTTCTCTTTTCCTTATATTATCTGTTCCCATCTGGTTTTTTAGCTCGATGGCGAGTGCTGCTTTGATAGCCTGAAGGAAACCCGGTGTTCCGCCATCTTCACGTGCCTCAATATCGTCAATATACTTGTATTCTCCCCAGGGATTTGTCCAGTCAACGGTTCCGCCGCCGGGTTGGTCGGGAGCACGATGTCCGCTGTACAAACCTTTATTAAATATTAAAACGCCCGAGCTGCCTGGCCCTCCCAAAAATTTATGAGGGGAAAAGAAGATGGCATCCAGTCTCTCCATCGGATCGGCGGGGTGCATATTTATATCCACATAAGGAGCTGAGGCTGCAAAATCAACAAAACACCATCCACCATGCTCATGCATTATTTTAGCCATCTGGTGGTAGGGGGTCTCAATACCGGTTACATTGGAACAGGCAGTGAAGGATCCTATCTTCATTTTTCTGTTCTTGTATTTTTCCAAAAGTTTCCTGAGTTCGTCAAGATCGATGCTAAGGCCCGGTCCGGGTGGAATAGGGATCACATCAACCATAGTTTCATACCAGGACGTATGATTGGAATGATGCTCCATATGCGTGATAAAGACGACCGGTCTGTCTTCACCCTTGACACAGTCCTGATCCTTAGAGACGCCGCAGCATTTCAGGCCCAGCATACGTTGCATTTTATTGATTACTGCCGTCATGCCGAATCCCGCAGTGATCAGCACATCATCTGATGAAGCATTGACATGGTCCTTGATCTTTTTATGGGCAAGTTGATAAGCCTTTGTCATCAGGGTGCCGGTCTCACTGGTCTCGGTGTGTGTATTCCCGACAAAAGGGCCGAAAACCGACTGGATCTTTTCTTCTATAGGCCCGTAGAGCCGGCCGCTGGCTATCCAATCGGCGTAAATAATCTTTTTTTCTCCGTAAGGCGAGTGGAAGCTTTGGTCAATGCCAATAATATTGTTCCGGATAGATTCGAAATTATTGCCCATGTCAATTGACGGTTAGGGCGCAAAGTTAAAAAAAATCATCTCTGTAATGTATAAGGTGAATGGTATAAAAAATGATCGGTAAAAGCTTCCGTAAATTTAATCGCTGGAAGATATCTGAACCAGCGACACTTCAATATCTCCGCCTTCAGGATACATTGTTATCCAGTTATTATCTTCACTAAACCATTTATATTGTGCACTGATCCTGACAATAAAATCATTTACATCCTCACCCGGCGGTATTTTCACGACCACTCCGCCGTTTTTTACCTCGTTCTTGCCAAAGCTGATGATGAGTTTAAAATTGTCGGAACTAACATTCTTTGCTTTAAAGAAAATATAATTGCTTTTCCGGTCTTTAACGGGAACTGGAATGAATTCAAATTTTTTAGTTGTATTATTGCTGATCAGCATTGGATCTTTATTTATTTCAACTATGGCCCTTTCGCTCAGCAATTTTAAAATTCTTCTCACCATTTCCTTCGGATATTCCTCGCTTGTTTTCAGCTGAGCAGCTTGCCTGTATGAATCTATAGCATTGTCATAGATTTTGGAAGCCCAGAATTTATCAGCATCCGCAATGGCTTTATCGTATTCCTGCTGGATAACCTGTCTTTGTTTGAGGATCATTTCATTGACTTCTTTGAGACGATCCAGTGGATAAACCTCGTTAGGTTTCAGTTCAGTTGCCCTCTCATAGGATAATTTTGCCATTTCATAGTCTTGCTGCTGGTATGCATTGTCAGCTTTGGTTATGGCAAGCTGGTATGACTGTTCTCTTTCAGCTTCCTGGTTTTTGAGGGTTTCATCTATCTCTGCGATTTTGTCTGCAGGATATGATTCTCCGGCTTTAATTCCGAGGGCCTTTGTATAAGCTTCTCTGGCATCCTCGTATTTACCGGCCTTCAGGTTTTCATCCCCCGAAGTAATTGCCGTATTATAATTGTTTTCAATCTCTTTTTCCTTAGCAATCTCGGCCTGCTTTTCCCCGATCTCCTTAATTTTCTTCAGAGGATAGGTCTCGGCAGGTTTAATGCTGTTAGCGATTTTGTATTCGTAAATGGCATTGTCCATATCCCCTTCAGCCAGGTGTTTATCCCCGAATGCAATCGCTTCATCGTATTTCTTTTGCTGTTCAGCCTGTTGTGCCTCTTCTTGCAGGATGCTATTTATATCGGATATCTGTGACTGCGGATATTTCTCCCCTGGTTTGATGGATTGGGCTTTCTGGTATGCCGCCAGAGCATTATTATAATCTTTTATTTTAAAAAGACTGTCAGCTTTTGCCAGGGCCAAATTATAATTCTTATCCAGTTCAGCTGCTGCAGCTTTTTGCTTTAACTGAACTTCAATTTCCCCGATTTTATCTTTTGGATATTGCTCGGATGGTTTGAGCAGAGAGGCCGACTGGTAAGCTTGACGTGCATTTTCCAGTTCATCAGCAGAAAGTAATTGATCAGCTTTAGTAATCGCCTGGAGGTAATCAGCATCAAGTTTATCGGCGGCTAATTTTTTAATCAAAGCATCAATTTCTGTAATCTTTGATTTCGGATAATCCTCTTCCGGTTTAAGGGCTGATGCTTTTTGATAATCATTGATGGCTTCCTGGTATTTCTGGTCACCGTATTTTCTGATCGGCAGAAGCAATGAGACCTGTATACTGATTATCAAGCGCAGCTTTCGAGGCAATGTCCGACTGGGTCTTTTTTACGAGAGCTATTTGCTCCTGAGGATATTTTTCCTGAGGTTTGAGATCAGCCGCAGATTGATATGAGGCCAGAGCTGTGACAAGGTCTCCATCATTAAATGCTTTGTCGGCAGCAGAAATGGCTGTCTGGTAATCTGTTTCAAGTTTTTCACGGCTTGCCTGTTCTCCCAGGATAGAATTGATCTTGGAAATTTCAGCTTTTGGATAATCTTCCCCGGGTTTTAAAGCAGCAGCAGCCTGGTATTTTTCAAGGGCTTCCGGATAAGATTTGGCAGCTGATAATTTATCAGCTTCAGAGATGGCTTCCTGATAATCTTTTTCCACCTTCTCCCGGGCAGCTATTTCATTTTGCAGGCTGTCAATCTGAGCTATTTTTTGCTGAGGATAAGCCTCTGTCGGAAGTATTTGCCCAGCTGCCTGATATTGCTTGTTGGCCTCATCATATTTTTTATCCTTGAAATACTGGTCAGCCTTCGCTATAATTTGATCATACTGATTCTTAAGTTCCAAACTTTTCTTGTTATTGGCCAGAATAGTTTGAATTTCTTCTATTTTCTGTTTGGGGTATGTTTCATCAGGAGAAACTTTTGCAGCATTCCTGTATTCCAACAATGCAGAATCGTACTCCTCTTGAGCCAGGAAACGGTCGGCGTGAGTCAGGGCTTTGGTATAAGTGGTACGCAGGCCCAGGATTTCATCGATCATGGTAATTTGATCCACTGGATATTTTTCAGAAGGGAACATATCACGTGCTGTAACATATTGGGCACGGGCTTCAGCATAATCATCGTTGAAAAATAATTTGTCGGCTCCCTGTATGATTTTATTGTATTGATCTTTCTTATCTGCCAGGTTAGCAAGTATATCATTGATTTCATTGATCTTCACATCCGGATATTGTTCCAGCGACTTGAATCCCTTGGCATGCTGGTACTCAGCCTTAGCTTCTTCATATTTTTCATCATCAAACAACTTATCTGCTTTCGCGATGCTTTCTTTATAGGCAGCATCCTGGGATTCCCTGAGATTTACAACATTATTGATAGCCTCAATCTTCTGTTTGGCATAGCTTTCATCAGGTTTAAGGCGGAGTGCATTCTTATATTCCTCCATGGCCTCATCATACCTTTTTTCATCATAATATTTATCGGCTTTTGCTATGACGATTTCATAACTTGATTGAGTTGAGTGGGCCATGTCCTGCTGGGCTATGTCTACTTTCTCCAGCATATTTTTAGGATATTCATCCTGAGGTCTTACAGCACTGGCTTGCTGGTATTTCTTCCGGGCAGCTTCAAAATCCTTATTTATATAAAAATTGTCAGCATCGGTAATGATAGCCTGGTAAGCATCATAGTCTTTTTTAAGCCGCCTGACTTCCTCCAGTTTTTTTTGAGGAGTTTCTTCCTGTGGCTTTAACTTAATGGCTTTATCCAGTTGCTCAATAGCCAGATCGTACTTTTGACGACCCGCAAACTGATCGGCAGCCTGTAATGCATTTTCATAATCCCCGTTAAGATTTTTCTGATTTTGCAAGAGGGAATCTGTTTGCTGCACTCTTTGCGCGACTTCCTTGTCATCAGGTTTAATGCTCTGCGCACTTTTAAATGATTTCAATGCATTCGTGTAATCTTTTTCCTGGAAATATTTCTCAGCTTCAGCTACACTCTTAGTGAAATTAGCTTCTTTTTGCTGTGCATCACTCTGCATCTTTTCAATTTGCTGGACCTTGTCAAGGGCATATTTATCATCCGGAAGGAATCCCAGGGCCTGCTGATAAAGTTTTAAAGCGCCATCAAAGTCCTTTTTATTGAACAGATCATCGGCAAGCATAACCTTTTCAGTATACCTGGCGCTATTATCCATTTTGATCTTGATCTGCGCCATGGTTTCTTCCATCTTTTGCCTGGGATAAGCTTCTTCAGGTTTTTGCTTGATGGCTATCTGGTAATAGGCTTTAGCATTAATATAATCCCCTTTTGAAAAGTACTCATCCGCCATCTTGATGTTCTTGTTGTAATCATCACCGCTGGTTTGGCTGTATCCGATACTGATCAGTAAGATAAATATTAGGCTAAGATATATTTTGAGTGTTGAATGAAATTTCATTTGCTGATATATAGGTGTAAATTCCTGCTGCAAAGTTAACAGCAATCAATTTTTGCCCGAAATTCAAAAATATATGTTTATAAACAAAGTATTGTGCAAAAGACTCTTAATATTAACTGCTTCGCCAGCCTAAGGTTCAAACAATCAATTCGAAATAAGTCTGCCTTCCTGCATTGAAACGATTAGAAAAATAAAATATTGTCAATTGATGATTACCCCGTCCCGGATGGTCAGCATACGGTCCGACATCGCGGCAAGTTCCCGGTTATGTGTGACGATTATAAAGGTCTGTCCGAATTCTTCCCTGAGCCGGAAAAACAACTGATGGAGTTCATAGGAGGAAGCGGAATCCAGATTGCCTGAGGGTTCGTCAGCCATAATCACCTTGGGATCATTAACCAGGGCACGCGCTACGGCCACTCGCTGTTGTTCTCCTCCCGACAATTCCGAGGGCTTGTGTTCCATTCTATCGCTTAGATTCAGGAATTTCAATAATTCACGGGCCTTCTCACCGGCCTCTTTCCTGGATTTCTTCGCGATATAAGCCGGAATACATATATTTTCCAGGGCGGTAAATTCAGGTAGCAAGTGATGAAACTGAAAGATAAAACCCACGGTCCTGTTGCGGAATTCGGATATGGCTCCTTCATTCAGATCCTGTATTGGCTTACCGTCATAGATCACTGCGCCTTTATCAGGTTTATCCAATGTTCCGAGGATATGTAAGAGAGTGGATTTACCTGCTCCGGAGGCCCCGACTATGCTTACGATCTCCTTCTCCTTCACCAATAAATTTATGCCTTTCAATACTTCCAGGCTTCCGAATGATTTGTGAATGTTTTCAGCGCTAAGCATGTTTTTTATTTGATGCAAAGATAAGAAAAGATAGCCTTGATCCTTCCCCAATAAATCCCTGCATTACAATCTTTAAGGAAGATATCTTAATACATATAAAAGTTGTAAATATGAAAAATTATTGATATTTGCCCCGGCTTGTTTGGAAAAGAATTAAATTTGCATCCTCGTTTTAAAATCAATTTTAGATATGAATTTACACGAATATCAGGGAAAATCAATCCTAAAGAAATTTGGGGTGGCAGTGCCTATGGGAATTGTTGGCCTATACTCCAAAAGATGCAGTTAAGGCTGCCATGGAAATCCAGGAAGAAACCAATAAATTTATGCCTTTCAATACTTCCAGGCTTCCGAATGATTTGTGAATGTTTTCAGCGCTAAGCATGTTTTTTATTTGATGCAAAGATAAGAAAAGATAGCCTTGATCCTTCCCCAATAAATCCCTGCATTACAATCTTTAAGGAAGATATCTTAATACATATAAAAGTTGTAAATATGAAAAATTATTGATATTTGCCCCGGCTTGTTTGGAAAAGAATTAAATTTGCATCCTCGTTTTAAAATCAATTTTAGATATGAATTTACACGAATATCAGGGAAAATCAATCCTAAAGAAATTTGGGGTGGCAGTGCCTATGGGAATTGTTGCCTATACTCCAAAAGATGCAGTTAAGGCTGCCATGGAAATCCAGGAAGAAAGCGGTTCAGACAAGTGGGCGGTTAAAGCTCAGGTCCATGCCGGCGGCAGGGGAAAAGGCGGCGGTGTGAAAATTGCCAAATCCCTTGAAGAAGTTGATCATTATGCCGGTAATATTTTAGGAATGCACCTGGTGACTCCTCAAACCAGTGCTGAAGGGAAACTGGTGAAAAAAATCCTTATAGAGGAAAATATTTATTATCCGGGGCCTTCTGAAATAAAGGAATTCTATATGAGTGTGCTGCTGAACAGGGCCCGTGGCAGAAATATGATCATGTATTCCCCCAGGGGTGGTATGGATATAGAAAAAGTTGCCGAAGAGACTCCGGATCAAATCTTTACCGAAGAAATAGATTCAAGGGTAGGGATGATGCCATTCCAGGCCCGCCGGATCGCATTCAACCTTGGCTTATCTGGGGATGCTTTCAAGAATATGCTGAAATTTGTTAATGCTCTCTATAAAGCGTATAATCAAATCGATGCTAAACTTTTTGAGATTAACCCGGTTATCAAGACTTCTGATGATAAGATCATTGCAGCCGATTCCAAAGTTTCTATTGACGACAATGCACTTTTTCGCCACCCGGAAATTGCTGAGTTGAGAGACCTTGAAGAGGAAGATCCGATCGAAGTGGAAGCCAGCAATTACAGGCTTAACTATGTTAAACTTGATGGAAATGTAGGTTGTATGGTGAATGGCGCTGGCCTTGCCATGGCAACCATGGATATTATCAAGCTCAGCGGGGCTTCTCCTGCTAATTTTCTGGATGTCGGCGGCACAGCCGATGCCAAACGTGTAGAAGAAGCTTTCCGGATTATCCTGAAAGATCCTCATGTAGAAGCTATCCTGGTGAATATTTTCGGAGGGATCGTCCGCTGCGACCGGGTTGCACAGGGCGTTGTGGATGCTTATAAAAATATTGGACATATTGAAGTCCCCATTATCGTGAGATTACAAGGGACCAATGCTGAGGAAGGTGCTGCAATTATAAGGGAATCAGGCTTAAAAGTACATTCAGCTATAAAACTTGAAGAGGCGGCCCACCTGGTTAAAGAATTGCTTGCCTGATAATTATTTCTCAATGAAAAATAAAACAAAACCCGGATAGCATTGCTTCCGGGTTTTGTTTTATATCCTATTATTCTTAATCAATGCGACTCAATTTTTTCAAGCGAAGCGAAGAAAAAATTCTTAGTCGAATTGATCCAGAAAAGACGAAGTATTATTCGGGATCTGATGGGACTAAATTCCTCGTCTCTTGAGACGAATAAGAGATATTTCCTTAAGATACCCCGCTGCTTGCCGCGGGGTAGTTCATTTATAGGAGTTTCTTAATTATAGAAATTTGATCGGGAAAAATCCTGCTTGCTTAAAACGGCGCTTCATCATCTTCAATTTCATTCATGCGGGAAGGTACTGTGCGCATGCCTTCGTAAGGTGAATTATTGCTATAGTTTTCAGGTTCCGGTTCAGCTCCGCCCGGATCGACAAAGCGGGCATATTTGGCAATGAATTTCAGATGTATATCAGCCAGGGCACCGTTCCTGTGCTTGGCTATACTCACTTCAGCCAGGCCTGCGGTAGAGCTCCCGTCTTCTGTTTCATCGATTTTGTAATATTCAGGGCGATAGATAAACATAACTATATCCGCATCCTGTTCAATAGCTCCGGATTCCCTCAGGTCGGAGAGTATAGGTTTCTTGGAACCGCCCCTGGTCTCAACTGCACGGCTCAACTGGGAAAGTGCAAGTATAGGTACATCAAGTTCCTTGGCCAGGCTTTTTAGTGAACGGGAAATATTGCTGATTTCCTGTTCCCGGTTTCCCTGTTTGTCATGTGGACCGCTCATCAACTGAAGGTAGTCGATGAAGATCATCTCAATATTGTGTTGCGACTTCAGTCTGCGGCATTTGGCCCTTAATTCGAAGATGGAAAGGGCAGGAGTATCATCTATATAAATCGGGGCGTCAACAAGGTTGGTGATGCGGGTATTTAATTGTTGCCATTCATAGTCTTCCAGGTCTCCTTTACGGAGTTTTTCAGCGGGGAGGCCCGATTCGGCTGAAATCAGACGTGTGACCAGCTGAATGGCCGACATTTCAAGGGAGAAAATAGCTACCGGACGGTGAAAGGTAACAGCCATGTTCCGGGCCATAGAAAGGGAGAAGGCGGTTTTTCCCATACCCGGCCTGGAAGCCAGGATGATCAGGTCAGATTTCTGCCATCCGGAAGTGTAGCGATCAAGTTCGGTAAATCCTGAAGGAACGCCTCTTAAATGATCTTGCTGGTTTTTGGCAGCTTCAATTTCTTTGATTGCATCATTAACCAGGTCATGCATATTAAGATAATTCCTCCGGAGATTGCTTTCGCTAACGGAAAAAAGGTTTTGCTCGGCTCTGTCGAGCATTTCAAAAGCATCGGAAGTGACTTCAAAAGCATCTTTAATGATTTCTGAAGAAATCCTGATTAATTCTCTTTGAATAAATTTCTCAATGATGATCCTTGCATGGTATTCCACGTTAGCCGAAGATGCGACCCGATTGGTCAGCAGTGTGATGAAATATGCTCCTCCTGCAATTTCCAGATCCCCGTTCTTATTCAGTTCGTTGGTGACGGTGAGTATATCGACCGGCTCGGACTTACCAAACAATCGTGAAATGGCAGCAAAGATAACCTGGTGTTGTTCCTTGTAAAAAACCTCCGGTTTAAGAATATCGATCACAGTTGTGAGCGCATCTTTTTCAAGCATGATCGCTCCCAGTACAGCCTCCTCCAGATCAATAGCCTGAGGTGGGATTTTACCGTGTTCAAAAACATTTTCTAAATTACCGCTTTTATGTCCATATGCTTTCCTGGAAAGGCTTTTCGGCCTTTCCGGGTTTTGGTTTTTGATGCTTTCTTCCATGCTACAAATGTATAAAATAAGCGTCCCTTTTTTAATTCAGGCAAAGGTTTTTATTAAGAAAATTCCAGTTGAAAAGATGTTAAAAAAATCTTGGATTTGGCACTTATCAATGATTCCAAATTGATGAAAGGAGATCAGATCAGCCCCTTGTGAGCTCTGTTTATCAGCTCCTTGATATATGCATTTAATCAGATACTTTAAGCTTAAAAAAATAATTTTAGAATTATTTATAAACTTTAATCAATGAGACTAAATTTTTTTCAAGAGAAGCGAAGAAAAAATTTTTAGTCGAATTGATCCCGAAAAGACGAAGTATTATTCGGGATCTGATGGGACTAAATTCCCTGTCTCTTGAGATGATAAGAGAAATAGATTAGTGTAATATAAATTTCAGTAATTAATATTCTCTCCTTCGAAAGTTCTGTAATTCCTGTGCAGATTCGCAGTTAAACAGGAATGGACGGGAAGGATACCTAGGATGTCTCCTATTTTAATTTTTGAGAAGATTTCGCCGGGCACCCTGATAATTCCATGCTCCTGAGTCAAATTTATAAGGTTGGTCCCTTTAAATGGTTCTGTCCAGGAATTATTTTGATACTTAACTACGTAGCCATATATCCTCTCATTATTATTATTCATAAGAAAATCCTTGGACAAATGGATGGCTCCGCCATAGATCACGATTTCATTCCTCCGGGGGCTTTTACTCACGACAGGACAGGCTAAACTAAGGGCTATCTCATCCGTAGTACAAGCTCCCAGAGAATATTGCATAAGATCATAAAAGACAAAATTTCCCGGACGTATCTCATCAATCTGGCTTAAATCTTCCACCAGACTGCAGGAAGGTGTGTCTCCCGTCGATAGTATGAGTTCAGGCCAATCTTCCTTGTATTTGTCTTTCAGGTAATTCATTTGCCTGGCCATATCAACATAGATTTCCCGGATTTTCTCAGTAGAATCAGCCAGGTAAGTATGACCTGAGTGGGTAAGAAATCCTTTGAATTTAACTTTGTCGGATTTCATGAAATGATCCATGATCAGGTCTATCTGGTCCAGGTCGTGCAGGGATAATCCGCTCCGATGGTTCCCTGTATCAATTTCAACAAATATCCCGACATTATTAGTCAGGAAATTCTCAATCGTCTTTAGAGTTTCCAGGTTATCAATCAATAAATTCAACTTAATCTCATTGGACAATTCCGAGATAGTTCCAATCTCCAGTAAGTTCACGGGGAAAGCAATAGTAATATCTTTCCATCCATAAGCCGCAAAATACTTGGCCATGCTTACCGAGGATACTGTTATTGCATGTATACCCAGCTTCCGGAACCAGTTCCCGATATAGGCCGACTGGTGCGTCTTGAAATGGGGCCTGAAATGTACATGACTTTTCCTGGCTTTTTCAAGCATACGCTGTATGTTGGACAGGCACTTTTCCTTATCAAGTATTAATGTAGGTTTAGTAATGTTTAACATCAGATTCTCTGTGAGATTATTTCAGTTAATAATGATTCATCCAATTCTACAGGATTTTCCTTCCTGCCGGTAGCGCGGACTAAAGCGACAATATCACCCTGATTTAATCCATAAGCTCCAAGCTTCGGGATATTCAATTTTTCAATCCAATTATCCACGGTATCTGCGAGCAGATTTGAGTAATAAATGCTATCCTTCCTTTTTATGTTCGTAAAAAGTTGCCCAACCCGTGCATATTTATTCAAGCTTTCATTTTTCCTGCCTTTTTTTTGCAGTTCCCTTATATTAACCCTGGTTGCACTTCCCATGAGTGTGCCACAAACAACTCCATGGGGAGCCGCAACTTTTCCACCAATAGATGAGGCAAAACCATGGATGATACCCAGTCCTGCATTGGCAAGTGTTATTCCCGAAAGATAGGCAGCATATGACATAGAACTTCTGGCATTCAGATTATCCGGTTCATCATAACTTTTTAAAAGTGAAATGCTGATATGCCTCAATCCTTCCAGGGCCAGGCTATCAGTAAATTCTGAAGCCCTCAGGGAGACAAAGGATTCGAGCAGCTGAGTAAAAGCATCCATAGCACAGGCAGCGGTAATATTCTGAGGACAACTGAGGGTCAGTTTCGGATCTATTATTGCAATATCCGGAATTAAATTCTCATGCCTTAGAGATTTTTTGAATCCGTTTGGACCTGAAATACTAAGTACGGCATTCTTAGTGCATTCGCTGCCAGTGCCCGAAGTTGTGGGAATCGCGATAAAAGGTAATTTTTCCCCATTATAAATTTTACCGGTGCCAACATCTTCAAGGTACTCCATAATGGAAGTTTCCTGGGTCAACATTGCGGAGATGGATTTGCCGGCGTCCAAAACACTTCCTCCCCCGATAGCAATCACAATTCCAAATTTTTTCCCCCGGTTTTCATTTACAATTCCATCAATCAGGAATGGGGAAGGCTCATCAGATAGCCTGTAATGCTTATATTCCAATCCAAGTTTTTCAATTTCTCCCTTAAGGATTTTGAATTGGGGAGATGAAACAAATGAACGTCCGCCACTTATAAGGAGGATGTTTTTTCCGGCTTTGCTTAACAATCCGGGGAGTAATCTGATTTTTCCCGCACCAAAATAGGTTTTGGGTATTCTGGATAAATTAAAATCTGTCACCATAGCTTAGCATACTTTCCCGGATAATTCAGGTTAGAATTCCGGTTTTTTCCGGACCTGATAAAGGCATCAGGTCATTTTACTTGAGTTGTTTATCCCTGTCAGAGAAATATTTCATAAACTGCACCCTTTCGAACAGGGCTGGGTTCATTTGTTTATTCTGACTTAGCAGGCCCCTGAAATCATCTGTTTTTTCAAACTTCCTTGAAATCATCCATTCGGATATTTCCAGGTTCATTTGTTCAATATATGCCGGGCCGTGCTCATAAATAGCTGAAACAACCTGGACTGCATTCGCTCCGGCCAGTATCTGTTTAATGACCGCTTTCCCATCGTGCACCCCGGTTGAAGCCGCAAGGTCGCATTTCACCCGGTTAGACATTATTCCTATCCAGCGGAGTGAAATCGAAAGGTCCCTGGCTGAACTGAGCACATTCACACTACTGAGTTCCATTCTGTCTAGATCAATGTCGGGATTATAAGATCGGTTAAAGAGCACCAGTCCTGATATATTGGTGCGGGATAATTCATTGATCATCCTTGCCAGGTTGGAAAAATAATAACTCATCTTGACTGCTACCGGCAACTTTACAGCATTTTTTACATTCCGGATGATTTCCAGGTAGGTATGTTCAACCTCATCAGCGGTTTTGCTGGGGTCACTCGGAAGAATGAAGATGTTCAGTTCCAGCCCGTCAGCTCCGGCAGCTTCTATTTTTTTTGCAAAATATGTCCACTCATGAGCTGTTGTGCAATTGATAGAGGCAATCACAGGGATCTTAACCAGCTTTTTGGATTGCATGATAAGCTCCAGGTAATTATCCAGGTTAACTTCCTTGATCCGGTAATCAAAATAATCAAGATAGTCATCCTTATACCTGCCGGGAGCTTCTTCCTTCAAAATATGTTCGTATTCATTCAGGATTTCCTCTTCAAATATTGATTTGAGAACAACTGCTCCGGCTCCGTATTTTTCAAGTTCAGCTATCTTTTCGGCTTTGTCAGTCAAACCCGAACTCCCAATGATTATAGGCGATTTTAAAGTATATCCAAGATATGAGGTTGATAAATCAGGCATTTTTCATAAGATTAATTAGTATGAAACAAATGTAATCAAAATAAAATATTTTACCTGAAAACTGGCCCCAGGTATTTTACCTAAATATTTTCAAAGGGCTAATTGCCGGAATTTTTCCAGCATCTTTTGAATTAGTTTCAGACTTCCTGAAGAATATTCCTTCAATTTATCTGAATTTTTCCTGACTAAATTGTCATCCGGCTGATCCTGAATTTTTAAATACAGGTCTGCAGCCAGGATTTCATTGAGACTGGAAGTAGCCTCAACTTTTACTTCAGGGAATATGCCCACCAGGGATGCAAGTTCATGATTTCCTTTCATTTCCGGAATATAGACGTATGAATTAATGAAAGGTTCAGCCAGATCTGTGCTATTCTTTAAAATATTATCCAGAAATAACTGCTTTTCCGGATAATATTCCTTCAACACTTGTAAATCGGCCGTCTGATTATAAATCAGTATCCGGCTGTCTTTTTGCAATAGTTCATCCAACTTTCCGAAAAATGCCTCCGAAGTCATTTTGTCCTGCCCGGCTAAAAAGAAATCCTCTTTTTCTGCGCCATCTACAATTGTTTTAAGTGAGAACATGAAGGGTAGGGGCTGATAGGGGCGTGTATGCCTGAATAATGGCAAAGCGGGACGGAAGATTGAAAAATGCAGGAAAGTGAAATTCTCTCCGGTTTCAGGCAAAAATGCCCTGAGTTTTTCTTTGTCAACATAAGGCACTCCGGCCGAGAGGCTTGTGACCTGGGCCTGTTGTATTGGGCTGATCCCTTGTAACTTACTTAAGCCGGCAATATCAGCATTTCCATTATAATAAATGCTGAATTTCATTTCTTCATCGAAAGAAGGAATATTGAAAACGGATTTTTGAGGCACATTTTTCCAGCAATGTCCCCTGAATTCACATGGATAAGGATAGTTACACCAGGTCCCGATTTTGATAGCCGGTGAATGGGCCATTTGAATGGTTTCCTTTTCCTTGAGAATTAATTCTCTAACAAAAGCATTATTTGCCTTCACTTCTTCATTCACATTTCTGAATTCGAACAATTCCCGGAGATTCAAGTCATCCTCCATCACATAATCTTTATTAACATGAACAAGGTAAAAATCTTCCAGATCCAGGCCGGAAGCTGTTATTACATGATATTGGAGGGAAGCATCCATAATATAAGTTTCGGAAATGCCCCTGGAACTTTTAACTTCATAAGCTGACCATTTACCCTCCCTTTTAACAAGAATATCCAGGAATACTATCACCTGCTCAGCCTGGAAAGCAGCTTCATATATAATTTCAGCTCCATCCATAATAGCCTGCCGGGTGGCTTCAACAGCTTTAGAGTTTTGAGAAGGTGCTTTGGGAGCAAGGTTGATCCCTCCGGGAAAAAGCTCACGCGCTAAATCCCCAATATTATGGCCCCTTACAAATTTGATGCGTTGTTCAGGGGCTAGGGGATCCCGCAGAAAATAACGGTTTTTATACAGGTATAAGGCTTTCAGGCATTGCCAGCCTTTTATGAATGTAGATTTAGAAAGAAGGGCTTTTTCCATTGACAGGCTTTATACTATTATAACTTTGTCTTCGCTGATCATTGGCCTCAGTTGTAACTTCATGAAAAGTTGTACAAGGGTCAGTACATCTTTCTGGCAATAAGTCCTGATCCTTTCCAGGTCATGTTCCTGCCAGTATACCCGGTGGACATCGCTTCCGTCTATATCGTCCTTAGGAGTGGGAATATCGAATATTGCGGCCAGCAGATCCAGAGAGGTATAATGCTTGTAATCCCCGAATTTCCATAATTCAAGAGTATCGAGGTGCATGATCTCCCAGGGTTTCTTTCCTGCATTATCCAGGGTAGATGGCAATGCAATACCATTCACAAGAAAGCGCCTTGACAGGTAGGGATAATCAAACTCTTTTCCATTATGTGCGCAAAGCCAGCGGTCAGGAGGCCTGAAAAAGGACTGCAGAAGCCCTGAAAATTCCTCCAGAATTGCAGCCTCATCATCTCCATAATACGATTTCAGCCTGAATTCTTCATTCCGGTAATAACCGGCAGAGATACAAATGACCTTTCCGAATTCAGCATAAATTCCAGCCCTGTTATAAAGTTCTTCAGGACTTTGTTCCCCGCTTTTGTCAATAAATGCGGCTTTCTTGTCCCATAATTTTTGTAATCTTTCCGGGACACTGGAATAAGATTCGAAGGCAGGTGCAGTTTCAATATCAATAAATAAAATATTTTCAACCGGGATGTTATTGATCATGACAGATTATTTTATGAATGTTATGAATGAATTTCAGAAACTAAAACATAAAAATAGTCAAGCCTACGTTCATAAGCAAACCAATGTTTAAAAGATTCCAAAGGAATCCGTGCTTACCTTTGTCTCATATTTTAAGGGAAGATGAATAAACTTCTGTATGTCATATTATTATTCCTGACAGGCGTTTTGCTTTATAGTTGCGGGGCCAAGGATGATATTAATTTCCCCGTTATACAGATACTCTCGCCTTCACCCGATGCAAAATTTGAAATCGGAGACAGCATAATTACAAATGTAAGGGTGACAGATGACAGGAAAGTGGTGAGTGTCAGCTTTACGGTTGTGACTCTGGAAAAGGTTCCCGTCCTCTCATCCATAGTGATTATGCCGGGGCTTTCCTCCTGTGACCTGACAGAAATTCTGCCTATAAACAATGAGCAAATCAAAGGAGGTAATTATTACCTGCTGATAAGGGCTTCCGACGGAAAGAATGAAAAATCAAAATATCAGCCGATTAGTATAAAAGCTCCGGCAAGGGAACTTATAGGTTATCTTGCGGTTGAAAAAAAATCTGATTATATCAGCCGGATTGAAAAGCTCAGTTTGCAATCTGATGTGGATACCGCATTTGATTATCCTAAAAAATTATTGTATTCGGGCATAAACTCAAGTACTGGGAATTTCTATTTTGTAAGTGATTATCCTTCCTCGCTTGATGTTTTTAAATTGAAAGATATGAAGATAGACTGGCAGGTTCCGGCTCCGGGCCCACTGAACAGGTTTAGTTGTTTTTTTATCGGGGATACGGCATTTACGGGTTCTGAAACATCGAATATTGCCGGCTACAATTTGATTGGCCAGATTGTCTTTCAAAGCCCGTCAATACAAAATGTCAGCCCTGAAATCCTGACGGCTTCGAATTATATTTTCGCAGGATTTGTCTCGGATAACGGGATCAATCATTATCTCCTGACTTATTACAGGCCAACATCACAGATTAAATCGAAGATCAATATTTTTGAAAAAATAACCGGAATGATATGTGAAAACGGGAAATTGTTATTTTTTGGCAAATTGAACGGGGGAACATCTATAAGTGAGCTTAATCCTGAAAAAGATGAAATTACACATCTCCTGGATATCCCCTATAAGGGACTCAGGAAGGTTTGTAAAATTGATGAAAACCGAAGCATCATAGCCACTGATCAGGGTTTATTTATTTTTGACCGTTATTATACCCATATCAGTTCCTTTTCAGCTCATTTGGCCAATGATCTGCTTTATGATCCTATTGGAAAGGAGCTATATGTTATAGAAGATCAGGATGTTTATATCCTTTCATATCCCAACGCGACTGAACTAGGTACAATTTCATTTGAGTATAATCTTTCCGGATTTAATCTGATCTATAATAAATAAGGAAAAAGAAAATGGAGAAAGCGCAAAACAGCCCGGTTCTGAAGATCAGTGGAGATGGCTCGCATACTCTTTACAGGCCCGATCTGGATGAGCATTATCATTCCACTTTCGGGGCCCTTGCCGAATCAATGCATATTTTTATCCGGGCCGGATTAATCCCCCTTTTAACAAAACTTCCACAGATAAACATACTCGAAATTGGTTTTGGCACGGGTTTGAATGCCTTACTGACCCTTATTACTTCATCTGAATATCATAAAAAAATCGATTATAGCGCCCTGGAGCTTTATCCATTGACTGAAGATATCTGGTCGAAACTTAATTACGCAGACTTTATAGACAAACCTGGAATTAACCGGATATTGAATGCTTTGCACACGGCGGAATGGGGGAGGACCCTGTCTCTTACTTCTGAATTTTCACTATGCAAAATAAAGGAGGACCTGCTGAACTGGAAGGCTGAGAATTCCTGCTTTGACCTGGTCTTTTTTGATGCCTTTGCTCCGGATAAGCAGCCTGAGCTTTGGACCTGGGATGTGTTTCGCCGACTGTCTGATTGCATGCATGAAGGGAGTATAATTGTAACTTATTCAACCAAGGGAAATGTCAAGAGAAACCTTAAACAGGCCGGTTTCAGTATTGAAAAACTTCCGGGACCTGCAGGCAAAAGGGAAATTCTCAGGGCGACCAAGATCTGAAAGAAAATATGTTCAAGAGCTTATGAAGGAATCAAAATTCTGCAGGGGTTCTTCATTGATCTGAATATTATCCACTCTCGCCCAATCGGGCCCCCGCTTGCACCAAAGGCTAAACTCATTCAGTTTTTCCTCAGAACCTTCCGCTTCAATATAAACGCTCCCGTCTGATTCATTTCTAACAAAACCTTTAATATTCAATTCATTCGCCTTCTTTTTGGTATAAAACCTGAAACCAACATTCTGCACCCGGCCGTAAATCCTGATTGCAAAGTGTTTCATAAGGCATTAGGGATTTAATCGTTTCATTATCTGAGACTCTATGGCCACATACAGCTGGTTAGGATCAAAGGCCCTCCAGTTGAAATCATCGAATTTTCCACCAAAAGCCACATAATAATCGAGGTTAGCCCGCTTGAATTCGTTGATCACATGCTTTCTGAAATTCAATCCAACTATCCAGCCATCTTCAATTTCATCAAACCATTCCTGGTAATAATCATCATCCATAGAGTGAAAATTCAGGACATTTTCACCTATAATGATGAATTTGGTAATACCATTGGCGATCATATGTTCAATGATATTTCTTTTAAAATACATGATATCATTATACAATACATCATTCCATTCACCTAAAAGCTCGATGATTCCAAATCCTTCTTCATAATTTACAAAAAGTATCTTCAGATAAAGAGTGGCTGATCCCATCTCGTCCCACTGGGGATGTATGAAATGATCATAAATGGCATGTGAGAATTCAAATTCGGAATATGACCGGCCGAATACCGGAGATCGTTCATCCTCGCAAGATGAATACAAGTGGTCCCAGGAATAATATGGTTCAATGTCGTGCATCGCAGAGATTTCTTCGCTACAAAATTAATAATAAAAAATCCCGGCATATCGGGGATTCCTTCTTTAGAGTGCAAATTTCACGCCGGGGATATCCTTTAGCCTGTCATACATTTCATGCAATTGTTCGCTTGAAACAATATCCACATTTACAGTAAAACTGATATAGCGACCTTGCTGGCTGAGTTTATCTTTCCAGGAATTATGCCTGATCTGCAAATCATCCAGCACCTTTTCAACTTCTTTACGGTTTACATGATCAGGAATTGTTGCATCCAGAATAACTTTAAGATGAAAATTTACAGGGAATTTCAGTTGTTCATTTCTGAAAAGATCCTCAAACAATTCTTTACCATTACCATTAAATTTCAGGCTCATTATAATCAGGATTTTCTATTTTGAATGAATTAAAATAATAACAGATAAATTATAGAATTGTTGTTCGGATCATCTTTTTGTAAAATCCGGGCTATGACGCCAGGGGCCCGGATACCCGGGAGACACTGATTCCACCCATGAAGGACGAGGTATAAATTATGAATGGATAAAGAGCTTAGAGGCTGTATGTAGTTCGGATTCTAAACCAGAGATGAGACCTCCCGCCGGAAAATTCGGGAGTCAGATAAACTTGTTCTGCTTCCAAACTGATTTTGCCCAATCCAATTCCAAATCCTGCCTTTGCATGAAATACAAAACGTTCGATATTATTGGCAGGGATCAGGTAATGACTCTCCTGGTTAAATATACCACCCTGTAAAGTAGCATCGTAAGCCACCAGCTTTCCTTCAGCGCTTAAACTGCAATAATATCGCAGACGGTTTTTCAGGGATGCTCCGTGGCTGGTGTTGGGAAACAGGGATGCAAAATAAGGATTGAAATGACCAAAACGGAATAGTACAGCTCCGTTAAGGTTGTCGTAAAGTGTGCCGGCCTGGAAACCAGTCTTCAAAATAATCTCCGTTTGTTTGCTGCTAAGTATCCCTTTTTCCACATTCAGATTGTAATTAACTACCACATCATTTGATATTTGGTTTACCCAGCCAAGCGGCTCTATCTGGTGTACCGCTTTTTGCAGATAACCACCCAGGGCGGCCGGACCAATCACTCCCAGATCTATTCCGGAATTAATTCGCAATTTCCGGGAGAAATCATTCGATATTTTCTTCAGTCCGATATAGAGGTATGAAGAAAAGGGGCGATCATTCATCTGTATGTTGAGATTATCCGGATCGATAGGGGTATATAAATTTTGTATGAGACCAATAGAATAATAACTCCTCGATCCATAAGGTCCCGAAATTAATACCCGGTATAATGGAATGGCGGACAGTGCCGGGTGGAAAAGTTCGATATTCAGACCGCTGGTATAATAATAATCTGTATTATCGAAAATGTCATTGTCAAATTGCAGGCTCAGGTATTTATCTTCTGAATTACTATTTTGAAGGAAATTTCCCTGTCTTGAATATTGATTTCTCACTGAAGGTATGCTTTTATCATGATGTATAAAAGGTAGAGATCCTTCAATCAGTTTGTTTCGTGAAAATGATGCCTTGCGCAGATTTTCAATATAATTAGGAATATAATAATCAGCTTCAGAAGAAGAATCAGGAGGAGTTTTGATAGTGACTTGAGAATTGGCAGAAAGAGTAAGTGGAACAGATGAGGAAATATATTTTTCAGAATTTAATAGCTGTGATGAAGGCAATGGCGCGGGGCCTTCCCTGGCTTTAGTATCTTTCCTGGCATTAGGATTTCTATCCTGATAATTACAAGCCGGCAAGAGCATCAGAATGTAAATCCATACTATGAATCCGGCACTTCGCATTATTCAGGTTATTGTATGATAGGTTCAGAATATTTTCGGGTATTTTGCAGGATTAACCTCATGCATAATATTATAGACCGAATCAAAAACATCTTCAGCGTTCGGATTACTAAAGTAATCACCGTCAGTGCTATAAGCTGCACGGTGCGGTTTCGCACTTAAAGTCCGGGGCTGGGCATCCAGATAATAATATCCTCCCTGTTCTTCAATTACCTTCTGCATCATATAGCTGGTAGCCCCGCCCGGCACATCTTCATCAAAAAATAGTATTTTATTGGTTTTCTTAAGGGATTCCAGGATAAGCTGATCGGTATCGAAAGGCAACAATGTCTGGACGTCGATCAGTTCCACATCTATCCCGAACTCCTGCAACTGGGTAGCGGCATCTTCTGCTATCCTGACACAGGAACCATAAGTGACCACAGTTATATCGCTTCCGGTTTTCATTAGTTCCGGTTTCCCCAAAGGGATAGTATATTCGCCAATATTAGAAGGTATAGGTTCCCTCAGCCTGTAACCATTGAGAGGCTCTATAATCAGCGCCGGGTCATCTGAACGCAGCATGGTATTATAAAAGCCTGCTGCCTGTGTCATATCCCTTGGGACAAGTACATAAACTCCACGTATGGAATTGATCACCATGCTGAGTGGAGAGCCCGAATGCCAGATGCCTTCGAGCCGGTGTCCCCGGGTGGAGATGATCATCGGGGCTTTTTGTCCGCCTTTGGTCCGGTATTGCAATGTGGAAAGATCATCGCTTACAACCTGCAAACCATAAAGCAGGTAATCAAAATACTGTATTTCAGCAATTGGCCGGAGGCCACGCATGGCAAGACCCACGCCCTGTCCAATGATGGTAGCTTCACGGATTCCTGTATCAGAGATCCGGAGCTCCCCGTATTTTTCCTGAAGGCCTTCCAGGGTTTGGTTCACACCGCCAATTTTTCCGACATCCTCTCCGAATATCATGGCAGTCGGAAAATGGGAAAAAATATAATCAAAATTTTTCTTTAAAACTTCACGTCCGGGGACCAGGGGAGCATCTTTTGGAATGACTGCTTTTATTTCCCGGACCTTGAGGGCGCTGTTTTTGGATTCACTCCACAAATGAGAATCATAACTATCGGAATTATGCTTCATGGCCTCATCACGCCAGGCCATTACATTCTTTTTCAGTGAGTTGTTAGGATTACTGCATGAATCACAGATAAGTCTCAGTATCTTTTTGCCGGATGACATGATATCCTTCCAGATAGGGTCACCAACATTTTTCAGTTCATCCTTTATAGCATTTATTTTGGTGGTTTTTGCACAGTTGCAGGTACTTATATCCACCATTTTCAGGAAGCTGTCGCGCTGCGCCCTCAAAGGGCCCATGAAATTATTCCAGGCATTTTTCCGGGCTGTTTTGGCCCTTTCCAGAGCCTTTTTCTCTATTTCATCCAGTTCCTGCGCTTCTGCTATATTTTCTTCCAGTATCCATTCCCGCATTTTTTTTATCCCGTCGAATTCAAGTTCCCATAACAATCTTTCTTCTGACTTATATCTTTCATGCGAACCAGAAGTGGAATGGCCCTGGGGTTGTGTGCATTCTTCAATATGGAATATAACGGGGATGTGTTCCTTACGGCAAATTTCAATTCCTTCGGCATAAATCCGGCAGAGTCCCGGATAATCCCAGCCCTTGGCTTTATATATTAGAAATCCCCGGCCCTTATCGTCCAATTCGAAACCTTTCAGAATTTCAGAGATGTTTTCTTTGGTAGTCTGAAACTTTTTTGGGACAGAAATTCCCCAGCCATCGTCCCAGATGGAAATAGCCATAGGGACTTTCAATACTCCGGCTGCATTGATGGTCTCAAAAAAATGACCTTCTGAAGTACTCGAATCACCTATAGTACCAAATGCCACTTCATTTCCAAGAGTCGAGAATTTACTGTGTTCACTTAATTCCGGTACCTGACGGTAAATCTTGGATGCAAGGGCCAGGCCTAAGAGTCGTGGCATCTGCCCGGCAGTAGGGGAGATGTCGGCAGAGGAGTTTTTTTGTTTGGTCAGGTCCCTCCATTCCCCGTCCTTTTCAAGACAGCGGGTTGAAAAATGGTTATTCATAACCCTGCCGGCCGTCTGGGGATTGAAATTTTCATCGGTATCGCCATATAATTGTGCAAAGAATTCTTCCAGGCTCATCATTCCGGCGGCCAGCATAAAGGTCTGGTCACGGTAATAACCCGACCTCCAGTCACCTTCCCGGAAAACTTTGGCCATGGCCAGCTGGGGTATTTCTTTTCCGTCCCCAAAAATCCCGAATTTAGCTTTGCCTGAAAGAACTTCACGGCGGCCCAGAAGACTTGCCTGCCGGCTTTCATTTGCCAGCCTGTAATCATTCAGGACTTCGTTCTTTGAAGGAGAAATTTCTTTTTTAATTATGGGTTGTTTTTCCCTGCTTGTATCTTTCCTCATGTAATATCCGGCTTACCTTTTTTAAGCTTAACAAATTTACGCAAAAAAGGTTTATCAGGTATTTCAGGAGAAATGATAATGTAAAGGGCTTAAAATAGAATACTGATTGGTATTAATTTATGTGAAACATTTACAGGGCTGATATAAGACGTCTGTCCAGGAATTGTTCCACCTGCCTCCCTGATACCATCGCTTGTCATGATCAGGGATTGTCCGCTCATCTTGTATTTTGAGAGATTATAAGGGCCTTCCAGAATCAGATACATTTTTTTATCCAAAGTGAATATAGTCCCAAGTGGAAGTTTTAATTCAACTTCCAGCTTCTGATTCCTCCATGGTTCACCCTGAGGAATTGTAAAACTGTCGTCCAGTAACAGATGATTGTTATCCTGCTTATAATTATAAACGATATCTTCAGCCCTGGAAGTGGCGACCATCCGGCTTTCTCCCCGGGCATAGGCATATAGCGTAATTGTTGCAGAACTGTCCTGGGATTTCCTTATTCTCAGCCGGGGAATTCCGTAAAAAATATTTTTATCATTTTTTAAACCGAACTTCAGCTTATCTATCCGGTAAATATTATCGTTGAACGAGTCTTCTCCGGTTAGAATCCGGTTCAGGTCGATGTGCAATGTATCAGCCGGCTGGTAGGTAATTGAAGAGCTTGTAACTTTATCCTCGTCATACCTGAAACCTCTTACCAGTTTTAAACCGAAAATAAGTGTAACGACTATTCCGATAATCCAGATATAGAGGGCCATAGCGTTGACCCATTTCGCACTTCTGAAACCGAAGATCAGCCTGAAGCTGGCTATAAGAAGCATCAATACCGGAATTCCGATCACTAAGAGAGTTCCTATCCAGAAGACTTTTATTTCGCCGGAGTTGACATATAACATTCCCAGAAAGTTATAGAATGGAAGAGTGTCAATATTGGAATGATTGAAGAAAGCGATTCCCGGCATTCCCAGCAATGCGGCAATTACAGCGGTAGAGAGTGCAATCCCGATGAGAAGCAGGATGATGCCGATGAAAATTAGAATGATCCGGCCAAATACCCTTAATAGTGTATTGAGTGCTCCGGCTACGGGATCCTGGGTCCTGTAAAAATCACCTTTTTTTTTACGATAAGTATCCCTGGTTTTGCCAGCCATTTCATTGATCTTATCTTTCAGGTGATCAACTTCGCTCCTTATGGAATTTTCAATATTTGATATATTCACCGGCTGTCCTCTCATCTCAAGCCTTTCGGTCGTAGTCCATGCTTCCGGAACAACAACCCAAAGAATCACATAAAGCAGGCCCCCGAAGCCACCGGAGACTGTCATCAGGATAAATATCAGGCGCACCCATACCGAATCTATATTAAAATAGGCGCCTAAACCCGAGCACACCCCTGCTACCATCTTGTTTTCGGGGTCTCTGTATAACCTCTTTATCCTACCCGTATAGTGTGGCTGAGAGGAGGCGCCGGAAGTTTCCTCTTCGTCCACATCAAAATCGCTTGGCTGGCCCATGATGGAAATGACTTCTTCAATATCTTCTATGGTGATGACTTGCTTTGAGTCGGAAACTTTCTGCTGCAGGATCTCGGCTATGCGGTTTTCTATGTCGGCAATAACCTCATCCTTTCCTTCAAAACTCCTGAAATGTGATTTGATGGTATCGAGGTAACGATTCAGTTTATTGAAGGCATCCTCATCTATGTGAAAAATGATCCCGCTGATGTTAATGGTGAGTGTCTTTTTCATTTTATTTACAATTTTTCAATTGGTTACAAATTAATTAATGAGCCTTTTTACCGCACTTACAAGTTCTTCCCAGCTGGTTTTATGCTCGGCCAGCATTTTCTTTCCCAGTTCAGTAATACGGTAATACTTGCGGGGCGGTCCCTGGGTCGATTCTTCCCAGCGGTAACTCAGCATACCCTCATTTTTAAGACGGGTGAGCAAAGGGTATAGGGTGCCTTCCACCACGATCAATCGCGCTTCTTTAAGTTTCTCCAGGATGTCGGTTGTATAAGCATCCTTTTCCGAAACTATAGAAAGGATGCACAATTCCAGTACACCTTTCTTCATCTGGGCTTGTATTTTTTCGATGTTCATGCAGCAAATATAATACAACTTATAGTACTATGCAATACCAAGTACTAAATATTTTTATATTATTTTGCTTAACAAGCTACTAAAATTATGTAAGCTATTGATTAATAGTTTGTATGAAAAGAAAAATAAATTGCAAATGGATGACATGAGTCTCCTAAACTCCATGGGAATTTTCAGGTAACGGCATCAAAACTTGTTTTTCTTATCGACTCAACAAGAATTTCAAAACCAGTTTTTCTTTTTAAAAAGGATAACTCCGGATAAGGATAAGATAAATGAGATCAATAAAATCAGCCAAAATCCGAAAATATTATTCTCAAATATATTGGGAACATTCATTCCGTATAAACTGGCTATCAGGGTAGGGATCATTAAGATAATGGAAATAGAGCTTGCTCTTAAAGGCCTCTATTCATATTAACTATCCGAATGATAATCGTCCATAATTTGGATTAATTTAAATTTCGGGACAAAAGAAAATTTTTCAAAGGTATAAGTGACATCTCCCAATATCTATTAATAATATTTTAAAAATTCTTTAGGAATTCAGCTCAATACATTAGCCAAAACCAAGTATTTTCTTTACTTTTGCACCCTCTTTTTAAAAAGCAATTTAGTATATGATAAATATAACGCTGCCCGATAATTCAGTAAAGCAGTATCCTGAAGGGGTAACAGGACTGGAGATAGCAGCCGGAATCAGTGAAGGCCTGGCCAGGAATGTGCTGGCGGCCAGGGTAAATGGCATGGTATGGGATTCTACACGGCCGATCATGGAAGATTCTAAAGTTCAACTGCTTACCTGGAATGATACCGAAGGTAAAGCTACTATGTGGCATTCCTCCGCCCATCTCATGGCCGAGGCTATTGAACTGCTTTATCCGGGAGTTAAATTCGGCATAGGTCCGGATATAGAAAATGGATTTTATTACGATATTGATTTTGGGGAAAATGCGATAACAGAAGAGGACCTGGCGAAAATAGAGGAAAAGATGTTGCAGCTTGCCAGAGAGAAACAGACTTTTAATCGTAAGGATGTTTCAAAAAAAGATGCCATTGATTATTTCACGAAAAAGGGCGATCCTTACAAACTGGAATTATTGAAGGATCTTGAAGATGGTCAGATCACTTTTTATGAATCCGGTAGCTTTACCGACCTGTGCCGCGGACCTCATTTGCCCGATACCAGTCCGATCAAGGCGATCAAACTTCTGAATATCGCCGGTGCATATTGGAGAGGGGATGAGAACCGGCAGATGCTTACCCGGATTTATGGCATCACTTTTCCGAAGCAGAAAGAACTGACCGAATACCTGGAATTACTGGAAGAAGCAAAAAAAAGGGACCACCGGGTGCTTGGGAAAGAACTGGAAATCTTCACCTTTTCACAGAATGTCGGCGCCGGCCTGCCTCTCTGGCTCCCGAAAGGCACAGAACTGAGGGAACAACTTGAGAAATTTCTAAAGCAGGTACAGCGGAAAGCTGGCTATCAACAGGTAATTACTCCGCATATCGGGAACGTGAATCTGTATAAAACTTCAGGTCATTTCCAGAAATATGGTAAGGATTCATTTCAGCCTATTAATACTCCGGTTGAGGGTGAGCAATTTATGCTTAAACCAATGAACTGCCCGCATCATTGCGAAATATACAACAGCAAACCCAGGTCTTATAAAGATCTTCCTTTGCGCTTCGCCGAATTCGGTACAGTTTACCGTTATGAACAAAGCGGTGAATTACATGGACTGACAAGGGTAAGGGGTTTTACACAGGATGATGCTCATATATTCTGTACAGCTGATCAGGTTAAGGAGGAGTTTGTGGGGGTTATGGATATTGTTATGCTGATTTTCAAAGCATTGGATTTTAAGGAATTTACCACACAAATATCCCTGCGCGACCCGGCCAATAAAGAGAAGTATATAGGATCGGATGAGAATTGGGAAAAGGCTGAAAATGCCATACTCGAAGTGGCACGTGAAAGCGGTCTGGATTATGTTGTTGTGGAAGGTGAGGCTGCTTTTTATGGCCCGAAGATGGATTTTATGGTGAAGGATGCTTTAGGGAGAAAATGGCAGCTTGGAACGATACAGGTTGATTATAACCTGCCCGAAAGATTTGAGCTCGAATATACCGGAAGCGATAATGAAAAGCATCGGCCAATCATGATCCACAGGGCCCCTTTTGGTTCGATGGAACGCTTTGTGGCTGTATTGCTGGAACATTGTGCAGGAAATTTTCCGCTCTGGCTTACACCTGATCAGGTTATAATATTGCCTATCAGTGATAAATATCTTGAGTATGCGAAAAAAATATTAAATTTGCTGAGAAATTCCGAAATTCGCGCCCTGATTGATGAAAGGAGTGAGAAAGCCGGGCGGAAGATTAGGGATGCCGAGTTGAAAAAAATTCCCATCATGCTGATCGTTGGCGAAAAGGAAGAAGCCGAAGGGTCGGTTTCAGTGAGAAGGCATGGAAAGGGCGACTTGGGAAGTATAGCGGTGGAAGAATTCATTTCAGGATTGCAAAAGGAAGTGAAGGAATCTACTTTTGGAAAAGAATAATTCATTTAAGTTTCATTAAAGATAGGAGAATTTAGTATAGCAACGTCGTATCAGTTCAGAGGCCGCGGTGGCCGACGGGATTTTAAACCTAAAGAAGAGCCTTTCCGTGTAAATAATGCGATCAGATCACCGATGGTCAGGGTGGTCGGCGAAAATGTTGAAATTGGCATTTATGCTGTCCGTGATGCCATCAAAATTGCAGAAGATCTGGGATTGGACCTGGTGGAAATATCCCCGACAGCCAACCCGCCAGTTTGTAAAGTAGTGGATTATAAGAAATTCCTCTACGAACGGAAGAAAAAACAAAAGGAAATGAAGGCCAAAACGGCCAAAATTGTGGTGAAAGAGATCCGGCTTGGACCAAATATCGACGACCATGATTTTGATTTCAAGCTGAAACATGCCATCAGGTTTCTTCAGGAAGGGGCTAAAGTTAAAGTGGATGTATTCTTCAAAGGAAGAACTATTATATATAAGGAAAAGGGTGAGTATGTATTGCTTAAATTTGCTGCCGACCTTGAAGAATTTGGTAAAGTGGAACAACTTCCACGCCTTGAAGGAAAGCGAATGATCATGGTGATTGCACCAAAAAAATAATCTGAGTTCAATTCATTTTGAATATATTAAATAACTAAAATCAAACAGTACAATGCCGAAAATGAAGTCCAAATCCGGTGCTAAAAAAAGGTTTGAAGTAACCGGCTCCGGAAAGATCAGAAGGAAGCATGCTTACAAAAGTCACATTCTGACGAAAAAGTCAAAGAAACGTAAACGCAATTTAGGTCATTTTGCGATCGTTGATAAGACCGATGAAAAGAATGTCAGAGACATGCTCCAGTAATTCAATCATTGTTTAACTTGTTGTCAGCATTAAAGATTCCGGAATATGCCGGAACGCTGAAACAAAAATCATTAGAAAAATGCCGAGATCAGTAAATGCAGTTGCATCAAGAGCAAAAAGAAAAAAGGTCCTCAGCCGTGTAAAAGGGCAGTGGGGAAGTAGAAAAAATGTCTGGACAGTCGCTAAGAATGCTTACGAAAAGAGCCTCAGCTATGCCTATATTGGCCGTAAGCTGAAAAAACGCGATTTCAGGGCACTTTGGATCCAACGTATCAATGCCGCCGTTAGGGAAGAAGGTCTTTCCTATTCGGTTTTTATGGGCAAACTTCACAAGCATAACATCGAACTCAGCCGTAAAGTGCTGGCAGACCTTGCGATGAATGATCCTGAAGCCTTCAAGCGCATTGTGGAAAAGGTAAAAGAAGACTAAATCGTCCTAACTAAATATAAAAAGATATCTCAAAAAGGGATATCTTTTTTTTTGCACTATAGGGAATATTTGCAATTAATGTGTTTATGCTATATCATGTGCAAATTTTCATTAGTATACATAGAGCTTTTAGGTTTTTGTGCTGTCATTATTTTTTATATATTTGATATTCACATAATCCAAAGCCCATAATCTTCATCAATTAAAATTAACCTTATGAAAGCACTCAAAATCATTGGAATTATAGTATTGGTCCTGGTGGCCCTTTTCTTTATCGTGGCACTTTTTCTACCCTCAAAAGTCCACATGGAACAATCTATCACTATTAACCGTGAACCTGCAGTGATATTCAAGCAGGTAAATAATTTCCATAATTGGGCAGCATGGTCGCCCTGGGCTGAAACAGATTCCCTGATGGTAAACACTTATTCAGGCCCGGAATTGGGTGTAGGTGCTAAAATGTCATGGAAAAGCAAAAAACATGGTGATGGCAGCATGACTATTGTTGAAAGTCTGCCCTATACGAGCGTAAAATATGATCTTGATTTTATGGAACAGGGGACCGCACAGAGCTACTTTAATTTTGTACCCGAAGGGGATTCAACAAAAGTTACCTGGGGCCTCGATATTCCCAAACTGAAATACCCTGTAGAACGCTTTTTCGGGGTACTCATGCCCGGCATGATGAATCAATTTTTTAAAAGCGGACTTGACAGACTGAAGGAAGTAAGTGAAGGCATGCCAAATGCACCTAAATTTGAACTTACTCAATTGGATGAAACCAAGGCCATTACTATTTTGGATTCCTGCAGTTGGGATCAGATGGATCAAGTAATGGGAAAAGACTTTAGCGAACTCACAAAATTTCTCGCAAAACACAAAGATGTAGCAATGGCGGGCCATCCCTTCACTATATATCATAAATGGGATGAGGAAAATCACTTTAGTGTATTTGAGAATGGAATACCAGTCGATAGGGCAGTCAATGGACGAGGTAACATACAATTTAAAGACATCCCCACGATGCAGGTTTTGAAAGGAACTTATTTCGGTTCTTATGAAGGTTCAGGTTCTATGTATTCTTCTATGGATGAATATATGAAGGAATACGGACTTCAAATGAATGGTGGCCCCATCGAGAGTTATATCACAGATCCTTCCATCGAACCCGATACTACTAAGTGGCAAACCAACATTTATTTCCCAATCAAATAATAAATAGTAGAAGCCATGTTTGAATTATTGCTCTGATCATCAAAGTCATAATTCAGAATATTGTTTCAATTAGCTTGAATTTTACAGAAAACTTCCAGCATACAGCTTTTTAAAGTGATGCCGGAAGTTTTTTTATTCTCTCTGAAATCTGCTCATCCTGATTATTAAATTCTCACAGTTTATAAACTCTAATGTACAAATGGTAGACTCAAACCAGTTCATGTGTCTAAGCGCCTAAATAGTTCAGAATAATTTTGAATATCTTTACCTGATCAACATTATTTAACCAAACCCTAAAATAGTGAACCGCAGAAATTTTATTCAGAAAAGCAGTCTGGTATGTGCCGGTGCCGCGATTTTACATCCGGCCATATCTTCTGCATTATTTAAACCCGGGATGATACCTGGGATTCCGGATATAGCCGTTTGCGAAGGAACTGATTATTTCAGGAGTACCCTTACAGCCATTGAAGATATTGGCGGGATATCTAAATTCATTAAAAGAGGGGATAAGGTTGGTATCCTGATTAATTCCGATTTTGAAATTCCCGGAACTTTCGTTAATCCGGATATTTCCCTGGCAATCCTCAAACTTTGTAGAGAGGCGGGTGCCGGCGAAATTACATTACTTCAATATGTGAAAGAAGAGTACTGGAAAAGAAGCATATATTTTAATGAATATGAAGGATTGTTGAGTGAACTTGTCAATCTGAAGGAAAACTCTTTTCCCGCGAAATTAACGGAACCTACCTTCCGGCTCTTGCATGAAGTGCCAGGGGCTAAAATACTTAAGGATATTGAAATTGTAAGTAAATCTCTTGAATGTGATGTCTTTATCAACATTCCGATAGCTAAACACCATGCTACTGCTCTGCTGACCTCAAGCCTGAAAAATCTGATGGGACTCAATACCCGCAAAACTAATGTAAGTTTCCACCTGGGAAGCGGAAAAAGGGATGATCCGGAATATTTTGCACAATGCCTGGCAGATATGAGCAAACTCAGGAAATCGGACCTTGTGGTGGTTGATTCAACTCTTTTCCTGACCACTAATGGACCATCCGGTCCCGGTGAGGTGAAACAGCTGGATAAAGTACTGGCCGGTACTGATCCGGTTGCTTTAGATGCTTACTGTGCCGGCTTTCTGGATTTTGCCCCGGAAGATGTTCTTGCCATTGTAAAAGCCCATGAAATGGGAATAGGAACTATGTATTTCCAGAATCTTGAAATTAAAGAAAACAGGGTCTGAAAAAATGCAGAAAATCACTTACACTATTTTACTATGTCTTTTAACTTATACTGTTTTTCCACAGGATATATCTATAGCAGATTTATTTCCCTCCAAAGGATTTAAAAATGGAATTTCCGGGGTTGAAGATCCGCAGATTTATAGTGGTGATGAATTATACGACCTGATTGACGGAGGTGCGGATATTTATTTTGAATATGGTTTTCGAAGTGCTATCTCCGGTCAACTGAGAGATAAAGACAATAATATTATCCAGGCCGAGATTTATGAAATGACCGATGATACCGCGGCTTCCGGTATCTTTTCCATGAATAATATCAAGACAGGTATTAATTCGGGGTTTGGGGCTCAATCTAATGTGAATAAAGATTATATCAGCTTCTGGAAAAATAATTACTTCATTAATATATCCCGGACCTCCCGGCAATCCTCTGCCGACGAAACTATGGCAATGATAGCCGCCTATATTGATGCGCGTATTCCTGCATCTTCCAGATTGCCTGCTATCTTTAAAAATATTAAAACAGAAGGTATAATTCAAAATCCGGTTTATTTCAGGGGAAATATAGGGCTGTCCAATTTCTATTATTTTGATTATAAGAATATATTTAATATAGAAGATGGACTCTATCTCAAATATCCCGACTTTCAGCTCTTCATTTTTCACTATAATGAAGACAGGCAGGCCCTGGAATCCTTCAATAATGCTAAGGAAAATCTGATGAATAATAAAAAATTTAAGGATTTCGAAGCTGTAGAGAAAGGAATTATTTTCAGAGACCAGAAAACCAATGAACTAATATGCTGTTATAATAGAAATAATTTAATAGTTTTGATCAGCCCGGAAGGCAGACAATTATTTCATTCTAAAAATGGATGAAATAATCCGGGACCTTGATGGGCAGTGATTTATAAATCTTTGCCTATGTGCGGAAGGTATGTTTTAGTCCAGAAACTGGAAGTCATTGAAAAACGCTTCAACGTAAAAGCTCCTGAGGGATTGGAATATAAACCCAGTTACAATATCTCTCCCGGTAATTATGCTCCGGTTATCACAACTGACAATCCCCGTGAATTAAGCCTTTTGCAATTCGGGATGACTCCTTTCTGGGCAAAAAAGCCCATGTATCTTTTCAATGCACGTCTTGAAGGAGACCATAATAAAGAGGATGAGCCTAATTACAGCGGGGCTAAGGGAATCATCACCAAGCCGGCATTCCGCAAGCCTATCCGTTCACAACGCTGCCTTGTTATAGCCGATTGTTTTATAGAAGGTACAACAGAAGAAAAACTTAAAAAGCCTTATGTGGTTTACTTGAAGGGAGGTGACAGACCCTTTGCTTTTGCCGGCATCTGGGATGAATGGAACAATCCTGAAAGCGGTGAAATCCTCAGGTCTTTTTCCATAATTACAAGCTTTGCAAATGAACTTCTCCGGAAATTGCCTCATAAGCGCTGCCCTTTGATCCTGAGCAGGTCGGCGGAGAAGCTTTGGTTGAATGAACAGGCTCCTCTGTCGGATGTGATATCGGTATTAAAGCCCTACCCGGCAGAGCTCATGAATGCCTATCCCATCGATGCCGGAATCCGGAATCCACTGGCCGATGGACCGGAACTTCTGAAGCCCATAGGGCAGAGGATAGAAGCTGAGTATGAAATTAAAAGATCGGGTGATTTGCGTTTACAGGGTATGGGTAGCAATAAACATCAAAAAAAGGATGGTGAAGGTCTGGAGTTTGAAATTAATTGAAGATGCTTCAATTCACTTCATTATTTTGAAGTTATTTATAATGGATTGTAAATTTGAAGCAGGAAAACTAATGAATCAAGAGTAATCCGTTGTCTATCAGTTTTTCAAGCTGGGGATTTTCTTCCTTTTTCCGCAAAAGTAATTCCCTGATCTCTTTATCCAATGCCGTGTTTTTTCCCGAAACAAGTTCCAGAATTTCCATCGGAAGGAGCCATTCAGCCGGAAATTCTTTTTCGATTGTATTTAATATCGTTTTAAGACTGTCAGTATCCCAATTTTTAGTTTCCCTTAAATTCCTGATTTTTTGATATAGTGTATGTAATCGCTTTGCTTCTTCAGAGTGAAATATCTTATGGGTTTTTTCAACCGGAACCGGGTAACTGAGGCCAAAAGAATCAGGATCAACCGGACCCGAAAAAGCTGAGACGATGGACTCACCAATAGCCATATCATAAGTTCCCCATTCAGGCTGGAAGAGTATCCTTTCCCGGAAACTTACCTTGCAATCTGAAAAACTCATCATTAAAAGATTTCCATCTTTTCTCAAGAGACTATTTAAAAAACCTTGCACTCTCACACCTGATTCAAATTCCAGATTTATTCTCTTTCCCTTTGCAATCCCATGCTGATTTAGTTCAGCATCAGTCATTTTCTCAAGTGGAGTGGATATATCGCGGAGTTTACCCACCGGGGAACCAAATCCATCCCGGTGATATTCCTTTCCCTGACCTGGCAGTTCATGATCCTTGTAATTCAAGGTTGAAGGGCCTGTCGTCCTGAAATAGGCCGGTTTTTCCATATGGATGATGACTTCATTTACAGTCCCTGAAACTTGCATGCCTGAACTGTAAACACAGGTAGCTGTATTGTTGGATTCGATGGCTTTAAGCAAGGCATCCACACCGCCGGTACGAAGAGCCATCGTATCGGCAAATTCTTCCAGGACTTCCGTTAAATGTTCAAAAGTCGGAGTGACGAATAGTTGGGGCTGTTTGGTAGTAATATCGAAATCAGTATTAACAGCATCCAGGGTATAGGGCAATTTTTTAACTCCATTATTCAGCGCCGAATAACTTTCACCTATAGATGATAAAAGCCCTGCTCCATATATTTTTGGAGATTTCAAATCTCCTATCAAACCATATTCAACCGTCCACCAATGGAGATTCCGGATGCGGGTCATTTCAGAAGGAGGCCCCACTATGGCTTCAATATTAGCCAACTCTTCTTCAGCCTTCCGGATATCACTTTCTGAAACATAAGGATCGGCTTTCAGAATTGAAAGATGACGGATGGCTTCATAGATTTCATAATCTTTTGCTGATGAAAAAGCTTTGCTTCCAAGCCAGCCGAAATACCGCAAGTATTCTGAATAATCAGGATGAGCGATGATAGGGGCATGACCGGCCGCTTCATGTATGATATCCGGAGCCGGAGTATATTCAATCTGGTCGATAGGCCGGATGTCAGCGGCTATCACAAGTACTTTGTATGCCTGGAATTCCATGAAGGCCGAGGGAGGGATAAAGCCGTCGACAGATACGGCTGCCCATCCGATCTCCTTAAGTATACGGTTCATTCCGTACATATGAGGTATCTGATCAACCGAGATTCCGGTTTTTTTCAAGCCTTCAAGATATGATCCATGAGCAACTTTACTAAGGTATCTTACGTTCTGGCGCATAACATAACGCCACACAGCATGGTCCTGAGGACTGTATTCATTGTATGGCTGGTCGATTACAAGTGACATCAGATGTTTGGGAAGCTTATCCAGAATTTCATTCATTTCCATAGCCGATACTATTTAGAATAGGTACAAATTAGGCTCAAATATATGAAAATTGAGGGAATTCAATTTTTATTCCGTTCTTAATTGGATAAAATTTAAGAATTTTTAAATAATGAAGAGTGAATTGATTTATGACAGAATAATTGCCGCAGTTCCCCTGTTGGATGAATTGGAGAGGCTTCCCGATTTTATAGAATCGATACGTTCACAAAATTTCAGGGAGTTTGAGCTGGTTGTCATAGTGAATCAGCCGGATGAATGGTGGGATAATGAGGATAAATTGAAGATATGCCGGAACAACAATAAAAGTCTCGAAATTCTATCAGAAATCAGGGATTTTCCTTTGAGAGTCATTGATAAAAGCAGCAGGGGTAGGGGATGGCAGGGTAGGAGACATGGCGTAGGCTGGGCCAGGAAAATATTACTCGATGACGTAAAGTCACATGCCCGACCGACGGATCTGATTGTAAGTCTGGATGCTGATACTTTTTTCGCTCCGGATTATTTTCATTCCCTTATTTCAAATTTTAATGCCCATCCAAAGGCATTGGCCCTTTCAGTCCCCTATTATCACCGCCTGACCGGAAATGAATCTGCCGACAGGGCAATCCTTCATTACGAAATCTATATGAGGTCATACTCTATTAATTTATGGAGGATTAGAAGTCCTTATTCATTTTCAGCCCTGGGTTCCGCGCTCGTTTTTCCAATATGGGCTTATAATAAGATAGGAGGGATGAGCCCCATGATGAGCGGGGAGGATTTTTATTTTCTTCAGAAAATGGTGAAAGCCGGACCTGTACTTTTCTGGAATGAGGAGAAAGTTTATCCGGAGGCCCGCTTTTCAGACAGGGTTTATTTCGGGACCGGACCTGCCATGATTAAGGGCAGGGAAGGTGACTGGTCAAGTTATCCGATATACGATATGTCCCTTTTTGATAAAATCGCCCTTACTACCGGGCTTTTTCCTGAACTTTTTCATCATAAAATTCAGACCCCGCTGGATGATTTTCTGACAGAAGTATTTCCTGAAAAGGATCCCTGGCAACCATTGAGAATGAACAACAGGAATATCGATAATTTTGTCAGGGCCTGTCATGAAAGACTTGATGGCTTACGTATCCTTCAATATCTTAAGCGTGAACAGAAAAAGCTTGAAAAAAAAGATGAAATTTGCCTCTGGGAATTATTGTCGGCATATTCCCCGGATTTGCCGGATAAATTGGGAATTGCCGAAAAAGAACTGGATTTTGATCTGACATCGCTTGTTCTGCTTGATCAGATCCGTAATATACTGGTGATCATTGAATCAGAATATCAGCAAAAATACAGTCTTAATATTTAAAATATGATCGTGATACTTGGCCCCACAGCGTGCGGTAAAAGTCAGATAGCTGCAGAAGTGTCTTACAGGCTGAATGGAGAAATTATCAGTGCTGATTCAAGACAGGTATATAAAGGGATGGATATCGGAACAGGCAAAGATCTTGCGGAATATTTCATTCATGGTCAAAAAATTCCCTATCACCTGATTGATATTGCTGAAGCCGGAGAAGAATATAATCTTTTTAGATTTAAAAGTGATTTTGAGATAGCCTGTTCTGATATTCTTTCCCGGAATAAATTGCCTGTTCTGTGCGGTGGAACAGGTTTATATCTTGACGCAGCTTTGCAGCGATACCACCTCGAAGAAGTTCCCGAAAATCCAGGCCTGAGAACGGAACTGGAGTTGAAGAATCAAGAGGAACTTATGGACATTCTTGCTGATATCACGAAAATTCATAACGTGACGGATACTCAAAATCGTGAAAGAACTATCCGTGCGATTGAAATCGCTCTGTATGATAGGTCAGGTGACGATAAAGCTAAGGATATGGCGGAAATGCGTGCAATTGTATTTGGTATTTTATTTAAGAGGGAAGAAGTAAGGAAGCGGATCACACAAAGACTTAAGAACCGGCTTGAAGAAGGAATGCTTGCAGAAGTGGAGCGCCTGATCAGTGAAGGAGTGGATCCGGAAAAACTGAAATTTTATGGTCTGGAGTATAGGTACCTGACACAGTATGTTCTGGGGGAGATCAATTACAATGACATGTTTCAACGCCTGAATTCAGCCATTCATCAATTTTCTAAAAGACAGATGACCTGGTTCAGAAAGATGGAAAGGGAAGGGGTTAAGATCCATTGGCTGGATGGTGAACAGCCATTTGAAGAAAAGGTAAACCAGATAATCATTGAGTATAAGAATTGGCAGAATACCCTTATCTGATCAAGAGATTACCGAGAGAATAAAAAAGACGCTTTTTCATATGAAGAAGCGCCTTTTTGTGATTGGAAAATAAAATAATTATTTCTGAATAATTATGTCAAATTTAGCAAAATCTCCCCGGCTGTATAGGTCAACTACCTTGATCAATCCTTTTTTGCCCTGGACCGTTATGAAAGAATAAACTTTCCCGTTTTCAAGTGCTACTCTTGAATGGTCGTTCTGTGGATCCGGAATATCGATAGAACTAAGATAACTGCCATCAGAAATAGCATCAAATTCAGTTGCGCTCACTGTTGAGGTAGCCAGTTTGGTAGCATTTTTCGGGTTCCAGCTAGTTAGGGCATAAGCTGAAATGGCTTTGGTGTCGTTGATAGCACACATATAATTATTGTGATCTGTCTCTGATTTCAGGAAGCAGAAATCGATGACCGAGAGGTTATTGGCGGCGACCGATTTTGTCATCGCGGAATCTATGCTGCTGGCGAAAAAGCTGGGAGTGGGATCAAATGTGTTGAAACTTCCAAGTTCTATATTCGAGTATTTGTTATAACTGACTGCAGTAGTAACCGTAAATGATACAGAAGCTGTTTCTGAATTTTTATCCATCAGGGTGAATTCGAAAACTTCGGAACCTACATTTGGATGTGCATAAAAATTCAGTGTAATCTCTATACTTTCAACATTGTTAAGGTCAAGGGTAGTATCTGCATTTACATTTTTGGTGGCAGGAGTAAAGGTCCTTGAAACTTTAAGGCTTGTAAGTTTTTTCTTGGAATCTGCATTCTGGAAAGCTGCCAGTTTTACGGTAAAAGGTGCATTTGGTTCCAGAGTAACATTCCCTGAGATAAATCCGGCGCCTGCAACCATGTTTAATGAAGGAGGCTGAGGAGTTGGGGTAGTGCTATCTTTGGAACAAGAACTAAAAAAAAGTAGGCTGCTTGTTAAAAGTACAGCTGATAAATAAAGGATCTTTTTCATAAAAAATTTAGTATTAGTGATTTAACTTGGTTGAATGATAATACTTTCAGAAGGAAAATATGTATTAATAACGTGATGCAAAAGTAGAAAATTGTGGCTATATAAAATCTTTCTAAATTATATTTTATCCTTTTGCTTTATTTTCCAGCATTGGAACAAACCTGAACTGATCATGTTCGGTGTATTCGTAATCGTTTTCACCCGTTTTCAAAACGCTTATCATAGTCTGGACTTCTGTAGGTCCTATAGGTGCAACAAGCATTCCTCCGATACTTAGCTGGCTTAGCAGGCCGGATGGGATTTCCGGTGCCCCGGCTGTAATCAGTATTTTTTCAAAAGGAGCAAATGACGGAAGGCCTTTATAGCCATCACCATAAAAAAGTTTTGGATTGTAACCTATAGATGGCAGAAAGATTTTGGTTTTTTCGAAGAGCCGTTTTTGTCGTTCTATAGAATAGACTTTAGCCCCCAATTCCATTAAAACACTGGCCTGGTAACCTGAGCCTGTCCCCACTTCCAGTACTTTTTGACCTTCCCTGATATGTAATAATTCTGTCTGGTATGCAACCGTATAGGGCTGTGAAATCGTCTGTCCTGATCCAATAGGGAAAGCCTTGTCTTCATAGGCAAATTCCAGAAAGGAGGAATCCAGGAAAAGATGACGGGGAATCCTGTTGATCGCTTCCAGGACTTTCTCATCCCTTATTCCTTTAGCCCGTATACTATCAACCAGCTTTTTTCTCAGGCCTTTATGTCGGTACGATTCACTTATCAAGGTCATTATGAGTCAATTACTATGTTATTTATTACTTTCCGATGACTTGTGCACGAAAGTAAGAAATACTTTCTGACAAAATTTAAAAAATATACCTTTGCAAAAAATCATAATTATGTTGAGAATCGGAGTTCTTGGAGCCGGGCACCTTGGGAAAATACACTTGAAATGTATACAGGAGATACCCAAATTTGACCTGGTGGGATTTTATGATCCCGATGAACAAACGGCCAAAAAAGTTGAAAAAGAGTTTTCAATAAGAAGGTATACTGATATTGATTCGCTGATTGATGCGGTTGATATAGTAGATATAGTAACGCCGACTATTTCGCATTTTGACTGTGCTTCCCGGGCCTTGAAAAAATCCAAAAACGTTTTCATCGAAAAGCCAATCGTGACGACCCCGGAAGAGGCTAAGAAGCTGATTGCTTTTGCTGACGAGGCCAATATCAAGGTACAGGTAGGGCATGTGGAAAGGTTTAACCCGGCTTTTATGGCTGTTAAACCTTACCTGAACCAGCCAATGTTTATTGAAGCCCACAGGCTGGCACAGTTCAATCCCAGGGGAACGGATGTTCCGGTAATTCTTGACCTGATGATCCATGATATTGATATAGTACTGAGTGTGGTAAAATCGAATATCAGAAGAATCCATGCAAGTGGTGTGAAGGTTGTGAGTGACACACCTGATATTGCAAATGCCCGAATAGAATTCGATAATGGATGTGTTGCTAACCTCACGGCCAGCCGTATTTCAATGAAAAACATGAGGAAACTCCGGTTTTTCCAGCGGGATGCATACATCTCAGTTGATTTTCTGAAAAAAGATGTGGAGATCATCCGTATGAAAGATATTCATGGCCAGGTTGATGACCCTTTTGCAATGGTGATCGATCTGGGAGAAAATAAAGGGAAAAAGCAGATACTTTTCGATAAACCGGAAGTCCTTCCTGTTAATGCGATCAAAACCGAACTGGAAAGTTTTTACCAGGCCATTGTTAACAACACCACACCTTCAGTTACAATCAATGACGGTTATGATGCACTGGATGTTGCTTATAGGATCATTGACCGTATACAGATCGAACCCGGTAATTTTTAATCAATACAGATAATGAATCTCTAATTTGTTTTCTGTTGCAATATACAGCAATGCCTATCGTTCATATATCTGATCAGGAGACTTCTAACATCAAACTGCCCAATGACAAATAAGAAACATATAGTTTTTGTAAGCCTGATCAGTTTATTCCTTTTTGTCACAATGGTTTCATGTGATAAATTCAAAGGAGATCAGACTATACCTTCCTATCTTCAGGTTAATAGTTTTGATCTTAGTACCGATTACGGTATCCAGGGTACAAATAATCAGGCTATTTTGGATGCATGGGTTTATGTAGATGATCAGTCGATTGGAACTTTTGAACTTCCGGCGCTGATCCCTGTTTTGGTAAAGGGACCCCATCAATTAAAGGTTTATCCGGGTGTTAAACTTAATGGAATTTCTACAACCAGGGCTCCTTATCCTTTCTTTACTCCGGTAATTTATGATAATTTTGAATTTTCCCAGGACAGTGTCGGCAGCATAAATCCGGTGACAAGTTATGAAAGCAATACTGAATTTGTCTGGATGGAAGATTTCGAAGACGCGAGCCTTGTCCTCGAAGAAGCTCCCGGAAGTGATACTGGCATTTATATTACTAACCCACCCAACAATCCGGAGGCATTTTTGGATAACTATTCAAAACACTCAGGGATAATTTATCTGGATGCAGAACGGAGTCATGTATTACTTCAGTCAAATGATGGGAATGGCCAGGGATTTTACCTTAACCGGGGGGATTATCATTTCATGGAATTGAATATTAAAACCGATGTACTGGTCCTGGTTGGGGTATATATTCAAAAAACCGACCAGTCCGTTGAAAAAAGGGATTATCTGATCCTGAACATTACTAATACCTGGAAAAAAATATATGTCAATCTCACACCTTTGGTGAATGACTTTACAGATGCTGATAATTATAAGATTATCTTTGAAGCCTATTATAGTGGTTCTTCAGGTACTCAAAAGATTTATCTCGACAATATTAAACTTCTTTCCAGACCAAACTAAATAAATGAACCGAAATTTACAAGTATTCAAGTATGTTCTGGCTGATTTCCTGGCAGCAGCAATAGCTTGGAGCCTTTTTTTTATTTACCGCAAATATTCTCTGGAACCCCGTTCTCTTGAAAATTTCAATTTCATTTTTGAAGATAACAAGTTCTACCTGGGTATATTAATCGTTCCCGTATTCTGGTTGATTCTCTACACATTAGTAGGAACATACAGTCCATTGAAAATATACCGGAAATCAAGGCTCAGGGAACTGAGCCAGACGCTCTTGCTTTCTCTGATCGGGGTTATTATAATTTTCTTCGCACTTATCCTGGACGATGTTATCATCTCGTATAAATCATATTATCTTTCCTTCCTGGTGCTGTATTCCCTGCATTTTTTCATCACCTTTTCAGGCAGGTTGATGCTCACCACCCAGACTGTCCGTAAAATTCATTATAAAACAATAGGCTTCAATACTATCATAGTTGGAAGTAATGGGAATGCTATCAAGATTTACGAGAATATGGAAAACCAGAAGATACCTTCCGGGAACCGCTTTGTAGGTTTTGTGAATGCTTTTGATTATGAGAATTATAAGATTGAGAAGTACCTTCCGCATTTGGGAAGTTATGAGGATTTGCAAAATGTGATAAGGGATTATAAGGTAGAAGAAGTCATTATAGCTATTGAACGTTCAGAAAGGGAAACCGTTCGAAAGATTATCACACTTCTGGAGGAGACGGATGTGATTATCAAGATCATTCCCGACATGCAGGACTTTGTGATGGGAACCGTAAAGATGACCTCCATCTGGCATTACCCACTGATACAGGTATCTCCCGAACTAATGCCCGCCTGGCAGCAATCTATCAAAAGGTTTATCGATATCGTAGCTTCTTTGCTTGCTTTGATAATATTATTTCCACTCTTTCTGTTTATAGCGATAATGATTAAGCTTGGTTCAAGGGGACCGGTTATCTATTCCCAGCAAAGGATTGGAATTCATGGTATTCCGTTCAAAATGCATAAGTTCAGGTCTATGTATATGGATGCTGAAAAAGACGGCCCGCAGCTGGCCAGCAAAGATGATAACCGCATAACACCTATAGGCCGTTATCTGAGGAAAGTACGCCTGGATGAGATTCCCCAGTTTTACACAGTTTTGAAAGGGGACATGTCCTTGGTAGGCTATCGCCCGGAACGGAAATTTTATATTGATCAGATAGTGAAAGAAGCTCCGGAGTACAAGCTGTTATTTAAAATAAAGCCTGGTATAACCTCCTGGGGGCAAGTAAGATATGGTTATGCTGAAAACGTGGATCAAATGGTGGAACGTCTAAAAAACGATTTATTATACCTCGAGAATATGTCCTTAGCCATGGATTTTAAAATTCTCATTTATACAGTTCTGATCGTGATCCAGGGGAGAGGCAAATAATTTTTCAAATAAGATACTCTGCCGCAAGCAGCGGGGTATCTTAAGGAAATATCTCTTATTCGTCTCAAGTGACGGGGAATTTAGTCCCATCAAAGCTGACCATTTTCAATCATACGTACTATATGTTCGATATCCTTATCCTCTCCATTGGGATCGTATCTGACTTTCAGATTATAACCGAAAACCCTGGCAAAGGTCTGGTAAAAAAATGCCACAAAATTGCCTCTTAATTCAGAAACCAGGTCATACGAAGTATCACCGGTTTCCCTGTCGATTAGTTTGATCAGTATCTTTCCCTGCGAAAAGGTCAGGTTTTTCAATTCAGGACCATACTGATCATTGATTTCTTTCTCAAGTTTTTTCATGATTTGTTTTCTCTCCCGGTCATTCTTTGCCTTTGACAATATCTCATCATATTCCTTTAATTTGATTCCGGCAAGCTTGGCATAGGGATAAACTTTTTTAACATTGATCATCAGGCGGGTGAGCCTTCTTTGTTCACGGCGTGTTGTGGGATGGAAAGAAAAGATTTCTATTTCAGGTAGTTCAACAAGGGCAGTAGTATCGCCTTCTATTACTTTTCCGGCCAATACCTTATTAGTCTTTTCCTGGCCAAAGGCCGTCAGGGAAATTATTATCAGTATAAATCCTATGAATAATTTGCTGTTCAAGGAAGATATTTTTATAAAAATACCAACAACTATGCCATGGAAATCAGCGCAAACACAGTCAGTTTCAGCAAATGGGAAGCAGCGCTTCAAAAACTCAGGCAACCCTCAATCTGGAAATTCCTGTCTTATTAAACTTGGATTCAGCATATTCCCTTGTCACTACCAGTTTCTTCAACTTTCCCCTCGAAGGCAGGTCAAACATCGCATCCGTCAGGATAGCTTCTATAATAGAGCGAAGGCCCCGGGCACCCAGTTTATGTTCCAGAGCTTTTTCGACAATAAAATTCAAGGCTTCATCCTCAAATTTGATGCTGATATTATCCATCTTGAATAACTTGGTGAACTGTTTGACCAGTGCATTTTTTGGCTCTGTCAGGATCCTCTTAAGGGCATCCATATCAAGAGGGTTCAGGAAAGTAATTAAAGGAAACCTACCTACAATTTCGGGAATCATCCCAAATTTCTTCACATCGGCAGGGGAGACATATTCCAATAAATTTTCGCGGTTTACATCAGCTTTTTCCTTATTCGCATATCCTATCATATTGGTCCTCAATCTCGAAGCAATGATCTTCTCGATATTATTAAAAGCCCCTCCGGAAATGAATAGTATATTCTGAGTATTAACCTGTATCATTTTTTGCTCGGGATGTTTCCTTCCCCCATGAGGTGGCACATTGATAATGGCACCTTCAAGGAGTTTCAGCAAGGCCTGTTGCACACCTTCACCCGAAACATCCCTGGTAATTGAAGGATTGTCGCTCTTGCGCGAAATTTTATCAATCTCGTCAATGAAGACAATGCCGCGTTCAGCCGCAGCAACGTCATAGTCAGCTGACTGTAATAGTCTTGACAGGATACTTTCAACATCTTCACCAACATAACCTGCTTCGGTCAGAACCGTAGCATCGGCTATAGCAAAAGGAACATTCAGCATGCGGGCTATAGTCCTGGCCAGAAGGGTCTTGCCGGTACCTGTTTCACCCAGGATCAGGATATTTGATTTTTCAATCTCTACCCCATCATCATCATCAGGCTGCCTGATTCTTTTGTAATGATTATATACAGCTACGCTCAGAACCCGCTTGGCATCATCCTGACCGATTACATACTGGTCAAGATATTCTTTGATTTGCAAGGGGGTCTTTAATTCGAATTCAGGTAAAGGTTTATTCTCATTAAGATGTACGAATTCTTCGTTCAGGATATTCTGAGCCTGTGTAATGCAGGCATCACAGATATGTGAATCAATCCCTGCAATGAGTACATTTACTTCTGAACGGTCACGACCGCAAAATGAGCAATGTTGTTTTTCCTTAGCCATTTAGTAATTTATGATTTGCTGGTTCTCACAAGAACTTCGTCAATCATACCATAGGATTTGGCTTCTTCAGCGTTCATCCAGTAATCCCGGTCAGCATCTTTCCAAATCTTCTTATAGGTTTGCTGGGTATGATGAGAGAGGATCTCATATAATTCTTTCTTTATTTTCTGGATTTCCAGAGCAGTGATCTCAATATCAGATGCCTGTCCTTCGGCGCCACCCATAGGTTGATGGATAAGTATCCTAGAATGTTTAAGAGCTGTTCGTTTGCCTTTCTGGCCGGCACATAGCAGGATAGCACCCATGGAGGCTGCCATTCCGGTACAAATTGTTGCCACATCGGGTGCAATGTATTGCATGGTATCATAGATTCCTAAACCTGCATATACCGATCCGCCCGGAGTATTCAGATATATCTGGATATCTTTTGAGACATCAACCGATTCCAGGAACAGCAACTGGGCCTGGATAATGTTGGCAACGTAGTCATCGATCGGCACTCCAAGGAAGATGATCCTGTCCATCATAAGACGGGAAAATACATCCATAGTAGCAATATTTAACTGTCTTTCTTCAATAATGGTCGGAGAAATATAATTTTCAGCGAATGTTTTATATTGATCAAGCCTCAGGCTGCTTATGCCACGATGCTTTATTGCATATTTACGGAATTCATTATGGTCCATATAATTTAATGTTTGTGGTTACTCACTAAGTTAACAAAGTCCTTGTAGGGAATATCCTCATGATCAAGTTTAATGATCTTCTTAAAGAGGTCGAGCATTTTAGCTTCGAATACCTGGTCATATATCTTACCTGATTCGTCTTTATTGGCAAGGACCGAATCAATAACTTTATTCAGGCGCATTTCTGATTCTTCATCCTGAGCTGAAAAGTACATTTGTCCGTTGAAATAATCTTTCACAACATTTCTCATTTCCTCATCTTCCACTTTCAGGTCATGATCCTCAATGAGCCTGGATTCGATGAGCTGCCAGCGGATGGATTTTTTAAATTTCTCGAATTCCGCATCAACCTGCTCATCCGTCAATTCCTTTTCAGATCCTTCTTTAATCCAAATTTTCAAAAAATTATCCGGCAAAGGAATTTCTGTGGTATCCATGATTTTATCTGTGGCCAGGTGCAGGAAATAGTGGTCACTTTCTTTTTCCAGTGATTTTTCGATTGCACTTTTCAGTTTTTCCCTGAAACCGGCTTCATCTTTAATATCATCTTCCGGGAAAACTGATTTATAAAATTCCTCATTAAGTTCTGCCAGCTCATGCCGGGTGATTTCATCCAGGGTGAATTCAAAATCAGTATCGAGACCTTCTGCCTCTTCTTTTGTAATGCCAAGCATATGGGCTGCTTCTGTTGCATTACCGGTAGCTTTCAGCGGATTAAAACGAAGCTTTCCGCCACTTTTCAGTCCCAGGAACTGTTCTTTCACCTTTTCATCTTTGATAAGGTCAACTGCCACGGCACTTTTATGCTGAATTCCTCCTTCTTTAAGCTGACCATCAGGTTCAATTTCCACGAAATCACCTTGTGCGACATCTTTATCTGCTACTTCTTCAGGATGTGAATGGCCTCCCATACGGGTACGCAGTTCCATAATGTTTTCTTCCACCATACTATCATCTGCCTTTATGTCATAATATGGAACCGAAAAGTCATCCGTCAGGTTGAGTTTGAAATCCGGAGCTAAACCAAGGTCGAAATAAAAATCAAATTCCAGGTCATTATCCAGATCTATTTGGGGAGATTTTTCTTTATTAGGCAAGGGATTGCCTAATATCTTCAAATTATTTTCGCTAATATAATTCTGTAGACTTTCGGACAGCAGATTGTTGATTTCGTCAAGTAAAACTGCTTTACCATACATTTTCTTTATAACTCCAAAAGGGACTTTCCCAGGTCTGAAACCCGGCATTTGGGCCTTCTTTTGCTGATCCCTGAGAGTTTTATTTACTTTTCCTTCATAATCTTCTTTAGCAAGCTGTATTTTCAGCGTAGCTGTCAGATCTCCTGTATCTTCTCTGCTAATATTCATTAAAATAGGATTAAATTTTCATCTAAAGATCATTCAATTAAAAAAGTGCGGATGAAGGGACTCGAACCCCCACGCCTCTCGGCACCAGATCCTAAGTCTGGCGCGGCTACCAATTACGCCACATCCGCAGCTTGATACCGATCATTCTAAAAGTTTGCAAATATATGAATTTTTCCCCATTTAATAATGAATGAAACAGGGGAAAGCTCTTTTATCAAGCTGTGTGCCAAAAGATGCAATATTTAGCATGGCAGAGATAATTAGGTCGTTTTTTGTAAAGCCTGTTGATTACAATTGGGAGAGCACAAAAAAAATTTCTTGACATTGATTTCCAATGAATGATAAGAAAGAAAAGAAGTTAAGATAAATTATTTCAGATTCCTAAACTGAAAATCTTATATTTGTCGTTCTAAAAAAAGCAAAGTATTGAATCTCCAAAAATGAATTGATGCCTGAAAAAATCAGGATAATACTTAAAAGGTTCCTTTTAATTTTAATCCTTTTCTCGGTTTCCAGGTTAAATGCGCAGGAAATGTGGGGAATAGCTATGAGCAATTACGCAGGCTCATCCGGCGCAATTATGAATCCCAGTTCAATAGTCAGTTCAAAGCTTTATATGGATATGAGTATCCTTACTGTTGATATTTTCGCTGATAATAATTATTTATTCATGCACGGGAAGGATTTCGGATTAGGCAAACTGCTTCAAAAAAATCCGCAACTACCATCATATCCCCCTTTTGGAAGCGCAGTAGATTATTCCCGAACTACTGATGCTAAGAATGCTTATGTAAGTGTGCTGGTTCACGGGCCTTCTTTTATGCTGGCGAGTGGGCGCCATGCCTTTTCAGCCTATATTGGTACAAGGGTTCTGAGTTCGGTGTTCAACATGCCATATGACGTGGCGAATTTCGCTTATATCGGTTTGAAATATACCGAACAGCAAAATATTAATTTCAAGGGATCAAATTATGGTATGGCAACCCTGGCTTTGGGCGAAGTTGGTGTTACATATGCATATTCCCTGGTTCAATATAATTTGGAAGATTTGGCAGTAGGAGTTACTCTGAAAGGTTTATTTGGAATATCAGGCGGTTATCTTTATACAAAGAATTCTGATTATATAGTTGTGAATGATAGTTCGATCAATATCCGTAACCTGACTGCTGAAGCTGGTATGAGCATCCCGATCAATTATAATAACAATGATTATCCTGCAGGATCCCAGATAAAAGGCACGGGTGTTGGTGTAGATATTGGGATCACATACGAGAAAAAACTTTTATCATACCAGAAAAGGAGAATACAAAAACTCTGTGACCAGCGTTATAACCCTTATATATATAAGTTGGGCATATCACTTATTGATATAGGCGCTGTCAGATTCACTCAAAATACTCAGGTACATAGCTTTGATAATGTCAGTAAATACTGGATGTCGATAGATACTATTTTGTACCGGAATATGAACAGCACTATGTCAGTTTTTAGCAGAGAATTAACCGGGAATCCGAATCAGTCATTCAAAAGCAATTCCATGAGCATATTCCTGCCGGCCGCGGCAAGTATACAGGCTGATTACCGCTTCTATCGCAATTGGTATGTGTCAGGTGCATTTATCCAACCTCTAATGCTTACCCACTCAACAGTGCATCGCCCTACTCAGATTATGTTTGGTCCCCGTTATGAAACTGCTCATTTTGAATTTTCTATCCCGGTTTCACTTTATGAATGGAGATATCCCAGGCTTGGGTTTGCATTGCGGTATGAGTTCCTGACTGTTGGAACAGACAAATTGAATGCCCTTTTTGGCATTCCTGACTTTACAGGTATGGATATCTACTTTTCAGTTAAGCTCAATTTTAGTAAAGGCAATTGTCCAAAAGGAAGAAATAATCAATGTGAAAATGATGAATATGGGGCCTTTAAACTGAAAGGAAGGAAACATGCCAAACACTATTCAAAACACCCCTGATCTTCTCTCCAATATTTTTATTTTGCTCATTATTAATTGATAACTGACTATTGACAGGTCAATTTTCGATGGTATAATTCCAATTTTTCAATAATTTTTTTTGCTTCAAACATATTACGTATTCAATAATTCAGGATGAATACTCAGGAGACAGTTTTTGACCACCATCAATAACTTAACCTGTTGATCTTTGAAACGAAGCATCTATATCTTTTTATTAGTGGTATTTCCTACTTTACTTACAGCTCAGGAAATGCTATCCCTTGTTAATAGCAATTATGCCGGTTCAAGCGGAATTTCTCTAAATCCTTCCTCTACGGCAAATACCAAACTCAAATTTGATATTAACATAGGTACAGCTCATTTTTTTGAGCAGAATAATTATTTCTATCTGCCCAATAATGAAGCAGGTGCCTTTAAGTTAATGACCGGATCTTATGAATTCCCATTAAGGCCAAAACCCTTCGGACCAGGGAACCGAAATGTGCAGGCCTATGATAAGGATCATCGACCCAAAAATGTTTATCTGAATCTCCGGATTACAGGTCCCTCAGCTATGTTTAGTTATCGGGACAATGTCTTTACGATTCATACAGCTTTCCGGACCATTGCTTCAACGAGGAATGTTCCTTATGACATGGCCAATTTCTCTTATTATACCCTGGATTATTACCCACAACATAATATCTTTTATATAAGAGATGATTACCGGACAGCTTCAATGGCTTTCTGGGAACTGGGGTTCAGCTATGCAACTATTATCAAAAGAGATGTGAGGAATTTATGGTCAGCCGGGATAAGTTATAACCGGCTGTTCGGATATAGTGGAGCTTACTTGTCCGGAGGATCTACCAGTTATATTGCCTATAATGACAGCATTCTGAGCGCTGTCAATTTCAATGCTGAATTTGGAATGGCATTGCCTGTTAATTATGAGAATGACGAGGTTGATTTTTCCCATGATATATTTAAAGGAAGCGGTGCTGGTATCGATATCGGCTTCACCTACCAATTCAGGGAAGCGGCTTATCAGAGGAAACCTATGCCCGCTTTTTACAAAAAGCATTTTGAAGATTACAAATTCAAGCTTGGAGTGTCGGTTCTGGATATTGGCAGAATACTTTTTAAAAAGAATGCCCAGGTGCATGCCTATGAAAATGTTTCCAATACCTGGATAAATGTTGATCAAATGGATTATGAAAATATCCAGGAGGAGATTGATGAGTTGAGCAACATGTTCTACGGCGATCCTAAGGGCTCTTACCGAGGTGACCAATTTAAGATATACCTGCCGATGACTTTAAGTGTCCAGGCTGACTATAATATCCGGGACTCCTGGTATGTCAATTCTACTTTACTTCTCCCTTTAAGAGTATTTAATCCTATGGTTGAAAGGCCAATGATACTCGCTCTCACGCCTCGTTATGAATGCCGGGCATTCGGAGTCAGTATGCCGCTTGTATTGTACGATTATACCCAACCCAGACTGGGTTTTGCTCTCAGGATCTTTGATTTGACTGTAGGTTCCGATAATTTGGGGGGATTTTTCGGGAAACGGAATTTTACAGGCATGGACTTGTATGTTTCCCTCAAGATCAATATATACGAAAAGCGTAAACGTTTTTTTGACCGCAGGAATCCCTGCTCTTATAATTAAGAGGCAAAGCTGATTAATTCATCTCCACTTTCACATCAAGTGCATCCCTGAGTCCGTTCCCAATAATCATAAAGGCCAGGACCATTAACATGATGGCTATTCCCGGAAGGATAGCCAGATAGGCTGCATCCAGTATGATATAGGAGTAATTGTCACGGATCATGCTTCCCCAAGAAGGTACCGGAGGTTGCACTCCCAGACCCAGAAAACTCAGTCCGGCTTCGATCAGGATGGCGGATGCGAAATTAGCTGCCGAAATAACTATGATGGGACCCATGGTATTGGGAAGCAGGTGACGGAATATAAGCCGAAAATGCGAATATCCAAGGGCCTTGCCGGCTTCGGCAAATTCTTTCTCACGGAGGCTCAGTATCTGACCCCGTGTTACCCTGGCAACTTCCACCCACATTGTCAAACCCACTGCGACAAATACTTGCCAGTACCCCTTTCCAAGGGCAAAGCTGATTGCTATGACAAGCAGGAGAGTGGGAATGGACCACACAACGTTTATAAGCCAGACTACAATGTTATCAATGTATCCCCTAAAATAGCCTCCGATGGCACCGATGCTTATCCCAATCAGCAATGAAATGAAAACAGAGATCAAACCTACCGATAAGCTGATCCTTGTACCAATAAGCAGACGGCTCAACATATCCCTCCCAAAACGATCGGTTCCCAAATAGTATTCTCTCGTTATAATATTCTGAGCAGCGGCAATTTTACTAAGATCCGCAATATTCGCCGAATCCTTCCTGTTATCATAAAGGGTAAAATAGCTCTTGTTTTGATCCGATCTGACATTACCAGGTTCTGGCTTCAGATGAAAAACAACATCAGCCAGTTTAATTGTCTTTTCAGGTCCTTCTATTTTCTCATCTCCGGTAAATTCATGATAGATGATCTCATCCTTGTCAAAACTCACTGACATCACCGGTATATATCTATAATTACTCCTTTGACCATAGATCATTCTATGGAATATTCCGGAATGGACCGGTATTTCATTCCTCGCAACCTTTAGCATCACAACCCTGAAACCAGGTTTTTGAACAGCCAGCTCAAGGTATTGCCGGTTTGCGAAAGGAGTTGGATCAGGTGTAATAAGATATCCGGCTATAGCTGCTAAGATGCAGATTATTATAAAGAAGGCTGCCGTAAATGAGAGCGGGTTATTTATAAATCGCCGGAAGGCAAGTCTTGATAATGAACCGGAACTGTATTTATTTTGTCTGTGGAAATACATCAAAATGATTAGGTTTATTATTAAGCTTCTGAGCTATTTACCTGATCGGGTAAATTTAGTAAGATTATCCGGAAAATTTCAAGTTCAGGGGATGGATACAAAAATAAAGTCATATATTTGCACTCCGATTTTTACATGGTGCGCGTAGCTCAGTCGGTTAGAGCGTCGGATTGTGGTTCCGAAGGTCGGGGGTTCGAGCCCCCTCGTGCACCCAGAAAAAAGCCGCTTTTCGCGGCTTTTTTTATACCCAAAAAGTCAAATCCCAAAAAGTATTTACAAGCCAGTTTTATATATCAGGTCATTTATGAGTCATTTTATATTGACTTCAAGGTGGAATTTTTCGTAAATTAAAGCGAGTTTTACATCCAGTCCAAACCAAACCAATTAATTACCACAATGAAAAAAATTAAGAAAATCACCCGGATGAGGGGTATAATTATGCTCCTGTTTGTTTTTTTTATTTATGGAATGTCCTGTGCCCAGAATGTAGAAATAAAGGATACCGATGATAATATCCTTATGAGGGTCGAGGATGAAGGTTCCAGCGGTTCAATATATCTGAATTCCGGAACTACACCGCTTAGCACTCTTAATAAACTGTATAATGTAGGAGGTGTGCTAAGATGGAACGGTTCTTCAGTGGGGTCCACTCCCTGGACATTGAACGGTTCGGACATATATTACAATTCAGGAAAAGTAGGCATAGGGGTGACATCCCCATTAGCAAACCTGCATGTAAGCGGAGTAGATGGAGCAGTATTCACCGGTACATATGAAAGCGGCGCTATACCGCTGGAAGGGATCGGGACCCGCATGATGTGGTACCCGAATAAGGCAGCATTCCGGGCAGGATACGTTGCAGACGATTCCTGGAATGACGCTAATATTGGCGTAGGTTCAATGGCCTTCGGTATTACTACCAAAGCCAGCGGCCTCTTTTCATTTGCCGGGGGGAACAATAGCCAGGCTACAAATGATGGAGCTTTTGCTTTCGGATCTTCAGCTGATGCAAGCGGTCAGGGCTCACTGGCCTTTGGGGCATCTGCCCACGCAACAGGGTATTATTCTCGCGCTTTCGGATCCAACGTGACTGCCAGCGGAATCCGCTCTGTTGTTTTTGGATACGGCCTGGCAGTCTCAGGTACTTACTCCTTTGGGATCGCACTCGCTGATATGACCGGTGTGACCGTTTCACAGGCCAACACCATGGCAATCATGGGAGGAAAAGTCGGGATTGGATCAAATTTCCCTTCAGCCGATTTGCAAGTACAAGGAAATGACGGGGTGCTTTTTACAGGTACGGTTGGAGTCGGCAGTATCCCGGCGCAAGGAACGGGCACCCGTATGATGTGGTACCCGAAAAAGGCTGCCTTCAGGGCAGGTGCAGCCGTCCTTGATGAATGGGATGATGCTCAGACGGGCAACTATTCCTTTGCTTTTGGAACCAATGTCAAGGCCTCCGCTCAATCAAGCATTGCAATGGGTGAGCAAACATCTGCTGAGAACCAGGGTTCAGTCGCTATCGGTACTTATTGTCATGCCTATGGCTCCTACTCAGTTGCCATGGGATATAATAATCAAACCAATGCAAATTTTGCCCTTGCATTGAATAATAGTACGGTTGCTAATGGGAATTATTCAGTTGCGATGGGATATAATACCACTTCCAGTGCATATGCCTCCTTTGCAATGGGGGAGTATACCACAGCCAGTGGCTATACTTCAGTGGCATTTGGAAATCATACCATTGCAAGCGGTGATTACTCTTATGCAATGGGAGATTATATAGAAGCCTCAGGAGAACATTCCATTGCTTTCGCACTTGATAACCAGGGGTCTGTCAATCTTACACAGGACAATACCATGGCCATTATGGGTGGAAATGTCGGGATCGGTACCCTTAGTCCCTCGAGGAAATTTGAGGTATTTGATTATATTCAGAGTTATGTGGCGATGGTCAAGAATAGCTACCCTTCAGGTGGGGATGGGCTCCGTGTCGTTCTGCAAGCTTCGAGTCCGGGAAATGGCGACCGCTTCGTGGAGTTTCTCAGGAATGGTGGAAGCGATTACTCGGGTTATATTTGTGGTGATAACGCTACCGGTGTGTTTTACACCACTCTTTCTGACAGAAGGCTTAAAATGAATATTGAAGATTATTATGGAGGGATTGAGATGCTTAAAAATATAAAAGTCAGGAAATACGAGATGAGGGCTGCACCAGGAAAAAAACAAATCGGATTTATCGCACAGGAACTCTTGGAAGTATATCCCCAGGCAGTGAGTGGTAATCCTGAGGGGAATGTTGAGGAAGACCCTATGGGAATCGATTATGGCCGCGTCACCCCCCTGCTGGTCTCAGCAATTCAGGAACAGCAGAAAATGATAGAAGAACTTAAATCGGAAATAGAATTATTGAAGGCAAATCAAATGCAAGCTGATAATAAAAAGTACTGATAAGGTTTGAAAAGAATATGACTAAATATCTTTTTGGAAGAAGCTATTCTTCATATTAAACACAATTATCCATCCCCAAGATTATTAACCATGAAAAAAACCAAATTAAGCCCTAAGTATGCAGGAAGAATACTTCCCGCACTGGCAATTGTAATTTATTCCACTTGCCTTTTCTCACAAAATGTGGAAGTCAAAGACTCTGATAATAATATTTTGTTAAGGGTTGAAGACGAAGATTACTTCGGGTCATTATTTCTTAGTGCAGGGGAACCCCCGACAATCCCGGACAATAAACTTTATAACATTAGTGGCACTTTATGGTGGAACAACTATGAACTGTCTAAAAAGATCTGGACCAAGTATGGCACAGATATTTATTACAATTTGGGTGGTGTCGGCATAGGTGTTCTCGGTCCAATTGCTGACCTGGGGGTTACAGGAATAAACGGGGTGTTGTTTACAGGTACATACGATAGCGGGCAAATTCCAGGGGAAGGAGCCGGTACCCGGCTGTTGTGGTATCCCAAAAAATCGGCATTCAGAGTTGGAACAGTAGAGGGGACCCAATGGGATGATGTGAATATTGGCGCTTATTCAGTAGCAATGGGCTTGAATGCAAAGGCCAGTGATTTCCTTTCTACTGCCATTGGTGCAGGAACGCTGGCAAGTGGCCCTTCTTCCCTTGCTTTAGGTGAAAGCACAACGGCAAGTGGCCACCTTGCAACTGCGATGGGCTATAGCACCACTGCGAGCGGAGACTATTCGCTTTCCACTGGTTTTGGTATTGGGGTGTCAGGTGATTATTCCGTTGGCATAGCGCTAAGCAATCAAACAGGGACCGATGTGGCGAATTCCAATACGATGGCCATTATGGGAGGAAAAGTTGGGATAGGAACGATCATCCCAACAGCTGATCTGCAGGTATCAGGAACAAACGGAGCATTATTTACAGGAACATTTAATACCGGTACTATACCTGTTGAAGGATTGGGGACCAGGATGATGTGGTACACTGCGAAAGCAGCATTCAGGGCCGGCTATGTTAATGGGAGCCAATGGAATGATGAGAATATTGGGAATTATTCAGCTGCAATGGGATTAAATACCATAGCAAGCGGAGACGGATCCTTTGCAACGGGTAAAAATACAACGGCAAGTGGCCTTGCTTCAAATGCATTCGGTCATTATGCAACGGCTAGCGGTGAATATTCATTCGCTATGGGGGATCATATAGAAGCTTCAGGTCAATATTCTGTTGCCATTGCACTTAATAACCAGCTGTTTGCCAATGTAAGCCAGGACAATACCATGGCCATTATGGGAGGGCGTGTCGGGATTGGCATATTAGATCCTTATAGAAAATTTGAGGTTGTCGATAATATTGACAGTTATGTTACCATGGTCAAGAACTCCAACAGTGCTGCTGGTGATGGCCTAAGGGTTGTCTTACAAGCTGTGAATCCTGGAAGTGGTAACCGCTTTGTGGAATTTCTGAGAGATGGTGGTACTGCCTATGCCGGCTGGATATGCGGTAATGGAGCGGGACAGGTGATTTACAGTACGACTTCCGACAGGCGCCTGAAGATGAATATCAAAGACTATGAAAATGCCCTGGGATTGCTCTCGGAAATCAGTGTTAAGCAATATGAGATGAAATCTGCTCCGGGTATTGAAATGATAGGACTTATAGCCCAGGATCTCAAAGGGATATACCCGCAGGCTGTGAGTGGTGAAGAAAACGGGAATGTCGAGGAAGAGCCTATGGGAATTGACTACGGGCAAATGACTCCCTTACTGATAAAGGCTGTACAGGAGCAGCAGGAAATGATCAGAGAATTGAATGAAAAGATTGATTTATTGAACAAGGAGATTTCAGATCTTAAAAAGCATCAAAACTGAATGGTCCCTTAGAGTAGTACCTAAACTTACCTGATAATGAATCTCCTGGAAGAAAAGGAATTATCCTTTCTTACAATAATATAATACAAACCCGATGATAGCCCGGAAATATTAACATTCAATTGTTTTTTATTTTTATTGAATGATGATTCCAGTATCATTTTGCCATCTGAACTGAATATTTGCACTGTAGCATTTCTGCCTAAATTTTCAAGAATATAAACTATATGCAAAACATCCTTTGCCGGGTTGGGAAAGACTTTTAAAAGGCCTGATCTTTGAGGATTTTCATTTTCCTTCATTCCAAGATAATCATAGGTGATATAAGCCCCGCTGTCGGTGCAGCAAAACAATGCAATTGCGCTCATCATGGGGTTGATGCACAGGTCATTGATCACAAGGCTTGACAGGCCATCGTTGATGAATGAATAAGTTCCGGAGGCCATGTCATATCGGGCAATGCCTTCATCGCTCCCCATGGTATTCTCATCCCATCCTACATATACATCCCCCATGGCATCAATTTCCACATTGCTCATATTCACTGACCAGAATTCCACATCCCAGGACCAGCCAAAATCATCCGATGACCATAAGCCTGAAGAATAACTCTGATCGGGAAAGATCCCGAATAGTTTCTGGTTATAGTCAAAACATAGGTCGCTGATCATAGGTACACCAGCGGGTGACTGCGTCCAGCTATCGCCATGGTCGCCGGAATGCCAGATGGAATATATATTGTCCATTTGGGAAAGCACTATGTTGTTTTGGTAGATTGCCATGCTAACTATATTCATATTGTTAAAACCGGCTACGGGGTTCCAGACCAGGCCGTCGCTTGAAGTCACAAGGCCGGAGTGATGCCCTATGTAATATTTTTGCAGGATCTCGTCATACGCGATAAAATTCGGACATTCCAAAAATTCTACAAGTTCAAATTCTCCATTTTGCGGATTGAACGTATAGACCCCGTCTGAATAGGAGCCGCATCCCAGGATTACCAGGAATTCGTTCCCATTCAGATAATAAGCATCCATCACCGGCAGGTTGGAAGGATAATCCATCCAGCTTTGTGAAGCATGATCGTACAGGGCAATACCATGGTCATGACAAATGCCCCAGTGGCTGGCATTATCCAGCAGGAAGCAGATCTTATTGGCCCTGATACCCTCGGGCCCGAAGGGTTCCCAGGTTGCCCCGGCATGCAATGATCCGGCCATGATCATTATTATCAGGAAAAAGCTTCGAAAATTCATCTTGTTCAGGTTTATATATTTAAGATCTCTAAATATAAGTATTTTTTGGTTTTTTTTCCATTTTTTGATAGAGATTTTAGTTCTTCCTTATAAGCCCTATCTCCAAAATTTTTCCGATAATAATGAAGAATATATTTACTTGAAGTCGCATTTTGCGTTCTCAAGTTGGGAGTAGAAGAAGGTCACTGCATTTTGATATTTTCCCTACCTTTGCAAACTCAATTTTAAATCTAACTATTAAGCTATATGTTTGAAGGTTTATCAGACAAACTGGAGAAATCCTTTAAGCTCCTCAAAGGACAGGGGCACATCAGCGAAATCAATGTGGCGGAGACTTTGAAGGAAGTCAGAAAAGCATTATTGGATGCCGATGTGAGTTTCAAGATCGCCAAGGAATTTACCGACCAGGTTAAACAGGAAGCGCTGGGGCAGAAGATATTGACCTCCGTATCGCCCGGTCAGTTAATGGTCAAGATAGTGCACGACAAGCTGGCGGTATTGATGGGCAGCGAAAAGGCCGATATCAATATATCGGCAAAAACCAGCATTATATTAATAGCAGGCCTCCAGGGATCAGGGAAAACTACTTTTGCCGCCAAACTGGCCAATTACCTGAAGACCAAGAAAGGTAAACAACCCTTGCTGGTCGCAGGTGACGTTTACCGTCCTGCAGCTATTGAACAGCTTAAGGTCCTGGGTGAGCAGATCGGGGTGGAAGTTTTTACAGAAGAAGGTAGCAAAGAACCGGTTAAGATCGCCCGGAATGCCGTCAAATATGCCAATGAAAAACATCACAATATCATCATTATCGATACCGCCGGTCGTCTGGCCGTGGATGAGGAAATGATGAAGGAAGTTTCGAACATCAAAGAAGCTGTACAGCCACATGAGATTTTATTTGTGGTGGATTCCATGACAGGGCAGGATGCGGTGAATACAGCCAAGGCATTCAATGAAAGGCTGAATTTTGATGGAGTTGTTCTGACGAAATTAGACGGTGATACCCGTGGTGGAGCTGCCTTGACCATCAAGGCTGTAGTTGACAAACCTATCAAATTTGTAGGGATAGGGGAGAAGATAGACGCACTGGATATTTTTTATCCCTCCAGGATGGCCGACCGTATCCTCGGCATGGGTGACATTGTCTCCCTGGTTGAAAAAGCCCAGGAACAGTTTGATGAAACTGAAGCCCGCCGGATCCAGAAAAAGATTGCAGCAGATGACTTCAATTTCAATGATTTTCTTTCCCAGATCAAACAAATAAAAAAAATGGGAAACGTGAAAGACCTCATTGGGATGATTCCCGGCATGGGTAAAGCTATCAGGGATATAGACCTGGATGATAATGCTTTTATGGGAATCGAAGCTATTATTCATTCAATGACCCCGACCGAAAGAGAAAACCCGAAACTGATGAATGGATCCCGCCGCAAAAGAATCGCCGAAGGCAGCGGAACAGATATACAGGAAGTAAACCGGCTCATTAAACAGTTTTCTGAAACCAGTAAGATGATGCGAATGATGACTACCGGAAACAAAGCTAAAAATGTTATGGGAGCAATCCGTAATAACCGGCGCAAACGTTAAAGGAATTCTAATCTTCAAGTAAATCAAACATGCAGATCATTGACGGTAAAATGGTGGCTGAGAAAATCAGGGCTGAAATTAAAAAAGAAGTCGCCCAATTGATAGACGATGGTATCGCAGATCCACATCTGGCTGCAATTCTCGTAGGGGATGACCCTGCCAGCCAAACTTATGTCAACGGGAAAGAAAAAGCCTGCCGTGAAGTTGGGATCATTTCATCGATATACCGCCTGCCGGAAAGTACTTCTGAAAAAGACTTGCTCGATCTGGTCGACTTTGTCAATAATGACCCTGAGGTACACGGTATTATTGTGCAATTGCCTCTGCCGGCCCATATTGATTCCAACAAGGTAATTCAAAGGATCAAACCCGAAAAGGATGTGGATGGTTTTCATCCGGTGAATATAGGGAGGATGGTGCAAGGTTTACCTGCTTATATTTCTGCCACTCCTTTCGGTATCTTGAAATTACTTGAATATTATAATATTGAAACCGAAGGGAAACATTGTGTGGTTTTGGGAAGAAGCAATATAGTGGGAACCCCTGTGAGCTTATTGTTATCGAGGAAAAGCAAGACCGGAAATGCCACTGTTACTCTTTGTCACAGTAAGACAAAGGATTTGAAAAAATACACTCTTCAGGCAGATATACTCATTGCTGCTATTGGCAAGCCCGAATTTGTTACAGCCGACATGGTGAAAAATGATGTTGTGGTGATCGATGTGGGTATGCACCGTATCCCTGATATGGAAAAAGTTTCGGGATTTTATCTGACCGGAGATGTAAAATTTGATGAAGTTTCAGGAAAAGCATCTTATATAACACCTGTCCCTAAAGGCGTGGGCCCGATGACAATCGTGTCCCTGCTGCTGAATACCCTGAAAGCAGCTAAAAAAGAGATTTATCCTTAATAATGAGAATACAAGGTTAATATTGTAAATTTATATTGACCCTGAAATCGTTCATTATTAGCAAATAGCTTAAATGCAATATCTTTCTTACCATGCGGCGCGTAATTATTATCTCCTTTTTTCTTCTATGCACACTGAGTTTCTCATTCTCAGCCCTGGCCTCGACAGTGCTACCCAAAGAGATGTTTCCCGGAAAGGATTCTGTCAATACTTCAGGAATAACTCATTATATATCAGATCTGAAAACTGATTACTTTTTGCCTTTTTATCTGAATGAAAGTTCCGGATTAGAGCTTTTCGATAACAAGCTTTGGAGTCATAATGACAGTGGTGGAAAAGCGGAACTATACGGATTTGCACCTTCCGGAATAGGAAAACTCGTTACAGTCAGGATTAGCGGAGCCCTCAATCACGACTGGGAGGATATAAGCCATGACAGTACTTATTTTTATATTGGCGATTTCGGGAACAACCTGGGGAACCGCAAAGATCTGGTCATTTATAAGATCCCGGATGAAGAACTGGAGAAGAAAGATGTGAAAGAAGTCCAGGCCGGCATGATACGTTTCAGCTTTGAAGATCAGAAGGAATTCAAAGCTTTGAACAGGGCGAATAATTTTGACTGCGAATCAATTTTTACATTTGACGACCATCTTTTCCTCTTTTCCAAGGACTGGATTGATGGGAAAAGCCGGCTGTATGAACTTTCAAAAGATACCGGAACCCAGGTTGCCCGGCTGCTCGGTAGTTTCAACGCGCTGGGGCTGATAACCGGTGCTGATATCAGTCCTGACCGCAAAACCCTGGCATTGATCGGCTACCGTGATTATGTCCCGTTTATGTGGATCATTAAAGGTTTTGAAGGTGACCATTTTTTATCCGGAAATTTTGAAAGAATTGATTTGCCATTCCTTTCAGGTGCCCAGACTGAAGGAATTGCTTTTCTGAACAATCAAAAGCTGGCTGTTTCATGTGAAAAATCCCTTTTCGCGCAACAGGTTTTTACATTCAACCTGAGAGAAACCGCTGACACGAAAGTTAATCGCAAGCATATGCTTCGTTTATTTAAAGGCATAAAAGTCAGTACAGTGACCGGGAATAACGGCACTATATTACTGAGGGCAGATATTACCGGATTGCGGGGATATACCTATTCATTTAATCTGCTGGATAGTAAAGAGAATCCTGTCCCTATGAATTATTCTTTTGATTACAGCAATGGAAGAGCGTATCTTGTATTCAATACGGGGGATATTCCTCCGGAAAATTTTAAAATACTCTTCAATGCAGGAGATAGCCATATGGTAAGGACTGCTGCCCCCGAATAAATTTTGGAATATGGAATTGACGACCGAACAGGAAAGCTTATTGCTTGAAGGCAGGATTTTGCCACTGATGGAAGATTTTTATACCATACAGGGGGAAGGTTTCAATACCGGCAAAGCGGCTTACTTTATCCGTCTCGGGGGATGCGATATGGGCTGTTGGTGGTGCGATGTGAAGGAATCCTGGGATGCCGCCATTCATCCACTTACAAATACTGATGAAATTATTGCCCGGGCGAAGTCACATCCTGCTAAAGCAGTCGTTGTGACAGGGGGGGAACCTGTACTTTATAATCTTGAATATCTTTGTAAAGAATTGCATAAGGCAGGCATAGAAACATTCCTCGAAACAGCGGGGGTACGCTCTCTGACAGGTAGTTGGGATTGGATTTGTCTCTCTCCCAAAAAAGGCTCCTTACCCTTGATGGAATTTTTTGAAATGGCCCATGAACTGAAAGTTATAATTGCAAATCCCAGTGATATCCGCTGGGCCGAAATGAATGCTGAGAAGGTGGGGAAGAACTGCCAGCTGTACCTTCAGCCGGAATGGAGCAGGATTGATAAAATCCTGCCTCTTTTAATCGATTATATCAAACAAAATCCGGCCTGGAAAATTTCCCTTCAAACTCATAAATACATGAATATTCCTTAAAAATTAATATTCATTATTGAAAAGAAAAACAATTAATCAAATGAAATCAGAATGGCCGCCAATAAAAGCTGTTTTACTTATCCTGTCATTCTGTTTCCTGTTTCTTTCATTCACTTCAGGGCAGTCGAAAGTCGATTCTTCAGCAATTATAAAATCATCAAGGTATTTTGATAAAGCTATCAGCTCATATCATTTGGGTGATAATAAAACAGCACTTAAACTTGTCCGTAAGAGTTTGTCTGTAAATCCATTGAATACTGATGCCCTCATTTTGAAGGGTGATATCAGCCTGGAACTTAAGCAATATGAAACGGCAATAAAATCCTATCAGCAAGCCCTGCAGCAAAATCCTGTCTCCCCTGAAATCCTTCTGAATCTCCTTGGAAACGTGGAATTTTCCCTAAAACACTATAAAGAAGCCGGAGACTATTTTTCACGTTTGCTTGGAATCGCAGGCATACGGGATGAGTTGAGGACATTGGTTAGTAAAAAATTATCCTTAAGTAATTTTAGGAAAGATCAAATTGAACATCCTGTGCCATTTGATCCCAAAAACCTGGGACAGGGGGTTAATACGGCAGGTGATGAATACGTAAATGCTATTACTGCCGATGAAATGGGATTATATTTCACACGCAGATCTCCTTTGAACGAATATCGCAATAATATTTATAAAGAATTTGAAGAAGATTTTTATTTTTCAGGATGGAATGGAAATGCCTGGGCTAAAGCAAATAAACTTGGTTATCCCGTGGACAATGGGGATGGAGGGGCACTTTGCATATCTCCTGACGGGCAGGAAATTTATTTCACTGCCTGTTACCGTTCTGATAGTTACGGAAGCTGCGACCTTTACTATTCTAAAAAAACCGGGGACAAATGGAGCAGCCCCAGAAATATGGGTCCTCTGGTCAATTCCGATCAATGGGATTCACAGCCTTCGATTTCTTCGGATGGAAACACCCTTTATTTCGCATCCAAAAGAAAAGGCGGGAAAGGCAGTTCGGATATCTGGAAAACTATACGTCAGGAAAATGGGAGCTGGGGCAGCCCGGTAAATTTAGGGGATTCAATTAACACTACCCAGGCTGAAATGGGCCCTTTCATCCATTATGACAATAAAAGCCTGTATTTTTCTTCACAGGGCCATGAGGGAATGGGAGGGGCTGACCTGTTCCTGAGCAGGAAAGATACGTCAGGAAACTGGAAAAGCCCGGTGAATCTGGGCTATCCTATCAATACTTCCTCCGACGAGTTGGTAATCATATTGAACCCCCGGGGCGACATGGCCTACTTTTCTTCAGATACCCTTAGTGGTTATGGTAGATATGATATTTATAGTTTTGTGCCATATCAGGGGATGCGGCCCGAGCCTGTTACCTATCTGGAAGGCAAGGTTTTCGATAAGGAAAGCGGAAAACCTTTGATGGCGACCATTTTACTTATTGATCTGGGGACCGGGAAGGATGTTGTGAAAGTCACATCAAACACTGCAGATGGAAAATTCCTGGTATGTATACCAACTGACAGGGATTATGCACTGAATGTCTCTGCAACAGGATATCTGTTTTATTCCGAGCATTTCGGACTGAGGGGATATCATGAAAAACTGAATCCCTATCATAAAGATATTCCGCTTGAAGCGGTCAGGGTGGGAAGCAGCATAGTCCTGAATAATATTTTTTATGAGACTGATAAATATGATCTGAAACATGAATCCTCAGCGGAATTGAATAAACTGGCGGCTTTTTTGAAGAATAATCCCGGACTGAATGTTGAGATAGGAGGGCATACAGACAATGTAAACACGGCAGCATACAACCTGGAACTTTCTAAAAGGCGTGCCGAAACCGTATATAATTATCTTGTGAAAGAGGGAATATCACCCGAAAGACTTTCCTATAAAGGTTATGGTTTGACCAAACCTATAGCCACAAATGACACTCCCGAGGGAAGAGCCTTAAACCGCCGCACTGAAATCAAGATCATTTCCGTGAACTAAAATCACCTTATCACCTTATCACCTTTCCACTATTCCACCTTATCAAGTCTCCCCACCTTGTGAGGATAGTAAACAGTCAATATAAGTCCTCTGGCGACCATAAAGCCCATCATGGCCAGCCATAAAGCGTGGTTACCCAGGATTCCCCGGCTCAGGTAGTAGATGGGAAGAAAGACCAGGAGCGTGGCGATGATCATTGAATTCCGCATAGATGCGGTAGCGGTGGCTCCTATATAAACTCCATCCCAGATAAAGGCTGCAAATGTAAGTATGGGAATAAGAGGGATCCAGAACAAATAGGGGGCACATTGGGACAAGAGGCTCACATTATTTGTCATGACCTTCAGGAGATTATCCCCGAATATAAAATAAATCAGGCTGAAAGGAATGGAAATACTGATGCCCCAGATAAACAGGGCTTTTACAACCTTATGTAGATCAGCTTTATTGGATGCCCCTGTGTATTTACCAACCAGGGCCTCGGCAGCATTAGCATAACCATCTATAAAATAGGAAAATATGAAGAGGAATTGAAGTAAAAGGGTGTTCACGGCCAGGACCGTATTGCCCACTCCGGCTGAAGCCGAGGTGAAAAAAGCATAGGTGAATATCAGAAGAAGGGTGCGTATGAGGATGTCGGTATTTACAGAGAAAAATCTTTTCAGCGCGGGCCAGTAAAACATTTGCTGCAATCTGAATAATGGAAGGTATGATTTGTATTTCCTGAAGAAAAGCAGGAGGGCAAATATAAAACCGATATATTGGGCTAAAACGGTCCCGAGAGCAACCCCATCAGATTTCATCCCGAAATGATAAACAAAAAGCAGGTTGAATCCCAGGTTTAACAGGTTGACGAGTATGGCAATTATCATAGGATAACGGGCATTCTGCATGCCAAGGAACCATCCGGTAAGGGCGTAAAGCCCTATAGTGGCCGGAGCTGCCCAGATACGGATATGAAAATATTCTGCCGCTAAGGATTTTACTTCAGGGCTGCCATCCAGTAATTTAAAACTAATAAATGAGATAGGGCTTTGAAGAAGGATTAGCAAAACGCCGGCACTAAGGCCGACACTGAGTGCCCGGCTGAAGATCAGCATAGCTTCTTTGGGATTTTCTGAACCAAAGGCCTGGGCTGTGAGACCGCTGGTGCCCATCCTCAGAAATCCGAAACCCCAGTAAACAAAGTTGAAGACAATAGCTCCCAGTGCGATGGCCCCGATATATATCTCCGAGCTCAGGTGTCCCATGACTGAAAGGTCAACCAGTCCCAAAAGCGGAATCGTGATATTGGATATTATATTCGGAATGGCCAGCCTGAGAATTTGCCTGTTCACCGGAGTAATTTCTTTTAGTCGATGGGATAGAAATCTTTCTTCGATACGCCGCAAACCGGACAATACCAATCGTCTGGAATATCTTCAAACGGGGTTCCGGGAGCTATACCGCTGTCCGGATCTCCTTCCTCCGGATCATAAATAAATCCACATACTGAACATTGATAACGTCTTGAATTCTCCTGCCCAGATGAAGCTTTGCTTGGCTGGCTAATCTCAAGTTTATGCCCAGTGGTAAAAGTTGGGGAATGTTCGGGAGAAAGGCCTTTGATAACTTCGCGATAATATGCATAAGTGAGGGGAGTGGCTTTTTCATCAAGGATACCGGCATCTATGACTTTCCCGACATATACTATATGTGTCCCGGTATCCATGCTCTGTTCCACTTCACATTCAATAAATGCCAGGGTTTTATCAGTAACAATGGGGCAGCCACTTATTCCAAGCCTGTAATTGGCTGTCCTGAATTTATCCACTTCCTTACCCGTCTTGAATCCCCAGGGTCCCATAAATTCAAGGTCAGTATCACGGTTCAGCACTGAGATCGAAAAAACCCTGCTTTTTTCTATATATCGGGTGGTAAGATTGTCCTTATGAGTTGCGACTATAAATTTTGGAGGATCAGCAGTGACCTGAAAAACAGTATTGGAGATGTGTCCATTATAATTAGATCCGTCTTTTGAACTGACAATATATAATCCGTAACTGACTTTAAAGAATGCTTCTGAATTCATTTGCTGTGCTTTGATAAATTATTGCATGATAATTCAATTCTTTACAAAGTAACGAAAAATGGGATGAATTGCTTCATCCCATTTCATTACGAGTAATAAATCGCTTTGCAATAAATTGCATCAGCTTTTCTTGATCCAGTCAACAATTTTATCTGAATTTGGCTTCTCAGGAGGAGGTGCATATCCCACCAGGTTTCCGTTTTCATCAATCATGAACTTTTGGAAATTCCATTTGACAGATGCATCCATCACCCCATTTTCCTTTTTCTCAGTCAGCCATTTATAGAGAGGTGCAATATTCTTTCCCTTTACGTCAATTTTTTCCATCATGGGGAAGGTTACCCCATAATTTTCAGTACAGAATTGCTGGATTTCACTATTCGTACCGGGTTCCTGGTGAAGAAAATCATTGGAGGGGAATCCGATGATGATAAAATTATCGCCCCCATAAGTCTCGTAGAGTTTCTCCAGGTCAGCATATTGCGGAGTAAAACCGCATTTTGAAGCCGTATTGACTACCAGGACTTTTTTGCCTTTCAATTGCGAAAGAGGAAAATCCTTCCCGTCAATGGTTTTAACAGTGAAGTCATAAAAGCTTTTCCTGGCTGCATCTTGTGCTTGTGCCTGCATGAATATTGAACTAATAAAAATTGTGATTATAAAAATTGATTTTTTCATTGAGCTTAAAATGATTTAAGGATTAATTTATAGGTTTTTATTAACTATCAAACAATGATGATGTTTTTTTGTTCAGTTTTTACCCGGCTGATACATCTCCTGCCTGGAAGCAAAATAAGTAATGTTTGTGATGCAGCATGGATTGATTAATTTTGACTGATAATTGTCTGGACGTGCCTCAATTTCCACACCTAAAAATTGCGCTTGATCTGAACCCGGAAGAATCTAAAGCATTCAGGTTACACTTGTGGTACCAGCTTGTTGAAGGGATTATCCTGGGTGTGCTGGCCCTGAATGAATATGTGTTTATAAAAAGCATAAAAGGCTCCGGTTATCAGCTTGGTTTTCTCTTCCAGTTCAGCATGATCGTTTTTGTTTTCCTGGTTTTATTTAATGAATTAAGAAAGAGAATTAAAAATAAGAAAGCCCTGCTCCGATGGGCCGGGCTGATTACCCGCCTGCCTTTAGGTCTTTTAATGTTCTTCCCTAAAGATCCTGAAGCTTATAATGGAAATTCAATCTATCATTACATTTTTCTGTTCATTTTCCTGTTCTATTATTTTGGGAATATCATCATTTACCCGGCTATTAATGTCCTGCTGAAAACGAATTACAGGCATGGGAATTTTGGAAAACTATACAGTTATACAACTTCCCTGAATAAGGTGGTGATGCTGGTCACTACATTCTTTTATGGTATGCTCCTTGACTTTGACAATTATGCCTTTGTCTATGTTTTTCCGGTTCTAGCTCTATTGGGTGTATTCTCCCTTTATATTCTGTCTTTTATTGATTACAGCAAAGTAATTCAGGTGCCGAAAGCGGGAAGCCTTGCAAAATCAGTGAAAATTTCTGCCTTAAACATGTGGCGTGTGCTGAAGAGTAACCGTCCATATCTTCATTTTGAACTCGGCTTCATGTTTTATGGCTTTGCCTTTATGATCACCGCTCCGGTCATCAATATCTTTTTTGATGAAGGACTACACCTGAATTACTCAAGCGTGGCTTTTTATAAAAATGCATACAACCTCCTGGCTATCTTCCTCTTATTCTATACAGGGAAAATTTTGGGGAGAATGGATCCGCGAAAATTTGCCTCCATTACATTTTCATCTCTTCTGTTTTATATTCTCTTCATGGGGCTTTCACAATACCTGCCTTATCATACTGATTTCAAAGGGATACAGATTTATCCCACTTTACTTATAGCTTTTACTTTTAACGGCATCTTTGCCGGAACTATGGTTCTGTTGTGGAATATAGGCTCAGCATATTTTTGTAAGTGGCTTTGCCTTTATGATCACCGCTCCGGTCATCAATATCTTTTTTGATGAAGGACTACATCTGAATTACTCTAGCGTGGCTTTCTATAAAAATGCATACAACCTACTGGCTATCTTCCTCTTATTCTATACAGGGAAAATTTTGGGGAGAATGGATCCTCGAAAATTTGCCTCCATTACATTTTCATCTCTTCTGTTTTATATTCTCTTCATGGGGCTTTCACAATACCTGCCTTATCATACTGATTTCAAAGGGATACAGATTTATCCCACTTTGCTTATAGCTTTTACATTTAACGGCATCTTTGCCGGAACTATGGTTCTGTTATGGAATATCGGCTCAGCATATTTTTGTAAACCCGAAGAAGCCGATGATTACCAGTCGGTCCACCTTTTCCTGACGGGAGTGCGTTCAATATTTGCGCCTATTCTGGGAGTCTTCTTTTATGAGATTATAGGATTTTCAGGTGCTTTTGGGATCGCAATTCTCCTACTCATGATTTCGGTTTACCTGATGCGATGGTCCTACAAAAAAAGGCGGGTTTTAGCTTAAGTTAATTGCCTTTAATTTATATGTTATGAATTGTTTCTGAAGCTTTATGGCATCTATTATGTTTTTAGAATTTTTCAAAAACTCCCAGGCCAAAAAGGGCAAAATCATATTTAACAGGATCTTCCGGGTCGAATTCTAATAATGCTGAAGTGAGTTCCTGCACTGCTTTCCAGTCATCCTGTTTCCGGTTTAGCAAACCGAGTTTCCGGGCTACTCGACCAGAATGAACGTCAAGAGGGCAATACAAGGTGGAAGGGGAAATACTTTTCCAGATGCCAAAATCCACTCCCCGGCCGTCATTCCTGACCATCCAACGCAAAAACATATTGATCCGTTTGGCGGAAGAGCCCCGGGATGGATCTGCTATATGCTTGCTTGTCCTGGCAGGGTAGGAGAGTTCGAAAAATAACTTCCTGAAATTTGAAATCATTATCCGGGGATCTTTGATATTCCCATTTTCGGAAAAAGCCTGTTCAAGTCCTCCATGATTAATATAAATATTTTGAAGAGAAGAAATAAAATACAGGCAATCAGTTCCGTTAAATGTCCTGTGATTAAAACTTAGAAATCTTTTCAAATCCTTTTCATTGGAATTCATCAGGAAATCAAAGGGATTGCCTTCCATTAATTCAACAAGCTGCCTGGCATTCCGTATGATGGTGACCCTTTGTCCCCAGGAAATGATCGCGGTCAAAAAAGCTGCAATTTCAATATCCTCTTTAAGACTGAACTGATGGGGAATACTCAGGGGATCTGAAGCTATAAATTCCGGCCTGTTATAAAATTCAGATTTGATATCCAGGAATTCCTTCAAGTTTATAACTTCTTCATTCATAATAAAAAAACATAAAAAATTGACATCAATTTATAATATTTACTAAATTTATGCCTTGCAAATGTATATAAAGAGATTGGGGGAATTTTTATACATCCTGTATAAGAATAAATTTTTTATTAAAGTAATTGATCGGATTTTTTCAAATTTCCTGCCTGTTTATATAACTTGCTATCTGTTCAAATTGCCGATATACCCACAAAACCCACAAAATGAAAAAGAACAAACTCAGTGAAATCAAAGCTTTTCTGGAGCCGAAACGATTTGCATTTATCGGTCTTTCCAGTGACCCAAAAAAATTCAGCCGTGCTGCCTATAAGGAGCTGAGCGGCAGGGGATTTAAAATGTTGCCCGTGAATCCGAAGATGGAGGAGCTGGATGGTGTCAAGTGTTATAAAGATATCTCAGAACTTCCGGAGGATGTTAAACATGCCCTGATAATGACACCCAAATCAGAAACCTTAAGTGCAGTCGGGAAAGCCATAGACAAAGGTATACATCATATCTGGATACAACAGGGCGCAGAAACCGAGGCCCTTGATGATCTTGCAAAAGACCATAAAATCACCATGATCAATAAAGCATGTATACTGATGTTTGCACAACCCGTGGGAGGTGTTCATGGTTTTCACAGATTCCTGTCTAAAGTTTTCAGAACTTATCCTGTAAACTAATCAGTGAACAATATTTCGGGAAAATTACGGTACAGGACATGATACAGTCCTATTCCATTCTGCTTTTAATACTGCAACCGATAGCCTTGGTAAAAGTAACTTCCGGTTTAGTCCCGGAGAGCAATGCATTCACCGCATCTTCGACATATTTGTGTTTTACCGCTGAAGGATCAGCATAATTATCATCAATAGCACCAATATATTCGACCCTTAAGCCATCATTTTCTTTGCTTAATACGAAAACATGTGGTGTATGGGTTGCGCCGTATTCGGGATAAACAGTTTGTTTCGCATCGAAGAGGTAGGGAAAGGTGAAGCCCTTTTCTTTTGCCCTAATCTGCATATTCTCAAAACTATCTTCACTATTCAGAGTAGGGTCGTTGGGATTAATGGCAATGACAGGATAACCCTTAGGCATAAATTCATTGTTAAGCGCTATGATCCGGTCCTGGTATGCCTTTGCAAAAGGACAATGATTAGTCGTGAAAATCACAATGAAACCTTTGGCATCCTTGTAATCGCTGAGTGATACCCATTTCCCGTTAACATTCTCAAGTTTAAAATCGCTGGCCTTGTCTCCGACATTGTAGCCGCCAGCAAAGGATTTGCTGAACAACATTATTAAAGCTACTATAAGAAAATTTATTTTTTTCATTTTTTTAAGGATTGATGTAAGTACTAATGAGTTGATTTAGTTCGGCATATTCAAAAGATTTTTCATAAAATCCTCTTTTATTGCCTTTAAAGATTAGAGTTGCAGGTATTGATCCTGACCAGTCTGGACTTACCCTGTCTATCCAGGAATTGAAATCCGGATCATCCAACAGCACTACCATCGGCAGGATTTTGTTTTTTTTCAGGAAGGGCAGGAGCTCTGAATCTACCCGGCTCTTCAAATCCAGGCAAACCAGTACTACCCTGATTTTTTGACCTTTATATTCCTCCACCAGCCGGCTGAAACCCGGAAGTTCCTTCATACAAGGTGCGCACCAGGTAGCCCAGAAATTAATCACATAAGTGGTGTCATTAGAAATCTGCAGTAAGGGTTCGAGTCCGTCGAAAGTGTAAACCGGGAGTATCAGACTGTCACTCTGAATGATGTTCAGGGGATTTCCATAATAGAATCCGGCATCGGGCCATTTCTTCCCCGAATCAGAGCAGGAGAATACGATGAGGCTTATTAAGAATATGCCGGCTACTTTAGAGATGATAGAAAATTTCATATTAAGTAAACAAACAATGGGACAAAAGCTTTTGTTCAGCCTGGAATTTGAATTCTTCCCGGAGAATAAACTACCCCGTCGCAAGCAGCGGAGTATCTTAAGGAAAAATCTCTTATTCGTCTCAAGAGACGGGGAATTTAGTCCCATCAGATCCCGAATAAGACTGCGTCTTTTCGGGATCAATTCGACTAAGGATTTTTTCTTCGCTTCGCTTGAAAAAATTGAGTCTCATTGATTAAAAATGCAGAAAAAGTCCCGCGGCTCCAATTATGCCACCTATGATCAGTTTAATGAACTTTGATCCAGACAAAGCTTTTTCCGGATTCGGCCAGAAGCGGGAGGGCGCCATGTCCATCCTGTACGATGGAATTGGCCAGCAAGATGGAAAAGGGAATAGAACCACCTGCAAAAAGGGTTATAAAGATAATGTGGGGACCCGATTCGGGTATAATCCCTACCAGAAGTGCAAGTATCAGGATAACCCAGAGATTCGACCTGACCCATTCTTCAAGGTGCAATTGTCCTAAGAGTATCTCGATTACAAGATAGGCAACGAAAGTCCAGATGAAAATCCTCGGGAGATGTTTTTTGATGGTATGTTTCCAGAGATGTTCATTCAGAAAGTGGTCCGGAACTGTTGTTACAATGAAGAGACCGATGAAAGTCACGATCAGATAGGTAATTCTTTCCCATCCCCAGCTTGCTTCAAATTCACTTCCCCCTAACACAAAAAACAAGAAGGAAAGACCTCCCATTATAAGCAATGCCCTGGTAAAACTGATTTTTCTTAATTGAGGAATGATTTGATCAGGGATAAAACAGAGACAGTCAGGAGTTTCGTGGTGATGCCCCGGGTGGTTTTCATGAAGTTTAACAAAATCCAGGTTTTTCAGAAAGGTATTGAATAATAAACCGGCAAGCAAGGACAGAACAATCAATATTGCATTCAGTTTAAAAGCCGTGGCCGGGATCATCGAGAACATCACGAAGGCCTCGTCGCCTGTGGTAGCTATCATAGCTGCCAGGAGAGCTCCAAAGCCAATGATGCGGTGAATGTACATGGATACGGCCGTGAATGTCCCCAGGCAGCCCGGAATGAGCCCCAGCAAGGTAGATGAACCGACCTGGAATTTTCCTGAACGACGGAAAGGTCTGTTGATCCTTCCCCTCGATTGAACTGTAATGTATTCAAGCAGCAACATCATCACCATTACAAAGAAGGTGATCATGATGGTCCTTTGGAGGACCATATATAAAGTCTCAATAGAGAATCCGTTCATGTTAGAAATTATGCGGGATAATCTGAGTTTCCTGATCTGGAAGAAACTGTCAGGCAAAAATAATCATTTATTCAGCCGGGCCGTGGTACTCCACGAAATTCCGCTCGGTTTCGTAGAGTTCAATTCCAAGTTTAAGACCGGAATCGATTTGATCCCTGAGAATTTCCCAGATCCTGATGGCAATATTTTCGGCGGATGGATTCAAATCAGCGAAGTCATCCACATCAAGATAAAGATTTTTATGATCATATCTTTCTTCAATACTATCTTTAATGATCTGGCTTAGTACTCCCAGATCCATTACATAGCCGGTTTCAGGATCAACAGGCCCGGTGAGCCTGACCACGAGGTTATAATTATGGCCATGGTAGTTTTCATTATTGCATTTTCCGAAAACCTTTTCATTCCGGTCATCATCCCAATTGGGATTGTGCAGTCTATGGGTCGCGTTGAAATGCGCTCTGCGGCAAACTGTTACGACATGTGGCTCTTTCATAGCTTTGATTATAAGATCAGGATCAAATTTATATAAGTATTATTCAAAAACCAAGCTGCAGGTAAATGGTTCATTTATTGGGATGATTATGGGGTTTTAGCCGGTTTGATGATGGATGTTGTTTTTTATAATAAATATGATATTTAGCAAGATTTACTTTTTTCACAAGTATCCCTGGAACCGGATCAAAACCACTGGTACCCCAGGGATGACAGCGGGCGATGCGGTTGACTGAGAGAAGGCCACCCCGGATGAGCCCGTACATTTTCAAAGCCTCGATAGAATAAGTTGAGCAGGTCGGGACATGCCGGCAACTTGCCGGCAGAAGGGGGGATATCATACCTTTATATATATAAATGAGCAATAAAAAAGGTGATATCAATACTTTCCTTATGAGCAGCTTCACTTTCATCCCTTTAGTTGAAACTAAATCAAATTTCATCCAAAGTTAGTAAAAGGCTGGAAGCGGAAGAGGGTGGGAGCATACAAAAAACCCCGCCTAAAGGCGGGGTTAAAAAATATCTTAGTAACGGGCTTCTTTGATACGGGCTTTCTTGCCTTTCAATGCACGCAGGTAGAAAATCCTGGCTCTGCGCACCTGTCCGTGTTTGTTAACCTTGATAGAATCAATAAAGGGTGAAGAAACGGGGAATATTCTTTCAACTCCGATATTACTGGAAATCTTACGGACGGTGAAGGTTTTGGTATGCCCTTCTCCTGAGCGCTGGATCACGATCCCCTGGAAGTTTTGTAAACGTTCTTTGCCTCCTTCACGGATCTTATATGTAACGGTAATGGTATCTCCGGCTTTGAAATCCGGAAATTCCTGAATCTGTACCTGGCTTTCGATAAATTCAAGTAACGCGTGCTTGCTCATTATTTTCAAATATTAGTATTGTTACTTTCAAAAAAGAGTGCAAATATACATAGATTTTCATTTTAAAAAACAAATTCTGAACTAAATATTAAGAAAAGTATGTTGATAAGTAGCAGATGTTTATGGTCGGGGCCAGTGAATTATTGTCCTTCCATCAATCCGGGGCGGCGTAAACGGGTGCGTTCTTCGGCCTGTTCCTGCCTCCATTCCCTTATTTTACGCTCATGGCCCGAAAGCAGTATTTCAGGCACCTTCCACCCTCTGAACTCAGCCGGGCGGGTATAGACCGGGGGCGATAAGAGATTGTCCTGAAAGGAGTCTGAAAGTGCAGAAGTCTCATCCCCCAACACCCCCGGGATAAGCCTCACCAAAGTATCTACCAGCACGGCTGCCGCAAGTTCTCCTCCGGATAGAACATAATCCCCGATAGAGACCTCCCTGGTAATAAAATGTTCCCTCACCCTTTCATCCACACCTTTATAATGTCCGCACAAGAGTATTATATTTCCCATTGTAGATAGATGATTGGCCAGGTTTTGATCCAGCAATTCCCCGTCAGGACTGAGATAAATGATTTCATCGTATTTTGTGGTCTCCTGTAGTTTTTCGATGCAGGCTGCTATTGGTTCCACCATCATGACCATACCGGCCCCTCCACCGAAGGGGTAATCATCTACACTTTTATATTTATTCTGACTATAATCACGCAGATCATGCAGGTGAATTTCAATGAGTCTTTTTTCCTGCGCCCTTTTTACAATAGAATGATTGAAAGGGCCATGGAATATTTCTGTAAATAAGGTGATGATATCAATTCTCATATCCATCAAAATTATAAAAAATGAAGCATTCGGAACATTTGTCTTTTTGGTTTGTTTTAGAAATGGCGTTTATTCAATTAATATACAAACAACAGTGAATTTTGCTATGGATTTATAACTTTGCAAATATTAAAATAAATTGAAATGAAAAAATTAGTATTCTTTTTATCTATCTTATTATTCTTCAGTGAAGTACAGGGACAAATCGCACCCGGTAAATATTTTGTGAAATTCACTGATAAGAATAACTCACCTTATTCAATTAATAATCCTTCGGAATATTTATCACAAAGGGCGATAGACCGAAGAGTTCGTCAGAATATTCCTATAGTTGAATCGGACCTGCCGGTTAATCCTTCCTATCTGCAAGGTGTGGCGGCTACCGGGGTGAACATACTGAATCCGACCAAATGGCTGAATGGTGTCACCGTTCAAACGGATGATACCACTTTGATAGATGTCATCAATTCCCTCCCTTATGTGGCAGGTGTGACAAAATATCCTTCAGGAAAAATCCCCGCGATCAATCCCGATTTTAAAAAACCATTCTTTGCCCATGAAAAATATGATGTGGGCGCTCCATTAAGCTTAAAGCAAGGCAGTTCCTCAGATTCCTATGATTACGGAAATGCTTATAACCAGGCCCATATGTTGAAAGTGGACCAGTTACACGATTTGGGTTATCGCGGCCAGGGTATGGTGATTGCTATCCTCGACGCAGGATTTACGAATGCGGATAGTATACCGGCTTTTGATAGTATTTGGCAGGATAATAGGGTACTGGGTACCTGGGACTTTGTGGAAAGCCATCCCATTACATTTGATAAATATTTTCACGGAACTATGGTGTTTTCGACTATAGGCGGAAATTCACCTGGAAATATCATTGGAACAGCCCCTGAAGCTTCTTTTTATCTTATAAGGACAGAAGATGCAAATTCCGAAAATATTATAGAAGAATACAACTGGGTCTCAGGAGCTGAATATGCCGACAGTGTAGGCGCAGATGTAATCAACTCTTCCCTGGGTTACACCCAGTTCGATAATGGTATGAATGACCATACTTATGAAGATATGAACGGGCACACTTGTCCCTCCAGCAGGGGAGCGGCTTTTGCAGCAAGTAAGGGTATTCTGGTTTGTAACAGCCTGGGAAATGAAGGTGACGCCTCCTGGTATTACCTGTCTGCTCCATCTGATGCCGACAGCATCCTTGGTGTCGGAGCAGTTGATGAAAGTGGGAACTATGCGTCCTTTAGTTCTCACGGTCCTTCATCTGACGGTCGTGTGAAGCCCGACGTGGTAGCCCAGGGATCAGGTTCATGGATCGCCGACCCCTATGGCAATTATTATCCGGCCAGTGGAACTTCATTCTCTTCACCTATAACAGCCGGTGCTGTAGCCTGCCTGTGGCAATCCAGGCCTCTGATGACCAATATGCAGATCCGGCAGGCTATTATCCAAAGTGCCAGTCAGTACCAGAACCCTGACGATTTTCTGGGTTATGGCATACCTGATTATATGCAGGCCAGAGGATTACTGACAGTAGTGGAAAATAATAATATGAACAGCTTTCAGGCAGAGGTTTATCCGAATCCCTTCGTTGATAAGTTTTTCCTGAGCTTCGGAAATGTCTCTGATCAGAAAATCAGTTTGGAAATAACGGATCTTACAGGCCGTCTTATATGGACTAAAGATATGAATATCTCCAAGAGCCGTATGCAAATAGATGCTCTGAATGGTTTGGATTCGGGGATTTATTTCCTGAAGATAAGTTCAGGCAATAGCATTCAAACTCTAAAACTTATCAAGAAGTAGGGTAGGAGGACAGTCTTAAAATATTAATTGGCCCGGTATTATGCCGGGCTTTTTTTATGCCTTACATTTTTAGCAAATTTACAAATGTGAACGAAAGTCTTGTCTGATTTGAATCAAACAAAGCGTGTTAAAAGATCAATATGTTTACAAATGTATCATTTACCACCTTCTTCATAAAATATTAAAATTATAATATTTATTTAATTACAAACCAGATATATACACAGTTTACCTAAAGTCATAATTAATGAAATATTTGAAAAAAGTAAGATAATATAATATTAGTTTAGGCTTTGTTAAGTTGAATAAAGATAGCATCCAATAACGTTTTCAGCTTCAATCATAATATTAATAATTCACAAATGTAAACTGATTAAATTTTACAATTCAGCAAAATAATGTTTACATTTGTAACATTAAAAATGTTATTTATTATGACTGATCGCATCCGGAAACTAATGGAATATTACCACATGTCACCTTCAGAATTTGCTGAAAAGGTGGGCGCTCAAAGATCGGCTGTATCACATATACTTTCGGGACGAAATAAACCCGGCCTTGATTTTTTACAGAAGATACTGAATGCATTTCCCGAGGTCAGCGCCGACTGGTTCATTTTAGGCAGAGGGAAAATGATTTTAAGCAGCGGAGATGAATTTCCTGTTACAAATGTGCAGGATCAGCCTTCGGAATTAATCGAAAAAGCCCCGTCTAAAATTCAGAAACAAAAAGAAGAAGCAATTATTTCCCATAAACCTGAGTCTGATATAGAATCACCAGATCTTACTAAAACAAAACACCGGGAACTTTCGCATGGAAAATCCCCGGTGGTCAAAATTATTCTCTTGCACGCGGATAATAGTTTCAGTGAATATTATCCTGCCGATTGAACTTATCAGAACATTTCAAGCCTTGAGAAGAAAAAGCCGGCTTCAATAATGGCATTCGCATCGCTGTCGGAGCCATGCACAGCATTCTCCTGTATATTAGTGCCATACAGGGCCCTTACAGTCCCGGGTGCAGCATCTGCGGGGTTCGTAGAACCGATCAGTTTGCGGTAATCATCTACGGCATTGTCTTTCTTTAATACAGCTGCAACTATTGGCCCTGATGACATAAATTCTACCAGGTCACGGTAAAATGGCCTTTCTTTATGAACTTCATAAAATTGTTCGGCCTGTTCCCTTGTCAATTTCATATATTTCATAGCGACGATACCGAATCCACCCTCGGTAATAGCAGCTAATATATGCCCGATATGGCCGTTTTTGACAGCTTCAGGTTTGATCATCGTCAATGTTATGTTTCCTGACATAAATTTGTTTTTTTACTGTTAATGAAGCTGCAAAATTAAAATAATTGCGCATTATCCGGCTTGTATCATGCTAAATTGGTAATTTTGTGGCCGATCAAGTAAAATAATCCTGAATATTTATTTTGATAAATTTCGAATACAGACAATTAGAAGACCTGCTTTACGGGACCGGGAATATTGTGATCACGGCCCATCACAATCCTGACGGGGATGCAATAGGCTCAGCCCTTGCATTGTATAATTTTTTTCTGGCACAACATAAACAGGCGACCGTCATTACCCCGAATGATTATCCTTCCTTCCTTAAATGGTTACCTGGAAATGATAAAGTTATAATCTTTGAAAAAGAATCCGTCAAAGCCACGAAGCTTTTAAAAGAGGCGGACCTGATATTTTGCCTGGATTATAATGCAATCAGCCGGGTGGGGAATATGCAGGATGTATTATCAAAAGCCCCCGGAAAAAAGTTTCTGATCGACCATCACCTCGACCCGGAACTGGCTGATTTTGACTATTATTACTCTCTGGTTAAGACTTCATCCACAGCAGAACTTATCTTTCATTTTATTGAAAATATGGGCAAATCAGATCTGATTGACAAGTCCATTGCAGAATGCATATTTGTCGGGATCATGACCGATACCGGTTCATTCAGTCATGCCGTGGGAAATGCAGGTACATTTGAGATAGTTGGTAAACTGATCAATAAAGGTTTGATACCTGATGTGGTGCATAACCTGGTATATGATACCTTTTCTGAAAAGCGGCTTCGCCTGCTGGGTTACTGCCTGGAGAATAAAATGACCCTTCTGCCTGAATCTGATGCCGCTTATATAGCTCTCTCAAAGGAAGAACTTGAGAAATATGATTATCAGATAGGGGATACTGAGGGGGTGGTAAATTATCCCTTATCTATTGAAGGAATTAAAATAGCGGTGCTTCTAACTGAACGCACTAACCGCATCAGGCTCTCTTTCCGCTCCAAAGGTAAAACCAGTGTGAACGAAATTGCCCGCGAACATTTCGGAGGTGGTGGGCATATGAATGCTGCGGGAGGTGATTCATTTGAAAGTTTAGAAAATACTATTCAGAAATTGGAAGAAGTCCTGAAACAATATAAGGCTGCCAATGATCGTTCACCTATGTAATTAATTATCAATGCGTCGACTCTTAAAAAATTTCGTTTTATTAATTATTTCCAGCTTATTTGTTGTGCTTTTGGCCCAATGCAGTAATTCCGGTAAAAATAAATCCATAGGGGATCCCGCTCAGTTAAAGGAAAATCTAATTGAGGCAAATAAAGCAGTTGTAGAAACTGAAAGTTCCCAGATTGATGATTTTATCGATCGTCACCACTGGCCGATGACAGAAACATCCACCGGCTTACGGTATTACATTTACAAGCATGGAAAAGGGCTTCAGGCCGCCAGGGGAAGCCTCGTTGTGATCTATTATACTATCAGCCTCCTTACAGGTGATACTGTTTATACATCAGATAAGGACGGCCCCCTCCGTTTCGAGGTGGGTAAAGGACAGGTGATCAGCGGGCTTGAAGAAGGCATTTTATTGCTCAAACAAGGTGACAGAGCAAAATTTATTATACCTTCGCACCTTGCTTACGGGCTCATAGGAGATCAAAAGAAAATACGCGAGAAAGCTTCGCTTGTTTACGATATCGAATTATTACAAGTTAAAAATTGAAAAACAAACATTTAGAATTCAAAAAAATGAAGATGAGAAAAAAATTCCTCGGAATGATTCCCCTTGGCATCATCCTGATCCTTGCTTTTGGTTGTAACACTGGTAAATATCCTGGCTTCAAGAAAACGTCTTCGGGAATTTATTATAAAATATTTACAACCGATAATACGGACACCACAAAAGTAGCTGTTGGAAAGATCGTTACACTTGATCTAAAATATAGTGTACACGATTCTACACTTTTCGACAGTAAAAATGTTCCGAACATGGTTCGCTTCCCGATTATTGCTTCTCAGTATCCGGGTGATATTTATGAAGGATTAAGTCTGTTGAGTCAAGGTGACAGCGCAGTTTTTATAATACAGGCGGATTCATTCTTTATGAAGACAGTAGGACAACCAAGTCCGCCCCCTTTTATCAAAGCAGGGGATGATCTGGTTTTCGATGTTAAGATAAAACAAGTTCAGACCCAGAATGAAGTAGATGCTGAAGTTGCTGCACAGAATGAACAACTCAAGGCTGATGAACTGGGACTTATCCAGAAATATTTGACTGACAATAAGATTACCGTAGCTCCTGATACGAATGGTATTTATGTTATTGAAAAGAAAAGGGGAAGTGGGAAAACACCTAAAAAAGATCTTTATGTTACCGCTAATTTCCAGGTTAAGAAATTGACAGGTGAACAACTGTTTTCCACTTTTGATAAGAAAGAACCGGTAGATTTCAAATTCGGAAGCCGCTATGAGAACCAGGGTTTCCAGTCGGTGATAGGAAAAATGAAAGAAGGTGGTGAAGTCGAAGCCATCGTTCCTTCGAAAATGGGCTTTGGAGCTCAAGGTGCCGGAGAAGTCGTTCCTCCTTTTACACCACTTTATTATAAGATTGAACTTGTGAAAGTTATGTCTCAGGCTGAATGGGATAAAAAACAGGCTGACAAAGCGGCGAAAAAGAAAGTCGAGGATATTAAAAAGGATGCTACCGAAGCGGTCAACATCCAGAAATATATGAAAGAGAATAATCTCACTGCCAAACCTCAGCCTGACGGACTGGTTTATATTGAAACCCTTAAAGGTACAGGCCCTAAAGCTGAAAACGGTAAAAAGGTAAAAGTGAATTATACAGGCAAACTACTTGACGGAACTGTTTTTGATTCTTCGGAAGGTAAACAGCCACTGGAATTCACCCTGGGAACTAAATCTGTTATCGAGGGATGGGAAGAAGGTATTGCCATGATGAACCAGGGCGGAAAAGCCATACTTATCGTTCCTTCCAAATTGGGTTACAGAGATAAAGGTGCCGGTAAGGTAATCCCTCCGAATGCAACCCTTATTTTTGATGTGGAACTGGTTGAAGTTGAAAATAAATAGCTTTTGCAGCTTAAGATAAAATGAAAAGATTCCATTTCAGGCCTGGCCTGGGATGGAATCTTTTTTTGCAATAAACCAGGGGTTTAAAAGACTTTTCTTGTTATATAGTAAGGGCTTGCCATTGTCGGCCCTGAGGACTGTGCCACCGGATATTTCCACCAGGGCATGACCTGCGGCCGTATCCCATTCCATTGTTGGCCCCATCCGGGGATAGACATCTGCCAGCCCTTCGGCAATCAGGCATAGTTTAAGTGAACTCCCCCTGGAAACAAATTCCAGATCAGGGTGGGAAGCTTTCAGTTTTTGAATATAAGCTTCCGTTTCAGCTGACATGTGGGAGCTGCTACCAACAACAATAAACTTGCTGCTTCCTTTATCAAATGGCAATGGTTCAGCCTGCTTCATCAATTCCCTTAGTCCACTTCCTCTAAACAAATTCATATTCATACGGAAGGCCCCGTTTCGTTCCGAAGCAAAATAGATCACTTCAGTAACCGGAATATAGATCACACCCAGGACTGGAATGCTGTTTTCTATCAGGGCAATATTTACTGTAAAATCATTATTACGTTTAACGAATTCTTTGGTGCCGTCAAGTGGGTCCACCAGCCAGAAACTATCCCATTTCTTTCTTGTTTCATAAGGTAAATGTGTTCCTTCTTCACTTAAAAGGGGAATGCCGGGATCTTTCAATCTTTCCTCAATAATAGCATGAGCATTTTTATCTGCCTGGGTAAGAGGTGAATTATCTTCTTTATGCTCAACAGAAAAATCCGTATTATAGATTTCGAGTATAGCCTTACCTGCTTCTATAGCAGCAAAAATCGCTTTTTCCAACAAGCTGTCAGATTGGTCCTTTTCCTTCTTCATTATAAAAGTCTAAATGATAAATTATTGTTTATTCCTTGATTTCAGATAATCTTCCAGGGCAAACATTTCATCCCTGAGCTTTGCTGCCTGCATGAAATCCAGTTCCTTAACCACCTTATCTATATCTTTCCGGAGGTCGGTGATGGATTTCCGGATCTGTTCATCACTCATATATTGCAAAACCGGATCGGCTGCAACATTACTCTCTTTTTCAACATAATAGGGCTGGCTTTCTTTTTTCCGGGAGTCAGCTACAGAGGTTTGTCCCATGATAGATTCTACTGATTTGACGATCTGTGTCGGGGTGATATTATGCAATTCGTTATACTTCAATTGCTTTTCCCTACGGCGATTGGTTTCATCTATGGTCCTTTTCATCGAATCCGTCATTTTATCGGCATACATGATCACCTTGCTGTTCAGGTTTCGTGCAGCCCTTCCGGCCGTTTGTGTGAGAGAGCGTTCGGATCTCAGAAAACCCTCTTTATCCGCATCCAGAATAGCCACAAGTGCTACTTCAGGAAGATCGAGTCCTTCTCTCAGGAGGTTGACTCCAACCAGCACATCAAAAGCTCCCAGTCTCAGGTCACGCATTATCTCAACACGGTCAAGTGTCTCAACTTCAGAGTGGATATAACGGCACTTTATATTCAGCTTTTGCATGTATTTAGTCAATTCTTCCGCCATTCTTTTGGTAAGGGTGGTAACCAGTACCCTTTGATTTTGGGTGATGGTCCTGTTGATTTCATCCAGCAGGTCGTCGATCTGGTTCTGGCTGGGGCGAACTTCTATAATCGGGTCAAGCAATCCGGTCGGACGTATCAATTGTTCTACTACCACACCGCTTGATTTCTGCAGTTCATAATCGGCAGGAGTGGCACTGACAAAAATTACCTGGTTTACCATGGCCTCAAATTCGTCGAATTTCAAAGGGCGGTTATCCATGGCTGAAGGCAGACGGAATCCATACTCTACCAGTGTCTGTTTTCGGGAACGGTCCCCTCCGAACATAGCCCGCACCTGTGGGACGGTTACATGACTTTCATCAATAACCATCATGAAATCTTCCGGGAAATAGTCGATCAGGCAAAAAGGGCGGGACCCTGTCTCTCTCCCGTCAAAATAACGCGAATAATTTTCTATGCCCGGGCAATAACCCAATTCCTTCATCATCTCCATATCATAAGTAACCCTGTCTTCCAGCCTTTTAGCTTCATAAAGCTTTCCGTTTTCCCTGAAATAAGCAACTTGTTTAAATAAATCATCCTGTATCTCCCTGATCGATTCCTTCATCTTATCCTGGGTTGTAACAAATATATTCGCTGGGTAAATGCTGATGTTGTCCAGCTTTTCCATTCTCAGGCTGGTAAAGGGATTGAAGGTCTCTATGGCTTCTATTTCATCTCCGAAAAAATAAACCCTGTAAGCAATATCAGCATAAGCGGGAAATATGTCGACCGTATCACCCTTGACACGGAATTTTCCTCTCGAGAGTTCTATCTCAGTCCTGGAATAGAGCCCTTCCACCAATGAAAACAGGAACTGATTGCGCGGAATTTTTTCTCCGACTTTCAGATTAACCACATTATTATAAAAATCATCCGGATTCCCTATTCCATAAATACAGGAAACCGAGGAAACCACGATCACGTCCCTGCGGCCCGAAAGCAGGGTAGAGGAGGTGCTGAGTCTCAGCTTTTCAATCTCTTCATTAATGGAAAGGTCTTTTTCGATATAAGTATTTGTGACAGGAATATAGGCTTCAGGCTGATAATAATCATAATAAGAGACGAAATATTCCACTGCATTGTCGGGGAAAAACTGTTTGAATTCTCCATAGAGCTGTGCAGCAAGAGTTTTGTTATGACTCAGCACCAGAGTGGGCTTATTTACATTCGCGATCACATTGGCAATTGAGAAGGTTTTACCAGAGCCGGTGACACCCAGGAGGACCTGAGCCACATCGCCCCGATTGATGCCTTCCGTCATTTGGCGTATAGCTTCCGGTTGATCGCCTGTAGGCACATAATCGGAAATCAACTTGAAATTCATAAGGATAAATGCTGGTTTATAGAATTTGTAAAGATACAATTTTGTATGCGGAGAATGCCTGTCGGAACCATTTCAATTCCGGGCAAAAAAACAGGAAACCGGGTAATGGTCGGATAATGCAATATGCCCGGTAGTATAACGATACGATTTAAAAAGATCATTGTGCAATATGAAATCGATACGGTAGGATGGTAATACCCCCGCGTAAGTATTCCCGGTACCTTTCCCGCTTTCCATAAATGAATCTGTCAATCCTTCGGACAACATTTCATAGGCATAGGAAGAAGGAGTATCATTAAAATCCCCACAGAGAATAACCGGATAGGGGGAATTGTCAAGTAATCTGCGTAGGTTCCTGACCTGGTCGGCCCTTTTTCCGAAAGCAATGCGCAGCTTACTGAAGATTGCCTTCGATCCCTGTCGCAGTTTGCCTTCTTCCCGGATCTTCTGTTCCAGTTCATTCATAAAATCATAGTCCTCATGCTGGAAACGAATAGATTCAAGGTGTATGTTGAAAAGTCTGATGGTGTCACCTTCTATTAGCAAATCGGTAATTATGGCATAACTATGCGAATTATCCTTTTTGATATTGAATGATTTAAGAATAGGATAACGTGAATATGTAATGATGGCATCAATACGGTTCTTGTTTTTTTCAAAGTACTGTGCAAAGGAATAATAAGGTCTGGATAAGACTTGTCCGAGCTTACGGATACTATCTTCCGGATTGTTTCCCCTGACCATAAATTCCTGCATACAGAGTATATCAGCACCGTCAGCCTGCAGAAAGCTCTTGATTTTATTCCGTATTTCCGGATCATCCAGTTTCAGGTTAGAGTTTGAGAGGTTTTTAACATTATAGGAGGTAATTCTGAAATAAGAAGAACTTTCAGGGGGGAAATCCCCTTTATTGAACTGGATATATCTTCCTATAAAATTCCATCCTATCCCGATACCTATCAGGGATATGATAAAGAAATACCGGAAGCGTAAAAGCCAGTAGAATGAGAATAAAATATTGATGATTAATAAGTAAGGATAAGCCAGGCCAAAGAAGGGAATAAGCCAGTTTTGTTCAGGACTGATGCGGGATGAAAGATAAGTTAACAGCAACAGAAATACAAAAAGGATATTTCCGTAAAGTATAATCCTGGAAGGAATCGAGATTTTTCTCCTTTTCAGGTTTCTTTCTGCCATTTCAATTTAATTCTTTAAGCTATAAAAGTGCCGGGTAAATAAGACTTTAATCTGATAGGGGCAAAGATACAGCAGATCAGTTATTATTACTGGATTTGAAAAGAAATTCCTTTTCCTCTTTCGTAAGGCTTGTATAGCCTGATTTTGCTATTTTATCTAAAATATGGTCGACTTTTTCCTGATGTTTTAATTTCCTGATATTATACTCTTCGTCGCTAAGTGGCCTGCCGTGTTCATTCACCTGGCCGGAATTGCTTTCCCGGTATTTGCTCCGGAAAGGATTTCTGAATTTTAATTTACCGAAAATCTGGCTGAAATCCATTCCCCGCCTTAGCACCAGGACATAAATAAAACCATAGAGGGCCCCGCCGATATGAGCTATATGTCCGCCGGCATTGTTGGACCTTATCATAAAAAAATCGATCACAAAGAGTCCGATGGCTATATAGATGATCTTCACTTTTCCAATGAGGAAGAGGTAAATAGAATAATTCGGAACATAAAAAGAAATAGCTGTAACGATGGCCATAACTGCTGCAGAAGCACCCAGGGCGGTGGCCAAACTTAGGGAAGATTCAAATACTGGGAAAATATTATAAAACAAAACAAACATCAGTCCTCCGGCTACTCCTCCAATCAGATAGGTAGTCAGTAATTGCCTGCCATTCAAAAATTCCAGGAATATTCTTCCAAACCAATAGAGCCAAAGCATATTGAACAGAATGTGAAAGAATTCAATATGTAGGAACATATAGCTAATAAGTGTCCAGGGTTTTAAAAGAAGAAAGGAGGGATTCGCAGGCAGCGCAAGCAGTTCAATAACAATTCCGCTTACTGTTGTATCCGGTAAATTCAACAGGAATCCAAAGACACGTGCAAGGGAGACCAGCAACCATATTCCAAGGTTGATAAGTATCAACCAAAGTAACATTGGCTGAGTCATGAAGTATTTGCGGACCTCCTGAAGGGGATTTTGATAATATTGCATAGGCTATTATTACATATAAAGCTTTCCTCTTTTCTTCCAAAAATAGATCATAACAAAACCAAATATCATGCCGCCAAGGTGGGCAAAATGGGCAATATTGGCCTCCCTGCCGCTCACTCCGTAAAAAAGTTCCAGGAGTCCATAAAAGATCACGAAGTATTTAGCTTTTACAGGGAAAAGAAAATAAATGTAAATCAGTGTATTGGGAAATAACATCCCGAATGCAAGCAGGATTCCGAATACAGCCCCGGAGGCCCCGATAACATTGGGAAGGTTATATAAATATGCTTTATAGTCGACCAGGAAATTAACAGCCGTTACGATGGCTTGCTTGTTGGTTCCATTATTGCTTAGTGTATTCAATGCTTCATTCAGTTTCTGAGCCTGGACGGCAATTCCGCCCGAATCCTGGTAAATCTGAAGAGCATTGTTCTTGAAATAATCCAGAATGGCCGCGCCACTTGGGTCAGAGATAACATTATTGATGGCAGAAATTTCCGGGTGAAACTGTATATAAGTTACAACAAATTGTACAAGCCCTGCCCCGACGCCGGTAATTAGATAATATGACAGGAATCGTTTTGGTCCCCATATATTCTCAAGGGCATAACCAAACATCCAGAGAGCAAACATATTGAAAAAGATATGCCCAAAACTCCCGTGAAGAAACATGTAGGTGATCAGTTGCCATGGTTTGAAAGCAGTTCCCTGGATGTAATGAAGACCAAGATAATCATCCAGTTGTATACCATACTTTCTCTTCATTATCTCCCGGGCTAAAAATACCAGCCCGTTAATAATCAAGAGGTTCTTCACAACTGTTGGCAGCAGGCTAAAGCCCCTGGGTCTGAATTGTTCAGTCATCTTATATAAATTCTTTATTTATCGAGTAAGGTTTTTATATCATTCAGAGGTACAATTACAAATACCTTACGCCCGTCCGGGGTATGATCTGCTACCCGGGTGGAAAACAGTTCGTCAATCAGATGATTCATTTCCTCAGTATATAAAGGTTTTCCCGATTTCAATGAAAGCGTAACCGCCATAGATCGTGCCAGATTGATTGTTTTATCCAGATTCAGGTCTACCAGGTTTTTCTTGTAACGGTCCAGGAGATTCTCCAGCAATCCCTGCAGGTCATTTTCCTTTAGCCCTGATGGAGTTCCGACTATAACAAACGTATTTTTCCCGAGTTTGTTCAGATGGAAGCCGATGATCCTCAATTCCTCTAAAATTTCTTCCAAAAGCTCTGCATCTGCCGGCGAAAAACTTACCTGATGCGGAAACATTTCCTGTTGCGATGTTTGTTTCCTGCTTTCCAGACGCCGTAAATATTTTTCAAATAGAATACGTTCATGTGCCCTTTGCTGATCAATTATCAGCAGGCCTGATTTGATGCTGGTGATGAGGTAAGAGTTTTGCAACTGAAATACCTGGGCTGGAACGTCTTTATTGGTATCGTTGGTCCATTCAGGATCAATATGTATAGATTTATCATCCTCCGATTTTTCAATCTTGATATTACCCAGATCATAAAGGCTTTGCCAGTTGCGTATATCGGGTTTATCGGGGGGAGTGTATGATCTCTCCGGCTTCTTTCCGCTTTCAAAGGGATTATAATCAGAGGGAGGACGGTTAAAAGGGTTGATGATAGGGGTATTCCTGCCGGGAGGGGAAAAGTCCAGGCTCTGTTCCACGTCGAAATCTATACTAGGCATGAGGTTATTAATTCCGAGGGCTTGTTTCACTGTTGCCCTGATTACAGAATAAATCACCTTGCTATCCAGGAAGTTCACCTCGGTTTTGGTGGGATGTATATTGATATCTATGGTAGAAGGATCCGTTTCTATAAAGATGAAATAGGTCGGGATATTCTCTTTAGGGATAAGTTCATGGTAGGCATTTTCCACTGCATGATGGAGGTAGGGATGGCGGATATATCTTCCATTCACGAAGAAATATTGTTCTCCCCTGGTTTTACGGGCAAATTCGGGTTTCCCAATAAATCCGTGGATATCAAGCGCTTCGGTATGATGGTCAAGAGCAACCAGCCGCTCATTCATTGCATTGCCAAAAAGGCCTGAAATACGTTGTTTACGATTCCCCGGATGGAGCTGGTAAAGTAATTGACCATTGTGATGAAAATTAAAACGGATCTCATTACTAACCAGGGCAACCCGGAAGAATTCATCCGTAATATGGCGTAACTCAGAGGTGTCTGATTTTAGAAAATTACGCCTGGCGGGCATATTGAAAAAGAGATTCTTAGCTATAAAGGTTGTCCCGGCCGGGCAAGAGCAGGGGCTCTGTTTCCTGACTTTGGAGCCTTCCACCTCAATACAGGTTCCCAGTTCATCCTCGTGACGCCGGCTTTTCATATCCAGTTGGGAAACTGCTGCCAGGGATGCAAGGGCTTCTCCCCGGAATCCCAGTGTCCGGATAGCAAATAAGTCTTTGGCATTTCTGATCTTGGAGGTGGCATGCCTTTCAAAGCACATGCGGGCATCTCTTTCAGACATTCCACAGCCATTATCCACTACCTGAATAAGTGTCCTTCCGGCATCCTTCACTATCAGGGATATCTCTGTTGCTCCGGAATCCACGGCATTTTCCATCAACTCTTTAACAGCTGAAGCTGGTCTTTGTATGACCTCTCCGGCCGCTATCTGGTTGGCTACTGAATCCGGAAGTAATTGTATTATATCAGGCATTATTTTCTAACAAAAATAGACACAAGATTATTGATGAAATCAGTGAAAAAGATCAGGTAAATAGAGAGTATCAGCACGAACATATAGATGATCATCCTGATCACTTTATAGGAATTGTCTTTTTCCTGCCTGTCCGTATGCCATCTCCTATGAATTTCTGAACGAAAAATCTCCCTAGCATCCCCTTCACCCATCAAGCCAATTTTCTTTTTACGTTCATCTCTTGCCTCCTTTTCTTCATCATAATACATAGGTTTATAATCGAATTTCCGCGGGAGACTTCTTTTGAAGAATGTAATTTTCATCAGGCCCTGTTTTTTGCAAAAATACTTATATTTTTGTTAAGTGTTTCGGCCATTTGATCTGCTTTAGTGAGAACCTTGCAATTGAGCTTTATGGATAAAAAAGATTTGAAACTTAACAAACTAATTGTCGTCGGTGACAGGGTGTTGATAAAACCCCTGAAACCGACTGAAAAGAGCAAGGGTGGTTTGTTTCTTCCACCTGGATATAAAGAGAAGGAAGAAATACAGACCGGATATGTGATTAAAGTGGGCCCCGGATATCCAATACCATCCGCCCCGGATAGTCAGGATGAAGCCTGGAAAAAGCATGATGAAAAAGTTCAGTATTTACCACTTCAGGCTGAAGAAGGCGATCTGGCTATTTTCCTTCAGAAAGGCGCTATTGAGATCGTTTACAATGATGAAAACTATTACATCGTCCCGCAGAATTCCATTCTCTTATTGGAACGCGATAGCCAATTGTTTGAATAAAACAGTTAATTCTATCTGTTTACTTTGAAACTGCTGACAGAGCGGGGATCCTTTTACCGGCGAAATAATAGGCACCAAACAGGATTCCGCTATAGAACAAGCCTCCTAAGACTTCATTCAGGAAAAATGATATCCCGTAAGATCCGTCATTAAAAAAGACAAGACCTGCAACATAACTTTCCATTAATCCGGCGAAATTAGCAGGATAGATAGGGCTGGCAAGCCAGGCTGCGAAATTCGTGACGATAAAGAATAGTATGGAGGAACTGATGGAAGCAACAGCTACATTCGCGGCTGTAAGGTTTTTCCGTAAATAGAATCCTATGGCAACCGTAAAACTGAAGGCCAGATAAACGGCCCACATATTGGCATGCAATCCGAGAAACAGGTCGCTGATGAACAAGGCAGCAAGCGGTATCAGGAAACTGAGGTATTTCTTTCCTAAATAGGTCCCTCCAAATAAAGCCATGGCGGCGATCGGTGTAAAATTAGGCCAGTGAGGGATAAACCGGAAAAGCGCGCCGGCAGCAATAACTGAAAGAATTACGAAAATCCTCGGTTTTAATGATATTTTGTCCATTTTATGCTGTTTTGTTTAGGAGTACAAATATAAAAATGATTTAAGACTAATCGGGGAATAAATTCCATTTTAATTAACATGGAATTCTTAATTTTGTTTGAATTTCTTTAAAATACCACAATGACTAAGCAAATTTTCTTAGCTCCAATATTATTGATTATGCTTGTTTTCACTTCCTGCACAACAAAAAAACATGCTGAACTGATTGTCAAAAATGCTAAAGTATATACTGTTGATAACAATTTCGGGACAGCGGAAAGTTTCGCCGTTATTGACGGTAAATTCGCTGCCGTAGGGTCAGAGAAATATATACTGGAGAATTATAGTTCAGATAATGTATTGGATGCAGGAGGAAGGCCAATCTATCCCGGATTTAATGATGGTCATTGTCATTTTTACGGTTATGCCATAGACTTGCAGCGCTATGCCGATCTTACCGGAACAACTTCTTTTGATGAGGTATTGCAAAGGCTTAAGGATTACCAGGATAAGTATAATTACGATTGGGTCCTTGGCAGAGGATGGGATCAGAATGACTGGGAGAACAAGCAATTCCCCGATAATGACAAACTGAATGAACTCTTCCCTGACAAACCCGTTATGTTAATCCGGGTTGACGGACATGCAGTTCTGGCCAATACCCTGGCTCTTGAAAAAGCCGGAATTACTTCTTCTACCAAAATTGATGGGGGAGAAGTGCAGCTCAAAAATGGAAAACCTACAGGCATTTTACTTGACAATGCTGTTGATCTTTTGCAGAAAGTTATTCCTCAGGCAGGAGAAGCTCTGATAAAAGATGCATTGATGAAGGCCCAGGCAAATTGTTTCAAAGCCGGGCTTACTTCCGTGACCGATGCCGGCCTTCCGCCTTATATCATCGGACTGTATGATAAATTTCAGAAAGAAGATTCACTTAAAATCCGTATCAATGCTATGCTTGATCCGGAAAAGCCGGGTGCGGATAAGATACTGGAAAAAGGACCTCAGCAGAATGGAATGCTCTCGGTAATCTCCATTAAATTATATGCTGACGGCGCCCTCGGTTCCCGTGGGGCACTCTTGTTAAAGCCCTATTCCGATGATCCGGGAAATTCGGGTTTACAGATACACCCCACCGCTTTTTTCAGGGAGATGCTTTCAAAAGCCTATAAATATAATTTCCAGGTGAATACTCATTGCATCGGGGATTCAGCCAACCGGATGATGCTACGCTTATATGCTGAACAACTTAAAGATACGAATGATCGCCGCTGGAGGATAGAACATGCACAGGTCATCGCCCCGGAAGACTTCGCATTCTTTGGAAAATACAATATCATCCCTTCTATTCAAAGTACCCATGCCACCTCTGATATGTATTGGGCAGAAAAAAGACTGGGTCCGGAAAGGATTAAGGGTGCTTATGCATATAAGAAGCTCCTTGATGAAAACGGCTGGCTGGTGAACGGTACCGATTTCCCGGTTGAAGATATCAGCCCTTTGCTCACATTCTATGCCGCCGTTTCACGTCAGGATGTAAAAGATTACCCTTCCGGAGGATTCCAGCCTGAGAATGCACTCAGCAGGGAAGAAGCCCTGAAATCAATTACTATCTGGCCCGCTAAGGGCAGCTTTGAAGAAAAAGTCAAGGGAAGTATAGAACCCGGTAAGTACGCCGATTTCGTGATCCTCGAAAATGATCTGATGACGGTGGACATCCACGAGGTTCCTCTGACCCGTGTTTTAAAAACTTTTATTGCAGGGCAGGAAGTTTATGAGCATTAAGATTTTTAAGCTTGAGGATGGATCAAAGGAAAATCTCAAACATCAGATCCATTGGGTATACCAAATAAATTTTGCATTTCAAGAAACTTCTGCCATTTGTCTTCCCCGTATTTGATCAGACTTTTTTGGATCTTCTCAGCCGGCTTGGGCTTTAGCAATTCCCCGGCTGATTTGGAATAGAACTTATCTGCATAGCATATGAGCTTTTCTCCCAGGCTTTGCGGAGTCATATCCCGGAGGGGAAGCGGAAGATCATTTTTCCGGATATCTTCAATGCTAATACCCACTCCAATATGCCTTTCGCAAACCGGGGCAATATCCGGCAGACCTTCCTTTTCCAATAATTCACGTCCTTTGAAACCATGCATGATATAAGGCAGCTCACCATAGCATTCGATCTTGGGGGCATGGGTCATAAAAATGCCTATATCGTGCAGCATCCCGGCATATTCGAGGTAATCGGGGTCAATTGCCAGCTCCGGTTTGGCCCTGGCTATGCGGAGGGCAAGATCGGTGACCGCCCGGCAATGGGTTATATAAATATGATAGGCCTTAGTATCAGGCAGATAATATTTTTCTATGAGCTCAGTCAGGAATTTATCCATAGGTAAATTTTTATTTTATCCGGAATAGTCTGTATGATATCAAAGATTATGCTTAATCCATTTTATTATATCCTGATAAACTGTTTCCCTGTCTTTTTCATTCAGCATTTCATGGCGCCCGCCTTTATACAGCTTTAATTTAACATTATCAAATCCGGCATTGCTGTATTTAGCTGCAATTTTTTGAGGGGCTTTGCCCTTTTCCCCAACAGGGTCTTCACTTCCGGAGAAAAGAAGTATCGGCAAAGATTTATTTATCAGCTTTAATTTTTTATCATTTTGAATGTATGACATGCCATAGAACAAGTCACGATAGAAAATGTTTGGCGGGGGCTGACCACAAAGCGGGTCCTGGATGTATCGATCAACTTCTTCTTCCAAACTGCTGATCCAGTCAAAGGCTGTTCGCTTTGGCTTGAAAGTTCCGGAGAATTTTCCATAACTCAGGTAAGCCATCAAAGAGCTTCTTTGTTTATCACCCTTTAAAAGTATCATGGATTCTGCAAGTATCTTTCCGAGTTTTATCATCAGTGGAGCTTGTTCCAAAGTACCTGAAAGTATCAGTCCTTGTAATTTATTTCCGGATTCCAGCAAATAACTCCTTGCCAATAAGGAACCCATACTATGCCCAAGCATGAATACCGGGATTTCCGGGAATTTATTACTAAATAGATCCCGAACTTTATCCAGGTCTTTCAGCACTTTGTTCCAGCCTTCTTTAGCCGCAAAATAACCTGTATCACCAAAGTTTTCTGAGCTATAACCATGGCCACGGTGGTCATTGGCAAATACTGCAATATTCTGACTGCACATCCATCCGGCAAAACCCTGGTAACGTTCTGAATGTTCCATCATTCCATGAACTAATTGTATGGCAGCCATTGGTTTTTCAGGAAGCCAGAACCTGACTTTAAGTGTACTATGCTCATCAACTGTGAGAGTATGTTCTTCTTTAATCATCAAAAAAAATAACAAAAATCATTTTATAAAGAGCAAAGATAAGCAGGAGAGGGGAATGGGTATTAGATCATAATAGAAATTCCTGATAGATCATGGCAAGTCCCTGCTGATTTTTAGTAAATATCGGGATAATCGGAAATAAAAAAGGATGTTTAAATTAAAACACCCTTTGAAAAAGATTCTGATTATGTGTGACCCCGGAGAGACTCGAACCCCCAACCTTCTGATCCGTAGTCAGATGCTCTATCCATTAAGCTACGGGGCCATTTCGAAGAGTTTATATACCCAAACGAAGCTGCAAAATTATGAAAATCTTCCCAATATTTCAATATTTAATTTTTGAAGCCCCAATTGCCTGAAATATGATTGATTTTGCTGAACCTAAGTCTAATTATTACGTTATATGATATATGAAGATCATTCTGATTGCAAAAATGCTCATCTTCTTCCAAACCATAATTATTACAGGCTGTTTTTTAATCATTTATTACTTTTGTATCCGAGTTGCAGGTATGTGCCAAACGGATTTTTAATCCATTAAAATATAAAGCTCTATGAATAACGCGATCTATAATTTCAGCACACCGCTGAATGAAGAAGTTAAAACATATCTGAAAGGCAGTCTGGAAAGGATAAGTCTGGAAAAAGAATTGCAAAGGCAGTCATCAGAAGAAATAGAGATCCCGCTGGTGATTGGTGGAAAGGAAGTGCGCACCGGCCAGATCCATAAAGTCAGGATGCCGCACAATCATTCTCATGTTTTGGCAAACCTGCATATGGCAGGCGAAAAGGAAATCAAAATGGCCATAGATGCAGCCATAAAGGCTCAATCCATTTGGTCGAACCTGGCATGGACAATCAGGGCATCCATATTGTTGAAAGCGGCGGATCTGATCTCAACCAAATACCGTGATCTTATCAATGCTTCTTCCATGCTGGGTCAAAGCAAGAATATTTACCAGTCAGAGATTGACGGGGTTTGTGAAGCTATCGACTTTCTGAAATACAATACATTTTTTGCGGGAAAAATTTATGAAATGCAGCCGAAATCGGCCTTTCACCAGTTGAACCGTATGGAATACAGGGCTTTGGAAGGATTTATCTTTTCAGTGAGCCCTTTCAATTTTACATCCATCGCCTCCAACCTGAATATGGCTCCCGTGATGATGGGGAATACCACGGTCTGGAAACCGGCAACTTCAGCTATTTTATCAAATTATTATCTGATGAAGGTTTTTATGGAAGCAGGCCTTCCTGACGGAGTGATCAATTTTCTTCCCGGGAAAGGTTCTCTGATCGGGAAGCATGTTTTGGAGTCACCTGATTTGGCCGGGATACATTTCACAGGTTCTAACAATACCTTTAATTACCTGTGGTCAGAAGTATCCGCTAATTTGAAGAATTATAAATCCTATCCCCGTCTGGTAGGGGAGACCGGGGGAAAAGATTTCATTTTTGTACATCCTTCCGCTGATCCATTGGCAGTGGCTGCAAACACGATCCGCGGGGCATTTGAATACCAGGGACAAAAATGCTCAGCGCCCTCCAGGATGTACATTCCGGCTTCTCTCTGGCCAAAACTTAAAGATTTGCTCATAGTCATGGCTGAGGATATAAAAATGGGTGATGTGATGGATCCGATGAACTTCATGAATGCAGTGATTGATGAAGGTGCTTTTAAAACTATTACTTCTTATATCGACTATGCTGCTGCATCAAAGGAAGCAGAAATCATTACAGGCGGACAATATGATATGTCGAAGGGCTATTTTATCAGACCTACTATTATCCAAACTTCCAATCCCCACTTCAAAACCATGGAAGAGGAGATATTTGGGCCTGTATTAACTGTTTATATTTACGAAGATAAGGACCTGGATACGGCCATACAATTATGTAACTCAACTTCTCCTTATGGTTTGACCGGGGCAGTTTTTGCCCGGGACAGGGTAGCCGCTTCAGTAATTTGTGATAAGCTTCGTTATGCAGCCGGCAATTTTTATATAAATGATAAGCCAACTGGAGCGATAGTCGGTTTGCAACCTTTTGGAGGCTCAAGAGGCTCGGGTACCAATGATAAAGCCGGCGGGGAATTCAACCTGGTCAGGTGGATCAGCCCGCGGACGATTAAGGAATCCTTTGTCTCGGTAACTGATTACAAGTACCCATATATGAATGAATGATTAACTATTTAATTCTCTTAAATGATGGTTTAAACAGCAAGATAGGTCCAGAAAGGTTCCGGAGTATGTTTTACTGAATTAAAGCCTATATTGGATTTTAGCAGTTCCCCCTTGAATTTTTTTAAGGGGACTAATTTGGTGCCGGGCGCGCCAAGAAAATAATAGGGATCATTGGATATCACATTTCCATTTCCATCAGAAAGTGCTACATGGGCCATAGGACTGCCGGTTTTCTGAAATATAATCGCCGATCCTGCTACCGGAGTTACATGTTCCATGAGATTAACCGCTTGCATGGAATCGAATATACCGGCCATGAAAGTCTCACCCTTGCCCTGCTTTTCCATTTCATTCATGATCCGGCTTAGCTTCTGATATTTCAGCAGGTATGTTTTATCAATTTCCCCACCCTGAAATGCCCAAAAAAGAAGGGATGTCCAGCAATTGAACTTGTAGGACCCGATATTCCCAATCTCCCAGGTGGAAAAGTCAGGATGATAGTCAATGTCGTATTCCAGGTTTCCGATACAAGCCCTGGCTGCATTAATAACCTTTTTGACGGACATACTTATCCTCCTGTTTATAAATAATTTTGATTAAATGAACTAGAAAGAAAATATAAATCAATAAGAATAAAGATAATTATAATACGAATAAAATCAAAACTTATTTTAGGAGTAGCTATGTCTATTAATTATTGAAGACTAACGACTAAAGACTAACGACTGTCTACTGTTTAAAGTGAAGAAAATGATATTGCCAGGGCCCTAATTCCACATATAAGCCATGGAATTTAAGTTTATCTCCCGATCTTTCATAGTAATTCCCTGAAAGCAGGTCGTCAAGTATGAATTCTTTTCCCATAAGATCGTACCATGGAAGGATTATCCTGGCACAGGAGGTTTCAGCACTGTAATTAATAACGATCAGAAAACGTGCTGTTTCATTTTCCAGACCCCATGCAAGGATGTTGATGAAGTGGGGATCACTGTTCCAGCCCTGCACCGTAAGAAAAGTCCAGTGGCCTTTATGAAAAGCATCCCGGTTAAGGGTCTTCATCAATTTAAGGTAAAAACTTTCCAGGTTTTCATTTACTTCTTCCTGAGGCCTCCTGCCAAGAAAAACTGGCAGCTTTTTCTGCATGCCTTCAGCTTGCCCTTCATGAAGTAATTTAGCCCCAGGCAGGGTCATTATAGCAAGCATTGCTGCCTTTTCCTTTTCCTCCGGAAGAATAGAAGCTACCCTGGGTTCATCATGATTTTCCAGGAATCTCAGGAGTTTGTCCTGGTAAGAAATATCAGCATACAGATGCGAACGGATACTTTCGGCTGAGTCGTTCATGAGCCTGTCATACAGTCTCTTATCATAGCAATAATCAAATCCCTCTTGCTGCAATTCCCATTCCATATTCCAATATACTTCTCCAATAAATTTGAATTTTGGATAAGTTATTTTTACCTCCCTGATCAAAGGGGCCCAGAATTCCTGTTTGGGGGCTATACCTGCTTTCTCCCCCCAGGTCTTCCTGAAAATATCATTCATCGTGAGCATAGCCATGTCACACCGAATTCCATCACATTGGGAAGCTATGTCCTTTAAAGTCTCTGAAATTGCAATTCTTAGATCGGGATTATAAGCATTCAATTGTATTACATCAGGCCATGCAGGATAATAAGGGTCCCTGGCCCGGGCAATTATATTACCGTTGATTTCCAGGTAAGAAGAAGGATCTTTTTCAATTTCAATTGAATTGCCTTGTATATAATATTCAGGATGTTGTGTTGCCCATTCATGATCAGGAGCCGTATGATTCGGTACAAAATCCAGGAAAAGGTGCAGTTCCCTTTGCGCTAATTCATGCCGGGCTTTTGCAAGGCCAGCTTTGCCCCCAAGCCGGGAAGCTACCTCATAGGACCTGATACAGTATGGGGAACCGGCAATATCATCAGCCTGCAAATCAGGCAATACTTCCCTGAAATCACTCATTATGTCTTCCCGTTCTTCTACTATCCGAATTCCTGCCGGGCTTCTTTCCCATACTCCCATCAACCAGATTACATCTACTGAAGCCATCTTCAACCTGTCCCACTCAGAGTCCGGAACATTTAACAGGCTAATCTTTCTATTGTACTTTCGACTCAGGTCATTGAGCCATGTCCATGCATTTAGCTCGTAAATCAAGGGGTAGGGAGGAATATCTTTCATAGCGTATTATAAATATAAAATTCAGCAATAATTAGCTTCATCGTTTTATATAAATGGGAAGCGACTTAACTCGTAAAGTTAGAATATTATATGCACATCAGAAATATATTTTTCATCGAAAATTATTAACTGAATTATGAAATAGAGTATGATTTAAGCATTTCGCATTAATTAGTAATTTTGGTAGAGAAAGTATTATATCATGCATAAAATATGGATATTCAGAAATTGAAAGATGAATTTTTCGGAATCTATGGCAGGAGTAATGAAGATGTGAGGATATATTTTGCTCCCGGAAGGGTAAACCTGATCGGAGAGCATACAGATTATAATGGAGGTTATGTATTGCCCTGCGCACTTTCATATGGTACTTACCTTCTGGTAAGGAAAGCTTCATTGCCGGTCCTTGACTTCCGCTCCAGGGGTTTTGATTTTCAGGTCAGGGTACCTCTGAGTGCGCATTACAGCAGGATTCAAAATCACTGGGTAAATTACCCTCTGGGAATATTGCAGGTTTTTGCATTGAAGGGCCAAAAACCTTCAGGAATGGAATTTTATTTTGCGGGAAATATACCAAATGGTGCAGGCCTTTCTTCATCGGCCTCAATTGAGATGGTCACCGCTTTTGCTTTAAACGATATGATGGGATGGGATTATTCAGTTTTGGATTTGATCAATTTTTCTAAGAAGGCGGAGAATGAATTCGTAGGAGTTAACTGTGGAATCATGGATATGTTTGCTGTGGGTCTGGCAGAGAAAGAACATGCTCTTTTCCTGAATTGCAAAACTCTAAGTTACAGCCTGACGCCCCTGGATCTCAAGGCTTACAGGCTGGTGATCATGAATACCGGTAAAAAGAGGGGATTGTCGGGATCTAAATATAATGAAAGGGTTGCGGAATGCAAACAGGCTGTTGAATTCCTGCAACCGGCGCTTCAAATAGAATCTCTCGGGCAACTCAGTATAGGGAATTTTGAACAGTATGGGCATCTTATCAGGGATAAAACTGTTTATAAACGAGCTCGTCATGTGGTAGGAGAGAATTGGAGGGTGCTTGAATCTGTGAAGGCTTTGAAGAAGTCTGACCTGCCACTTTTTGGAAATATGCTGAACTTATCGCATGATTCACTCAGGGATGATTATGAAGTTAGCGGCTTTGAACTGGACAGCATGGTTGAGATAGCCAGGACGCAGAGCGGGGTGCTCGCGGCGAGGATGACAGGAGCCGGTTTCGGAGGCTGTGCAATCGCTTTCGTAAAAGAAAATCAGATTGAAAATTTTATATCGGAAACAGAAAGGACCTATACTCAGAAAACAGGACTTATGCCTGAATTCTATCTTCCGGATACCGGTGAGGGTGTAAGAAAATTAGAACAATAAGTCTTTTAAGCATTATTATCTTTCCCCGAAAATGGCTGTACCAACCCGGACCAGGGTGCTGCCCTCCTGGATAGCAAGCAAATAATCCCCTGACATTCCCATACTTATTTCTTTAAATCCGGTATCCGCGTTAAAGTATGAGGATTTAATTTCTTTAAAAATCCGGTATAATTCCCTGAATTCTCTTTTTATAAGATCTTCATTTTCTGTAAGGGATGCCATTCCCATCACACCCACGATCTTTATGTTCCGCATGGATCTGTACTCATCTGAAGACAGAATTTCTACAGCCTCTTTCATATCGAGTCCGAATTTAGATTCTTCAGAGGCAATGTGGAATTGCAGCAGACAATTGCTTATCTTATTTATTTTGGAAGATTGTTTATTGATTTCTTTAAGCAGATGGAAACTGTCAACCGAATGGATGAGCTTTATGAATGGAACAATGAATTTGACCTTATTGCTCTGAAGATGGCCTATAAAATGCCATTCAATATCTAATGGCAATAAGGGCTGCTTTGAAATCAGTTCCTGGGCTTTGTTTTCCCCAAATACTTTCTGACCGGCCCCGTAGGCTTCCAAAATATCTTCTGCCGGCATTTTCTTGGAGACGGCACATAACTGGACATCTCCGGGTATCCGGGCCCTGACTTCAAGAAGATTCTCTTTGATTCCCATAGTGTTCAGCTGTTTTGGAACAACAAAGGTAAGGATTTGCTTTAAACTTTTATTTATACCTTTGCCGGCAATCTCAGAATGTATTATGAAAAAAATAATTCTTTCGCTACTAAGGCAATATTTATTCTGGATGCTTTTTTTTGCTTTCCTCCGGATCATTTTCCTGCTCTTCTTTTATAAAATGCTTGTAAATGACCATGTTACCCTTGGTGAGACGCTTGCATCCTTCCCGCATGCTATCTTGCTGGACACTTCTTCTGCAAGTTATATTCTTGTTTTTCCTTTGATTCTACTTACACTGCAGGGTTTTTTCAGATGGAATTTCCTGAATATCGTGAATAAGGTCTATACTTTTCTGATCATCTTTCTTTATGCCTTTATAACTGCAGCAGAATTAGGCACTTTCGGGGAATGGAAGACGAAGCTTTCGGCAAAGGCATTAGCCTATGCAAGACATCCGCAGGAAGCATACCAGTCTATTTCTGCGCTGGAATTCTTTAGCCTTCTGGCTTTCCTTATTTTCATGATCGTTCTTCCTTATTATGTATATAAAAAAATCTTTTACAGGAATATTAAGGATAGGGCCCGCTACCTGGTTTATCCGTTTATTTTTTTATTGATAAGCGCAGGAGTGGTTTTCCTGGGTATCAGAGGTGGCCTTGACCCTATCCCGATTACAAAGAGCGCTGCTTATTATTCCCATCATGATATCCTGAATAATGCAGCGATGAATTCGGGATTCAACCTGGCTACCAGCCTCCTTGAAAGCGCTAAATTCGACAATTCCAACCCCTTCATGTTTTATAATTTTAAAGATGCTGAAGCGGAAGTCAGTAAGTTGAACCATGTCGAAAAGGATACCACGCTCAGGATACTGAATACAGAAAAACCTAATGTAGTGATCCTGCTGATGGAAAGCTGGTCGGGAGACCTGATAGAATCGCTTGGAGGAAAGCCCGGCATAACGCCGGAATTTCACAAGCTGGAAAAGGACGGCATACTTTTTACCAATTTTTATGCAAGCGGGAACCGATCCCAACAGGCCATGGCAACTATCTTTGGAGGTTATCCGGCCCTGCCTTATACTACCATTACCGAGAACCCTGACAAGTATTCAAAATTGCCCAGCCTCGTCAAAGAATTAAATGGAAAAGGCTATCATTCCTCTTTCTATTTCGGAGGACAACTCATGTACGGAAATATAAAAGCTTATATACTGTACACAGGTTTTCAGCGGATTTTGGAGGAAAAAGATATCGACCAGTCTATTCCCCGGGGAAGGCTAGGCGTGCACGATGAATACCTCTATGCTATCCATGCAAAGGATATGAATAAAGAACCTCAGCCATTTTTTTCCGTTGTATTTTCACTCAGCTCGCATTCACCTTATGACGAGCCAATGGATCAGGTCATTGACTGGGGTGCTAATGAAAATCCTTTTGTTAATTCGGCTTATTATTCCGACCGCAGCCTGGGTCAATATTTTGAAAAGGTGAAGAAGGAGCCCTGGTACCATAATACTCTTTTCATTATCGTGGCTGATCATAGTCATAATTCATACCGGAACTGGCCTTTGGAAAGTTTCGAATATCATAAGATACCATTCCTGCTTTACGGGGATGTAATAAAAGATGAATTCAGGGGGGAAAAGATCGATCGTATTTCAAGTAATACCGATATCAGCACCACCTTGCTTAAACAGCTCGGCTATGATGCTTCCGCATTTAATTGGAGCCTTGATCTCTTCAACCCATATTCTCCGCAGTTTGCCTTCTTTGAGATCAATGATGGGGTTGGCTGGAAAAGTACGGACGGGGAATTTGGCTATAATGTGAGCACCAATTATTACTATTTTAAGAAATTCGCCCACCCTGATGATCCAAAATCAAAAGAAAGGCTGATTCGGCAAGGAAAATCCTATATTGAAGTTCTTTTTCAGAATTTCCTTGATATGTAATATGAAATAAAAGCCGGATTTCAGTCATGACTGTGAATCCGGCCTTAAAAATTTCCAGTAAAAGAATTTACTTTAAATTATAAAAGCAACGCTTAGGGGAAATCAATACATTTTCCCCCATTAATTTTTTAATGGCTTTATCCACTTCTTTTTTATCGATCCCGCTTTTATCAGCTATCTCTCCGCTCTTAAGCGGCTGCCCGGCTTCTTTCAAAGTCTTGATAACTATTTCATTTATTTCCATTTTAATTTCAATTTAGGTCGATGATATTTATTCAATATTGATTGGATTTCAGTCTAAGCTATGTACAACCAGTCCGCTTCGGAGTTTAGGCTCAAACCAGGTAGTTTTCGGGGGCATGATGTTATTGGTATCGGCTATGTCGATCAGTTGTTTCATAGAAACCGGGTAAAGTGCAAAAGCTACGGCCATTTCTCCACTGTCAACACGTCTTTTCAATTCGCCCAAACCTCTTATTCCACCAACGAAGTCAATCCGTTTATCACGGCGGAGATCCCTGATTCCAAGTATTGGATCTAAAAGCTTATTCGATAATATGGTCACATCAAGCACTCCGATCGGGTCCAGGTCGTTATAGGTTCCGGCCTTTGCAGTCAGGCAATACCATTTTCCGTCAAGATACATGCTGAAACAATGAAGTTTAGCAGGCTTGAATATTTCAGAACCTTTATCTTCGAGTATGAAATCTTTTTCAAGACTTTTCAGGAAATCCTCCTTATTAAGTCCGTTAAGGTCTTTAACAACCCGATTGTAATCTATGATAGTAAGTTGCTTGTCTGGAAAATGGACAGCCAGAAAGAAGTTATATTCTTCTTTTCCGGTATGGCCGGGATTAGCATCCTTTTTTTCCTGACCCACTCCGGCTGCCGCGGCAGTGCGATGGTGTCCATCAGCTACGTAAACATAGGGGATAGCACTGAAAAGGCTGATCAGATTCCCGATCATCTCAGTATCGCGGATAACCCAGAAATGATGCCCAATTCCGTCGACGGAAGTAAAATCATATTCAGGATCATTAGCTTTAACAAAGGCCCCGATGATTTGGTCGATCTCATTTTTTGCCGGATAGGTAAAGAATACAGGTTCCATATTGGCATTCGTAATCCTGACATGATTTCTGCGGTCTTCTTCCTTGTCGGGTCGGGTGAGCTCGTGTTTTTTAATGATCCCCTTTTCATAATCCTCTACTGATGCGCATGCAACCAGTCCGTACTGGGTTTTGCCATTCATGGTCTGCGCATAGATATAAAGGTATTCTCCGGGATCACGGATCAGCCAGTTTTTGTCTTTGAACAGCTTAAAGTTTTCAAGCGCTTTATCATAGACCTCTTTGGAATGTAAATCGATAGAAGGATCCAGGTCTATTTCAGGTTTAATGATGTGCAATAGTGAATAGGGGTTTCCTTTTGCCTCAATTCTTGCTTCATCTGAGTCGAGCACATCATAGGGTCTGGAGGCCAATTCTCTTACGATTTCGCGGGGAGGCCTGAGTCCCCGGAAAGCTTTAATAACAGCCATAAGTGTAGTAATTTAATTCTTGTTAGAAATTATCATGCAGATCTTCAGTATCTACCGGAATTTCTTCATCCTGATCTTCATTATCCCTGCCAACCATCGTGCTCCTTTGTAAAGAGGATATCAGGGCTCCGATCATTTTAGTAAGTTCCATCAAATAATTTCTGGATTCCACTTCCTGATGCGGTGTCAGGTAGGAGAGTCCGGCGCTGATACTTGTACAAACCAAGGCTTCCCGCACTGAACTTTTAGCCATTTTAAGATAATAGATAAACTGGCTTTTGTTTCTGGCAGATCCTTCGGCTATATTAATAGCGATACTCCGTGCCGTTTCGTTGAATCTTAATGTAAGATTATCATTGGCATTGACCGGATAGTCAGTAGTTGCATTATGCACCCAATTGATATAATCCAGTGCTTTGTGATAAATACGCAGGTCTTCAAACCTAAAAAAGGTAGTGTTTCTCTCAGAAGATGCAGCTTCCATAGCTTTTGGTTTTTTGGTTTATTAATTGGTTAAATATAGTAAGGGATGGCTGGCTTTCCATCCCGCTTCAACAATTTAATTTACTTTGTAAGTCACATCATTGTTTTCAAAGAAACGAACGATCTGTCCCGCAGCCGCAAGTCCAGCATTTATATTTGCCTCAGACGTCTGGGCCCCCATCTTTTTAGGTGTAACAAAAAATCTGCCCTCAAATTTTTCTTGCAATTTACCAAGGCAGTCAGGAGCAATATCCGAGATATATCTGAAATCAGCCCTCTCTGCAAAAAATTTCAACAGCGAATCTTCGTCTATCACTTCTTTTCTCGCTGTATTCACCAGTGTTGCACCTTTGGGCATCCTGGAAAGCAGTTCGCTGTTTATGGAATTACGGGTCTTATCATTGGCCGGAATATGAAGAGAGACGAAATGGGAATTGGCATAAAGTTCCTCAGCCGAATCTACTACTTCTACACCATCATTTTCAATGACATCTTTAGCAACAAAAGGATCATAGGCTATAACTTTCATTCCAAAGCCTTTCGCAATCCGGGCTACATTTCTGCCAACATTACCATAGGCATGTATTCCAAGGGTCTTATCCTTCAGTTCCGTTCCACTGCTGCCATTAAAATGATTGCGTACCTGGTACACCATCATGCCGAATGCCAGTTCAGCCACAGCATTGGAATTCTGTCCAGGTGTGTTCATCACTACGATACCATGAGAGGAGGCAGCTCCGAGATCCACATTATCATAACCGGCCCCGGCACGCACTACAATTTTTAGATTTTTTGCTACATCTATCACATCTGCGCTGATCTTATCGCTCCGGATAATGATCGCATCCACCTCTGCAACGGCCTTGAGCAATTCAGATTTATCTGTATATTTCTCCAATAAGCTGAGTTCATAACCAGCCGATTCGACTATCTTTTTGATTCCCTGAACAGCTGCAGCTGCAAATGGTTTTTCAGTTGCCACTAAAACCTTTTTCATCCTTATTCCTCCTAAATTAATATCCTCATCCTAAATAATAAAAGATAAATTTATGCTAATATACAACTTATCCGTTTTGTTTTTCAAAATCCTGCATGGTTTTAACCAGAGCCTGCACACTCTCAAGCGGTAAAGCATTGTATAATGAAGCACGATATCCTCCAACCGAACGGTGTCCCTTGATACCAACCATTCCATTGGCTGAAGCAAATTCAAGAAAAGCCTGTTCCAGTGATTTGTATTCATCTTTCATGACAAATGTCACATTCATCCTGGACCTGTCTTCATGGGAAGGAATCGGAGACATAAACATTTTGTTCCTTTCAATTTCCTTATAAAGCAGATCTGACTTTATGATATTCCTCTTTTCCATTTCAGCAATACCACCCATATCTTTGAGCCATTTAAGGGTCTGAAGCGCTGCATAAATAGGAACAACAGGAGGCGTATTGAACATCGAACCCTTATCAATATGAGTTTTGTAATTAAGCATACTGGGTATCTTCCGGCTTACTTTACCAACCAGGTCATTGCGGATAATTACAAAGGTCAGGCCGGCAGGGGCCAGGTTTTTTTGTGCGCCGCCGTAAATGATGCCATATTTTGAAACATCTACCGGACGGCTCAGAATATCAGACGACATGTCAGCAACCTGCAACACTCCATAATCTTTATCTTCCCTGGTTTCTGTACCGAAAATAGTATTGTTCGATGTAATATGGATGTAATCCACATCTTTAGCTACTGCAAAGCCCCTGGGAATATAATTGAATTTCTTGTCTTCAGACGAAGCAACCACGTCAACCTCTCCAAAAAGCTTAGCTTCCTTTATGGCTTTGGATGACCATTCTCCGGTATTTATATAAGCTGCTTTTTTCTCCAGCAAATTATAAGGGATCATGGCAAACTGAAGGCTGGCTCCTCCGCCCAGGAATAGTACGGAATAATTTTCCGGGATATTCAGCAATTCCTTAAATAATGCAATAGCTTCATCTATGATAGCCTGAAAATCCTTGCTTCGGTGAGAGATCTCCATAAGTGACAATCCCGATCCATTCAGATCCAATATTGCCTTGGCAGTATTATCAACGGTGAACTTGGGCAGAATAGAGGGCCCGGCGTTAAAATTATGTTTTTTCATGTGTCCTGAATTTAAAATGAAAGATCAATTAATGTTTATTAATTAACAGTCAGCAAATATAAAAAAAATTAAGCCTTTCCATGATTTTCGGGCTTTATTTAAATAATCTATAAATTTGCCGCAATTCCAATTATTATGAGGTATATGGATAGATCAGACTGGATAGGCATACTTTCGAAAACAGGGGAGATTTTATCGGCTGTATCAGCCGGAAGCCTGCCGTCCCTGTCACTTGACGACAAAGTAAGGAATGCCGCAGAAAAGCTTGAAAGTGCTATTACGGAATCATTTGATTCCAATTTGTGGTTTACTCCTGAAAATGTGCGGTACGCCATGAAAGCCTGGGGCCAGGCACTTCAGAAAGATAAGATAGAAAAATGGCTTTCGGAATACCCGGATGAAAAAAGCAGGGGGGATGGACGGAAAATAGGCGTGGTGATGGCCGGGAATATTCCCATGGTTGGCTTTCATGATATGATTTGTGTACTGGCTTCCGGCCATACATTGCTGGGAAAGCTTTCTTCAAAGGACGAAAAATTGATGCAGGCCCTCGCTGAGCTTATTTCGGCAATTGATGCCAGGGCAGCAGAGCGGATGGTCTTTACTTCAAATTTCCTGAAGAATTTTGATGCCGTGATAGCTACCGGGAGTAATAATTCATCCCGTTATTTTGAATATTATTTCGGGAAATATCCCCATATCATACGGAAAAACAGAAATGGGGTAGCAGTTCTTACCGGAAATGAAAGACCCGGTTTTGCTGATAAACTTGCTGATGATATATTAATGTTTTTCGGATTGGGTTGCAGGAATATCTCAAGATTATGGATACCGGCTGATTATGATCTTTCAAAACTGGCAGAGGGATTTAAGAGGTATAAGTCTATTGCGGACCATTCCAAATACAGGAACAATTATGACTATCAGAAGTCTATTTTTATAATTAATGGCATTCCTTTTATTGATAATGGTTTTCTGTTGATGAAACAGGATAGCGCTGTCGGTTCTCCGGTATCAGTCCTTTATTATGATTATTATTTAAACAGGGAGCAGCTTACATTACAGCTTGAGATGAACAGGGAGTCAATTCAATGTGTGATTTCGGAAGATGCCTCCATCCCTGGAGCTATAGCTGCTGGTTCGGCACAAGTGCCTGATCTATGGGATTATGCTGATGGAATCGATACCATGGAGTTTTTGACTAAGCTTTGATTATATCAGAAATGAAATCAGGAATAAATTAAGGAGGGAAATTCTTTAAAATATTCCGGTAAAAATTTGTTAATAAAAATTATATTCGTACTTTTGCAGCCCTAAATTCAAAAAGGATAAGTAAAATGAAAAAAGATATTCACCCGAAAAATTACCGCTTTGTTGTTTTCAAAGACATGTCGAACAACTATGCTTTTCTCACCAAATCAACTGTGAACACCAAAGAAACCATTGAGTGGGAAGACGGGAAAGAATACCCGCTGGTGAAGCTTGAAATTTCCAATACTTCACATCCGTATTTCACCGGTAAGATGAAACTGGTTGATACCGCCGGAAGGGTTGACAAATTTAAGAGTCGTTATAAGAATCATATAGATAAAAATCTGGAAAAGAAAAGCCAGGAAAACGGTTAATATTATTTGTGATAAATATTTATCAGCCCTTTGCAAAAGCAAAGGGCTTTTTTTTATCTTAGCAGAGCTTAAGTATTACGACCTTATCATTAAATTTGTCATCAGATTGAACAGGTTTTTGAAGGATTTTATTTAATATCCGGCAAGTATCTGATGATTGTGAACTGATTAGATTAATTTAAACCCAAAAATTTTGTAAGTCTTAAATTATTATAGTCCCTTTCAACTCAAAGCATCTATGAATATCATTCTATTCGATAATTTCAAACGGAATAACTTGCTCCCCCTAACATACACGCGCCCGGTAGCGGAGATCAGGGTCGGAATTTTGACTATCCGGGAAAAATGGGAGCATTTTCTGAAGCAGAAAACTTCTACCCTGACTGAGAATTATCTTCGTACAAAATATCCGATCGTGGAAGAGGCTGATAATATCATGATCAATGGATCAGTTTGCCCGAATAAGGAACTCGTTGAGGAGATCCTCAGCCTGGTTCCAAGCGGAGTCTTGGTAAGGGGTGACACCATAATCGCCATGCATGTGGAGTCGGTAGAATTGGAGAAAGTTGATGATGAAAATGTTGAGGAAGTCAAAGTAAAAGAGACCGCTAATGATTTTCTGAAAATCAATAATACCTGGGATATATTTCATTTGAATGGCAGGGCCATTGAAGATGATTATGCATTGATTACCAAAGGCCGCAAAAGCCAGCCATTGCCTGCGGGGAATGTTCTTAGCGGCGACCGGATCTTCATAGAAAAAGGCGCAAAGATCCACGGTGCTATGCTGAATGCCCAAAGCGGACCAATTTATATCGGGAAAGATGCCGAAATCATGGAAGGCTCTGTTATTCGGGGACCATTTGCACTTTGTGATCATGCAACTGTGAAAATGGGCGCTAAAATATACGGGCCCACTACTATTGGACCTTACTGTAAAGTTGGAGGGGAAATCAATAACTCTGTTTTCTTCGGTTATTCAAATAAGGCCCATGATGGTTTTATGGGACAATTCGGTAATTGCCGAATGGTGCAATATAGGAGCCGATACCAATACTTCCAACCTGAAAAATACCTATGACCAGGTTAAACTTTGGAATTATGCTGATAATAGTTTTATAGATACAGGATTGAATTTTTGCGGACTAATCATGGGTGACCATTCCAAATGCGGGATCAACACCATGTTTAATACAGGCACCGTTATTGGCGTAAGTTCCAATGTTTATGGAAGCGGGTATCAAAGAAATTTTATTCCTGGATTCCTTTGGGGAGGAACAGCCGGATTTAAGCCCTATAATATTGAGAAGGCTATCGGTGTAGCCCGGCGCGTTTATGAGCGTCGCGATCTTGAATTTAATGAAATTGAGGAAAGTATCTTCAGGGCAGTTCACCATATTGAAGGCTCTTCAAACACCGAATAAAGTCCCGGAATTATAACTGCCGGGATAAGATTCATTACATTTATGTCTTTGGCACACATATTGCCACTTTACAGGACCTGGCTTAAAAAATACCTGCAATTAAATGATTAATTGCCAACTTTTTTACAATGGATATTGTATAAAGATTTTATTTTAGTCAGGTGCAATAGAGATTGAAAATATTTTTTACTGACAAATTGTCTGAATACTATGATGGATAGATTATTTGATAATATAAAGCTGATTTCTGATAAGATTGATAATGATTCTGAATTTATCCCCCTTCTTTCAAGTGAAGAGGAAGAACAGATACATACTGAAAAGATACCTGCATTTTTACCGATACTTCCACTCCGCAATACGGTTCTTTTCCCTGGAGTTGTTATCCCGATTACAGTGGGTCGTGATAAATCCATAAAACTAATCAAGGAAGCCTATCGCGGTGACCGTACCATAGGGGTTGTTGCCCAAAAAGATGCCAATATTGAAGACCCCTCAGCTGATGATCTCTTTCGCGTTGGGACTGTAGCTCACCTTATCAAAATACTTCAAATGCCCGATGGCAATACTACTGCCATCATCCAGGGGAAAAGACGTTTTGAACTGCAGGAATTCATACAGTCAGAACCTTACTTCAAGGCTATAGTGAAGCCAATGGATGACCATAAGAAAGATCTGCGCGATGATGAAAATTTTATTGCCTTGATAAGTTCCCTGAAAGACCTGGCTATACAGATTATTAAACTTTCACCGAATATTCCTTCCGATGCAGTGTTTGCGATCCAGAATATCGAAAGTCCTTTTTTCCTTGTGAATTTCGTCTCTTCTAACTTGAATATAGACCTGGATGAAAAACAAAAACTGCTTGAAACTTCAGATCCCATAAAAAGGGCAAACAATGTGCTTTCAGCTCTTGCCCAGGAATTCCATATGCTGGAATTGAAAAACCAGATTCAGGACAAGGTCAAGTCGGATCTTGACAAACAACAAAGGGATTATTTACTTGGTCAGCAGCTTAAGACTATACAGGAAGAACTCGGCGGTAGCCCGAATGAGCAGGAAATAAATGAGCTGCAGGAGAAAGCCTCCCATAAAAAATGGTCCAAAGAGGTTTCCGATACCTTTGAAAAAGAAATGAAAAAACTGCAAAGGATGAACCCTCAGGCAGCTGAATATTCCATACAGGTGAATTACCTGGAAACCCTTGTAGAACTTCCCTGGGGAGAATATTCCAAAGATAATTTCGACCTTAAAAGGGCCAAGGAAATTCTGGATGAAGACCATTATGGACTGGAAAAGATTAAAGAAAGGATCATTGAATATTTGGCCGTACTGAAGTTAAAGAATGATATGAAATCCCCGATACTTTGCTTTGTAGGCCCTCCGGGGGTAGGAAAAACTTCACTTGGCAAATCCGTTGCCCGGGCCCTTGGCAGAAGCTATACCCGCATGTCATTAGGCGGACTCAGGGACGAAGCGGAATTGAGGGGGCACCGTAAAACTTACATAGGCGCCATGCCCGGACGGATTATACAGAGTCTTAAAAAAACGAAGTCGAGCAACCCGGTTTTTGTTCTGGATGAAGTTGATAAAGTCAGTGGAAACAATATTCAGGGCGACCCCCAGGCAGCTCTTCTGGAAATACTGGATCCGGAGCAGAATATAGAATTTTACGACAATTACCTGGAAATGAATTACGATTTGTCTCATATCCTTTTCATTGCAACGGCCAATACCCTTTCAACAGTCCATCCGGCACTTCGTGACCGTATGGAGATCATTGACCTGAGCGGTTATCTGCTGGAAGAGAAAATTGAAATTGCAAAAAGGCACCTTATTCCCAAGCAGCTCAGGGAACATGGACTGACATCCTCGCAGGTTAAATTTGACCAAAAAGTGCTGGAGAAAATTATTGATGATTATACCCGTGAGTCGGGGGTAAGGGCCCTGGAAAAAGTCCTGGCTAAAGTTATCCGGAACCGTGCACGCTTTATCGCAATGGAAGAAAAGTATAATAAAAAGCCCACGGTTGAAGAACTTGAAAAGATTTTAGGTGTTCCGCGTTTTCAGAGAGACAAAGCTATTGATAACAGTATAGCCGGTGTTGTTACCGGATTGGCATGGACGGCAGTCGGTGGAGAAATCCTTTTTATAGAAACAAGCCTCAGCAGGGGCAAAGGGGTATTGACCCTTACGGGCAACCTCGGGGATGTCATGAAAGAATCGGCTGCAATTGCTTATGAGTATATTAAGGCACATTCTAAATACCTGGGGATAGACCAGGATGTATTCCGCTCCTGGAATGTCCATATACATGTGCCTGAAGGGGCTACGCCAAAAGATGGTCCTTCAGCGGGAGTTACCATGTTCACGGCCCTGGCATCAGCTTTTACACAAAGAAAAGTTAGGGCCGAACTGGCGATGACAGGCGAAATTACCCTTCGTGGAAAGGTGCTTCCTGTTGGAGGTATTAAGGAAAAAATACTTGCTGCTAAAAGAGCCAGGATTAAAACTATTATTCTTTCGGCCGAAAACCGGAAAGATATAGAGGAAATCAAGGCTGAATACATTAAAGGCTTAAAGTTCATCTATGTGGATAAATTGCTTGAAGTTACGGATAATGCTTTGTTGAAAGAAAAAGTGGACAATCCTATGGATTTTAATCTGAAGGATGAAAAAAGCAGGTATTCCGACCGGGATTAGTCTTTAGCTCAAATATTCCTTTTATTCACTGCTTACGGCCCTTGGCTTATTTTATGTATAATTGCATGAAAAAAGGGCCTGCCGATGAATCGGAATACCGCATTATTCTGCCTTATTTTGTTTTTCTCATCCTGCACATATTATTCAGAGGATGATGGTTCTAAAACTGTTTTCCGTTACAACGAATCCTCCGGAATTACTTCACTGGATCCTGCTTTTGCAAAGGATATGTCGAATATTTGGGCGTGTAATCAAATTTTCAACGGGCTTGTCCAACTGGATGATAAGTTAAAAATTTGCCCGGCAATCGCTCAAAGCTGGTCAATTGATAATAGCGGAACTGTGTATACATTCCACCTTCGAAAGGATGTCCGTTTTCAAAACAACCACTTATTTCCGGAAGGTATAGGAAGAAAGGTTACAGCCTCAGATTTTGTTTACAGTTTTAAGCGGATTACCGACCCTGCTCTGGCATCTCCCGGTAGCTGGGTGTTTGCCAACGTTCAGAACACAAATGGTAAATATGCCTTCACTGCCCTTAATGACAGTACTTTACAAATCACCCTCAGCAAAGCCTTTGCTCCATTTCTTGGAATTCTAAGTATGCAGTATTGCAGTGTAGTTCCTCAGGAAATAGTTCGGTATTATGGTTCTGACTTCCGCAGGAATCCAGTGGGCACAGGACCTTTCAGTTTTAAATTGTGGAAGGAAGGAATAAAACTTGTACTCCTGAAGAACCCTGATTATTTCGAAACAGACGGAAACGCAGCCTCTGCCATACCTGGATGCAGTTGCCATAACTTTCCTGGTCGATAAACAATCGGCTTTCCTTGAGTTTGTGAAAGGGAACCTTGATTTCATGTCCGGCCTGGATCCTTCCTACCGTGACGAATTACTCAGTAAAAACGGTTCACTCAGGGAAAAATACAGGGATAAATTCAATCTAATTACTGAACCCTTTCTGAACACAGAATACCTGGGCATTCTGGTAGATAGTTCAATGGATATAGTAAAAGACAGCCCACTCCGTCTGAAAGCATTTCGCCAGGCCCTGAACTATGGATTCGACCGGCATAAGATGATACGTTACCTAAGGAATAATGTTGGCTATCCCGGAAATTACGGCATAATACCTCCCGGTTTTGAAGCATTTGATACCAATATGCAGAAATATGATTACGACCCGCAAAAAGCATTGAAACTACTTGCAGAGGCAGGATTTCCAGAGGGTAGGGGTATCCCTGAAATCAGCCTGCATACTGTATCAGATTATCTGGATCTTTGTAAATTCATACAACATGAATTGGGTGAACTTGGAGTCCCTATGGAAATAGAAGTCAATCCATACGCGGCCCTGAAAGAAATGAAATCACAGGCAAAGGTTGAATTCTTCCGGGCTTCCTGGATTGCCGATTACCCGGATGCGGAAAATTATCTATCCTTGTTTTACAGTAAGAATTTCACCCCTTATGGTCCGAATTACACGCATTTCTCTAATTCCGCTTTCGACAGCCTATATGTCTTGTCTCAAAATATTACCAATGATACCGTGAGAAATTCAATTTACAGGAAAATGAATAAGCTCGTAATGGAAGAAGCTCCGCTCATCGTCCTGTATTACGATCAGTTATTGCGGTTTACTCAAAAAAATATCCTCGGATTAGGCAGTAATCCTTTGAATTTATTGGTACTTAAGAAAGTAAAGAAAATTAATAAGGCAAAATTAAATTGAGTATGAATATGAAATTAATTTCTCCGGAAGAGATAAATAAAAATACCTTTCACTTGATTGACAAAGATTGGATGCTCATCACAGCCGGAGTGCTCACAGATTTTAACACGATGACGGCTTCCTGGGGTGGATTCGGAATCCTCTGGAATCAAGCGGTCACTTTTATTTTTGTAAGGCCACAGCGCTATACTTATGAATTTCTTGAAAAATATGATCACTTTACCCTCAGCTTTTTTGATAAATCACACAGGAAAATGCTGAATTACTGCGGTAAATATTCCGGCCGTGACAAGGATAAAGTGAAGGAAACAGGGTTGGTGCCAGTTGAGACCCCCGGAAAGAATATTTATTTCGAGCAGGCCGATATGGTCCTCGAATGCCGTAAAATATACTATAATGACATATTACCTGAGAATTTCCTGGACCCCCTGATAATTAAAAATTACCCTGAAAACGATTTTCATCGCCTATATATAGGAAGCATTCAGAATTGTTGGATTAAATGCTGATTATTGTGGAAATCGAATTAATTCTTTAGTATTTTTACCTCTTCCTAACGAATTCATCTCCACTGAAAGTGAAATTATTTAATCATCTGAAACACTTTGCCGGAAAAATGGCACTGAGGAAAAAGCTTGCCGGAAATATCCGGGAAAAGAAGATGATAAACCTGAACAAGGCCACTTCTGTTGGAATATTATATGAAATGAAGGACGTGGATACTTATTACATGATCCATGACTATATTGGAAAATTACAGAAGATGAAAACCCAGGTTAAAGCTTTGGGTTATTCAAAAAATGATCAGATTACAAAGCAATTTCTACCTATTTTATCATTCGATTTCATCTATGGTAAACAAATCAACTGGTACGGAAAACCCAGGGCTAAATGTGCCGAGGATTTTATGCTGACTGAATTTGATATTTGCATCAATATAGCATCCAGTAAAATATACCCTCTCAAATATATTAGTGCTTCATCGAAAGCCAAACTTAAAGCCGGACCATATAGCAAGGAAGATGAAGCAATCTATGATATCATGATCCATCCCCAGAAGAAACACGATCAGAAAGAGTTTCTCTCCAATATTCACGAATACCTAACATTATTAAATCCTAAAGAAAATGTTTGATTTGTTCAAAGGTACCGGCGTTGCCATTGTGACCCCCTTCCATGAATCCGGCAATATTGATTTCGGCTCATTCGAAAAGATCCTGGAACATGTAATCAGTAATGGCATAAATTATATAGTTGCCCTGGGAACTACCGGTGAATCAGTTACCTTATCGAAAGATGAAAAAACTGCTGTAATGAACTTTGCCGTTGAAACTATCGACAAAAGGGTTCCGCTCCTCTTAGGAGTGGGTGGAAATAATACTCAGGAAGTGATTAATACCCTCACTTCAATGGAATTTACCGGCATTGATGGAATACTTTCCGTTTGTCCTTATTACAATAAACCTCAGCAAAAAGGGATTTACAATCATTATAAAGCCATATCGGGTGCCTGCCCGGTACCAATTATACTTTATAATGTGCCCGCCCGCACTAGCTGCAACATCAGTCTGGAAACCACCCTCAAACTTGCAAATGATTTTAAAAATATTATCGGGATCAAGGAGGCTTCCGGAAACCTGGTTCAATGTATGGAGATCATCCATAAAAGACCCGAAGATTTTCTCGTGATCTCCGGGGATGATGCATTGACACTTCCATTGATTGCCGCAGGTGCTGATGGAGTGATTTCGGTGGTGGCGAACCTTTTTCCGGCCGAGTTTTCTGCCATGGTATCCCTTGCGCTCAAAGGAAAGTTTATCAAAGCCAGGACTCAACATTACCAGCTGCTGGAAATTATTAATACCTTGTTTGCTGATGGCAGCCCCTCCGGAATTAAGTCCGCACTGGAAATCATTGGACTTTGCAGAAGTAATGTCCGCCTTCCCTTGGTTAAAGTAAATAAGACAATACAAAGCAATCTTTCCAATCTCATCGAATCATTTATTAAAAATAACATTATACCAACGCCTTGAATATTTACTTTTGTATGAGATAAAAAAATCTTTTTAATGCTTAATGTTATGAAAAACAGATTTTTACTCCTTTTACTATTCTCTATATTCTATTATACAGGGATGGTCGCAGAAAACAAATTCTGAACAGATCCTTAATAAATATTACACTTCAGAAACCGAGCAGTATTTTAAATTCAAGACAGATAGCAGACTTCTGATCAATGAGCTTTCCAGGATAATTTCCATCGATGATGTGAAGAAGGATGGAGATGTATTTGCATATGCTAACCGGAAAGAATTCAGTCGTTTCCTGGAATATAATATCCCTTTTGAGATCCTTCCGCATCCCGGGAATTATGATGGTGACCTGAATATGCTGAGCAACATTAATATCAGGGATGTCCAGGACTGGGATTTTTACCCTACCTACGATGCTTATGTTAGTATGATGCAGCAATTTGCCCTGGATTATCCTGACATTTGCCAGGTGTTTTCTATAGGAACCACTGTGCAGGGAAGAGAACTATTGGTAGCCAGAATATCGGACAATGTAGGTATATCCGAAAATGAACCACAATGTTTATTCACTTCATCTATGCATGGAGATGAGACAACAGGCTATATATTGACGCTCCGAATGATCGATTATCTTTTAAGTAATTATGGCTCAGATCCCAGGGTAACCGATCTGGTCAACAATATTGATATCTGGATTAACCCGCTTGCAAATCCGGATGGAACTTACCATGGCGGAAACTTTTCGGTGAACTATGCTCAAAGGTTCAACGCAAATGGGGTAGATCTGAACCGGAATTATCCGGATCCTGAAGCCGGTGCCCACCCCGATGGTAATGCCTGGCAGCCTGAAACTGTGGCTTTCATGAATATGGCTGAAAATAATCATTTTGTTTCCAGTGTCAATTTCCATGGGGGCAATGAAGTATGTAATTATCCCTGGGATACCTGGCCTAGACTGGCTGCAGACAATAGCTGGTGGGTATATGTTTGCCGCGAATATGTTGATACAGTCCATGTATACAGTCCTTCAAATTATATGAGTGATTTCGATAATGGCATAACGAATGGATATGCCTGGTATTGGGTGACCGGCGGCAGGCAGGACTACATGAATTATTTCCAGCAATGCCGTGAATTCACACTTGAAATATCCAACACTAAATTATTACCCCCGGCCCAACTTCCAGCATACTGGGAATATAATTACCGTTCCATGCTGAATTATATGGAACAGTCTACCTTTGGTATAAACGGTACAGTGAAGGATAGCGTCACCGGATTTGGGATAGAGGCAGAAGTGAACGTTGTGGCTCATGAGTCAGATAGTTCCTGGGTTTATTCCAAGCCCCCCATCGGTAGATACAGCAGACTTTTGTATCAAGGTAACTATACAGTTCGGTACTCAGCTAATGGATATTATCCAAAGATATTCAGTAATGTTGCAGTAACTAACCGTAATGCAACTGTATTAAATGTTGTGTTGGTTCCGGAAGGAGTAGGAGGGATAGAATATAATGATGCAGTAAGTAAATCGATCCGTATGCTTCCGAACCCCCTTTGCGGCAGTACGCTCCACCTGGAGGCAAATTTTCCGATTAAGAGGATTACTTTTATCAATACCTCAGGGCAAATAGTTCTCCGGAAGAATATCTATGACACTTCAGCCAACTTGTCACTGGAAGCATTGAAAAACGGCCTGTATATTATAAGTTTGGAAACAATCAAGGGGAATGGTGCAAAAAAATTGATTATAAACCGCTAATTTTATAGTCTGTCATCCGATGCTAATCCCCCTGGCAAGCCCTATTCTGTATAATAGAATAACTGCCATTAATATTAAGAAAATCACCCAGGACAGGCTTATCTTCTTTTGTTGCTCATCGAAATAAAGTTCCGGGTAATTTCCGGATGAGACCATAATCGGTATAATCATCAGGATCATTGTAAGTGAAATATAGGTTTCATAGTACATTATTATCGGTTGCCTGATGATGATGAGTGCCAAGTTACCCAGGATAAAAGGCAGAAGTATCTGGGCAAAGATAAAGGAAAGGCGATTTTTCCGCGTCACTTCGTTATAATAGGAATTTGCAGATACAAGGAATGAACGGGTCACCAAAAAACCCGCAATAACCAGGAAAAACAAGGATATGATGGAATACAGGAGTTTTCCGGTATCCATAATGTACATCCAAGATATCACATATCCCAGACCGGTATCAAAGAGTGTTCCCACCAACATGGCTCCGAAAAACATAGTCATAAGATGCAGAAAACCCCAAAGGAAAAATAATTTGAAGCGGTTCTCCATCTCTTTAATCCTGGAATAAATTATAATAAAGATTATGCCCAGGAAGAGGCTGACCAGAGGGCCTGCTGAAAATATAGTTTTAACTGAATCATGTGACCACTGGTTCTCAGTGATGTTAAAATATAGCTGGTAATAATAAAGTATAGTTGGGTAATGGTAAAGCAGAGCCGCTACAATGGTAGAAGCCTGTACAATCATATAAACCACAAAGTAGGAAAGGAGGAAGTACCCGGTTGAATTCAGGCTTATGATATAAAAATTCCTGCGTTGTTTTCGCCTGGAACGAAAATTATTATAAGCCTTCAGGAAGGAGCGGGGCTTCAGTGAACGCGCCAGATTTCGCAGTGATGCGCGTAAATAAACATTCATTTGCTTGCGGATCCGCTTCTTCCTGTGTTTTTGATCAACAGCAGATTTAAGTTTTACTTCCCTAAGCTTTTTTTGATGTTCTTCATGAAAATCGACATGCTCTCTTTTTAGCTCCTGTCTGCGAATTCTGGCTTCTTTTTTTAATTGCAGTTTTTCCAGGCGGATACGAAGTTTTTCCTGTCTTTTTTCCACCCGGATATGCTCCTCCATCTGGACTTTCTGCTTAATCGCTTCCTGTCGCCTGGTATTAGCAAGGTCCCTTCTGATAAGTTTTCTTTTCCGTTTCAGAAAACGCAGGTAACGGATTCTCCTGTATATTCTATAGGGGAAGGGATACCATTTTTTACGTTTTTTAGTAGCGGATTTCATAAAGTTTATTGGATTCCAAAAATATCAAAAAATCTCCTTGACTTTACACTTATAAAGAAAGAGGAACTCTATTGAGTAATAAAAAAAACCCGGAACTGGGGCCCGGGTTTTTCAATCTGCTTAAAATATAATTTAAGCTGTCATTACTTTTATTTTCCCATCGGAATATTTTCCCTTATCCAAATTCTTTTTAATTTCAGAAAATGCATAGAGTGTATGCTTCACATCTTCCAGTGTATGGGCTGCTGTAGGGATTAGGCGTAGCATAATAATGCCCTTTGGAACAACGGGGTAAACAACAATCGAACAGAATACTCCGTAATTTTCCCTAAGATCCGCTGTGATCTGGGTGGCTTCAGGGACACCTCCGGAGAAAAACACCGGTGTCACCGGGGATTCCGTATTTCCGATATTGAAACCAGCCTCTCGCAGGCCATTTTGTAAAGCTTTCACGATTTTCCAAAGGTTTTCCCTGTGTTGGGGCTCATTCCGGATGATTTCAAGTCTCTTCAGTGCCCCGATAGTCATGGCTACAGGGAGGGATTTGGCATATACCTGAGAACGAAGATTAAATGTCAGGTAGTGGATAATTTCTTTACGGCTTGCTATGAATCCTCCGAAACCGGCAAATGACTTTGCGAAGGTGGCAAAATAAATATCGATTTCATCCTGAACCCCCAAATGTTCACCTGTTCCCGCTCCGGTTTTTCCCATGGTCCCAAAACCATGAGCATCATCGACCAGCAAGCGGAAATTATATTTTTTCTTAAGGGCAACTATTTCTTTCAGCTTCCCAAGGTCACCAGCCATACCATAGACACCTTCAGTAATCACAAGTATCCCGCCACCTGTCTCCTCCGTCATTTTGGTGGCATGCTGCAATTGCTTTTCGAATTTTTCCATGTTGTTATGAGGATAAACAAAACGTTTTCCAAGATGTAACAACATTCCGTCAATGATACAGGCATGCGCTTCCGAATCATATACTATCACATCTTTGCGGTCGACTATCGTCTGGATCAGAGATACCATACCCTGGTAACCAAAGTTAAGCAGATAAGCTGCTTCCTTGCTTACAAATTTGGCAATTTCCTTTTCAAATTGTTCATGGTAAACCGTTTGGCCTGACATCATCCTGGCACCCATTTGAAATGCCAGTCCGAATTTTGCAGCAGCCTCGGCGTCAGTTTTTCTGACTTCCGGATGATTGGCCAGCCCCAGGTAATTATTCAGACTCCATACCAGGACTTCTTTTCCGCGAAAAGTCATCCGGTTTCCGATTTCACCTTCAAGTTTTGGAAAAAAGTAATATCCGAATCCATCTTCAGCATATTTTCCCAGAGGTCCCATATGGGCACTTATCTTATCAAATATATCCACAGTAATTAGCTTTTTAGTTTTTTTTAATTATTCTGAACGATTGGCAAAATTACCAATTTATCAGATATATTCAAATTAACAGACCTTAATAATAATTGAAGTCCGATTCCGTTTTCAATTCACTGAAATGTTGTACTTTTGCCCCGTGAAATTGAAAAGGATATATATATTAATCTTATTGGCAGGCTTGATGCTGGCCGGGTGCGGGAAGCACCAAAAACTCCTTAAAAGCACTGATAATGAGGCTAAATATGCAGCTGCCATGCAGGATTATGATCATCATGATTACTACCGTGCACTGCAGTTATTCCAGCAACTGGTGAATTTTTATCAGGGGACGGAAAAAGCCCAGAAAATGCAGTTTTATTATGCCTACTGCTATTATTATCAGCAGGATTATATTCTTGCCAGCTATTATTTTAAAAGATTTACGAATAATTATCCGAGAAGTGAATATACGGAAGAAGCGATGTATATGAATGCCTACTGTTACTTCCTTGACTCTCCTCCCTATAACCTGGATCAATCAAATACTCTCACTGCTATCAAAGAATTGCAGTTATTTATCGACACCTATCCGAATAGCGACAGGGTTGAAGAGGCTACCAGCCTGATCGACAGGTTAAGAGCCAAATTGCAAAAAAAAGCTTTCGAAATTGCTAACCTTTATTATAAAATGGAGCAGTATGAAGCTGCGATCACTTCATTTAATACTTTGCTGAAGGATTATCCGGATACAGATTATAAGGAGAATGTACTTTTTAATATATTCAAATCATATTATTATTACGGACTGAAAAGTATCCGATCCAAGCAACAGGAACGTTTTCAATCAGCGCTGGATGCATATAATGAATTTGTTTTCCAGTTTCCTGATTCCAAATTTCTGAAAGAGGCCAATAATATTAAAGACCTGGTACAGAAAAAGATTGAAAGTTTCCAGGTCACTTCACAGAATCAATAATACAAATCAATATACAATGGATTATAAAAAAGTTAAAACAGATACTGAAGCTGTAACAAGGGATACCCGGAAATTTTCAGAACCTACTGAGAATGTTTATGAGAGCCTGGTGGTATTATCAAAAAGGGCCAACCAGATCGGGCTTGAATTAAAGGACGAACTGAACCGGAAAATTGAAGAATTTGCCACCACCAATGACAACCTGGAGGAGATTTTTGAAAATAAGGAACAGATCGAGATTGCCAAATTTTATGAACGTCTTCCCAAGCCCACCTTGATTGCCGTTCATGAATTTTTAAATAATCAAATTTATTTCAGGAACCCACATAGGGAAGCCTCAAAATAATCACCCAGCACTAAAATAAAATGCTCCAGGGGAAAAAAATCGTCATCGGAATTACCGGTAGTATTGCTGCCTTTAAGGCGCCTTTACTGGTAAGACTTCTCAAAAAAGAAGGGGCCGATGTAAAGGTCATGATGACCCCTGCTGCCAGAGATTTTGTGACCCCTCTGACCCTTTCAACCCTTTCCGGAAAACCTGTCCTGATTGACCCCTTTAATCCGTCTGACGGAAGCTGGAACAGCCATGTTGAGCTTGGACAATGGGCCGACCTTTATATTATCGCACCGGCATCTGCTAATACGCTTGCAAAAATGGCTGCCGGTATTGCCGATAATTTCTTACTGACAGCCTATCTGTCAGCAAAATGCCCTGTATTTTTCGCCCCGGCCATGGATCTTGACATGTATAAACATCCATCGACCCAAAAAAATATCAAGTACCTTCAGTCTCTGGGGAATATCCTGATAGAACCCGCTGTGGGTGAGCTTGCCAGTGGCCTGAGCGGTGCCGGACGGATGGAAGAACCTGAAAATATTCTCAGTATCCTAAAAGATTATTATAGCAGGCAGGCTGGAATTTTTAACGGTAAAAAAGTGCTGATTACAGCAGGCCCTACTTATGAATCCATTGACCCGGTCAGGTTCATCGGAAACTTCTCCTCAGGCTTGATGGGATTTTCAATAGCCCGGGAGTTTGCAAAACTTGGTGCAAAGGTAACTCTTATATCAGGCCCCAGTAACCTGAGTACAGAGGATACTTCTATCCGAAGAATTGATGTAATCACTGCCGATGAGATGTACAGTGAAAGCATCAAAAATTTTAAAAACGCTGCTATTACAGTCATGGCTGCAGCAGTTTCGGACTTCAGGCCGAAACAAATTTCATCTTCCAAGATCAAGAAAAGTGTAAAAAATATGGTTCTGGAACTGGAACCGACTAAAGATATACTGGCAAGCCTTGGTGAGCAAAAGACAAAAAAACAGTTCCTGGTGGGATTTGCACTTGAAACTGATAATGAGTCAGCAAATGCAATGAAAAAACTTCAGGCTAAAAACCTGGATCTGATTGTCCTCAATTCCTTAAAGGATAAAGATGCCGGTTTCGGGGTGCCGACCAATAAAATCAGCATATTCACTCCTGATGGAAAAAAGGAAGAATTCCCGCTGAAATCTAAAGTTGAAGTTGCACGGGATATCATAAACAAGATCGCTTCATTGATCTGATATATAAAGATTTGAGAGGCAATTATTAAATTATCGCTTTATGTACAAATCCATATTATCAGTCCTTATACTTTTCCTGGTCTTTATGACTGAAGTCAAGGCCCAGGAATTCATTTGCAATGTTGAAGTAAACACTCAACAGGTTCAGGGAACGGATAAAAAGGTTTATGAGTCATTGAAAAATGCTATTTATGAATTCATGAATAACCGCTCATGGACCAGCTACAAATATAAAATGGGAGAACGCATCGAATGTTCTATGCTGATTTCCATTACCGAAAGAATGGGCACCGATGAATTCAAGGCAACCCTAAGCCTGGCACTGCGTCGACCGGTATTCAATTCAAGTTATACAAGTATACTTTTCAATTATATAGATAAGGATTTTCAGTTCAAATATGTTGAGTTTCAACCTCTGGATTTTTATGAGAACACTTATACATCAGAACTAACATCGGTGCTGGCCTTTTACGCTTATGTCTTTATTGGTTTGGATTTTGATTCCTTTACTTTAAACGGTGGTGCACCTTTTTTCCAGATTGCTCAGAATATAGTGAATTCGGCCCAGAATTCTAACGTTAGAGGCTGGAAATCATTTGACGGACTTCAGAACCGCTATTGGCTCGCAGAAAACCTGACTAATCCATCTTACGAGCCCCTGCATAAATTTCTTTATGAATATCACCGGCGGGGATTGGATTTGATGTATGATAATCCGGATGTCGGAAGAGCCAATATACTTTCCAGTCTTAAGTACCTTCAGGAAGTAAAAAAGGTAAGGCCCGGACTTTTTCTTTTACAGCTTCTGGTAGATGCAAAAAGGGAGGAGCTTGTGAATATTTTTTCAGAAGGTACCTCCATTGAAAAAACTGCTGCTTTCAATATTTTGAAAGAAGTGGACCCGGCAAACACTAGCACCTATCAGAAAATCACTCAGAAATAAATACTGGCATGCATTTACACCTTTTTCAAGTCTGCAAGCAATTACATTGAAAGTAGCCATCCACCTGTACATTCAAACATTATAGCCGGTTGATAAAATAGAATTTATACACGGTCTAAATTGAACAGACTTTAGTAAATTTGTTCACATAGATATATGAAATTCCTTCTTTTTTAATGCTCAAAAGCCTGAAAATAGAAAATTATGCCCTGATTGATAGGCTGGAAACGGGTTTTGAACCGGGTTTTACAGCTATTACCGGGGAAACAGGTGCCGGTAAATCTATACTGCTGGGAGCTTTGGGCCTTGTTCTCGGACAGAGAGCAGATATACAGGTTTTATCAGATAAAAACAGAAAATGTATAGTCGAAGCTTCTTTCGTGATTTCAGGCTATGGCCTTGAAAATTTCTTTTCAGTCAATGACCTGGATTATGAAGATGAGCTTATTCTCCGGAGAGAAATCAGTCCAAACGGTAAATCCAGGGCTTACATCAATGACAGCCCGGTAAATTTGCAGCAAATTAAAGAGATAGGTGAAAGGCTTGTGAATATTCATTCCCAAAATACAACCCTTACTTTAAATGAGGAAAATTTTCAGTTGGCTGTTATCGATAGTTTTGCCGGGATAGGGGAGGCCCTTATTAAATATCGACAGAAATATATATCCTATACCAATAAGCAGGAAAAATTAAGGAAACTCTTGGCGGAAGAACAAAAAGCCCGGAACGAACATAGCTATTACAGTTTCCTGGCCGATGAATTACTTGCAGCCCATATTACAGTGGATGAACAAGCAGAACTTGAGGAAGACTTAAGCATGCTGAACCATACTGAAGAAATCAAAAACAGCCTCTTCCTGGTTTCAAAACTGTTCTCCCCTGAAAACGGGAATATTATCGGATTACTAAGGGATACAGATTCACAACTAAAAAAGGTATCTGACTTTTACCCGGCCCTGAAAGCTATTTTAGAAAGGCTGGATTCTGATATCATCGATTTGAAAGATATACAGGCAGAAATAGAACAGATGGAAGAAAAGGTGGAATTCAATCCTGAGATGTTAGAGAAAGTACAATCCAGGCTTGATCTGCTTTATACGCTGCAGCAAAAACATCATGTGAGTGACAACCCGGGTCTGATTGAAAAGTTATCATTTTACCAGGAGAAAATAGAAAATATATCCTCTCTGGAGAACCAGATAGCCTTCATCAAAAAAGAAATTTCAGATGAAAGGGCTGAATTGCAAAAAAAGGCAGAAGAAATTTCAGGTAAAAGAAAAGCAGTATTTGGAAATTTTGAGCAGGAGGTGATTCGATTGATACAGCTTATGGGCATGTCCGGGGCCCGTTTCAGCATCCGGCATTCAATTGAAAATGAATTTACCTTTGATGGAATTGACCATATCGCTTTTTATTTTAACGCGAATCCGGGACACGAGATGAAACCGATGGCTGATACAGCTTCAGGGGGAGAGTTATCAAGGCTAATGTTGGGCATTAAATCTCTGATTTCCCGGAAAAATCTCTTGCCGACTGTGATTTTCGATGAAATTGACAATGGTATTTCAGGGGATATAGCCGGGAAAGTGGGTGAAGTTATGGTACAAACAGCCCGGTATATCCAGGTCATTGGCATCACTCATCTTCCTCAGATAGCCGGGAAGGCTAATCATCACTTCTCGGTATTTAAAGTAAGCAGCCAGGGAACTACCTACTCAAATATCAGAAAACTAAGCCCTGATGAAAGAGTAGAAGAACTTGCGAAGATGCTGAGCGGTGAAGCTTATTCTTCTGCTTCATTGCAGACTGCAAGGGAACTCCTTGTCAAATAAGCATATAAATAAACAATAGCTTGTAACATATAAATATTAAGCAATGACCTATAATCTTTTAAAAGGCAAAAAAGGAATCATTTTCGGTGCACTGGATGAAAAATCCATCGCCTGGAAGGTTGCGAAAAAAGCATATGACGAAGGGGCAAAGTTTACGCTAACGAATACACCCGCAGCAATGCGTTTTGGTGAGATAAACGAATTGGCGAAGGCTTGTGATACCATTGTCATCCCTGCCGATGCTACCAATGTGGAAGATCTGAAAAATGTTTTCCGGACTACAATGGAACTTTATGATGGTAAAATTGATTTCGTCCTTCACTCTATAGGTATGTCAATGAATGTCAGAAAGAAAAGAGTATATAATGAAGTCGATTATAATTATTTCATGACCACGCTCGACATATCTGCATTGTCCTTCCATAAGATGTTACAGATCGCCTATGATAATGATGCCATCAATGAATGGGGTTCAGTTGTCGGACTCTCTTACATTGCGGCCCAACGTACTCTTTATGCTTATAATGATATGGCAGATGCCAAAGCCCTGCTTGAATCGGTGGCCCGAAGTTTCGGATATATTTACGGAAGGGAACGGAAGGTGCGTGTAAACACGATCTCCCAGTCACCCACGATGACAACAGCGGGTAGTGGTGTCAAAGTAATGGGTGGGCTGATGGATTTCACCGATCGTATGTCCCCTTTAGGTAATGCCACAGCCGATGAATGCGCGGAATATTGTATAACGCTGTTCTCAGATCTGACCCGGAAAGTCACTATGCAAAATCTCTTTCATGACGGTGGTTTTTCCAGCATGGGTATGAGTTATAAGGCCATGCAGATGTATAACAAGAGTTTCAACTGTGATAAGTGTGATGATTAATGTATACATCTTTTTGAATGCATTCTTCATTAATACTAGGCTTAAAAGCAAAGAAATTTTATATTTGCTAAGGTTTAGAATATTTACCCAATAACTCTTCTAATAAATAAATTTATATGGTTAATTTTCAATTGGATAACAAGCAACAAGAGATTGTTGAAAAGTATCGTGATTTTGCCAAACGCTGGATCATTCCAAACCGGATGAAATATGATAAAAGTTCGGAATTCCCATGGGATATAGTTCATGCAGCTTATGATGAGAAAATCATAAACGGGGCTTTGCCTGTACAATATGGTGGAAACGGTTTTAATATCTTCGAAGGAGCCCTTGCTTCTGAAGAACTCGGATTTGGCTGTACCGGTATAGGTATATGCATTGATGCCAGCACCCTGGCCCTTACTCCTATGTTCCTTGCCGGCACAGAAGAGCAAAAGAAACGCATTTTTGAGGATATGTATGAAAAGAAAGCCGTTGCTGCCTATGCATTGACGGAACCCAATGCGGGCTCAGATGTGCAGGGGATTAAGTCCACCGCTATTAAAAAAGGTGACAAGTATATATTGAATGGGCATAAGAGATTCATTACCAATGGAGAAGTTGCTGAATATATTACGGTTTTTGCCCTTACCGATCCTGATAGAGGTTCCCGGAGCCTGAGTGCTTTTGTGGTGAAAAGGGATTCCCCGGGCCTTATCATGCTATCTAAACTCGATAAAATGGGGCAGAGGGCCTCGGTGCAGAACGAGATAAAATTTGAAGATGTAGAAATACCGGCAGAAAATATTTTAGGAGGGGAAGGTCATGGTTTTATTATCGCTATGAAAACATTCGACCGTACCCGCACAGGAGTTGCTGCCGCCGCTGTAGGTAATGCTCAGGCAGCTTACGAATATTCACGCGAATGGGCTAAGAAAAGAATACAGTTTGGTCATCCGGTAACTGTATTGCAGGGGGTTTCGTTCATGTTGGCTGATATGGCTACTGAAATCGAAGCTGCCCGCATGTTACTCTGGAGAGCTGCCTGGGCCTATGATACCCAGCAGAAGGATTTCTCAAAGTTATCGGCTATGTCAAAATATTTTGCTACAGATGTGGCCATGAAGGTGACTACTAATGCAGTTCAGGTAATGGGCGGGGAAGGCTATTCCAAGGAACACCCGGTTGAAAAAATGATGCGCGATGCCAAGTTGTCACAGATTTATGAAGGCACCAATCAGGTTAATCGTCTGGTAGTTTCTAAGAGTATTCTGAAATAATAAAATATAAACATTGCAAGGGTATAAACTTTTGCAGGGCTTTCTATAAGGAGGTCCCCAATAAAAAAGCTGTCCATTTCGCGGACAGCTTTTTTATTGAATGAATTTACTTTATCAATTCGACTAACAAATTTTTCTTCACTTCGTTTGAAAAATTTGAGTCTCATTGATTAAAAAGTATAACGGTTATCATAGATCAACCTGTCGGAAATCCTCCGGCGGGCTTCCTTGATGTTTACAGGAGCTACGGTAGTAAGCTTATTCAAAGCTTTGCAATAAGGCTTTAAAGCCGGTCCTTCCTCAATGGAGCTTAGTGCATCCTTTCCTGCCTTCAATATCCGGGATGAAGCATCATAAATGAATACGTCCAGTATATCCTTATATATTTCCTGGTTCTTCTCGTCATTGATAGTCTGGAGCTTTTCGACACGGAGCATTGTTGATTCTGCTGTATAAACCTGTATCATCATATCCGCGATATTCATCATGATCTCCTGTTCGTTCATCAGGCTCTTGCGATAACGCTCGGTAAAAATATAAATGGTAAGAAGAACTGCCTTTTTATAATTTTCTACGTAAGTCCTCTTTTCCTCAAAATAATCTCCAAATTCTTCTCTTACCTGCAAGGAATCAAGATTGTCAAAGATTTCTTTCGCTTTGCCAAAAAGATCGAATTCACCTTTCTGGGCCTTTTTAATGGCTGAATCGGAAGTTAACAAACGGTTGATCTCGTTGGTTCCTTCAAAGATCCGGTTTATTCGTGAATCACGGTAGGCGCGGTCAATAGGGGCTTCGGCTGAAAATCCCATTCCCCCGTAAATCTGCACAGCTTCATCCACAACATAATCAAGGGCCTCAGAACCATAGACTTTTAAAAGAGCACATTCAACCGAAAATTTGGCGATAGCATCAATTTCGGCTTTACCTTTTTCCATGCCATTCTGAAGATTCAGTTCAGCCGCTTCTTCAATGTTCATGCTGGCGCGGTATACCGCCGATTCATTGGTAAAAGTCCGGATGACCTGTTCTGCCAGCTTGTATTTAATGGCCCCGAAATTTGATATAAGGGAACCGAATTGTTTTCTTTCATTGGCGTAGCTAACCGATTGGTTGATGGCTCGTTTAGCTGCCCCAATAACGATCCCTCCGAGTTTAATGCGACCCATTTGTAATATACTCAGGGCAATCCTGAAACCTTCTCCGCGATTACCCAGCAGGTTAGCCACCGGAACTTTCACATCATTGAAAAATATCTGACGTGTAGAAGAACCCTTGATACCCATTTTGTTTTCTTCAGGATTCATAGAAATGCCATTCCAATGTGATTCCACAATAAAGGCGCTTAATACCCTGTCATTGTCTATCTTGGCAAAGACGATCATGATATCGGCAAAGCCTCCGTTGGTGATCCACATCTTCTGACCATTCAGAATATAATTTTTCCCGTCGTCGGATAATACGACTTTAGTTCTGCCGGAATTCGCATCCGAACCGGCATTGGGTTCTGTCAGGCAATAGGCAGATATCCATTCGCCGCTTGCCAGTTTTGGGAGATACTGCCTTTTTTGTTGTTCATTACCGTAATATACAATGGGCATGGTACCTATTCCAACATGAGCGGAATATGCAACCGTGAATGAGTAGCCTGCTCCAAGTGCTTCGTTGGCACGCATGGCAGTAAGAAATGATTGTCCGAATCCTTCGTATTCTTCCGGTATGGATATGGCCAGTAAACCCAGCTCCCCTGCTTTGGCAAGGAGCTTTGGCATCAGGCCCAATTCCTGTTTATCAATCCTGTCAAGCATCGGATACACTTCTGCCTCCAAAAAATCTTCACAGGTCTGAGTGATCATCTTCTGCTCTTCATTAAATTCCTCCGGTATAAAAATATCCTTAGAAGACACTTCCTTTACAAGAAAATCTCCTCCGGTGAGGTTCTTTTGCTCTTCCATCTTTAGTTTATTAATTTTCCGGGCAAAGATATAAAAATATAATTTGAGCTATCCCCTTACTAAGTGCATGAAGCTTTTAAAGTGGTTTACAATGAGATTATGTTAAGATGTCTTTAAACATTCTAAATTGAAAGAATCTGTTTCTTATTGTGCTAGCTTTCATTATATTTGTTCAAATGCAAGTCTTGATATTATGAAAGGGGGACTTACATCGAGTTAATGACATTCAAACCCAGGTCGAAAAAGCATACTAATGGCAATTCTAAGTTTGCACATTGTATATTATGTTGCAGGTTTACTTCTGTTCTTTGTATTAATACTGAACAGGAAAAAGCTTCATATAAAATTGATTAAATTCTTTTATGGAGCCTATTCATGCAAGTATATCTGCCTTTTTAAAAAGTATTATTTCCGTAGTCCTTTCCCTTATTGTTTCAAAGAAGAATTTGTGCATCATGGACTATTCATTCTTGATAAAAATCCTGCTCTTCCAATTTTAAAATCTCATAAAACCATATCATTCGGGAATATTCCCTTCCATTATAATTTTAAATCTTTTCTGAAAGAGAAGGGCAGGCCTGCATGTTTTAATGTTTTTTCATTTGAGGTTCCGGGATTTATTATCAAAGCAGCCGGATACCCGGTGAAAGTAGATATGAAAAAGGCTACAGCAGTGTATTATTTTATGAATGACCATTTTTTCATGGGAGAGTATATTTTTAAGAGTATATCACCATTAATCAAAGAAAACCTATTGAGTTATTATTTCGAAAACAATCAATGTGTCAATGATAATTTTTATATTGAAAACTCAGGTAAACGCATAATTCACTTTCAGGATACTGGTTTTACAATTGATATCAAATTCCTGTGTCAGGAAGACGATGAAATAATACAGAATCTCAAAAAATATTATGAGAAGCTGTCCAGCAAGAAAGTGTTTGAAGAAGTTTAATTAGAAGGGAGCAAAATGCTATACACTAAGATCAAATTATCTGTAAGAAGGACAGTAACAGCTTATTCTATGAGAATTCTCAGCTAAAAAAAAGACAGCCCTGATAACGAGCTGCCTTTTAATACATCTATTATCAATCAATTCATTTAATTTTTGCTGTTTCCTTAGAGTGATCTATGCTAATTCCAAGCTCTTCGGTTTTTTCATCATAATCAACGATGATAGTGTCGCCTTCATGGATTTTGGATTTGATAATCTCTTCCGCGAGGGGGTCTTCCAGGTATTTTTGGATAGCCCGTTTGAGCGGACGGGCACCAAACTGCGAATCCCAACCTTTGTCCACGATGAAATCTTTTGCTTTGTCAGTAATACTTAGTGAATAGCTCAATTCTTCAACCCGTTTAAAAAGTTGTTTAAGTTCAATATCAATGATCTTATGGATATCTTCAATATCCAGGGAATTAAAAATTACAACATCATCAATACGGTTAAGAAATTCGGGGGCGAAGGTCTTTTTCAGTGCATTTTCGATAACTCCTTTAGCAAAGGTCGATTTGGAAGCTTTTTTAGCCCCGGTTGTAAAACCGACCCCTTCTCCGAAATCTTTCAGCTGCCTGGACCCGATATTGGATGTCATAATGATGATAGTATTCTTAAAGTCGACTCTTCGTCCGAGACTATCGGTCAGCACTCCGTCATCCAGAACCTGGAGAAGGAGGTGAAAAACATCGGGATGGGCTTTCTCTATCTCATCAAGCAACACTATAGAGTATGGCTTCCGGCGTACTTTTTCAGTCAATTGTCCGCCTTCTTCATAACCTACATAGCCCGGAGGTGCACCTACCAGCCGTGATACTGCGAATTTCTCCATATATTCACTCATATCCACTCTGATGAGTGTATCTTCTGAGTCGAAGAGGTATTTTGCCAGGACTTTAGCCATGTGGGTTTTTCCAACCCCCGTAGGGCCAAGGAAAATAAAAGATCCTATAGGTTTCCGCGGATCTTTGAGACCGGCCCGGTTTCTCCGGATTGCCTTGGTCACCTTTTTAATAGCATCCTGTTGTCCGATAACCGAATCAGCCAGTTCCTCTTCCATGTAAACCAGGCGATCGCCTTCATTTTTTGCGATTCTTTGCATAGGGATACCTGTCATCATGGCAACCACTTCGGCCACATTTTCTTCTGTGACCAATTCCCGGTTTATCTTGGATTCTTCGTCCCATTTCTTTTTAGCTCCGGCCAGTGAATCCTGCAATTTTCTTTCAACGTCACGGTACTCAGCCGCTTCCTCGAATTTCTGGCTATTGATAGCCTTGGTTTTCTTTTGTTTGATTTCCTCGATGCGGTTTTCAATATCAATTATTTCAGCAGGGACCCTGATATTTTTGATATGAACTCTTGCACCGGCTTCATCCAGCGCATCGATAGCCTTATCCGGTAGATAGCGGTCGGTGATATAACGATTTGTCAGATAGACACAAGCTTCTATAGCTTCGTCGTCATATTTGACAAGGTGATGATCTTCATATTTTTCCTTGATATTCTGCAATATCTGGATCGTTTCCTCAGGGGTAGTCGGATCTATCAGAACTTTCTGGAACCTTCTTTCGAGGGCCCCGTCTTTCTCGATATACTGCCGGTATTCATCCAGGGTTGTGGCCCCTATGCATTGAATATCGCCCCTTGCCAGGGCTGGCTTGAACATATTGGATGCATCCAGCGATCCGGAAGCATTCCCTGCCCCCACAATAGTGTGGATCTCATCTATAAATAAGATGATATCGGGATTTTTCTCCAGTTCATTCAAAACTGCTTTCATTCTTTCTTCGAACTGCCCGCGATATTTAGTCCCTGCCACCAGGGAGGCAAGGTCGAGAGTAACAATTCGCTTATCGAATAATGCCCTCGAGACTTTGCGTTTCACGATACGATCAGCCAGTCCTTCAGCGATGGCAGATTTGCCTACGCCGGGTTCTCCGATGAGTATAGGATTGTTTTTCTTCCTGCGGCTAAGTATCTGTGCAATTCTTTCCAGTTCTTTTTCCCGCCCAACAATTGGATCAAGGCGGCCTTCTTCGGCAGCTTTCGTAATATCGCGGCCAAAGTTATCCAATACCGGGGTTTTGGATTTGCTCTCAGCCGGTCTGCGGGATGCATTACCATAAGATCTGGGGCCCTCATCCGGATCATCCTCTGATGGATCACCGGCCAGGTCATCTTTGGGAAAACTTCTTTCCCCTGCTTCTTTTTTCTTGAGGATATTTTTCAATTCCTCTTTGACAGTATCATAGTCTAAACCGTTCTTTTCAAAGTATTTGGTCACAATATTGTCCTCGTCTTTAAGAATGGAAAGCAATAAATGTTCCGTTCCTATCAACTCACTGTTAAAAAGTTTTGCTTCCAGGTAAGTGATCTTTAAGGCGCGCTCTGCTTGCCTTACAAGCGGAAGATTGTCGATTTTCCGGCCGGGTTCGCCCCGATGTGCCACCGATTTTTCGATTGTTTTTCGTATTTCATTGACATCCAGGCCGAAGTACATCATAATCTGAACTGCCAGTCCTTCTCCTTCACGAATGATCCCCAGTAATAAATGCTCCAGTCCTATATAATCATTTCCAAGACGAAGCGCTTCCTCACGGCTGTATGTCAGAACGTCCTTTACTCTTTGTGAAAATCTTGCTTCCATTAATTGTTTTATAATTCTGAATATTCGTACAAAATTAGCTAAAAAAATAACTTCAACTCAACAATCAAATTATGTGCCTTTTTTTAAGTGTCATGCGCAAAAGTCTGATATAGAAAATAAAGCACCGTTTGCTTAATGATTACAACATATTTGGGCATAAGAGTTTGTGAATATTTATCCGATCAGCTCATATTGATGATTTTCATTCTTAACAAAGCTAAGCATGCAGGGCTATTAAATTAGGAAAACACCAACTGATTTTTAAACAACACAATGTTAGTAATAAATACCTCTGTTAATAGGATCTAAATCATAAAAAAATGCTACCTTCGCAAAGGAATGTATCAAACTTAATTTACTGATTTAAAGACTTTTAATATTCAAGATGGAACAAGGAGAAGAGAAAATCATCAAGGTTAATATAGAATCCCAGATGAAGTCGGCCTATATCGACTATTCCATGTCGGTAATAGTGTCAAGAGCCTTACCGGACGTAAGGGACGGATTGAAACCTGTGCATCGCCGTGTATTATTCGGAATGCTGGATCTGGGAGTTCTTTCCAATAAGCCTTATAAGAAATCGGCCAGGATAGTAGGAGAGGTGCTTGGTAAGTACCATCCGCACGGAGATACTTCGGTTTATGATGCCATGGTCAGGATGGCCCAGGAATGGTCATTGAGATATCCGCTTGTTGACGGACAGGGGAACTTCGGATCAATCGACGGGGATAGTCCGGCTGCTATGCGGTACACCGAGGCCAGGCTCAGAAAAGTGGCAGAGGAAATGCTGGAAGATATTAACAAGAATACTGTTGATTTCCAGTTGAATTTTGATGATACGCTTGAAGAACCGACGGTCCTTCCCGGCAAGATCCCGAATCTCCTGGTCAACGGGGCATCAGGAATTGCTGTTGGGATGGCTACCAATATGCCTCCCCACAACCTATCGGAAGTGGTTGATGGTATCATAGCCTATATTGATAACCGTGAAATCACTATTCCGGAGCTGATGAAATTTATTAAAGGCCCGGACTTTCCAACAGCAGGAATCATTTATGGCTACGAAGGTGTTAAAGAAGCTTTTGAAACCGGACGGGGCAGGATAGTACTGCGGGGAGAAGCCAAAATTGAGCCGACAGAAACCGGAAGGGACCGGATCATCATATCTTCCATACCTTATCAGGTGAATAAGGCTGACATGATCAAGCGGACGGCCGAACTGATCGGTGAAAAAAAGATAGAAGGTATCAGCGACATACGTGATGAATCGGACCGGAAGGGGATGCGGATCGTATATGAGCTGAAAAAGGATGCCATCTCCAATGTCGTGCTGAATAAACTGTATCAGTTGACTGCCCTGCAGACAGCTTTTAATGTGAATAATGTGGCCCTGGTCCATGGGAAACCCAGGACACTGAACCTGAAGGACCTCATCGTTTATTACGTGGAACACCGGCATGAAGTAGTAATCCGCAGGACCCAATACGATTTGGATCAGGCCGAAAAAAGGGCCCATATCCTGGAGGGATTGCTGATCGCTCTGGACCATCTGGATGAGGTGATTGCTCTGATCCGGGCATCGCAGACGCCGGATGAAGCCAGGGAAGGCCTTATGACGAGCTTCGAACTGAGTGAGGTGCAGGCCAAGGCTATTTTGGAAATGCGTCTGCAAAGGCTTACCGGCCTTGAGCGCGACAAGATCAAAGAAGAATATGCCGAATTGTTAAAGCAAATAGAATATCACCGTAGTGTACTTGCCGATGAATCCCTGAGAATGCAAATTATTAAAGATGAATTGATTGAAATCAAGGCTAAATACGGGGACGAACCTAAAACCGATATTGAATACACGGGGGCTGATTTCCGGATAGAGGATACCATTCCGGATGAAGATGTGGTCATCACTATTTCCCATCTCGGATATGTCAAAAGGACAGCCCTTGTTGAATACCGCCGGCAGAACAGGGGAGGGCGCGGTGCAAAAGGAAGCGACCTGAGAGGAGAGGATTTCCTGGAACATCTTTTTGTTGCGACCAACCATAATTATATCCTGTTTTTTACCGAGAAAGGTAAATGTTTCTGGCTGCGTGCTTTTGAAATCCCGGAAGGAGCAAAGACCACCAAGGGCAGGGCCATACAAAACCTGATAAACATTGAACCGGATGATAAACTGAGGGCCTATATCAACATTAAAAACCTGAATGATCCGGAATATGTTAAAAATAACTTTATCATCCTCTGCACTACAAAAGGCACAGTAAAGAAAACTTCCCTGGAAGCTTTTTCCAGGCCACGTCAGAACGGTATTATTGCCATCAATGTGAATGAAGGGGACCACTTGCTGGAAGCCCGGCTTACCAACGGACAAAATGAAGTTATCATGGCATTGAGGAGCGGGCGCGCCGTGAGGTTTAACGAAAAGAACGTGAGACCTATGGGGAGGACTGCTTCCGGAGTAAGGGGGATTAGGCTTGGCAGCCCTAAGGATGAAGTAATAGGCATGATATGCCTTGAAGATGACCAGTATGATGTATTGGTCGTGTCAGAGAATGGTTACGGGAAGCGCTCCAAGCTGGAGGATTACCGGATTACCAACCGTGGAGCAAAAGGGGTGAAAACGCTCAACATAACTCCAAAGACCGGGGATCTGATCGCAATAAAAGGCGTGAAAGATACCGACGACCTTATCATCATCAATAAATCAGGTTTGCTTATCCGGCTGGGAGTTGCGAATTTGAGGGTGATGGGCAGGGCTACCCAGGGTGTGCGGCTCATCAACCTGAGGGATGAAGATGCCATTGCATCCGTTGCCAAAGTGGAAATGGAAGTTGAAATGGAACTCGATGAAGATGCAGAAATTGAAGACATTGCAACTGATAATGAGGATACTACTTCAGAAAATGAAGAAAATTCTGAAAATGGCAAAGATATTGTTACAGAATAATCGAAAGTATTATATTTGTTATATAATTAACAAGGTTATAAACTAATCAATGACTATGAAAAGAATTGCATTAACGCTGATGATTGTCATGACAGCTATGATCGGATTTGGCCAAAACAGCAAAAGGACCAGCGCTTATAATTATCACCGGTTCGGCCAACTGGATAAGGCTAAAGAAGCGATCGATGAAGCCGCAAAGAATGAAAAGACGATAGGGGATGCTAAAACCTGGTTTTACCGGGGAAATATCTATCTGGATATTGCGAATTCCAAAGATGAGAAATATAAGGACTTGGACAGCAATGCCTTGCAGGTAGCCCTGAATTCTTATGAAAAGGCAACGCAGCTGGATGAAAAGGGAGATTTTAAAAGTGAAATACTTCCCAGGATGATGGCCCTTGCTGAATCCTTTTATAATGAGGGCGTTACATCCTATAATAAATCAAAATTCAAATCAGCCGCCCTGGACTTCGAAAAAGCTTATGATATAAATGCAAGTGTCGGCAAAAATGATACAACCGCATTGTATAATGCAGCCGTAGCAGCGAATATCGGGAAGGAAGATACCCTCGCACAAAGGCTTTACAATAAGGTCCTGGCCATGAACTATCAAAAAGCTGATATTTATAATAGCTTGTCGGAAATATATAAAAAAGAAGGCGACACCACCAAAGCACTGACTACCATTGAGAAAGGACGGCAGTTATTTCCAGATGACTTTAACCTCTTGATATCAGAAACTAATATCTACCTTTCAACCAATGAAAAGGAGAAGGCTATGAAGAACCTGGAACAGGCATCGGAGCAGGATAAAACCAATCCGACTATTTTCTTCGCTGTCGGTACTATTTATGACCAGATGGGTGACACAATCAAAGCAATTAATGCCTATAAAAAAGCCATTGATCTGAAGCCCGATTATTTCGAAGCGAATTATAACCTTGGGGCCTTATACGTAAACACAGCAGCGGACCTGATCAGTAAAGCCAATGACTTGCCACTGAACGCTACCAAGGAATATAACATTCTAAAAAAGAAGGCAGATGAGAACCTGGCTAATTCCTTGCCGTATCTGGAGAAAGCCCAGGAATTGCATCCTGAAGATACCAATACGCTGGTTTCTTTAAAAGAAATCTATACCAGGCTGGGAATGCTTGATAAACTTAAAGCAGTGAACGAAAAGCTGGGAAGTAAGTAATTTTTTACTTCCTTAAAAAAATAAAAGAAAGACATCCTTATTGGGTGTCTTTTTTTTTATCAGATATTGGATGATGGATATTTGTTATTTGTTTCGAAAAGGGCAGGTATTTTCAGGGACACAATTATATATTAATATTCTGGACAGGTGATAAGCACTTCTTAGTCAATATATTCCTATTTAACATAATATTAATTATAGGACATATTATTATAGATGTTTTTAGATACTGCTTCCAACGAAAGGCTGCAGCCCCTTGTTGGGATACGTTGGATGACATTCGTGCTGCAGCCACTTGTTTGAGCCATTCTTCATCAGAAATTAAAAGCATATCCAAACCTTTCTACAATATCAATTGTTTCATCTTTTAGGAAAATTTATATTTAGAAATCTTCAAGCATTTATTAATGGTTTTAGGAATAATAAAAATATTCGGGAAATTTTTAAAAAAAATTGTTCTGATATTTTTTCTTACGCCTCTCTTTATAAATGGTCAACAAATTAGTAAAGCGGATAAGCGGTCACCAGATTACCTTCCTGATCAACAAAATGACTCAACTACAAAGCCCAAAGGCATTCTGAATATCTTAAATACCAAGGGCATTGATTTCGGCCTCAATGCCGCATTGGAAGGCTATTATAATTTTGAAGGTGGAATCAGTATCGGTAATGCATTTGCTTCCACATTGGACGCCAATATGAGTATAGATCTTCAGAAATTACTGAATTTACGCGGTGGAATGTTTTATGCCGACCTGGAGGATCACCGGGGTGATAATCCTTCAAATACCCTGCTTGGAGATGCCCAGGTTTTTGACAAACATAATTCCGCTCCCTTTTTTCAAATGCTGGAATTATGGTATCAGCAAAAGTTCTTCAGGGATAAACTTCGTATCAAAATAGGGAAAGTTGATGCCAACTCGGAATACAGTGTGATCGATAATGGGCTGGAATTCATCAACAGCACAACACAAGTCTCCCCTACATTTTTTGTATTTCCAACCTTTCCCGATCCCATGCCCGGCATCAATTTATTTTTCACGCCGGATGAATTGTTTTACACCAGTTTCGCTGTCTTTGATGCCAATCAGGGCGCACATTTCCTGGAGTTTTACGGGAAGCCTTCATTAGCTCAGCCCACTACTGACGGCATTTTGCTCATCAGTGAATCGGGACTTACATGGAATAAACTGCCCTTTACTAGGAAGGGATGGCAATCTAAAACTAGGCCTGTGGAAACATACGGGGACTTTTGCAAAATTTAATGGAAGCACTCAGCAAGGCGCCGGAGGCCTTTATCTGATTTTTGACCAGACCCTGTGGGAACCAGCCTCCAAAGAGGATGAAAATCGCGGTTTAAGCATTTTTCTGGAGTATGCCTTAACGGAATCGGGCCTTAGCCCTATTGATATGAATTATGGTGGGGGAATTTTATGGAATGGACCATGTAAAAAACGGTCCGATGATGCAGCCGGCCTGAGTGTTCAAAATGCCCGTCTGAGTTCCGGCCAGGATCTTCCCATAGATTACGAATTAAATATTGAGGCCTTTTATAAGTTACAAATTATTCATTGGCTGGATATAAAGCCTGATCTGCAATACATCGTAAACCCTGGTGGTCAATACCCCGATGCATTCGTGGGGACTCTGGCTCTTAATTTCAATTTTAATTCTAATTAAAGAATAGCAGGCACTCTCTACCCTTTCATCTAACTAAAGAATTATCTGTCTGCATGTCGCTGACAGATCCCGGCCTGCGCCGGGATGACGACCTATAGGGTAATAAGGAGAAGCGGCGCGGCACAAAGTGAAAATTTCCAATGGCGTGCCGCGCCGCTTTTACTTTTGAATACCTCGATATTTAAAAAGTTAGTTCTTTTTTGCGAAGTTGAATGCCGGAAAGGGGCTCTTTACAATATTTTTAAAACAATACCGACACCTGGCACATACCCCTTAGCTGTGCTTTAGTCTGGCCGGCGGAAATATTGGAAACCATGGGTTCTTCTATACTAGCCCCCAGGGCCAGCTTTTTGTAACGGATTTCAAAGCCGGCGGCGGCCAAAAGGTCATTGCCTCCCGTATCTGTTACTTTCTCATGATCCTTGTAATTGGATCCGGAATCTTCGAACAATAAACCAATATTGGGATTGATGCTAATCTGATCACCTGCATGAAAATTCCGGAATGCATATGCGGTCAGACTTAAACGGTTGCCAAACTTATAATGATGGGAACTACCGTTAAAACGGTAGCTGGAATTGAAATTGAATCCCCAGCTCTTATATTGATATGAATAAATCAGGTTCAGCAAATAATCCACACTGCCGGTGCCAGGCTGAATACTTGCCGAACTTACCACTTCAGCAGTATCAACTGCGAACTTCCCACTAGGAACTTTCAGTCCTCCCCCTATAAATAATTGCTGGAAAACAGTTTCGGTATCCCTGCTCAAATATTTCCTGTCCAGTAATTTATAATTCCCAATTAGCGTGATATCCCCCAGTCCGCTATTATTTTTTGTCCCGTCGTCAGATTTGGATCTGTAGAAATTGTAAGGTACGAACATCATGGCCTGCCAGCGGTTCCCGATATTGGTCCCTCCTATCAACTCAGTAGTCTGGTAGAAATCGTTACTGAACTGACTGTAATCAGAATTCAGGCGGGTGTGATAGCCTTCGAAAGAATATCGCAAACCAATAAAATGCAGGTTGAATTGTGGATAAGGACCGATAAAATAATTCCCTGAATTGCAGCCGCAGAGGTTACAGGAATAAGATTCGTTTATGGAAAAAACTAAAAGTAAGAGTAAAATAATCCTTTTCATGAAATTCAATATTTTGTCGTTTTATATTGTAACAACACAGCTTGCAGGAAGTTTTGACTAATTTGTGATTCTTTTAAACTTATTCTTTTAACAATAGGCTATCCTGACAATGAGCCTTCCTAACAAGGGGCTGCAGCCCCTTGTTATAGCTCACCTGATGAATCACAGCCTTATCTCAGGCTGCCCGGATGATTTGAAATCTTTTGTCATGGCAGCAATCAGGACATAAAAAATCCGGCCAGATTTCCCTGGCCGGATTGAATAATGGCTCTTAGTTTACCCTACTGTTTAATAAATTTTTTAGTGTAAACTTCCTCCACGGTGATGATGTAAACCATGTAGACCCCGTTTTCAAAGGGACTCATGTCGATTTCTGCCGGATTAGCCTGCAATATCCGGTGCAGGATCTGTTGTCCTTTAATATTATAAATATACATCTCAGCGTCTTCATCCTGGTCCATGCTGATATTCAACACGTTTTTGACCGGATTTGGATAAATACGGACATCCTGTACATCCGTACCATACTGGCTTATTACTTTTTCATCCGAAAGTGAAATCAGGTAATTCGGCCCAAGCATGGGTTGAGTGGAAGCTGTAATGCGAATATTATCGATATAAACATCATCCGTATTATTACTTGCATCACACATAAAACGGATCTTCATGTTGGTCGGGAAAGTATAATTGGATTCCATAATACTTACCTTGGCAGAGTAGAAAATATTGTTCGAGAAGCTACTGCCGGAGGCATAGGCAGCTACAGTTTGCCAGGTACTACCATTATAATATTGTACCCAGAAATCTTCCCCAGTCTCCATGCTGACGGCAATAAAGATAAATTCCACATCTATCTGAACAAAGCCAGGTGTTGCCACATCTACCCCATTGGTCATATAGAATGATGATGCTACTCCGGAGTTATCCTGGATATCAGCCGAGTAGGTGCCACTATATGCATAGGTTCCTCTGTAATACAAACTACAGTCCCCTCCCCCATCGGTCCAGATTCCCCAGCCGCTCTCAAAGTCGGTATAGCTGAGTTCTACAGATGTGCTGGTCGAAACTTCTGTTGTAAAGGAAGATACGGCGCATCCTACGGCCTGTCCGTTAGCATTGTATGGCACAACTTTCCAATAGTAAACTGTACTGTAATTCAAATCCCCGGCCGGGTTATAGCTTGTGACATTGCCCAGGTTGGTACCGTTTACAATATTTGTCGGAGGATTATTGGTCCCGAAATAGAGTATATAACCTGAAGCATCCGGAACGCTGCTCCATACAAGGTTGCTGGTGATCAATACGCCGGTAGCTCCATTGGAGGGGGCTACTACATTGGCACATGATGGAACTGCGACTACTGTGATATAGCCTGTCTTGGTTTCTATATCCGAGCCTGTGGCATTGCTGGCTGTCAGTGAAACATTATAGGTTCCGGCAGTATTATAAGTCACGCCTGGGTTCTGGCTGCTACTGGTTGACGGAGTGCCTCCGCTGAAACTCCAGCTCCAGCTTGTGGGTGAATTCGTCGAGAGATCGGTAAACTGCACGCTGTTGCCTTCAGCCACGGTGGTTGGGCTGGCAGAGAAATTTGCTACAGGTGGCAGAGGCTGGCCGAAAGATACTGTATAGTCTTCCACTTCCCCATAGGAAAATGTTTCGCAGGAAGTTGGTGCGGAGGCGTATTTCATCGTTACACGCATCCGGGTCGTTCCTGAAACTCCGCTTTGAACGGTGAAATTTCCGCTTAGGGCAGAATTACTACCTGCGGGAGCAAAAACCTGTTCCCCGGCATCCAGGAAATCTCCGTCTTTATTATAATCTATCCATACTCTCCAATATTCTGTATAGGTTGAACCTGAGAACTGGGGAGTAAGTGTAAGGGAAATATTAGATCCGGCTGTCATATTCACAGTTTGTGAGGTGAAATCAGTATAGCCGGAAGCTCCGGACACATTCAGAAAACTTCCGAAAGCAACTCTTCCTATCCACTCATAAGAATAATTATTTCCCTGTGAGTTGCAATAGCTGATCTGTACCTCACTCACCGTTATGTAGGCTGTCTTGGTTTCGACATCACTTCCTGAGGCATTGCCGGCGGTCAGTGTAACATTGTAAGTTCCGGCTGTATTATAGGTAATCACGGGATTTTGTGCAGTTGAGGTGGAAGGTGTTCCTCCCGGGAATGACCAGGTCCATGATGTTGGATTGCATGAAGTCAGATCGCTGAATGTAACCGCATTTCCTATAGTAACATTGGTCGGGCTCCCCATGAAATTAGCCGTGATAGTTGAAACTGTAATATAATTCGTAAGAGTTTTGGTGTCATTGCTGGAGCCGTTGCTCACAGTCAGGCTGACATTATATACACCTGGTGTATTATAAGTGATTACAGGATTTTGTGCAGTTGATGTTGAAGGGGTGCCACCAGTGAAAGTCCAGCTCCAGGACGTAGGAGAACCTGTTGACAGGTCAGTGAAATTAACAGTACCACCAGGACAAACAGTCGTAGGTGTGCCTGCAAAATTCGCAGCAAGTGCCGGCGGTGTAAATTCAAAGGAAGCAATTTTAGTTTGCCGGCTTCCACCATATTCGGAGGTAAACCAGAAAGTATTGTCATTGGTAGGATCTACGCAAATGTTTGAATAATCCCCCCAGCGGTTGTATGAAGTTTGAGAACTGCTGCCATTCTGTATTACTTCCTCGGCTATGTCAAGAACACCTGAAGCAGCCGCGTTAGCTGAACTTGACTGACCGCAATAACGTATTCCGGGATAAACCGATGTGCTGGAAATAGAATATCCAAGTCCAAGCTGTCCATTCCCGTTCATGGCAATGCTTCCCATCCAGCGGGAGTTGCCATCGGGGGCATAGGTACCGCTTTGGCGTAATGTCCATGTTCCGGTTGTGCGACGCAGTTCATACCAGCGTACACCGGCATGGTCGGTTCCGTCTACATCCACTGTATGGCAGCAGACAAGAGTTTGATAGCTCCCAAAGTTCCGGTATTGAGGGCGATTCATGATAACCATAGGTATGGCATCCAATTCACGCGTAGTTCCGGGTTGTTTGATATTGTCCCAGTTGTTTCCGAAGTTAGAGTCGAATGCAGGAACATTCAATTGCTGCACGCGGGTAAAGCTGGAACTGCTGGGGGAAGTCCAGTTCACGGCCAGTTCATAGATCCAAAGTTGATCGCTGCCGCCTCCGATGGCATCATCATTCATAGTGATGAATAAGCCGGGGGAACCGGCGGGCGCAAAGGCCCCATCATTATCAACCGGGGGAACGCACATGAAACCATCGATAGTTGTCGGTCTCCAGGCATTGTTGAATCCAACCATCTGGGCAGTTCCGCCGTTCAGCATCTGATCGCGCTGGAATACATAGATATCGTTACCTGAAGAATTATTTGTTCCCATGTAATATCCATCGCGCCAAACTCCGAATTTCTCATAGTCAGGCATATCGTCCACATCAAAGGAATATTTATGCCAGCTACCGGTAGGGTCATTTGTGGCTGATACAGCAACCAGCATATAATCGTTGGAGCCGCTGATAGAAAACTCTACAGCCACCCAGCGGTCGGCTTGTTCGTCATAAAGGACCAGGGGGTCCCCGTCATTATAATTGGAACCGGTTACTCCGCTGAACAGGAGGTTCATGGCAGTAGGTCCGGCAACAATTGCTCCGCTGCTCTTATTATATATGGTATAAACCGTATTAATGGTTTGCATATAGTAAGTAGGACCGGCAGTCCCATTGGCATCGGGTGGATAATATGGAGAAGTCTGACCGCTGAAATTAGCGATAGGGGCTTTTGCAGAAGGAGTTTTCCCCATCTGGGCCTGCCAGACAGGATCAGGACCTTTTGGCAGGGCCTGGTCGGCAAAAGGATAATGACGTTTTTTCAACTCTTTATTCAGGGCTTTTTTTTCACCCTTTATCACCATTTGCTGGAATTCGGCATCTGTAAGTACGGGAAGGTCCCTCAAGGCCGGGCTCAATCCGTGATAAACGCCTGTCCGGACCACCGAAGGTGAAATCGGCTGGTCCTGTGCAAGGAGTTGGCCGGCTCCGGCTAAAACTCCCATCAATACGAAAAGGAAAATTTTCTTCATAATTTTTAATTTTTGGTTAAATATTGATTTATTTTCTGGAAGTGATTTTTGCAATAGATACATGATTGCTCCTCAGAGAATCATATAATATCCTGAAAATTAATAAAGACTTATCCTGAATTTAAAAGGTGAAAAATAATATGACCCGGCAAGTGGTCATTAAATGGTAGTTCGATGAATAAAATTATTCAATTTATCTCTAAAAAACAAGAATTATTTTTAAAATGTTATTGGGTACCGGGTATTGGGAAAAGTGGAAAGGTGATATGGTGGAAATGATTTTGATCACTGCACCGCCAATTACAAACGGATCCCGACATTCGTCGGAATGACGTTGAATATTGCATAAAAGAAAAGCGGCGCGGCACACATTATAAATCTTCACGGGGTGCCGCGCCGCTTTTTTTGACTCCACAATAGACGTCATCCCCGCGCATGCCGGGATCTGACGGCGGAATGTAGATGGATATTTTAGTTAGATGAAAGTGAAGGTGACTACAACCATTTAATACTACTGCTGACTGACCACTGACGACAGTCTACTCCGCCCTTATAGCATCCACAGGGTTCAATCGGGCGGAGCGGAATGCCTGCAATGATACTATTGAAAGAGCTAGCAAAAATGAAATGAGGCCTGAAAGCACAAAAATCCACCATTTCAAATCCGTATGTAAGACAAAGCTGTCGAGCCAACGATCGAGGAAATACCATGCCGGGACCCAGGCTATGAGATTGGCAAGAATAATAAGAATTACAAATTCTCTGGAGATCAGCCTCACGATTTCAGTTTCAGAAGCTCCCAGGACTTTTCTAATGCCTATTTCCTTGGTACGCTGGGCAGTAATAAAAGAGGCCAGACCGAAGAGACCAAGGCAGGCAATTAGTATGGCAAGTATGGTAAAATAGGATATGATAGAAGCCATATTGTTCTCGCTCATGTATAAATTATCATAAAAACTATCCAGAAAAAAGAAATCAAAAGGAGTCTCAGGAAAAACTTTCTGCCAGTTTGCTTCTATCTTTTGAATAGTTAGCAGGGATATCCCGGCTGTTCACCCTTATGCTCAGAAAACGGTTGAAAGCAGGAAAAACATGTATCATAAGAGGTTCAACTTCCTTATGTAATGATTCATAATGAAAATCTTTCACTATCCCGATAATATGGCCTTTTTTCGGCTCCTGCAAACCGTAGTTATATTCGATTCTCTTCCCAACAGGGTCTTCCAGCCCAAAATACTTCACGGCGGCTTCATTCAGGAGAAAAGCATTTTCGGCATCATTCGGATAATCTTTGGAGAAAGGCCCTCCCCTGGGCTATTTCCAGTCCAAAGGTCGGGACCACATCAATATCACCTGAGAGCACCCGGATATTCCGGTAGCCATCTCCTTCTTCGGCTTGTTCAATATTTTCATCTTCGAGATCCGGAAGCTTGATTGCCAGGACATGGATACGTGTACCGGGAATTGATGAAGAACCACAAACGCTCAGGATTTCAGGGTCTCCCAGAAAATTATTTTTAAAGATCTCTGTTTTGGAACTACTGCCACCGGCAAGTGGCAGGACGATGACCTGATCCTTTTTAAATCCAGGATTTTTATTACTTATAAAACGAAGTTGTTTATAAACAGTTAAGGCCCCTATAATTAGCAAAACAGAGATGGCAAATTGAAATATTACCAGCGACCTGCGGAGGTTCAATGTGGACCTACCCTTTCCTGCAGTCCCTGAATTGGCATAAAGAACTTTCAAAGGATTGAAAGCTGAAAGGTACATGGCCGGATAGGCCCCCGAAAACAAGCTCACAACTATCCATATCATAAACAACAAGCCAAGGAGCGGAAGATTATCCTGGATGTCCAGTTTCAGGGTTTTACCTGCCAGAATATTGAAATAGGGTAGCATAAAATACACAAGAATAAGGGCAATCAGCAGTGCCATCAGGGTCATCAGAAAGGATTCGGCCATGAATTGAAAAAAGATCCCATTCCGGTTTGCCCCTATAACCTTTTTAATCCCTATTTCCTTAGCTCTGGAAGCCGACCTGGCTGTAGCCAGGTTCATGTAATTGATACAGGCAATAATCAGAACAAACAAAGCTACTATGGAAAATATATAAATGTACTGGCTATCGCTATTGGCTTCCATTTCCTTTTCCGCGTGGCCGTTGAGGTGAATAGATGTGATAGGATTAAATATCAGTGAGGCAGAATAGCCTTCAGGAATATCAATACTGTCGCCCGTAACCGAATAGCCAAGGATTTTCCAAATGTCTTCTGATACTTTCTTCTTTAATGGCTCAAGAGCAGGTCCATCGTTTAACCTGATATATGAATAGAATGTTGAAGGGCCGGGTTGGTCCAGGGTTTTCCATCTCGCCCTCAAATCATCCAGTGAAATGATCATATTGAATCTCATATGCGAATTCTCAGGCACATCTTTTATTACTCCACTCACCTGATAAGATCGTCCTTCAGCTTTGATTATTTTACCCAGGGGATCCTCATCCCCGAAATATTTGCGCGCGGTAGATTCGGTCAGGATTATTTTTCCGGGCCCTTTCAATGCCAAATCTTTATTTCCTGAAATCATTTCAAAAGAAAAAACATCAAAGAAACCTGAATCGGCGTAAAGTAATCCCTCCTCCCTGAATATCTTGTCATTATAACGCAAAACAAAAGTGGATGCAGTTTTATGGAATTTGACCCCGGCTTTTATCTCAGGATATAATGAAAGCATGGCTGGAATCAGATTTCCCTCTGATGCTGCCCAATGGGAATCTTCCCCGTTCCCGATATAATGCGGCTCCAGCCGGTAAATATTCCCCGCATCCGCATGAAAACGGTCATAACTAAGCTCATCCTGGACAAAAAGGAAAATAATAATACAGGTTGCAAGACCAATTCCTAAACCAAACACATTAGTCAGTGAGTATGCTTTATGCTTGATAAAAAATCTGAAAGTTGTGAAAAGGATATTCCGGATCATATTCAAAGATTAAATGAACTTACATTCCGGTGCAGATTGCATCAAATATAAGCTATTCTATTTGATATTCCGGAGATCACTGAACAAATTTCCTGGCTAAATCTACAAGTTGACAAATCAGGGTCATCGATGGTTCAATCATTCACGATTAGCTTGCGGCTGGCACATTGCTTGCTGCTTTGAAAAGTTGCAAGGTATATACCACTGGGTAGGTTCAGACTGATATTTAGCTCTTTGCTATTTACTTCTATAGATTTAATAGACTGACCCATCAAATTTGTAATCATCAGTTTCCCTGATATGCTTTGTCCTGATTTGAGATGAAGCTGATGCCTGCTATACCATAAATTCAGATATAGAGCCTGCATATCAGGCAGTCCATCAGGATTCCCCCAGATCTCTTCCACCCATTCGGGATGATCAATGAAGGGATTACGATTTTGCTGAATATTATAAATAGCATTATTCCGGTCAATCTCTTTCTGGCTAACAGGGTCCTGGATGTCCCACTGAACAAGCAAATTGGCCGACCAGTCAGCCAGGTCATTTCCGGTCAACATGGGACTGCTCCATCCCGAAACCAGGTCCATATAGCAAGTCATCATATAAAAATAAGTTCTTGCAAAATCCCCTTTGTACTCATCAATAGGTTCAAATACGGTTGAGGTATATCCTGGAAATGAGCAATTTCCAAGTTTACTGCCATTGGTGGAGGTCCAGCTTGCATTTCCGACGTCACCATAAGGATAATTTCCCCTTTTCCCATTCACATAACCATCGGTGGGATAGATATGGAAGAGGTCGGTAATCATTGGAGAGGCATCATTGAACCAGCTTTTGGGAAAGGAATGTTCACGGTTATAACAATCCCCTTCAGAGGAATAATTACCACATTGGTCACTTACAAAAGTAAATGTATAGGCAGGGGTTCCCCCGGGAATATCTGAATACATATCCCAGACAGTTCCGTCAGCTTTTTTATCAGTCGACTGGAAAGAGATCCATATAGAGGCATAGGTTTGCTCATTATGGTTGCTGATAATGTTATGGAGTGCTGATCGAAGGGCCTGACCACTAAGGCCGTCAGCATCATCATAGTAACCAGTGGGAATCTGCGCCAGACTTAATTCTGCGATTAAGAGTGTAATGAGTAGAATGTAAAGTTTCACTTAGTTTCGGGATAAAAATTAATACGATTTTTTATTTATAAAGATGATGATTAACTGCATAATTACTCCCATTGTACAGGTTTTCGCCTCACCGGCATGGACATACATCTTGCGCCGCCTCCTCCCCTGGCAAGTTCGGCCCCTTCGATTGTTACCACATACTTGTGACGATTGTCAAGGTTCACCCTTCCGCTCATAACATCTACTGCATTGATAACTTCATAGCCATTCTTATTGAGTTCTTCAATGGTGGCGGAATTACGTCCGTAACCCATCACTTTGCCTGGCCCCAAAGCCAGGAAATTGGCTCCGCTATGCCATTGTTCTCTTTCCTGTGTCCAGAGATCCTGGCTCCCTCCACAAAGTATGGGTTTCATATCCATTCCAAGTTTTGCGAGGGTTTCGAGAATATTTTTCTCTTCCTTTATACCGACTTTTTCATTATCAATGGTAATATGCAGCGTCTTAAAACGATTGGGCTGTAAAATCACCGGTTCATAAACCATGCATTCGTTGGTATTCAGAAAAGTGAAGACCATGTCCAGGTGAATAAAGGACTCACCCGTAGTAGGCAATTCCTGCACAATTATATGCTGAATGGATTTTTTTTCTTTTAGTTTTTCAATGATAACATCTACGCCATCCGGAGTGGTCCTGGAACCAATGCCTATGAGCAGGATATCGTCTCTGCCGATCAGTACATCCCCCCCTTCTATACTAGCATTTTTACACTTTCCGGCCTTTGCCTTTATATTTATAGTATTGGTTTTGAATTCAGGATAATAGTTAAAAATTGCTCCCATGATCTGCGATTCTCTCTCCCTGACCTGGCTCGCCATCTTTGCAACCAAAACTTTATCATACATGGAAATGGAAGCATCTCGTGTGAAAAAGAAATTATGCAAAGGCCTGACGGCAAATCGTTGTGGGTTCAGAAACCTACTGAGACTGTCGCGACTAAGCGGAACACCTTCTATGAGTTTGTCCGCAAGATTCAGATTATCCAGTCCATAAAGGTAATCAGGCAGATGAGGATCTATACATCCATCCAACACTTTAGCGATAAGATCGGTTTTTGCTTCTTCATTTTCAAGGATGGCAAAAAGCAGATCCTTCACTTCGTATACTTTTGAAACTCTCTTGAGGACTTCCCTGAATTGATAGTACTCCTCTCTGGCAACCGAAAGGTTCAGGATATCGCTGTATAGCGCCCTTTCAGCGTTTTCAGGCGTCATATTTTCAACTTCGCTACCAAGGCTATGAATTATAACACCTTCAAGTTCACCAATTTCTGAATTGACTTGTACTGAGAAATCTTCTTTATTGGTCATAAGATAATTGAGAGTTTTACAGCAGGCAAAGGTAAGGAAATTGTATTCAGGTAAAAGATAACTGATGTATTAGCTTAAGATTGCAAGCTTATCTTTCAGCTCGTTCAGAAAGTTCCAGCCAGCGCTGGCTCTTTGCATCGATCAATTGCATCACTTCTCCAATTCTGACTGAAATTTTTTCCAGTTCCTGGTAATCGGTATCTGCAGAATTTAAGCTGGATTCAAGCAGAATCTTTTCCGCCTCCAGTTTTTCAATTTCTTTTTCCAGTAAATCATATTCCTTTTTTTCCCGGTAGCTAAGTTTAGCTTTTTCCTGAGGAACTTTATTGCCACTGAGCGGCTTTTGGTCATTGCTAACCTGTTTTCGCATCTTATCCTGACGGCTTTGTTCTTCCTGTGCGAGTCTGTATTCCGAATATGTTCCGGTAAAACCTTTTATTCTTCCATCGCCTTCAAAAATGAATAACTGGTCCGCCAGCCGGTCAAGGAAAAAACGGTCATGTGTTACGATAATCAGACAACCTCCGAAATTTTCAAGGAAATCTTCAAGTTTATTGAGTGTGAGAAGGTCCAGGTCGTTGGTGGGTTCGTCCAGGATAAGGAAATTCGGATTTTTGATCAGGACAGTCATCAGGTATAATCGCCTACGCTCTCCCCCGCTGAGTTTCGATACATAGGTATATTGCATGTCGGGGCTAAACATAAAATGATTCAGGAACTGGGAAGCCGACAAAGTTGATCCGTTCCCAAGTGTGATTGTTTCGGCAATATCTGTAATAACCTCAATAACTCTTTTACTTTCTTTTATCCGGATACCTTCCTGTGAATAATAGCCGAAGACTATGGTATCTCCGGCGCTGACCTTACCTGAATCAGGTTTTACATCCTGGGTAAGTATATTCAGGAAAGTGGTTTTTCCGACACCGTTGTCCCCTAAAATCCCTATTCTTTCCCCTTTCTTGAAAACATAATTAAAATCCTCCAATATCTTTATATCTCCGTAACTTTTGCTGACCTTATCGAGTTCCAGAATCTTCCCTCCTATCCGGGTCATCTTGACTTCCAGCTTCAGTTCCGGTTCGCTTCTTTTCCCTGAAGCTTTTTCCTTCAGGTCATAAAAAGCATCAATACGGGCTTTTGATTTGGTGGTTCTGGCTTTGGGCATACGACGGATCCATTCCAGCTCCTTTTTCATGAGCCGGGAGGCTTTATGGATTTCGGTCTGAAATACTTCCTCACGGGCCGCTTTTTTCTCAACATAATAGGCATAATTACCATTATGATGATAAATTCTGCCTTCGTTCAACTCCAGAATATGATCACAAACCCGATCCAGGAAATATCGATCGTGGGTCACCATTAAAAGGGTGACACCCGCTTGCATAAGATGTTTTTCCAGCCACTCTACCATTTCTATATCGAGGTGGTTTGTTGGCTCATCCAGAATCAGGAAATCGGGTTCATCCATCAATACAAGAGCCAGGGCAAGCCGCTTTTTTTGACCACCTGAGAGGGTGTTCACTTTTTGGTCCAAGCCGGTAATGCGGAATCGGGTAAGCATTTCGGTAAGTCTTCTTTCAAAATCCCAGGCATTATGCAAATCCATATCAGCTGAGGCCATTTCAAAAGCCTTATGATTTTCATCCGACCAGGTCTCAGTCTGATTTTTGAGGGCCAGTTCATATTTTCTAACCACTTCCAACAATCGGGTATTGGCTATGCTCACATAATCCCGGATACTTCCCTCAAAATCCAGCACAGGGTCCTGTTCCAGATAAGTTTCCCGGATTCCATCGCGAAGGGTGATTTTGCCATCATCAGCAAAATCTTTTCCATTAATGATGTTCAACAGAGTAGTTTTACCCGCACCATTAGCGGCAATCAAAGCAACCTTATCACCTTTGTCCAGGCCAAAACTGATTTCATTAAAAAGGATTTTTTCCCCGTAAGATTTGGAAAGATTTTCAACTGAAAGGTAATTCATGCCGAGAGTTAAATGAATGGCAAAAGTAAGATAAAGCGGAATTCTTTTTTAGAAAAAAAACAAAATGAATTAACTTAAGATGTTGAATTCCTGAAATATTTATTAACTTTAAACACTAAATGAAAGCCGCTTAAATCGAAATTAATTTTTCTTCAGACCTGCTCAAATTTCAGCGGCTATCGTATCAGCACCTGGAACTTACTCCAAGCCAAGCTATTATAATTACTTCATGGATTGGAAATAAATTATTACAAAAGCAATTAAGCTTATGTAATATAATAGAATTTTTAAAAATGATTTTCAGACCATACAAAAGGTGAAGCTTTATATTAAATATATGGTAAGCAATCGGTGTAAATTACTGGTAAAAAACGAGTTGAATAAACTTGGTTTGAGTGTTGAACAATTGAATTTAGGCCAGGTTGATATCAAGGAACAACTAAGTTACCAGCAGCATCAACAATTAAAAACTGCATTGGCTAAATCCGGACTTGAACTAATAGATGACAGAAAAACCATACTGGTTGAAATGATAAAAAATGTCATCATAGAGATGGTACATTATGCGGATAAGCTACCTAAAATTAATTATTCAGATTACATAAGTGAAAAGATTAACCATGATTACACTTATCTGTCAAACCTCTTTTCAGAAGTAAACGGAATTACCATTGAGCAGTTCATAATCGCCCATAAAATTGAACGGGTCAAAGAATTGTTGTTTTATGACGAGCTCAATATTTCTGAAATATCTTATAAATTAAATTACAGCAGCGTTGCACATTTATCCAGTCAGTTCAAAAAAGTCACGGGCTTAACGCCTTCATTATACAGGAGGCTCAAAAATAAAAAGCGTAACCCTCTTGACGCAATTTAAACGATAGTTTTTGTTTTCTGATATACCAATATACATCCTGAGTCATTAATTTCTTTAAATTTGTAAGTACCATAATCAGTTCCTCACAAAATATTCAGAGTTTTCCAGGCATAAATAAGGCCTTTAAAACTTCGAAAAGTCTGTTAAGAAATAAATCTTATAAATGTGAAACAGAAATCGGCTTTAGCATCCAAAGAAAAACTTTCTGAAATATCTTCCGGTCAATTTCCAATTGTTGGGATCGGGGCATCTGCCGGAGGTTTGGAAGCCCTTGAGCAATTTCTTGAAAATGTTCCTGAAAACAGCGGAATGGCATATGTGGTAATACAGCATCTGGATCCCAATCAGAAAGGTATGTTACCTGAATTACTTCAGAGGGTTTCCAAAATGAAGGTTTTTCAGGTAAAAGACCGCATGTCAGTCAAGCCTAATTGTGTCTATGTTATTCCTCCCAATAAAAGCATGTCGATTCAAAAGGGAGTGCTTTATCTATTTGAGCCATTGGAAATAAGAGGGCTTAGGCTTCCTGTTGATTTTTTTCTTCGTTCCCTTGCCGATGACCGGAAAGAACTTAGTATAGGAGTAATTCTCTCCGGCATGGGATCTGATGGCAGCTTAGGACTAGGTGCCATCAAGGAAAAGAACGGATTAGTGATGGTTCAGGATCCGGCAAATGCAAAATTTGACAGTATGCCCCGGAATGCAATAGCGGCTGTAAATGTTGATATTATTGCTGCGGCTAATGAGTTGCCTTTAAATCTCATAAAATTTTTCAGGCAATTGCCACCTGCTAATTCTGATCCATATATTGAATTACATCATAAAAACTCTCTTCAAAAAATTATTAGACTCCTACAGGTCCGCACAGGTAATGACTTCTCATCGTATAAAAAAAATACGATGTATCGCCGGGTTGAAAGACGTATGAGCATTCATAAAATTGAAAATATTAACAGATATGTCAGTTTTTTAAATGATAATCCAAAAGAAGTGGATATACTTTTTAAAGAACTCATGATAGGAGTAACCAGTTTTTTCCGCGATGCTGCTGTGTGGGATAAGCTGAAAGAAACAGTTCTGCCGAATCTTATTTCTCATATGCCTCAGGGAGAAATTCTGAGAGCATGGACTGCTGCCTGCTCGACTGGTGAGGAAGCTTATTCCTTAGCTATAATGTTTAAAGAGACCCTTGAAAAGATCAATCCCCAGTCAAACATAGTTCTTCAGATCTTCGCTACCGATCTGGATAATGAAGCTATAGAGATTGCCCGCAAAGGAATTTTTCCTGTAAATATATCCGCCGATGTATCAGCGGCTCGCCTCAGTCGCTTTTTTACAATTACTGATGAAGGATACCGGGTCAATACTGAAATAAGAGAAATGGTAGTGTTTGCACAACATAATATCATAATGCATCCTCCTTTTACCAGGTTAGATTTTATCAGTTGCCGTAATCTATTGATTTATTTGGATGCTGATCTGCAAAAAAAATTGTTGGGACTTTTTTATTATAGTCTCAATCCTGAAGGTATAATTTTGCTGGGCAGTTCTGAGACCCTTGGCCCCCAAAGTCATCTTTTTATCCCACTTGACAGCAAATTGAAAATTTATAAACGCAATTTAAATTCTGCTATCGTACCCGACTTATTCGATTTTCCATCGTCTTATTCCCGTTCCAAGACAAGTAAATCAGAAACTCGTACGCCAGGTAAATCAGTTGCTAATATTGAAACTCTGGCCAGCCAACTCTTGTTGCAATATTTTTCACCTCCCGGGGTCCTGGTGAATGAAAAAGGCGATATCATTTACATTAGCGGACATACTGGGAAATATCTTGAACCTGCAGTAGGCAAAGCAAATATGAATGTTTTTGCTATGCTAAGGGAGGGTTTACGCAATGAATTTCCACTTGCATTCCGCAATGCAATCCTGAATAAAGAAGCAGTGATACTGCATAATATGAAGGTGGGTACAAATGGAGGCACTCAAACTGTAAATATTACTATAAAGGCAATAGATAAGCCGGATCCTCTAAAGGGAATGCTAATGATTATTTTCACAGATGTTACTGAAACAGTCACTTCCCTTCCGTCAAAAAGAGGAAAGAAAACAGCAAAAATCAGTAAAGTATCGGAACTCGAAGAAGAGCTGCAGCATACCCGTGAAGAAATGCAGAGCACCCTGGAAGAAATGCAAACCTCACAGGAAGAACTGAAATCCACCAATGAGGAATTACAATCGACGAATGAAGAACTTCAGTCGACGAATGAAGAGCTTACAAGTTCAAAAGAGGAAATGCAAAGCCTGAATGAAGAGCTTCAAACCGTAAACGCTGAACTGCAGTCGAAGGTAGACGATTTTATCCGGGTCGACAATGATATGAAGAACCTATTGAACAGCACTGATATTGCTACCTTATTTCTAGATAAAGAATTGAATATCCGACGCTATACTTATCAGGCAACTAAAATTTTTAAACTTATTAAAAGCGATATCGGCAGACCATTTACAGATCAGGTATCAGACCTGATATATCCCGATTTAGTAAACGATGCTCTCGAAGTCTTGAAAACTCTTATATATATCAAGAAACAAATACCTACCCGGGACGGGCGTTGGTTCTCAATCCGTATCATGCCTTATCGTACCTTCGATGACAGGATAGACGGTCTGGTACTTACCTTTTTTAACATTAGCGATCTCAAACAGATGGAGTCAGCAATGAATGAAAATGAGCACCTTCATCAATTAATCATGAATTCATCCTCAGACGTCATCATTAAATTATCACCCGATTGGGAAATACTCGAATATAATCCCCAGGCAGAAAAGTTCCTTGGAAAAAAACAAAAATATGCCCTATCTCAAAATTTTATTAAAATATTTGTTCCTGCAGACATGCAAGAAAAGACTGAAAAAGAAATGAATAAATTGCGAAAGGAAGCATTGCCGGTTAAATTGAAAATACACGTAATCACAGCAGGAGCTGAGGATTCACTGGTCGGAATGGAACGTAATTGTACTTCAAAATAGTCTGAAAAATTGCCCCGGAAATGTTTCTAATCACTAATAACAATATGACACTATGAGTAAAGTAGAAAAGGATTTAACGGATGCTCAAATTCTGCGCAAAAAAGCTGAAGAACAACTGAAAGAGAAGCAAAAAAATATGGAAATGCCTGATTTGGAAACTGATGTAAAAAAACTTCTGCACGAATTGCAGGTTCATCAGATAGAATTAGAGATGCAAAACGAAGAATTGAGGCAGGCGAATGAAACAGCAGAAGCAGCCCTTAAAAAATATACCATGTTATATGATTCTGCTCCTATGGGTTATTTTATTCTTGACAGTAATGCTTCAATTTGCGATCTGAATTTCACCGGTGCCGATTTACTGGGTGATAGACGTATAAGTTTGATTAACAGCAATTTTAAACTTTTCGTTTCCGAAGAGTCAAAAGCAGGTTTTAACAATTTTTTTGACAGGGTTTTTACTAGTGGAACCAAGGAATCATGCAAAGTGATGCTGGATAATGATAAAAATTCACTTTTCTATGTTTATATGGAAGGTATCCTTACCGGTGATGAACAACAATGCCTCTTATCGGTGGTGGATTTTTCAGGCTTTAAAAAGCAGGACGATTAATAAGTGCCGGCTTGATCATTTTTTCCTTCCTAACTAATAAAAACCTATAAATTCTTTCTTAGCTGTATACTCTTCCAGGAAGCTTATACCAGTCATTTTATTGGATCATTGCTTTAAATATTGCCGATCAAAAAACAATATCTAAGTATTTGGTGTTTAACACAAATACACTAAAAGATCCATATAGTATGCATCAAATACAAAGATTAAAAGGGCAATCGGCGCTGGTAACCGGTGCCAATTCAGGTATAGGTAAAGCTATTGCGATTGAAATGGCCAAAGAAGGAGCCCAGATTGTAATAAATTATATTTCGAATGAAGAAGCAACTCAGCAAATGTTGAGTGAAATAAAATCCTTTGGCGGCATGGCTATTGCTTATAAAGCAGATGTTAGCAAGGAAGATCAGGTGAAAGAGATGTTCGCTAAAATGATCCAAAGCTACGGAACAATAGATATCCTTGTAAACAATGCGGGGATACAGAAAGATTCAGCTTTCGTTGATATGAGCCTGGAAGAATGGCAGGCAGTATTGAATGTGAATCTGACAGGCCAGTTTTTGTGTGCCAGGGAAGCGGCAATTGAATTTCTCAGAAGAGGTCCGGTTCCTGAGCGCTCAGTGGCCCTGGGCAAAATCATCTGTATGAGTTCTGTCCATGAAACGATCCCCTGGGCCAGGCATGTTAATTATGCAGCATCCAAAGGAGGCATCCGGATGCTGATGAAATCTATTGCCCAGGAATTAGGTGAACATAAAATCAGGGTGAACAGCCTGGCACCCGGAGCCATCAAAACCCCTATAAACCGTCAGGCATGGGATACACCTGCCGCAGAAGCTAAATTGCTGGAATTGATCCCTTACCAAAGGGTTGGAGAACCCATAGATATCGCAAAAGCAGCTGTCTGGCTTGCCTCCGACGAGAGTGACTATGTGCATGGCGCCACTTTATTTATAGACGGAGGTATGACCTTATACCCGGGATTTTCAACCAATGGCTGAGATAATATAAGATCGGTATTTTCACAATATTAAAGCTAGGAATGAAAAAGAGTAATTCGAAAGAAGAAGAGCGACTTGCAAAGCAAAGTGAAAAGAATCTTCCCAGTGCGATTTGGGGCCCCTATCTGAGTGAACGTCAGTGGGGTACGGTTCGGGAGGATTATAGCAAAAATGGGGATGCCTGGGAATATTTTACACATGAACAGGCCCGCTCAAGAGCCTACAGATGGGGGGAAGACGGAATTGCCGGCATATCTGATTCTCAATCACAACTATGCTTTGCCCCGGCATTCTGGAATGGAAAAGATCCCATCCTGAAAGAAAGATTATTCGGACTTAGCAACCAGCAGGGTAATCATGGAGAAGATGTAAAAGAGCTGTATTATTATTTAGATAATACCCCCACACATTCCTATATGCAATACCTGTATAAATATCCGCAAAAAGCTTTCCCATATGATTTTTTAATGGAAGAAAATAAAAAAAGATCTCTTTCTGAAGGAGAATTTGAGTTGCTGGATACAGGAATATTTGATGATAATAAGTATTTTGATATCCTTATCACTTATGCCAAAATTGATCAAAATGATCTTTGCATCCTGATAGAAGCCAAAAACAGGAGTAAGCAATCTGCACCCCTCAGTGTATTGCCTACTCTTTGGTTCAGAAAACAATGGTCACCCGATCTGATTGAGGGCAAACCTGAAATCAGCCTGATTAAAAATTCAGAAGGACAAGTAATTGCTGAAGCCCAACATCCTTTCATTGGTAAATATTATTTGTATTTCGATCCATCCGAACATTTATTATTCACAGAAAATGAGACTAATAAAGAAAAGATTTTCAATCAGCCCAATGAAACACCTTTTGTGAAAGACGCCTTCCATAAAGGGGTGATCAGTAATGACTTTTCTATTTTTAACGATAAAAATACTGGTACAAAATTTTCCCCTTTATATGCTGTGAATGTACAAGCCGGTGGAACAGCAGCTTTCCACCTGCGGATATCCAAAAAGAAAGATTTAAAAGAGGCTTTGGGAAAGGAATATGAGCTAGCCTTCAGACAATCCAAAGAGGAAGCGGATGCTTTTTATGAAAGTGTACTTCCGTCTGATTATTCAGAAGAGGATAGGCTTATAGCCAGACAGGCATTCGCAGGTATGCTCTGGAATAAACAATTCTACTACTACGATGTCAGAACCTGGTTGAATGGGGACAAAGGGCAGCCCTCTCCCCCGGTGGAGCGATTGAATGGCCGAAACAGCCAGTGGAAGCATTTGAATAACCGGGATATAATTTCGGTGCCCGACAAATGGGAATTCCCCTGGTATGCATCCTGGGACCTGGCTTTCCATATGATAGTCTTTGCTTATATTGATCCTGTCTTTGCTAAAAAACAGCAAATTCTTTTAAACCGGGAGTGGTATACACACCCTAACGGTCAGATTCCCGCTTATGAATGGAATTTCAGCGACGTGAATCCACCGGTTCAAGCTTGGGCAGCAATGCGTGTTTACGAAATTGATAAGGAAAAGACCGGAAAATCTGATATTGATTTTCTGAAACGGATTTTCCAGAAATTGACGATATATTTTACCTGGTGGGCAAATCAAAAAGATGCAGAAGAAAACTATGTTTTTGAAGGCGGATTTTTGGGGCTTGATAATATTGGGGTTCTGAACCGGGATGCCATACTTGAAAAAGGATACATACTTGAACAAGCCGATGGCACGGCCTGGATGGGGATGTTTGCTACCTATATGCTTGAAATGGCTATTGAAATTGCCCAGTATGATGATACCTATCAAGATGTTGCCCTGAAATATTTTGAGCAATACCATCTCATTGCCGAGTCCATGAATACGAATGGACTTTGGGATGAGGAACAGAATTTTTTCTACGATGTTTTGAAATATCCCGATGGTAATCGCCTTGCACTTAAAGTTCGTTCACTTGTTGGCCTTGCTTCAATTTTTTCTGTCTTATATATTCCTGAAAATAAACTGACTAAACTCAAACAGCTTGCCCATGGCATTGAATGGTACCGGAAATTTTGCGAAGACCGCAATTTATACGTAGCTCTTATTGAAAAAGAGGGAAATGAAAATGCCGATAAGCTCATTTCCCTGATATATATTGATAAACTTCAAAAACTTCTGGAAGCTTTGCTGGATGAAAAGGAATTCCTCTCTCCCTATGGTATCCGTTCAGTTTCAAAAAAGCATACTAAAAACTATGAAGTCGAAATTGATGATCAATTGTATTCCTTACATTATGATCCGGGTGAATCTACAACAGATATATTTGGCAGTAATTCAAACTGGCGTGGGCCCATCTGGTTTCCAGCTAATTACCTGATAATACATTCCTTGAAATCCTATTATCAATATTTTGGAAATGAATTAAAAGTTGAGTTCCCCAGTCACTCCGGAAATTTTATGAACCTTAATGAAGTGGCCCAACAGCTGAATATAAGGCTGAAAAAGATATTTACTCCCGATCAGAATAAAAAGCGGCCTGTTTTCGGACCCTACAATGATTTTTATAATCGTGAGGAAAACAAAAACCTGCTGCTCTTTCATGAGTATTATCATGGAGAAACAGGCCAGGGACTTGGAGCATCTCATCAGACCGGCTGGTCTGGCCTCATAGCAGTTTTAATCCAGGAAATGCATGAATAAGAAAAAAAAATGATTTTAAAACCAATGGGCTCTCATTTCTGAGTTGGGGCGTCCGGACAAATTATTTTCAGAACCATTTTCCGCCATAATTCAGGAAGGGCCAAGGGATAGCTGCAAGAATCAGGATTAATGCCGAAGTAAAGAAAATCATGAGAAGACGTGATTTCTTTAGATCATCTTCCGCTTTGTTTGCTTTTACATAACCAATGGTGATTAAAATAATAGCCAGTATCATCATAGCCGGATGCTCTACTAAAAAAAACCTCAACACAGCATCCTTCATTGAAGAAGCCGAAAAAACTACCTTGGGGCTAGTGAAATAAAGAGCTATTCCGATGAGCAGTTGAAAATGAGCCATTATCATGGTATTCCGCGCTAAAGCACACATGGTGCAGTTTGGCTCTATTTACACCAAAACGCCTTAATACAGCTGTTATAATTGTAGCCAGTAAAAATATCAGCAAAACCCAGCGAAGAATTGAATGTATGTGTATAAGTATTCCCAGGAAATTCATAAGTAAAATGGATTTTTAATGTTAAGGATGTATATATTGATGATTCAACCAATTAAAACCTGAAATGTTCATTTAATCACTAACTACTCATCTTTAATACTGGTAGTCCAGTCATGTGTCAGAGTAAACTCCCCTCCTATGTAAGGATTCAGTTGATAGCCCCAATCTATAGCTTTACCCGCCGGTCCTTCCCAGTATTTATCCCCAATGTAAAATTTATATTTACTATCCTGCCGGAGTATCCGGCAAAAATAGGTATGACCGGGCTGCACAGTATCAATAATACCCTTTTGTTCCGGGTTCTCCTGTGGACTGACCCCATCCACATAGCAATAAGCGCCAACTACCAGCAAAGTGTCATCCAGACACTGGTATGCGAGCCTTGCCGAAGAATTACTCTGGTGTTGTCCCTGGGAGAATCCCCTGATCTTATTCCAGCCGGGATGCTCAGCCTTTGGATAATACCATGAATCATTAACAGTAAAGTAAAAACTGATTTCGCTGGTTTTACCAAGTAATTTGGGGATTTTACTTGAGGAATGATTCCCTGCTTTTATAGTATATTTTTCGTAAGTATGACTGCAGGAGATAGTTCCCATAGCTAATAGAAACATAATTGCAATTGCTTTGTACTTTATCCCATCCATGATATTAAGGATTTATATTTCACTAATTTATGTAAAAATAGAGAAAAATGGAAATGCAAATAATATAAATTTTCATTGTTGGATTTGAAAGCAGCCATGCAGATCAGCTTGATGTTTGATAGTCCTATGCTGAACAAAGTTCCTGGTTTCTCCGGATCTTCAGTCTTTAGTCAATAATATCTCTTATATCATCAACACATCATCAAATCACCACATCAACTAATCAAAAACATTACTTTTGCTTTTTGATTCTTAAATAGAAGGCCATGAAAAAAAATATAGACCTGCGGAGCGATACGGTAACCCGCCCATCTGAAGAAATGCTGAAAGCTATGATGAATGCTGAAGTAGGTGACGATGTATTTGGGGATGACCCAACTGTAAATGCTTTAGAAAAGAAAGCGGCGGATTTGTTTAGTAAAGAAGCATCTCTTTTCTGTCCTTCCGGGACTATGGCCAACCAGATAGCCATTAAAGTCCATACCCGCCCGGGTGATGAAGTTATCTGTGATGCCAGCTCCCATGTTTATAATTTTGAAGGAGGAGGAATTGCTTTCAATTCAGGCTGTTCAGTAAGATTGATCCAGGGTGACAGGGGCAGGATCACGGTCTCACAGGTCCAGGAATGCATCAATCCTGACAATATTCATAACCCTGTTTCTAGACTGGTCGTCATGGAAAATACTTCCAATAAGGGCGGTGGAAGTTATTATAAACTCTCTGAAATTGCCGGGATTTATGAACTTACAAGGCAAAGAAAACTGGGCCTTCACCTCGACGGGGCCCGTTTGTTCAACGCTCTTGAAGAATCAAAAGACTCCCCCTCGCATATCGGCCCCTATTTCGATTCCATTTCTATCTGTCTCTCCAAAGGTCTGGGCGCCCCTGTGGGTTCCGTTCTTATGGGTACATCCGAATTCATTCATCAGGCAAGGAGGGTGAGAAAAGTACTGGGTGGTGGCATGCGCCAGGCAGGTTACCTTGCCGCAGCTTGTATTTACGCGCTCGACCATAATGTAAAAAGGCTCAGGGAAGATCATCAGAGAGCTCATGAACTTGGAAAAATACTGTCAATATTGAACTTTGTTGATGAAGTGTTGCCTGTGGATACGAATATCGTTATATTCCGTCTGAAACCGGAAATGATCGCTTCAAATTTTATTCAGCTGATGGAAGAGAAAGGTATCCTGGTTGTCGGCTTTGGCCCTCAGACTATCCGAATGGTCACTCACCTGGATTTTACAGATGAAATGTTGGAAGAAACCAAAAAAGCCCTTCTGGAAATAGATCAGACTAATTGACAATTAGTTTGGAATGTAAACTGCTTTTTCCTGAACTGACCTCAACTATATAGGTACCCGGCTTCAGATTACCCCTTTGAAGTGCAAATTTACTTGTATTGATATTCAATACTTTCTTAACTATCTTTCCCACTCAAGTCAAAGATAGTCAGCTTATATGGCAGGAATTCTGCTTTCCTGACATCTACAGTGGTCCAGGAATTAAAAGGATTCGGATAGAATGTCACTGAACCGGCAGGCATATCATTTTCAGAAACAGAAACATCCAGGGGAAGCCTATATTTTCGGAAAAAATTCCATATTTCCACGCTGGCATTGATATCCATATCAGTAACTCCTATAAGTACTGTGGCTCCCGGCCAGGTATGCCCGCCCCCATTTATAGTATAAAGCCTCACTTCCGTTGAATCATCGCAAAGGCCATATGTTGAAAGAGTTACAGTACATCCATCCGTAGTGTCTATATCAGGAAGTTCCGTAATTACCGGATCAGCCGGGCAATTATCATAAGAGGTCCAGTGGGCTATGGTGGCCTCAACATAGGCATAGGGAACCACATCATCGCTGGTACCATGGATCTGCATTACAGGCATTGGCCTGGAGGGTTCACAGGGCGAAAATGCCAGCACACCGGCAACAGAAGCAATGGCAGCAATACGGTTTTCTAGTTCGCAGGCCAGTCGATGGCTCATGAAGCCTCCCATTGACATGCCGGTGGAATAAACCCTATCCTGATCGATATTATAATTTGCAGCCATGGTATCGATCAGGGCTGAAATGAATCCTACATCATCCACGCCGTTCACTGAAAAAATATTCCATTCATTATCCACACCATTGGGATAAACCATGATAATTCCGGCAGTATCAGCCACAAAATCAAAACCGCTGTAATACTCCTGCTCCAAGGCATTCGAACCCAATCCGTGGAGATTAAAAACCAAGGGATAGGAAATCTCCGGGTTATAATCCGTAGGTGTGTAGACTACATAAGTCCTGAGCAAACCATCATAAGTAAAACTGAATGTCTGAGCTTCAGAATAGCTATAAATCAGGATAAAAAGCAGAAAAAAGTAAATCTTTTTCATCAAATTGAATTTAAATACAAAGATACAGCTGTTTTAATCAACAGATTATTATCCGGAAAATCCTGAAAGGTAATTGATCATGAAAGGAATTATCCTCAGGCGCTTTCCACATTCAGGCGATTGTCGTCATGCTGATCGACCAGGTTGCGGATAGGCCTGAATTCCTTCCGGATATTATCCCATTTTTCCGGATATTTTGCAAAAAGCTGAATAATGAGTTTACGGTGTTTCTTGATCGCATCGGTAATAGCGGGAGGGCTGATAGGCACCGGCATGGCCTGCCCAAGGTTGAGCCCGGTCATAGACATTTTTTTATTTTTTAGCACCAGGGCTGCATTTTCAAATTTATCCAGCAACATCATCGTCTTCGACTCCCGGCTGTCAATCTTTCTAACGGCTTCATCCATAGAAGTATTTACTTCCAGATCATCGAAATTCAGAGCATATGCATGTATATTCAGGTTTTCCTCACGGCTGTCGAAACTAAGATTTTCGGTAAAACTAACAGCATTTTCCATGATACGATTTAGATGCCTGATATTCCCCTGGAAGTCGCGGATCTTTTCGAGGGCATCATCCGAAAGAATAAATTGCCTGCCATATTTGACTGAGATTTCCTGCACAAAGGACTGACAAAGACCTGTAAGGCTCTCTCCGTGATTCTGGCGGATACGCTGCAATTCATCTTTCATATCCATATTCTCACGGATAATGGCACGCATATTTTCCTGCAAAGACTTAAGTATACCTGTATTATGTTTATTTAATGATAAGATGGATTTGAAATAATGATAAAAGATATGCCCTGTTGCCGACTTAGTTTCAGTCGACATCGGATCCTGGCCTTTACTGATTCCGAAATTAGTATTGTCCTGATTGAAATAAATTACTATCAAATCGTATTTACCGTCAAATTCGTTGCGGTACCTTAATAAGAGTACAACTTTCTGCAGTTCATCAAAAATACTGGCTTGTATTGCATTTTTTGATTGTTTGACAGGCTTTTCTTCCATCCTTTCGAATGGTAGCTCTTTCTTATCATGCCATTCAAAATGTTTATTTTTTTCCCGGAGTTTTTGGATGGCAACCATATTTTCGCGGGACGAAAGTACATCTTCACACTCAACTTCTCCTTTCTGAGACCGGATTACCATCTTCAATTCCCGGTCAGAAGCGCTATGATATACACCAATAACTTTTCCGATCCCCGGAAGGAAGAGATCGTTTTGCTGGAATATATTCTGAAAATCATGGCCGATAAATGTAAAAATCCCCGGCATATTTTGGTTGAGTTTGCCGCAAATATAGGCATATTTAAGTTATTAAGTCAAGTAATTCAGTAAAATAATTAAGTTTTTAAGCATAATAATTAATCTTACTTAAAAAATCTATTAAGTTTTCTGATTCCGCTTAATATCCGCTATTATTGATCATTACTGGAATATTTTTGTATTGTCAATCTACAGTCCACCATTTATTATTTGTCCGAAAGACCAAAATATTTTTAAGTTACTTAAATTATGTTTTCAGATATAGATACCGGAACCAGCAGGAATTTTTTCCGGAAATATGAAAGAGAAATCAGCTACTCTCCTTCTGAAAAAAGAGTAAAAAAGAATCCTTTCACAGGCATTTCAAACTGGCTTTATAACAAGGTAAATTCTTTCTTCGAATGGGAAGTATATGAGAGCTTTCCTTCCAATGAACAAGACAGGCCGGTGAAACAGTCAGATAATACTGAAAATACCATGGAATGGGAACTGAACCAGAGCGCCCTGGACATAGCACTGAATGATGCCTCAGCCTGTGCCAGTGTGATCACACCTCCATTTATGAAGAAATGGATTGACAATTTCCGCAGGTTTTTCATTATTTATATAGAAACGGATGAAATGCTGGATGAAGACATTCCGGTAAAAGAAATAATTCTGAAAGAAAATATATTCCAGCGTTCAGGAACTGATATCAAACGTTTTGTAATGACAGTAAATAACTCTGTTCAAAACACTTGCGTAGACACATTTAATGCTTTCACGGTGGTATGGAAAAAACTCAACCATGGATTAAAGCGCATGCTCCGTAAAAGTGCCAGGAAATCATACAAATTCATTTTTCACAGTATCCCTACCTCTCTCGGACATTTTATAAAGAAAGAGAATGCTGTATTGATCCGCGGTTCGGATCCCTCTAAAAATATTCAGTCCAATACAATGAAGCGTAGATTTTGATTAAATTCACCGCATGAAAATAGCTATCACGGGGGCCACAGGACATGTTGGCGCGAATTTATGCAGGGAACTGGTCTCACAGGGTCATCAGGTCAAGGCCCTCATCCATCATAGTACCAAGGCAATAAAAGATATTGATGTAGAAAGGATAGATGGCAGTCTCTCAGATCCTTCTTCCCTCAATAATTTATGCAGGGATGCAGAAGTCGTTTTTCACCTGGCGGCTATGATCTCCATCGAAGGGCAGCGTGAAAAGCTGATGAAAACCAATGTAGAAGGGACTAAAAATCTTCTCGCGGCTTTTAAAGCAAATCATGTAAAAAGACTGATACATTTCAGTTCCATCCATGCACTCTCCCATTTTCCATTGGATGAAAGAATGGACGAAAGCCGTCCCCTGGTCGAAACCAGCCCTATGATGTATGAGGTAACCAAGTCGATGGGGGAAAAGATCGTGAGGGCCGAGATAGCCAATGGCCTCGACGGCATCATCATAAATCCGACGGCTATTATCGGGCCCAATGATTACAAACCTTCTTTAGTCGGACAAGTTCTGATAAGACTTTACAAGGGAACGCTCCCCGCCCTGGTCCCCGGCGGTTACGACTGGGTTGATGTACGTGATATCACAAAGGCGGTGATTCAGGCTATCGACCACGGTAAAAAAGGAGACCGTTATATACTTTCAGGAAATTTTCTGAGTGTGAAGGATTTTGCACAGATAGTCCAGAAAGTGACCGGCAAACAAATCGTAAAAAGGATGGTGCCTACGGCCCTGGCCAAAGTAGGTGTACCGTTTATCAGTTTATATTCGGCCATAACCGGTAAAGACCCGCTTTACACCAATGAATCCCTTAAGATTCTCCTTTCAGGAAACCATAAAATTGCAAGTGATAAAGCCAGGAAGGAACTTGGCTTCAATCCCCGTCCCACCGAAGATAGTGTGAGAGATGCAATTGAATGGTTCCGGGAAAACCATTATATCGATTGATCTCTTATCTTTGTCCGTCTTTATTAAATTTAATCACACATTTTTAAATGAATTATGGGCGATTTATACTCATTTAATAATCTCGTATGGGCATGGACCATCATCGGTGCCATCGTTTTTATAGTTCTTTTATTCATCACAGCGCCCTATGGTCGGCACAGCACCAAAAGCTGGGGCCCTATGATCTCCAACCGCCTGGGCTGGGTTTTAATGGAACTGCCTTCCCTCCTTGCCTTTTCGCTCTTCCTCTGGCTGGGCCCGGTAAAAAAAGATACGGTCATCATACTGCTGTTTGTACTCTGGGCTATCCATTATGTGAACCGTTCCCTTATTTTTCCTTTCAGGACGAAAACCAGCGGTAAGAAAATGCCGGTGGTCATAGCCCTGTCTGCTGTTTTCTTCAACCTGATCAACGGCGGATTGAACGGTTATTACCTGGGTTTTCTGACAAAGGGATACGATAATTCCTGGCTGACCGATCCGCGTTTTATCATCGGATTCATTGTTTTTTATAGTGGTTTTATGATCAACCAGGTCGCCGATCGTAAATTGTTAGCCCTGCGTTCAAAAGGTGCTGATACCAGCTATAAGGTCCCCCGCGGCTGGCTCTTCGAATATATTTCCTGTCCGAATTTCTTTGGCGAAATGATAGAGTGGTCGGGTTTTGCCCTGATGGCATGGAACCTGCCGGCGCTCTCTTTCCTTCTGTGGACGGTTTTCAATCTCATACCCCGCGCCCTTTCACATCATAAATGGTATAAGGAGAAATTTGCAGATTACCCGAAAGGAAGAAAAGCTGTTATACCGTTTGTTTTGTAGAAATGTTCTAACCTACTACGGGTATACTTTCATAACCGACGGGTTAACCCGTCGGTTGATAAAATTCTTCTTTTATATTAAATTCCCCTACTTTTGTACCGGATAATTAATTCTTTAAGGTTAATAATGATGAAATCCCTGAATAAACTCCCCTACTTATTTTTACTTTTTATTTTATTTTTTATTTCGGAAGAAGTTAGTTCGCAGGTACCTGATTCTGTTGGATATATAGTGAAGATTGGCGATATGGCCCCGGATTTCCGTATCACTTATCCCGACGGATCTTCGGAAATGCTGAGCGATTTGAGAGGCCAAACCGTAATGCTGCAATTCACCGCAAGCTGGTGCAGTGTTTGCCGTAAGGAGATGCCGCATATTGAGAGAGAGATCTGGCAGGCATATAAAGATAAAGGATTGAAAGTGATAGGGATAGACCGCGACGAACCGGCCGATACTCTGCTTTCCTTTGCTAAAAAGATGAAGATAAGTTATCCTCTGGCACTGGATCCCGGAGCGGATATTTTTGGCTTGTATGCCGATAAAAAGAGCGGTGTCACCCGCAATGTGCTGATTGACAAAAGCGGAAGGATCGTTTATCTTACCAGGCTTTATGATAAGAAGGAATTCGAAGGACTTAAGTCTAAAATCAGGGAGGAAATCAATAAATAATTTCCAGAAGGAAAATGAGCGCATCACATCATCATAAGCATACACAATCTGTAAGTCCGCAGGAAGGCCCAATACGGGAAAAGCGTCTTTTGACAGCCACTTTCCTGAACCTGGTCATTGCTGTGGCAGAAGTTGTGGGCGGATTGCTCTCCAACAGTCTCTCCCTCCTTTCGGATGCCCTGCATAACCTGAGCGACGGCTTTGCTTTGCTGATCGCCTATATAGCCAATCGCATCAGTAAAAAACCCTCGAATGAAAGGAAAACATTTGGCTATAAGAGGATAGAGATTTTGGCGGCCCTTTTCAACGGGCTGGTGCTGATTGCGGTAACTATTTACCTCTTTTATGAAGCCTATTTAAGATTAAACCATCCCGAGCCTGTCAAAGGTCTTCTGATGTTTGTCGTGGCAGTTATAGGCCTCATTGCTAATTTAGTAGCCGTAATTATCTTAAGGAAGGATACCGGTAATAACATCAATGTAAAAGCAGCTTACCTGCATTTGCTTAGCGACACTCTTTCTTCGGTTGCAGTCATCATAGGCGGCGGGTTGATCTACTTTTTCAATATCTACTGGATTGACCCTGTAATTACAATTTTAATAGGTATTTACATTCTGATTGAATCCTGGTCGGTACTAAAACAGACTATCGACATCCTCATGCAGGCTACCCCATCCGGCCTTGATCTTGAAAATATCCGGGATGAAATTGAAAGGATACCCGAAATAGCCAATGTACATCATGTGCATGCCTGGAACCTGGACGATACGCACATACATTATGAATGCCATGTGGACTTGAAAGAGGACATACATCTTTCAGGTACTGAGAAGATATACAGCCAGATAGATAATCTACTTAAAGAGAAGCATCACATCTCCCACCTCACAATCCAGTTCGAATACCATTGGTGTGATGATAAGGGGATGATACACAGGTAAAGTGTGTTCAGGTACCCATGTGTTTGGGTGTTCATGTTTTTCTCTGTGGAACTCCGTTACCTCAGTGGACCTCGGTGTAATATAAAAAAGCATCACATTTGCAGCCATTCTTTTTGTTTCACGGAGTGACACGGAGATTTGCACGGAGGACCACAGAGGAGTTGAAATTTTGAATTTGAAATTTATTTGGTTTTTTGTTTTTTGGTATTTGGAATTTCCTAATAAATAATCAATTTCTCAAAACTATTCTTCCTTAAAAACCCTCTCAATATCACGTGTACATCCTTATTGTCATCGTATTTACGGATGACGTCGTGCAGGATCGTGGAATCGCCGTGGATGGATTCCATCTCCACGTAGCCGAAACCAACATAGCGCCCGTTCTCCACTTTTACCACCGAGACTTCATCAGAACTTCTTCCATCATCTATAATAAAGAAATTTTTATTCATATAGCTGTACTTGCTTATAGCGTCGATCACCCGGTCGTTGTAAGATTCCGGCGGTTCTATTCCGGCACAGGCCCCTTTGCAGTCGCCGATATGGTATTCGAAGCAGGTCCCATCGGAATGATACAGCCCGCATAGTTTCTGACAAAGGGCGAATTCATTCCGGATGCGGATCAGGTGGTTGCGCCCCTCTTCCCTGCTTGTATAGGAGGTAAGCGGCAGCCTTTCCCCTTTCAGGCGTTCTATACTGAGGCGTATATATCCGTCGGTTCCGGTATATGAAAAGAGGCCGTAATTGAAAATAGATCTTCTCAGGGACCGGTTAAAAACCGGTTTGTATTTCTTGATCTCATCCGACTCCAGCAAGAGAGCGACCAGCTCACTTCCTGTTAGTTCATAAGTTATATGGACGACCCGGTCGCGCATTTCCACGGCCCTTTTCGTAAGGTTATTGCTCAGGTGGGCCAGTATGCGGCTCTTTATGTTGATACTTTTACCGATATAAATTATATTCCCGTCCTCTTCGTGAAAATAATATACCCCGGGGGATTCCGGAAGGTTCATGATCTCTTCGCGGGAAAGCCTGGAATTGAGTCCTTTCAGGGGCACATGTTCTAAATCACTTTCCTGTTGTAAGAGGTATTCGAAGAGCTTCACCGTGGCCCGGGCATCTCCTGAAGCCCGGTGACGGTCGGTAATTTCGATCTTAAGTTCCTTGCAAAGATTTCCCAATCCGTAAGACCTCATTCCGGGCAGGAATTTCCGGCTGAGTTTCTTGGTGCACATTGTCTTCCGGTTAAAATCGTAAAACAGGCGCTTGAACTCATTCCTCAGAAAGCCATAATCGAAAGGATGCATTGTGGGCGATGATAGTGCTATGCTCTGTCAGTTCGACGATCTTGCGGGCGATTTCGTAAAATTTAGGGGCATCGGCCACCATCTTATTGCTGATCCCGGTGAGTGCCGTGATATGATGCGGTATCCGGCATTCGGGGTTTACCAGGGAGGAATATTCTTCCACGATCTTTTGTCCGTCATGGATAAAGATGGCCACCTCGGTGATGCGGTCCCTTCTGGCGTTCAGGCCTGTGGTTTCAAGGTCGATAATTGCATACATAGGAAATAATACCTTTTAATAAATAATCATTTTTATTAGAGGTTGAGTTTGGTTTGAATTTCCCTGACTTCTTTCTGTATGGATTTGACGGTCTGCAAAAGTTCGTCTTTCGGGAGATTGGTCTGAGGAATTTCAGAGCTGATGAAATGCACGAACTTCCACACTTCCCTGATATCCTTCAGGGGCACATCATAGGGTTCGTAGAAAGTATTCAGCGAATGCAGCCTCAGGGCCTGTTCCGATTCTATCCGGTTCTCCACGATCTTAAAAACGATCCCTTCATCCATGGTGAGGATGACATAGGGAAAATCCGAACGGATATTGTACCAGTTTTGCAGGAACTCGGCCACCACCCAGGATTTATCCGGCACCGGCAGCATGGAATCCCCGTTCACCTGGAAAGCCCTGTACTTCTTGTCCCTGGAGAGGAAAGGCAACTGGAAAGTAGGCAGCACCCGGATGTACTCCGGGTCAGCATAGCCGCTGCGGTAACCGGCCTTGGCAGTCTCCTGCACCAACTCTATGTTCTCGTTATTGTCGCTGTCGACCGTGGCGCTTAATATCCTTAGCTTGCTTCCTGTAATAAACACATCGTAGCCTTTTTCCAGCTGGGAAAGCTCGCTCTCGGGCAGCACCGAAAGGTCTTCCTTGATCAGTGTGTCAATGGATATCTTAAAGAAACGGGAAAATTCCATGAGGGCTTCCATTCCTGGCTGGGCCACCCCGTTCTCATAGCCGCTCAGGGTCGAGCGTTTCATCCCCAGCGAAAAAGCGATGTCGTCCTGGGTCCTCCCCAGCCTTTTCCTCAGGATCTTGATATTTGAGTTGAAATACATAGTTATTATTTGGATTTGAAATTCGATTTCCCTGTTTATCCGCTTAATCTGATTTTATACCTGTCGGTTTAAAAAAAAATTATTAAAAGTTGATTTGAGATATAAAAATGATTAAATTGTAATCAGAAAAATGATTAATATTTAATCAAAGATATTATAAAAAAGATGTTGTGGCAAGAAAAAAAACAGATTTTTTTCAATCTTAATACAAATCATTAATTATTAGTTTTTTATAATGATAAACTGAGGGGATAGACAACAGACGGGAGAAGTAACCGACGGGTTAACCCGTCAGTTTGAGTAAAGTCTCATTACAGAAGGGTTTAAGTGATGAGGTTAACTGCGGTGGGGGTAACCGACGGGTTAACCCGTCGGTTAGGTCAAATACCCCGTCGGTTAGGTCAAATACCCCGTCAGTTAAATCAAATAATTCAGAACAAATAATACAAAATAGTTTAAAAAATGTCATATATAGAATCATCGGGGAACCGGCAGATCGTGCACCTTGACCTGGATACTTTTTTCGTCTCGGTGGAGCGCCTGATGAACAGCCGCCTGAACGGCAAGCCGGTGATTATAGGGGGCACTTCCGACCGGGGTGTGGTGGCCAGTTGCAGTTACGAGGCGCGGCAGTTCGGGGTGCACTCGGCCATGCCGATGAAGATGGCCCGCCTGCTCTGCGGCGACGCCATCATCATCCGGGGCGACATGGACCAGTATTCCCGCTATTCGCACCTGGTCACCGAGATCATCGCCTCCAAATCACCGGTCTATGAAAAGGCTTCCATCGACGAACATTATATCGACATCACGGGCATGGACCGCTTTTTCGGTAGCCTGAAGTGGACGCGTGAACTGCGGCAATCCATCATGAAGGAATCGGGACTGCCTATTTCTTTCGGCTTGTCGGTGAACAAGACCGTCTCCAAGATCGCCACGGGCGAGGCCAAGCCCAACGGGGAGCTGGAGGTGCCGGGGCAACTCGTGCAGCCCTTCCTGAACCCCTTATCCATCAAAAAGATCCCCATGATAGGCGACAAGGTATTCCGCCTTTTGCGCTCCATGGGGGTCGACACCATAAAGACCCTCAGCCATATCCCTCCGGAGATGGTGGAGAAGGTGCTGGGAAAGAACGGCATCATCATCTGGAAAAAGGCCAACGGCATAGATTCCACCCCGGTAAAATCCTATTCGGAGCAGAAATCCATGGGCTCGGAGATGACCTTCGAGAGCGACACCATCGACGTGGCCCGCATACGGCAGGTGCTTTCGGGCAAAGTGGAGCGCCTGGCCTTCGAACTCCGGAAGGATCAGAAGCTGACTTCCTGCATCACGGTCAAGATACGCTATTCGAATTTCGATACCCATACCCTGCAGCAGCGCATCCCCTACACTTCTTTCGACCATATCCTGATCCCGGCCGCCATGGAGCTCTTCAACCGGCTTTACCAGCGCCGCATGCTGATCCGCCTGGTGGGGGTCAAATTCAGCCACCTGGTGAGCGGGGTGCAGCAACTGGACATGTTCGAAGACACCCCGGAGATGATCAGCCTGTACATGGCCATGGATAATATCCGGAAGAAATTCGGGAAGAAGGCTGTGAGAAGGGCGGTGAGCATGACATGAAACCCTGTGCATTCTGAAACTTCTGCCTTAAACTAAGCTTGAGATAAAACAAAATAAAGACGCCCTTTGTACTGGAATGTGCATTCATATTACAGCCTGCGCTACGGGACCCTGTCGCCGGAAAAGCTGATGGAACTGGCCCAAAAGCATCAATCTGGATGTGCTGGGCCTGACCGACATCAACAATTCCACCGGCATCATGGATTTCGTGAAGATGTGCGGGGAGGCCGGCATCAAGCCCCTGGCGGGGCTGGAGTTCCGCGATGGCGACCGCCTGCTCTACACCGGCCTGGCGCGCAATAACGAAGGCTTCAGGGAACTGAACGAGTTCCTCAGCGGGCATACCCTGCAGGGGACTCCCCTGCCCCATCGCGCGCCGGCCTTCAGCAATGCCTATATCATCTACCCAAAAGATTCCGTATCACAATATGAACTCCGGGATAACGAACGTATAGGGATACGCCCCGAACAGGTCTCCGGACTGCTCTCCTCCGGATTCCGGCATGACCAGTCAGGACTGGTCCTTCAACAGCCGGTGACTTTCCAGGGCAAAGAAGGGCATATTTTGCACCGGAACCTGCGCGCCATCGACCATAATACACTGATCAGCAAACTGGAGCCGGAGCAGGTCTGCAGCCCCACTGAGGTTTTCGTACCGAAAGACCGCCTGCTGAAAGTCTATGCCGATTATCCCGACATCATATCCAATACGGAGAAAATGATGGCCGATTGCAGCATAGGCTTCGACTACCATTCGGTAAAGAACCGCAAAACCTTTACCGGGAGCCATTACGACGATAAGATACTCCTGGAGAAGCTGGCCCTCGACGGCCTGGAATATCGCTACGGAAAGAAGAACCGGGAGGCCCGGGAGCGGATAAGGAGGGAACTTGAAATCATCGACACCATGAACTTCTCGGCTTATTTCCTGATCGCCTGGGACATTATCCGCTATTCCATGTCGAGAGGTTTTTACCATGTAGGACGGGGCAGCGGGGCCAACAGCATCGTGGCCTATTGCCTGAAGATCACCGACGTGGACCCCATCGAACTGAACCTTTACTTCGAACGCTTCATCAACCCCAAACGCAGCAGTCCGCCCGACTTCGACATAGATTATTCCTGGAAAGAGAGGGAAACGGTGCAGGATTACATTTTCAAGCGCTACGGCCGCAAACATACCGCCCTGCTGGGTGCCATGTCGACTTTCAAGGGCAAGTCGATCTACCGGGAATTGGGGAAAGTCTATGGCCTGCCGAAGCAGGAGATCGACGACCTGATCCGTTATCCCGATGCCGGGATGAATAAGAACAATGTCACAAGGCAGATTCACCACATCGCCCAGATGATGGTAGACTTCCCCAACCTGCGCAGCATCCACGCCGGCGGGGTGCTGATATCGGAAGAGCCCATAACCGCTTATACGGCCCTGGATATGCCCCCCAAGGGCTTTCCCACCACCCAGTGGGATATGTATGTGGCCGAAGATATCGGTTTTGAGAAACTGGATATACTCAGTCAGCGGGGCATAGGGCATATTAAGGAATGTGCCGATATCATAGCTGAAAACAGGGGAATTAAGGTAGATGTGCACCAGGTGGCCAAATTCAAGCAGGACCCGCAGGTCAAACAACAGCTTATGAACGGCGAGACCAACGGCTGTTTTTATATCGAAAGCCCCGCCATGCGGGGCCTGCTGAAGAAACTGCATTGTGATAACTACCTCACCCTGGTGGCGGCCAGTTCCATCATCCGGCCGGGCGTGGCCAAGTCGGGCATGATGAAGGAATACATCTACCGCTTTCACAATCCCGGTAAATTCGACTACATACATCCCGTGATGAAGGAGCAGCTTGGAGGAAACCTACGGGGTGATGGTTTACCAGGAAGACGTGCTGAAGATCTGCCATCACTTCGCCGGGCTCGACCTGGCCGATGCCGACGTTTTGCGCAGGGCGATGAGCGGAAAATACCGGGGAAAGAAAGAATTCGAGGTCATCGTCGAAAAGTTCTTCACGAACTGCAGGGAAAGAGGCTATTCGGAAGCCGTGACCAACGAAGTCTGGCGGCAGATCGAATCCTTTGCCGGCTATTCCTTCTCCAAGGCCCATTCGGCTTCCTATGCCGTGGAGAGCTTCCAGAGCCTCTACCTGAAAGCCCATTACCCCATGGAATTCATGGTGGCGGTGATCAATAACTTCGGGGGCTTCTACCACCGCTGGGTCTATTTCAACGAGGCCCGGCGCTGCGGGGCCAAAATACACCTGCCCTGCGTGAACAACAGCAAGTACCTGACCTGCATCAAGGGGCAGGATATTTATACCGGCTTCGTCCATGTGGGCAACCTGGAAAGCGATACCGGGCAGGAGATACAGTCAGAGAGGGAAAAGAACGGCCCCTACCTCTCCCTGGAGAATTTCCTCGAAAGAATAAACCTTGGACTGGAACAGCTCATACTTTTGGTCCGCATCGGGGCTTTGCGGTTCACAGGGAAAAGCAAGTCGGCCCTATTGTGGGAGATCCATCTCTTATTGGGAAAAAACAAGCCCAACAATCATTACAATGCCCTCTTCCGTCCTCCTTCCAGGGAGTTCAGGCTGCCCGAACTGCGCCACCTGCCGCTGGAAGACGCCTACGACGAGCTGGAAATGTTAGGCTGGCCGGTCACCCTCTCCTATTTCGACCTGCTGCAAAGCGGCTTCCGCGGGGAAATAAAAGCCCGTGAGCTGAATGCTTATTTGGGAAAGAGGGTCAGGATGGTGGGGAACCTGGTGACGATCAAGTACGTGAGGACCGTGAAAAGGGAGATCATGCATTTCGCCGCTTTTTTGGATGATGAGGGGGAGTTTTTCGATACCGTGCATTTCCCGGATACGCTCAGGCTTTATCCTTTCAAGGGCGACGGGATATACCTTATCCTGGGTAAGGTAGTAGAAGAATTCGGCTTCCCCAGCCTGGAAGTGGAAAAGATGGCCAAACTGCCCCTGCAGCCCGATCCCAGGGGGAAATAGGCCTATTTCCGGATGTGGATTTTCCCGCTGCCTTTCCCGGTATTTTTAGCGATGATTGCAGCGATGGGAATGGATTTCCGGAGTTCCGACACTAATTCAGCGGCGTATTTTTCAGGAATGGAAATCAACAGTCCGCCGGAGGTTTGGGCATCGTTCAGTATAAGTTTTTTTAAGGAAGAGATATCTTCATCCCAAATCATATGCTGACTAAAAAACTCCTCATTATTTTTAGATCCTCCCGGGATGATCCCGGCGGAAGCCAGTTCGCTTACCTGAGGAAGGAGAGGCACATCTGCCAGGTATAATTCCGCGTCGCAGCCACTGCTTTCCAGCATTTCGTGCGTATGCCCCAGCAATCCGAAACCGGTGATATCGGTGCAGGCGTTTACCGGGAAGCCGGCCATAATTTCCGCCGCCTGTTTATTCAGTTCCGACATGGATTTCACCAGCACTGAACTTGTATTCTCATCCAGAAGCCCTCTTTTCAGGGCTGTTGCCAGTATCCCGGTCCCAATGGCTTTGGTAAGTATGAAAACATCTCCGGCTTTTGAATTGCTGTTCCTGAGTATTTTATCCGGGTGGATGATGCCTGTCACCGCCATCCCGAACTTGGGTTCATTATCGTCGACCGTATGGCCGCCTATGACCTGTATGCCGGCTTCGCCGGCTTTATCGGAGGCCCCTTTCAGGATATCCGCCAAAACACTCATGGGCAGGCGGGTGGAAGGGAAAGCGGCTATATTCAGCGCGAAAAGGGGCTTCGCCCCCATGGCGTAGATATCGCTGAGGGCATTGGCCGCAGCAATGGCCCCGAAATCATAAGCATTATCAACTACCGGAGTAAAGAAATCCAGGGTCTGGACGATGGCTTTATCTTCCGAAATTTTATAAACAGCCGCATCGTCCATGGTATCGTGGGCAACCAGTATGTTAGCTTCCGGACGGAACTTCACCGAGCGCATCACTTCCTGCAGGGCCTGTGGCCTCAGCTTGCAGGCACAACCCAGTCCCTGGGTGAAGGAAGTCAGTTTCAAAGATCCGGGGCTAACTTGTGATATTTCTTCCCCACCTTTAAATCTGTTATATGCCTTAACGATCACAGCGGCGGCTTTCCGGATGTCATCTTCGCTAAGGTAGCGTCCCACCGAAAAGCGGACCGTAGCCGAAGCCTGTTGTGCATCAAGGCCTATGGCTTTCAAAGTGGGGCTGTAAGTCTCGTCGCCGGTATGGCAGGCAGCGCCTGCCGAAGCAGCCACTTCATCCTGTATTTCAGATAAGAGGGCCGCAGCTTCTATGCCCGGGAAAGTGACATTCAATGTATTGGGCAGCCTGAGTTCGGGATGTCCGTTGAGTTGAAGGTCAGGGATTGCGGATGTAAGTTCGGTGAAGAGCAAATCGCGCAAGTTCCTGGAATGGGAGATATTTTGTTCGAGGTCCCTGGAAGCAATCTCGCAGGCCTTTCCCAGCCCGACGATCTCCAGCACATTCTCGGTACCGGCCCTCAGGTTCTGTTCATGATCGGCGCCGTGGATGAGTTTTTCCAGTTTAATGCCTTCGCGGATGTAAAGGACACCTATGCCTTTGGGGGCATGAAGTTTATGCCCTGCCACTGAAATAAGGTCGGCTCCGAGATCATTTACCGGGACTTTCCCGGTAGACTGGGCAGCGTCGGTATGCATGACAATTCCATGGTGATGGGCAATTTCTGCTATTTCTTTTATGGGTTGAAGTGTACCGATTTCATTATTGGCATGCATGATGCTGATCAGAATAGTACCGGGCCTGATGGCTTTCTCCACATCCGGGGTGGAGACCATCCCGTATTTATCTACCGGCAAATAAGTTATTTCGAAACCGTTTTCTTCCAGGTATTTACAGACCTCGCTCACCGCCGGGTGTTCTATGCTGCTGGTGATGATATGCCTGCCCCTGTCTTTGCGGGCGAAAGCTATGCCTTTGATGGCCATATTGTTGGATTCGGTGCCGCCGCTGGTAAAGATGATCTCGTGGGTATGGCAGCCCAGCAGAGCCGCGATCTGCTTCCTGGCATTTTCCACGGCAGTCCGGGTGGCAGCCCCGTAGCTGTAAGCGCTGGAGGGGTTCCCGAAATATTCATCCAGGTAAGGTTTCATGGCATCCCTCACTTCCGGCGCTATGGGGGTACTGGCGTTATAATCCAGGTAAACAGGCTTTTTCATATCATTCATTATTTTTATTCAGATAAGATTATTTTCCCTGGCCTTTTGAAGTACATGAGCGGAATTTTCCACCGGGTCCACTCCATCAAGCGGAAGCCGAATGAGCTGTGCCGGGTCTCTCGTTCCCAGCGATTCCAGGTACTTGCGGTCATAGTAATTCAAAAGGGCCACAGTGGCTTTATCCAATTCATCAGCTTCGATGGCCCGGCATATTTTATTTGCCTGGTCGCCTCCCAACCTCCTTCGCAGGACTTCTACCGAATGTATCAATTCATCTTTATCAAACAATCCGTATTCTTCAACAAGTTTGGGAGTGCGGGCGGGCACGGGGATTTCAATATTGATCACCCTTGCATCGCAAATCCGTTTATAAAAAACATCCGGCATGGCGACATGGCCTATATGGCGGCTTTCGTTTTCGAGCCAGACTGCTTTTCGGGGATCCAGGGCCAGCCATAATTTAGCCAGATCATTTTCGAATTGTTCGTTGTTGGGCTGATCCTTTTGTCCCAGTCCGCCGAAGACCGAGCCTTTATGATTGGCCAGTCCTTCCAGGTCGATCACCTGCTGGCCCATTTCGCGCAAAGATTTAAGTATTTCGGTCTTGCCGCTTCCCGTATAGCCTCCGAGGACAATAATTTCAGGTCCGGCGGAAAAGGATTCGCGTATGTAATGACGGTAGGCTTTATATCCCCCTTCAAGGACCGAAGAATTGATTCCGGCAATATTCAGCAGCCAGGCCACCGATTCGCTGCGCATCCCTCCTCTCCAGCAATGCACCAATACATCTCCTTTTCGTGCAATTGCGGAAGCCTGTATCACCATGGATTTCATCTTAGGCCCGATGAACTCAAGTCCTTTAATAATAGCATCCTTCCGGCCCGAATTCTTATAAATGGTACCCACCACAGCCCTTTCTTCATCATTAAATAAAGGAAAAGAAAAGGCCCCGGGAATATGTCCCTGAAGATATTCCGATGGGGAACGAACGTCCAGGACAGGCAGACTGCCGGCAGCTTCAAGGAAAGCGGGGGCGGAAAGGTATTTGATCGGGTTTGCCATAAATGTTTGGCAAAAGTAGAGAATATAGTGCAATGGTGGAACAGTAGGGACAGGTCGTGACCTGTCCTGAAATGTATTTCATCGTAGCAGAGGCGTTGCATGCAAAGCCTCTACAGAGGAACAGGCAGGGACCTGTCCTGAAATTCCAAATTCCAAAAAAAAATTCAAACAAAATTAAAATCCCAAATTCCAATAAATCTGGCAATATAAATCTGTGTTTAACTGTAAAATCTGTGTCATCTGTGTGCTGTTGTCGTTATAGAACACAGATTACACTGATAAGACAGATTTACACTGATTTTTGAAAT
>CAWBCI010000020.1:0-129730 GCA_963787195.1 uncultured Bacteroidales bacterium
TACTAGATAAATTTAAAGTACACAGTTTGCCTGATATTTTGAATATTCGCATTTATTATTAAAGCATAAGTCTCGTAAAGTTCTTATTACAAAAAATTATAAAAAATGATGAAAATCAAGAGTAATATCGCTCTGAGCGAATCGGGTTTTATTTTCAATCCCAATACCGGTGAATCTTTTACCCTCAATCCTATAGGGCAGGAATTATTCGGCATGTTAAGGGAGGATAAAAATATGGATGAAATCAGGGATGAATTCCTTGAAAAATATGATATTGAAGAATCCATACTGGAAAAGGATTTTGATGATTTCATTCATTTATTAACTAACTACCAGATAATCGAAGAGGATGAGCAAGCCTGATATCACTATAGCTGTAACGGCGCTGAATGCAATCGACAGCCCGGGTCCCGGAGTGTCGGTCATCCGCGCACTGAAAGAAGCAGACTCTTTTAATGCCCGCATCATTGGTTTGTCATACGAATCACTGGAACCGGGTATATACATGCATGAAATAGTCGACCGGGTTTATCAAATCCCTTATCCATCGGTAGGTACTGAAGCCCTCATGTCCAGACTTGAATACATACATTCGAAAGAGAAACTGGACGTGATCATCCCGAATTTTGACGCGGAACTTTTTCCTTTCATACGCCTTGAAAAGCGCCTGAAAGCTATGGGTATACATACTTTTCTCCCCACTGAAGCACAGTTTGAAGAAAGGCAGAAAATAAACCTGCCCGAATTCGGTAAAAAGTATGGCATGAAAGTTCCGGAAAGCAAGGCAGTTTACGAATTCAATGAAATTAGGGATATTGGTGAAAAGATGGAATATCCTCTTTTAGTTAAAGGCAAATATTATGATGCTTATGTGGCTTTCAACCTGCAACAGGCACAGGAATATTTTTATAAGATCAGCCCCAAGTGGGGTTTGCCTGTGATCCTACAGAAATTTGCCAAAGGCATTGAATACAATGTAATAGGGCTGGGTGACGGAAATGGGAATACCATAGCGGCAGTGCCTATCCGCAAGCAATATATTACCGACAAAGGAAAGGCCTGGGGCGGAATTTCAGTTGGTGACCAGAATATGCTGAAACTCACCGATCACTTCATTAAATCTACCAAATGGCGGGGACCTTTTGAGCTGGAACTGATGAAGGACGAAAAAAATGAATTCTCCCTCCTCGAAATTAATCCCCGTATTCCTGCCTGGGTTTATCTGGCCGTCGGGGTAGGGCAGAATATACCTGAAGCGCTCACAAATCTTGCGCTGGGTGAAAAAGTAGAGGCTTTCAAAAGCTACGAAGTGGGTAAAATGTTTATCCGTTATTCATGGGATATGATAGTCGACCTGAAGGAATACCAGCAGATCAGCACCTTTGGGGAATTATAGAAGCTAAAGAAATTTAATCATCAAAAATTAAATCCAAATGAGCAAGATCAGGTATGAACGTCCGGCAATCAAGAGACTGGAATCCACTATGCCGAATAAATTCGGTTTGAAGACTGAATATAAACCCATGACCAATATAGAAGGGGTATCCGTTTTGGAGCTATTGGAAGAACATGGATCACCACTCTTCGTGATTTCCGAGAGGAAGATCCGGAGCACCCTGAAGGAAGCCAAACAGGCTTTCACAACCCGTTATCCCAAAGTGCAATTTGCATGGTCCTATAAAACCAATTATCTGAATGCAGTTTGCAAAGTCTTCCACCAGGAAGGTTCCTGGGCTGAGGTTGTCTCCGGCTTTGAATATGATAAAGCCATGAACAATGGGGTAGATGGCAAATATATTATTTTCAACGGGCCGGATAAAACGGAAGAGGACCTGACCAAAGCCATCACTCATGAATCGCTGATACATATCGATCATCTGGAAGAATTATACACAATCATTAAGCTATCCGAGGAACTTGAAAAGCGGCCAAGGGTCGCAATCCGGGTAAATATGGATACGGGGATCTACCCAAAATGGGATCGTTTCGGATTCAATTATGAAAACGGACAGGCCTGGGATGCCCTGAACAAGATCATGCGCTCGGGCAAGCTTGATTTGGTAGGGCTGCACAGTCATATCGGAACCTTCATGCTGAATACCCAGGCTTATGCTACCGCAGCCTTAAAGCTCGCCGACCTGGCTATAGGATTGCAGACAAAATATAATCACAGAATAAAGTACCTGGACCTGGGAGGTGGTTTTCCTTCCAAAAATACATTGAAAGGGGCTTTTCTTCCGGGCTCTGATACCAATCCCACTTTTGATATGATGGCCGAGGCAATTTCAACGGCTTTAATCAATAGCAATTTTCCCCCGGATGAATTGCCCTTGTTGGTATTGGAAACAGGTCGTGCCCTTATTGATGAAGCCGGCTATCTTCTCGGAACGGTCATTTCAAACAAACGTTCTTCAGCCGGGAAGAGGATAACCATCATCGATGTCGGGGTAAATCTCCTCTTTACTTCCTTCTGGTATGACCATAAAATTTCACCGGCACAATCCTTTTCCAATTACACGGAAGACACTATGCTGTATGGCCCGCTCTGTATGAATATTGATGTAGTCAGGGAAAATGCAGTTCTGCCTTTGCTGAACAAAGGAGACCATTTCGTGATCCACAATGTAGGAGCTTATAATATGACCCAGTGGATGCAGTTCATCACTCTGAGGCCAAGGGTAGTGATGATCGATAAAGAAGGAAAAGTTCATCTGATACGTGAGAAGGAAACCCTTGACAGCATCAATTCCAGTGAAAAAGTTCCGGATTATCTCAAAAATTTTGAATTATAGATAGGAAGGACTATACCCATTATTCATCCGGGTGCAGTGACAAAGCGCTTAGTCCCTTATTATTTTTTATTTTCGCATCAGGAAATGAAATTTTACTTAAAAAACTGATAGTATGGCCCAGACGGATGGTTGTTTGGTATGTGGCAAGGAATTGATTTACTCCCAGAAAAAAGAGGAGGCAATCTGTTATATTTGCGGGCAGACTATGCTGAGCGATGTGAAATGCCCGGATGGACATTTTGTCTGTGATATTTGCCATAGCTCCGATGCCAACGATATCATTGAAAAATTCTGCCGTAAGACTGAACTTACGGATCCTCTTGTTATTGCCAACCACCTGATGGACAACCGGAAAGTTAAGATGCACGGGCCTGAACATCATTTCCTGGTGCCGGCTGCGCTTCTGGCAGCCTACTACAATAAGCTGGAGATGCCGAACATGAGGAATGATATGGTCCAGATTGCCAGGATGAGAGCCCAGATGGTCCCCGGCGGATTTTGCGGATCTCATGGCAACTGCGGCGCTGCCGTCGGGACCGGCATATTCATTAGCCTTATTACCCGATCAAGCCCTCTGGCAGAAGAAGAATGGAAACTCAGCAACATGATGACTGCCACCAGCCTCTTTAAAATAGCCGAATCGGGAGGGCCACGATGCTGTAAAAGAGATAGCTTCATTGCCATAGAAGAAGCAAGCCTATACCTGGAGAAACATCTGGACCTTAAGCTCGATACCCAAAGCGGGATCAAATGCCATTTTGATGAACGGAACAGGCAATGTACCGGTTCTAATTGTGCATATTTTGAAAAGAAAGATAATTGATGGACCAGAAGAAAACCTACATATCGCTTGTCGACAGTGTCCTGAACAGCTATTCTCAGGTTTTCTTTTCTTCCAGTAATTTATTCGCCTGGATACTCCTGATTGTCACCTTCTTTGACCTCAATGCCGGTCTGAGCGGCCTGTTGGCTGTTCTCATATCCAACTTAACGGCCTGGTTCCTGGGTTTTAACAGGGACAATATCAGGCATGGCTATTATGGATTTAACAGTTTATTGGTGGGATTGGGGCTGGGTACTTTTTACCAGGGAAACCCCGAGTTTTTCGCCATACTGGCTTTCAGCGCCCTTCTTACTCTCTTTATCACTTTGATGATGGAAGGGGTCATTGGAAAATATAATCTTCCTTACCTGAGCGTTCCTTTCATTTTCAGCATCTGGCTCATTATAATGGCCACACGTGAATATACAACACTGCACATGAGCGTGAGAGGGATTTATAACATCAATGACATGTATTCCATGGGGGGTATGACCATGGTAAGGTTGTATGATTGGATCAATAATATCCAGCTGCCCCGATCAATTATTTATTATTTCAGATCCCTGGGGGCCATTTTTTTTCAGTATCATCTCCTGCCGGGATTCATAATCGCTATCGGATTGCTCTTATATTCCAGGATAGCCTTCAGCCTTTCGCTGATTGGATTTTTTTCAGCTTATTATTTTTATCAGATTATCGGGGCAAATATTTCGGAAATTTCTTACGCTTATATTGGTTTTAATTTCATACTGACAGCTATAGCCCTTGGGGGATATTTCATCATCCCCTCGGTATATTCATATATCTGGGTCATTTTGCTTACGCCCGTCATATCCATGATACTGACTGCTTCCTCATCTCCCTTCGCCATTTTTCAGCTTTCAGTCTATTCCCTTCCTTTTAACCTGATAGTATTACTTTTTCTTTATGCATTGAAATTCAGGGAAAGGCATTATAACAAGCCGGAACTGGTTGTATACCAGCAAATGAAACCTGAAAAGAACCTTTATCTTCAAAACAATAATAAGATCCGTTTCGGAAATTACCCTTTTATCAGGACCGGCATGCCTTTCTGGGGTGTTTGGAAAGTAACCCAGGCATATAATGGTAAGTACACACACCAGGATAGCTGGAAGCATGCCTGGGATTTTGAAATCGCTGATGATGAAGGCAAAACATACAGGAATTCGGGAAATGACCCGGCTGACTATTTTTGTTTCAACAAGCCGGTGACCGCACCTGCTGAGGGATGGATAGAAAATATAGTCGGGAATATTGATGATAATTCTATAGGAGAGGTCAATCTTCACCAGAACTGGGGTAATACAATTGTGATAAAGCATGGAGATAAACTCTTTTCATCCCTGAGCCATTTGAAGAAAGACAGCATTAAAGTTGTGAAAGGTGAATTTGTGAAGAAGGGGGATATTATTGCCGCCTGTGGTAATTCAGGCCGTTCTCCGGTGCCCCACCTGCATATGCAATTCCAGTCAAATCCTCAGATTGGTTCCAGTACCCTGGATTTTCCAATTTCACTGTATTTATTGAATAGTGAAAATGGAATTTCACTTAAATCCTATGAACGACCTGAAGAAAACGATTTGGTAAGTAATATTGAAAAACATCAGGCTATTCAGAAGGCTTTTAATTTTATTCCCGGACAAAAAATCAAATGGACCGATGAGAAATTCCCGGGCGAAATGATCATCTGGACCGTTGAGGCAGATATCTACAATAATACCTACCTTTTTTGTGAGAAGACGCTTGCGAAAGCATATTTCAAAAATGAAGTCGATGTTTTCTATTTTACGAATTTTGAAGGAGACAAATCTTCATTATTGTATTATTTCTACCTGGGACTTTATAAAGTAATTTACGGATTTTATAAAAACCTGAAAGTCGGGGATACTTTCCCGGTCAATATGTTAGCATCGGGTCCGATTAAAATACTCCAGGATTTTGTCGCGCCGTTTTACATGTTTATAAGGTCGGATTATAAGATTGAATACCTGAAGAATGTGGAACAGTTCAGCGAAAGCAATGTGGAACTGGCTTCTGAAGCAAAAATTTCAGTGTTTAACAGAGTAATAAGAAAGGATAATTTCAGGATATTTATTAAAGAAGAAGCTATTGAGAAGATTATTATTCTGGAAGGTACTTCCGGTACAAGAGAAATCAGATGCATAAAAGAATCCTGATCATATTGCTCCTATTGTCTGCAATGCAATTTAGCAGAGCTGACGACACCCTGAATTTCGTTCAGGTTGAGCGGAAGAGCCTTGAATTATACAATGCTTCCGAATGGAAAGAACTGGTACATTATGGTAATAAAGCTTTCAGGCAGGGGATTGACTATTATTTCTTGAGAATGAGGGTGGGAACAGGCTATTTCGAGATGAGCCGCTACATGCAGGCTTCCTATAATTTTGAGAAAGCCCTTGAATATAATTCAGGGGATCCTTCAGCCCTTGAATATCTTTATTATTCATACCTCTATAGCAACCAAAAGGGAAATTCCAGGGAGATTTATAAAAAAGCTCCGCCCAGCCTGCAAAAGAAATTGAAAGCAACGGGTTTACCGGGCATGAATTCATTCAACCTGGAAGGGGGTCCCCAATTGAGTGATCAGCAGCTCAAGTTAAATGATAAATTGTGGAAAGCTGAAAACCAGCTTTACACCGAAACCGATATAATACAGGATGGGAGCTACATCACTGCCGGGGCCCGGATCAGTTTTTCCCCACGTGTGAATACTTATTTTGCCTATTCCGAGGTCATGCAGCATAGGACCAAACTGATCCATATTCATGATGCAATCACCCAGAGGGATATAGAAGACGCGTATAAAATGAATCAGCAGCAAGCTTATATAAATCTTAATTTTAAATTAAGTAAAAGTTTTAGTATGCTCCCTGCTTTTCATTTTGTAAAGACTTCATTTAAAACGGTGGAGGCAGATTTTGACAGGTTTTCGGAAAGATATACAATAAAGAATCTCCATTATTCAGACAACCAATTCATAGCTTCCCTGTCTCTTTCCAAAGATTTTCGGATTTTGAATACAAGTGTTTTTGTTGCAATGGCGAACCTGAATAATGATAATCAAACACAGGCCGGAGTCAGCCTGACTTTATTTCCTTTAGGGAACCTGAACTTTTATACAACATCTACCCTGATCAATCATTACTCATTAAAAAGGAACCGTATCATTTTTGACCAAAAAGCAGGGATCAGGCTATTCAAACCTTTATGGCTTGAACTTACTGCCACCTTCGGGGAATTACACAACTATTTTGAGAAAAATGCGTTTATTGTCTATAATATTCCTGACCAAATTAACTTCAAAACCGGGTCAAGGCTGATGTGGACAATAACGAAAAACTGGATGATTACCCTGGATTACCTGTATCTCGAAAGAGAAAGTTCTATCTTTAGCTACCAGCTGACAGGTACTCCTCCGGAAATAAAAACATTCACCAAACCATCGAAATTTACGAATCAATTCATTTTGGGAGGCATACAATGGACATTCTGAAAAAATGGTACTTAAGAACAATTTTGTTATTATTTGGCAGCTTTCTGGTTTTTACAGCTTCATCCCAGGATTTTACAAAAACCCTGCAGGCTTTCACCACAAGTTACGCGGATGAGAATACAGGTGAATATTCCAAGGCAATAGAAGAGTTGAAAGGGGTTTATGACGAAAATTCTTATGAAATAAACCTCAGGTTGGGCTGGCTGACATATTCTTCCGGACTGTTTACAGAGTCCATGGCTTATTACCAGAAGGCAATCTCCCTTAAACCTTATGCAATAGAACCCCGTTTGGGATATGTTTTGCCGGCTGCAGCCCTGGGAAATATGGACCAGGTTATGACCCAGTATAAAAAGATCCTGGAGTCCGACCCTATGAATACTTTGGTGAATTACAGGGTAGGTATGATTTACTACGGGAAAGAAGATTATGAAACAGCACTCAAATACTTTGAAAAAGTTGTCAACTTATACCCTTTCGATGGGGATTCCTTATTGATGTATGCATGGACTAACTTTTATCTTGGGAAGCTCAGGGAAGCCAAAATCCTTTTTCAGCAGGTCCTCCTGAACGACCCTACAAGCACTTCTGCAAAAACCGGTATTAACTTGATCAAATAGCCTATACAACTCAATTTTACATTGAATTGCCGGAATTCTTTCCGCAAGATGCTTCAATTTTCAGAATCTAACTAAAACTCAAAAAATAACTTTTAGCAGTCGATTACTATAGGCACTAAAAAATAATCACTATTAATCCACTAATCTACCATACTCATGAGACGCTTTAGCTTATTTTTCCTGATATTTGCAGGCCTGATGGCTTCAATTACTTTTAATTCATGTAAACATACAAGCGAAGAGGTCATTAATCCGGAACCTGGCCCCGGCCAGGGACTGAACGGCCCCTGCGATACGAATAATGTAACTTATAATAATACTGTGTACCCTATTTTTCAGCAATACTGTATTAGCTGCCACAGCGGGACGCCACCTCAAGGCAACCTGGACCTCACCGACTTTCAACAAGTTGCCATGGTTGCACAGAACGGACAGTTGGTGGCTGCTATAGGACATACTCCCGGGATTTCAGCCATGCCCAAAGATGGAAATGCACTGGATAGTTGTTATATAAAACAGATCAGTATATGGGTAAGGGATACAACTTTTTCAGCTCCGCCGCCCGCACACCCCTGTAATCCTGATACTGTATATTTCGAGTCTGATATACTTCCGATCTTGCTTTCAACCTGCTCCAGTACAGGCTGCCATGATGGTTCGGGTCATGAAGCTTCAAGGCTCATGAGTTATTCAGATGTGATGGGTTCAGGCTTCGTAAGGCCCTATAACCCTAATCAAAGCGATTTATACAGAAAGATCACCCAGGGAGGGGAAGAAAGAATGCCTCCCCCGCCCAATAATCCGCTTGAAAATGCCCAGATACAGCTGATCCGGAAATGGATCTCTCAGGGCGCAAAGAATCTTTTCTGCGATGAAATGTGCGATTCGACCAATGTAACATTCTCAGGGACCATCTGGCCCGGTATTATCAACAATTACTGCCTGGGATGCCACAGTGGGGCCAATGCAGGAGGGGGTGTGCATCTTGAAAATTACAGCCAGGTGGCGGCTGCAGCCAATATCCCGGTCGGTCAGCCCGGAAGCCTTTGGGGGGCCGTTTCACACGCAAACGGGAATAGCCCGATGCCCAAAAATTCGAATCAATTGTCAGATTGTAAACTCACTCAAATAAGTAAATGGATAGCCAATGGGACACCAAATAATTAGATCCTTGCTGAAGATAATCAGCCCCCTGTCAATCGTGCTTTTGATGACATTGAACTCTTGTTACTTTGACAATGCAGAACAGTTGTACCCCAACGGGACTGCACCCTGTGACACCAGTAATGTGACTTATTCCAACAGCGTGTTGCCGGTAATAAATCAATATTGTATAAGTTGTCACGGGGGGTCCTTCCCGCAGGGAAATATATTCCTGGATAATTATACAAATATTGCCCTGCATGCCAATATACCGGCAGGCCAGCCGGGTAGCCTCTATGGAGCCATAAGTCATAATTCCGGGAATTTTCCCATGCCCCAGGGCGGGAACCAGTTATCAGCTTGTATCCAGCGAAAAATCAAAATCTGGATAGATGCCGGGGCTCCGGAGAATTAAAGTGTGGTCTAAGCTAAGAGTGATATGCCGGACCCGTTTATTTCAATTATTGACAATATCTAAGTTATATTCTTAATTTTATAAAAATTCAAGAGATATGAAAAACTGGATTAAAGTACTTATCGGACTCGTGATTATTGGGATAATCGGGGCCTTTTTCGTTTATCGCTATATCAATCATGGACATCCGGATTACGAAAGCGCCAAAGCTGATCTGACTATCAGGGCCAAGCGGCTTTATGTCGATTATTCCATGAATAAAGATATAGCCAACCCTAAGTATACTGGCAAAATCATAATTCTTGAGGGACCTATATCCAAAATAGAAACCGTGGATTCTCTGGTGGTACTTGTTTATACTTATGAAACAGGTGATTTTGGAGATATGGGTATAAGGGTTACCATGCTGCCGGATTTCAATGATGCAGCTAAAAAGTTAAGCATAGTCAAGCCTTCCAGGATAAAAGGATATTGTACGGGCTATAACGGAACGGATGTCATTTTGGAGAAGGGATCTATCCTGGAAAATGATGGGAGTGATTAATAGTCAGCCAGTTTAAATTATTATTCTTATTTTTTTCCAGGGAGAAGAATACGCGTACTATTTCATATTACATGATAAAATGAATACAGAGCACATGAAAAAACAAATCTTACTATTTCTCTTTTTTGCTTTTTTTTCATGCACCAGTCTATTGGCGCAGGACCTGATGGATTTGCTAAACACGGATAATCCGAAAAAAACGGAATATGCCTATGCCACTTTCAAGGCTACCCGCATTGTCAACGGGCAATCAATTGAAAACCCACCAAGGGGGGCGTTGATCTTTGTCGTCTCACACCATTTCGGAAGGTTGAATTCCGGGCCTTATGAATTTTTCGGAATGGACCAGGCCAATATACGTTTCGGGTTTGAATACGGTTTCACCGACTGGTTATCGGCAAGCGTGGGGCGTACTTCAGTTAATAAAACTTTCGACGGTTCCCTGAAATTCAAGCTCCTCAGACAAAGCTCAGGCTATCGAAATATGCCGGTTTCAGTATCCTACTTTACAAGCATGGCTGTCAATACCCTTCACTGGTCTGACCCGGAAAGAAAAAATTATTTTTCCTCCCGGATAGCATACACACATCAGATTTTGATAGCCCGGAAATTTTCCCCTTCAATTTCATTCCAGCTTATGCCTACTCTGGTGCACCGCAACCTTGTTGCCACAAGGCAGGATCAAAACAACATTTACGCGGTAGGTGCCGGAGGCAGGGTGAAGATCACCAAAAGGATGGCCATAAATGCCGAATATTTTTACCTCTTGCCCGGACATACGGCAGATCAGCTTCAGCATTCCTTATCCTTCGGACTGGATATTGAAACCGGCGGACATGTGTTTCAGCTTTACCTGACCAATTCACAAGGTTTGATCGAAGAGCAATTCATCGCCGGAACTACCGGGAAATGGATGAAAGGTGACATACATTTCGGTTTTAATATCAACCGGACCTTTCAAATTAAAAAACAGAAGATACCGCCGGCGAATTAAAGTATGATGGCGCCTGCGGGCCTTGCCCGCAACAAAAGCTTCCTGAAATTTGTTTATCATCCATTCATAGACTAAATTTATGCCTGTTCCCAGTCCTTGTAAGCTGATCTGTAAATATGACGAAAATAAAACCTGTATCGGCTGCCGTCGTACTATGGATGAAATCATCCATTGGATAGATTATTCAGACATGAAGAAACTGGAGGTCTGGAAAAATATCCGGATGAGGACAAAAAGAAATCTGGATTAGAAAAATATTTATGGAGAATTTTGAAGAAATTGCTGCTCTTATCAACAAAGATCTGGATATACCTCCAGAGGGAATGATGATTCGCTCTGAAGGCCTTGACCAGGCTATGCTGAAACTAAAGCTGAGCGAGGTTATTGGACAACTCCTGGATAGCAATTTCGAAAAACTTTGTAATGCCATGTACCGCCTGGATATTTCTGAAAAGAAGTTCCACGAGGTACTGACCCAATACCCAAAGGAATCGGTAGCCCCTGCATTGGCTGAACTTGTCATCGAAAGGGAATGGCAGAAAGTCAGGACAAGGAGGCTATATAAGGACGGCATGTTGTGAGGTACAGTCGTCAGTCTTCATCCAGTCAACAGTCAACAGTCAGCAGTAACAACTAATACCAAATACCCAATACCTAATACCTTTCCTGTCTGATACCGAACACCAGCTCACATTTCTGAACACATTTAGCTTTTTTGTAAACTCATATCAGCCGATTATCAATTTGACATACAAATAATTATAATTAGTGGTATAAATTGTGCTATAATTTACGCTCATTAATCCAAATCATTATGAGAGTCGATTTAAAAGCAAATGAGATCATTGTTAAGGCAGCGAATTCCACTCATTATGTAGAACGCGGAAAATTGATTGGAAAGTTGATCCTGACAAATCAAAGGATTTATTTCGCTTCGGTCAACGGGACTGCTGACGGACTTATGCTGGAAATTGAACCGGCCAACATCAAGGAAGTATTCAGCTTTCGCAATCGTATATTATTTTCCAATGGCCTTTGTCTGCTCACAAAAGATGGTCATGAACTGAAGTTTGAAGTAGGTGACAGGGATGGCTGGGCTGCAAAGATTGCCCGAATAATATAATTGGCTTCAGTGCGAAAATTATTCCAGCATTTTTATAACTTCCGCTACATCCTCTGTGGGTAATTTACATTCTTTCCCTGTACATACATAAAATATCGTTTTGTCTTCTATGTACCTTTCCCTGAGATAGGGCATATCAGAAGCCTTGGTACTTCCTGTTATATAAATATTCGGAAAATAATTTTTATCAAGTTCAAAGATTTTTTGCAAAACATTCTCCCCCGTGACAGCAACAATATAAAAAGGATAAGTCATTTTTAGCCATATTCTTGCCCAGTTCATAAAGGCTGAAGCTTGTTGAAAAAGTGGTCTCCTGATCCTTTTTAACATAGTCTCAGCTATCATTGTGTAATGATCGTTCTCAAACAATTGACCCAGGATAATCAAAGATTCGGCCATCACGGAACCGGAAGAGGGAATTACATTGTCAAACAGTTCATGCTGCCTCGATACAAGGGGCCGGTCCAGGTCGCTGTTGAAATGGAAAAGGCCGGTGCTTTTGTCAAAGAAATGTTCAATGGTGTAATCTGTCAATGATAATGCTTTCTGTAACCAGGATTCCTCCGGCAATACTTCATGGAGGTCCAGCAGGGCCTTGATCAGGAAAGCATAATCTTCCAAAAAACCGTTTACAGTAGCCCTGGTGTTTTTCCAGGAATGAAACAGGCTGCCATCCTCTTTGCTGACATTGTCAAGCAGGAAACGGATGTTTTTCAGAGCTGCATCCAAATATTCCTGTTTCTTCAAAGCCCTGTAAGCGGCAATATATCCGCTTGCCATAAGGGCATTCCATGATGTCAGCACCTTGTCGTCGAGGGCCGGCCTGATTCGTTTTGAACGGGCTTTGAGTAATTTTTGCCGGGAGGAAGTTAAAAGCTGCCTGAAAGATGAGGGGCTGAGTTTATGGGCTTTAGCAAATTCACTATAGCTTATCTGGCGAAGAAGGATATTCCGCTCAGCTTCCCAACGTCCTCTTTCACCTACACCATAAAATTTACCGATCAGATCGGCATTTGGGCCTAAAACCTCTTTAAAATTCCTGTCACTCCATATATAATACCTACCTTCTTCCCCTTCCGAATCTGCATCCAGGGAGGAATAAAAGTATCCTTCCGGCCCGGTCATCTCCTTCTTTATAAAGTCAAGACAGAGTTCAATAGTTTCTTTGTAAAGCGGGTCTTTAAAAAGCCTGTAAGCATTGCCGTATAAACTCACAAGCTGGGCATTGTCGTAGAGCATTTTTTCGAAGTGGGGCACTTTCCAGTGTGAATCAGTTGAATAACGGGCAAAACCGCCCCCAATCTGATCGAAGATACCGCCATAAGCCATATTCCGCAGGCTCAGCTTTAAAAATTCCGGTATTTCTTTAATCTTAGAATGGGTGTAGTAGTCAAGCAGGAAGTGATGGATTACAGGCATTGGAAACTTGGGGGCGCCATGAGTTCCGCCATCTTTCAGATCCAGGTGGGGATATAATTTTTCATAAAGAGCACTGCCATCTCCCGGACTAAAATCACCTGAGCTGTCATTAAAATTAATGAGATTCAGAGAACCTAAGCCATCGGTAATTTGCAGGGCCTGGACAAGGAGGTCCTTCTTCCGGGTTTTATAAAGAAGGGCGATGTTTTCGAGCAAGCCCAGCCATTGTTCTTTTCTGAAATAAGTCCCGCCGAAAAATGGTTTCCCATCGGGTAAAGCAAAACAATTCAGAGGCCAGCCTCCCGAGCCGGTGATCATCTGCACCGCCTGCATGTAAACCTGATCTACGTCCGGTCTTTCTTCACGGTCGACCTTGATGCAGATAAAATTTTCGTTCATAATCCCCGCTACTTTTTCATCGGTAAAGGATTCTTTTTCCATCACATGACACCAGTGGCAGGCAGCATAGCCAATACTGATAAGAAGCATTTTATCAAGTTTAATGGCTTTCTGAAGGGTATCCTCATTCCAGGAATGCCAGTCTACAGGATTATGCGCATGCTGCAGAAGGTATGGGCTGGTTTCGTGAATCAACCTGTTGCTATATGGGAAATCGGGCATGAACTATTAATTGGCTTATTCAGTTAACAAGACTGCCAGTACTTTTGTTTCAGGAATTCGGCATGAATTCTGAAAGAACAATATTCATAAGCTGTCAAGACCCAGGATTAGAAAATGGAAATACTATTTAATCCCAAAATCCTTACTCACATTGAGAAAATTATTAGCACGAGGGTCCTGTTTCGCACTGTAATATTCATACAGCATCTTGTAAGCCTTTGAAATTTCCAGGGAATCATTGGATGTCAGATGTCGGGGACTTCCTTCAAGGGCTGGTATCACCAGTTGAATGCCTGCATAGAGATTATCGGGATCAGGAATCTTGTCTTTGTTGGCTTTGTATATCAGAGCCCAAAGTTGAGGATCCTGGTATTCCTGGCGGGCTATCTGGTAAAGTCGCTGTCCTTCAGGAACGATGTAATGAGTTGCTTCGGATGTACCAGTGTTTGAGACCGCTTTTTCGGGCGGGCTCACCGACGGATTTACTTCTTTACTAATTTTTTCATCAGGGACAGGCATTTCTTTGGCTTGTTCTGCCGAGCTATCCCGGAGACTTGAGTCGGAATTTCCCGTAATGGGTCCGCTTGCTTTAATGATTTGCTCTGAACCGGATTTATCGCCTGTCTTCTCAAAGACCGGCTCCTGCCTGCAGGTTCTGAAATAAAATACCACCAGCAGGAGAATTATTACGAGGAAAACACCTGGGATGACCCAGAAGTATTTATTTCGCCGCGGGGCTAAGGGAGCTTCTGTTTTTTCGGGAGCAGTTGGTTCAGGTGTTCCACCTGGTTCATTCACTTCGTAGGAAAGCGCTGATGCAAGGGGAATTGGTTCAGGTGTCGCTGCAGTGAATACTTCATCGGTGCTGTCAGAATCAAAAGCCGGAGAATAGCTTTCGATTTTGGGGTTTGCATCGGCTTTTTCCGGTTCCGCTTCTTCATTCAGAACTTTATATGTAAGGAAGCGAAAATCTTCGTTAACTTTTTCCTGCATTTGTTTTTCAGGATGAAAGACCAGCTTATTATGAGCAGGAATATTGATATTCAGGCCTGTCTTGAAATTGTGTCCGACTCTTTCTTTCACAAATTTGAGCCGGAATGTACCCAGCCCGCTTATCCTGACCTGGCCATCTTTTTCAAGACCTTCCGAGATAACTTCCGGAAGAGCGCTGACCAGTTCCTCAGCCAGTTTCTTAGGAATACCTGCGCTTTTAACGATCTCTTTGACGAAGTCTTGTATACTTAATTTATCATTCATCCGGGCGTGGTATTTTTGATTTTTTCTTTGAGCGACTTACTGGGATGGAATTCAAGCACCTGTTTAGGGGGTGCCAGCACGTATTCTTTTAATACAGGGCTGTATGCTTTACGGCTTTCGACTTTCCTGATGCGGAAGGTCCCGAAATTCTGTAAAGTGAAATTTTCTCCCCGGGCAAAATGATCACCCAGGGTCAGGCTGACCTGGTGAAGCAACTTCCCGGCTTCGATCTGCGGAATATTCATTTTTTCCGCCAGGGCTTTGATAACTTCTCTGGAGTTCAAGGTGTAGAATTTAATGTGTTGAAAACTATCATGCTATATTACGAAATAATTTTATAACAAGCAAATAGTAGTGAAAATTGCCCGGTTGCCAGTCTTCAGTCAGCAGTCTTCAGTCAATATATATTTTACATCTAATTTTGATAGATGTTTTTGAAATTTGTATATTTAGGGATTCATCATTGTATTCGTTTGTCATTGAGCTGTTCCAATTCGCAGTTCTTTAATTTTTTATATAAAACTAAAATGTAATTATTATGCAAAACAAAAAAGATGATCTGGCAGGGCCCGGAATCAGCACCTATGAGGAGGTGGCCAAGATTCTGCCGAATGATTACAAAGCTTTGCTCCCTCCCATGAAAAGGATGGAAGCAGTTTACCTGGTAAAGCATTATATTGAAGAAAACCTGGCGAAGGAACTGAACCTGAACCTGGTTCAGGTGCCTTTGATCGTTACAAAAGAAAGCGGGGTTAACGATTACCTGGATCGCGACGGCTCCCGCACACCTATTGAATTTCCATGTGGTTTGGGGCTGGATAAAAGAATAGAAGCCCAGGTTGTTCAGGCCGCTACCAAGTGGAAAAGGATGGCGCTTAAACAGTTTGATTGTAAAGTAGGAGAAGGGATTAATACCGATATGAGAGCGGTGAGAAAAGATTATTTCCTGGACCATGACCATTCTGCCTATGTTGACCAGTGGGATTGGGAAAAAGTAATAACTGCCGATCAGCGTAACCTGGATTTCCTGAAAGATACAGTGAAAAAGATCTGGAAAGTAATCTATGGTGCAGGTATGCTGGCCAAAGAAAAATTTCCTGAGCTCAGGACGGATAAATATCCGGATATTCCTGAGGAACTCAAGTTTTTACATGCTGAGGAAATATTAGAAATGTATCCCGATCTCCCAAGAAAGCAGAGGGAAACGAAAATCATCCAGGAATACCCTGCCGTGTTCATCATTGGAATAGGTTGGGTGCTGGAAGATGGTTATCCACATGAAATGCGTGCCGCTGATTATGATGACTGGGTCACTGAGACCATTAGTCGCAACGGCAAAAAGATGCATGGACTGAATGGGGACATACTGGTCTGGAACCCGGTAACCAGGAGAAGGCACGAGTTGAGTTCCATGGGCATCAGGGTAAATAAAGAGACTTTACAGACACAACTGGAGATTTCCGGGCAGCTTGATTTCCTCAATCTTCCCTATCATAAGGCTATTATGAATGACCAGATCCCATTGAGCATCGGGGGCGGTATCGGACAATCGCGTACTTACATGTACCTTTTGAGAACAGCTCATTTGGGTGAGGTCAGTGTGACTATCTGGCCTAAGGAACTGAAAGAAATTTGTGCAGCTAAAAATATCCACGTCCTCGAATAAAATAACAAACCTTTTTGCAGGCTGTTATTTGTGCACTTTTCTTATAAATTCTTCTACCTCGGGAACACCACCCTGGTATACCAGATATCCATTATAGGGTTCCCTTTGGGTTATTTCATCATTTACAGGTGTGAGCATCATTTCCCTGACCTTCACCGGGTCATCGGTCTGGCCCAGTATCCAGCTGAGTTTGACCCAGGCCACCTCGGGCAGCATATTCCCCGAAGGGATGACACCTTTGGACATCATATCTCTTCCTGTATCATAAACGAACATATCAACATAACCCCATATCGTCTGAAGAGTCATAAAAACATGTACACCTTTTTCTTTGGCTCTTACAAGGGCCGGGTATAATTCCTTGTTCACATGTCCCAGCCCTGTTCCAACTATGATTACCCCTTTATAACCTGCATCTATCAAAGAATCCAGGGTGTCAGGTTTAATTCCCGGGTAATAATAGAGCATGGTCACCTTATCACTGAAATAGGGTAGGATAGTTACTTTCCGGTCTTTTCTACGGACATTGTATTTTTTGTGGATGGGGATGATTTCCTTAGTGGTAACCATGGCTAAGGGCACATCGCCTATCGTCCTGAATGTGGAGCGGTAGGAGGAGTGCATTTTTCTGACCCTGGTGCCTTTGTGAAGCAATCCATACTCATCGGAAGTCGGACCGAACATACAAACCATCACCTCGGCTATATCGGAATGGCCTGCGGTCCTCATCGCGTGCTGAAGGTTCAGTGCAGCATCTGAACTGGGACGATCGGATGACCTTTGGGAGCCTACCAGCACGATCGGAACCGGTGAATTCTGGACCATGAAGGTCAGGGCCGCACCGGTGTGATGCAAAGTGTCGGTACCATGGCCTATAACTATCCCATCAACCCCGTTTTCGATTTCTTTGCCAATAGCTTTTGCCAGGGCCATGTATTGCATGGGACCCATATTTTCGCTGAACACGGCGAATACTTTTTCCGTTTCCAGGTTACATATATCAGCCAACTCTGGAACAGCACCGTAGAGTTCTCCGGGAGAAAAGGCCGGAATAACAGCGCCGGTCCGGTAATCCAGTCTGGAGGCAATAGTGCCACCCGTTCCGAAAAGTTTTACCCTCGGCAGGCCCGCTGTCTTTGGAAACTCTTTTTCAGGGATTTTATAGACGGCTTTCTTATAACCGGTCTCTTTCATATCGGTTATCGTCAGGATGTCTATGCCAATATTATAGCCCGTCGGGATTTTAAGGACTATATGCTGATCATCGTCATTTTCCGACCGGGGCAAAACGGTCCCAAAAAATTCCCCGCGTTTGGTATTGATTTTAGCCTGCCCCCAGACCCGGGTGTTGAATTTTTTCAATACTTCAAGTGCATCGCCTTTATATCCCTGGAAAATATCTTCAGTCATGATTTTATCTTTCTTTATTGCGGTAAGTTTGGGAAGTTAATCCCTTTTGATCCCAACATTCAGTAAATTATAATTTATTTGGTGGCAGAATTATGCTCCCTGACCTTGAGGAAGAGTTCTTTCATATCGACATTCCCGAGTGCACAGGGTCTCAGTTCCCCCATTACCCAGTTCAACTGGTCCTCAGGTTTTGCAGATCTGCGAATCTCCGCAAATTTATCGAACAGGAAAGGTATGCGGGAATAAACATCTTCAATTGTCATTTTCCTGAAATTGATACTGGCAAGCACCGATTCAAAATCCATTTTCGGGTATTCGTAGATCACCGGCATCATCTGCCCGGCTATCATCAGATCCAGACCATTCTCCTTCAGGTATTTGAAGAGTTTGAATATTTTCTCATAGGTAAATTCTGCCGAGCGGGTATAATGCCCTTCCACATATTTGACATGGTGCCCGATAAATGTGCCGGTCAGCCTCGGGTTGATCCCGAGTTCAGCTACTATCCGGCTGATGACCGGGTATAAATTCTTTGAGAAGATGTAAGTGAAAGTATCTTCAGGGATTTTCCATTCCTTAAGTTGAAGGTAGCGGTCATAGATATCCTCAGGAAGGCCTTTACTTAATTCATCTATGTGTTTGTCTTCTAAAGGAATTGGAGGCGAATCCGTATCAGGATACATACGATCGGCGCCGGGAAGTACCCTTTCGAAAAGGGTGGTCCCGTCAGGAAGTGATTTACGGGTCTCGTTGGGGACCCCTTCGAAAGCCATACGGCACCTTTCTTCAATGGTTTCAAGGGCTGTTGGAATATCTGCTTCCGGGCCCCAGAGTATGATCTGAGCATCCTCTTCTGATGCCTTCAGCAGGTAAGCGATTTTAGTGAAGTCTTTTTGTGGCAGGAGCCTGTTCAGTTCTTCGGAATGCACCATATTGGGCTTTTCGAGGCAGGCGATAACCTTCAGCCGGTCGCTGATCTCGTTCGCAAAAATTTTGCCCGGCTGGGTAAAATGCGACATGATACCTTTAAAGCCGGGAAGATTGATAATAATGACTTTGTGCTTTTGTTTTTTGGCTTCCCTGAGGGGCTTATAGGCTGGTTTAATGAAGTGGTTCTGAAGGACCTTATGGCTCATTTTCCACTTTTCCGGATCTTTAATTTTTTCAAGCAGGATGTCCCGGATATGGAGCAAAGCCCATTGACGGAAAGCCTCATTATGAGTCAGTTCGGGTATCCATTTGGAATGCGCCACACCTTTAATTTCAACCCTTACTCCCCCGCGACAGCTCACATTCACGTCTTCACGCCCGGCGCCAATTCCGGTCCTGACTTTGCCCGTACTGCGATTCAGAAAACGGATATAGTCACAAGTTTCCTTGACTTCATCCGGATTCTCACACTCAGGGTATGTTACGGTTTCAATTAGCGGCATGCCCAGGCGGTCGGTCTTATAAATCCTGACATGCCCTATATCGGAGATCTCCCTGCAGGAATCCTCTTCCAGGCTGAGTTGTATCAGCCTGATCTTTTTATGTTTCAGTTGAATTTCACCTTCCACGCCAATTATGGCAGTCCGCTGGAAACCGGTCGGGATACTTCCGTCAAGGTATTGTTTACGGGTGATATGGACTTCTCCGACTATATTCAGTTTGGAAAGCAACGAAATTTCAATCGCTATATCGAGGGCTTCACGGTCGACCGGAAATGGAGGTGTGTCATCCACTTCATAGGTACAGGCCGTTTCATTCTTGATTCGGTAAACGATCTTTTTCCGGGTTTTGAATTCCATCAGCGCTGTTCCGTCATATTCACCCAGTTCGCTAAGAGTAGGCCTCATATGGCGGATGATTTCCGCGTCATAATCCTTACTTTTATTAAAACGCCCCGCCGGGCAGCGGCAAAAAAGTTTCTTTTTGGTATTCAGTTGCTGATGCACTTCCAGTCCGGATTTAAAACCGATTCGGTCATAGTCATCCTGAGTAGCTTCTTTGCGGGGGATGTAGCCGGTTTCATCACGGCTGCTGAGATAGTTTTGTTTAGGATCGAATATTTTCATTCCGTAAAAATATTATGGGGGCAAATGTAATGATATTCGGCAGATATGAATTTACCCAGGATAGGATCGTGGTAAAAATATATGAACAGATTTCATTTTTTATTCACCAGGCTTAAATATGAATAATTGCAGTATTTTTGGATAGAACACGATTTCGGTTTTTCAAATTTTTTATCAGCATGAACATACTTCTGACAAATATCTGGCTGGTGCATCATGGGGGTACTGAGGTGGGTGTAAGAGATATGGCGATTGCATTACACAACCGGGGAGTGCATGTGGAAGTTTATTCCCCTGAACTGGGCCCTCTTGCTGAAGAGATCGAAAGGGCCGGTATTCTGGTTGTAAATTCAGCAGAGAAGCTGGAGAGGACCCCTGACCTGATCCATGCGCAGCACTTCATGCCTGCCATGGATGCCATGTTAAGGTTCCCGGACAGCCCGGCAATTTATATGTTGCACGACAGGACCCATCCAGCCGATAATCCCCCTAAATTCAGCCGTATCCTCAAATATATAGCTGTCGATTATAATTGTCTGGACAGGCTGATCGTCGATAATGGAATTGAAAAAAAGGACACCGAAATACTTCTCAACTTTGTGGATACCAACAGGTTTAAAGCCAGAAAGGAAATTCGGGAAAAACCTCTGAAAGCATTGGTGTTCAGTAATTATGCCAATGAAAATAATTATTATAAAGAAGTTGAAGAAGCATGTTCCAAACTCGGTATTGAACTCGAAGGAATTGGCCTGGGACTCGGGAAAGTTTGCAATGATCCTTCAACAATCTTACTTGAATATGATCTCGTCTTCGCTAAAGCCAAAGCAGCGATGGAATCCCTGGCAACCGGTGCCGGGGTGATCGTTTGTGATTTCCGCGGACTGGGGGGCTTTGTCACCATGCGGAATTTCGATCATTTCAGGAAATTCAACTTCGGAATGAAGACCTTGAATCAGCCCATTACACCGGAACTGATCATGCAGGAAATCCAAAAATATGATAAAAATGAAATCCGGCTTGCTTCTGAGAAGATCAGGAATGAAGCAGCATTTTCAAAATATATGGATAATTTGCTCATCCTCTATAATAATTCCATTAAGGAATTTTCATTAAAAAAAGCTGACCTTTCTTTAGATTTTGATGAAAATACAATCAGGAAATACTTGGAAATTAAGAGTGAAGCTGAGAAATCAAATCTAAGGGATAGAAAACCAAATCCGCTGGAAGAAAGGATTAAATTATCCGAAGAAAAAATAAAAGAACAGCAAAAGATCATCCTCAAACTTCAGGACCAGATTAAATTAATAAAGGAATCATGGACTTATCGCACCGGACGTATTATGACCACACCTTTCAGGTTTGTTTATGAATTATTCTTTAAAATGAAGAAATAAAATTGATCAGGTTCCGACAAGACGAGCCGGGTTTCCATAAACTTTTTGATTATCTTCTATACTTTTTGTAACCACGCTGCCCGATCCCACAAATACATTATCCCCGATAGTAATTCCCGGCAAAATACAACTACCACCCGCCAACTCTTAGTGTTGTTTCCTATCACAGGCGCCTGTATATTTCCATCCATGAATTTACTGTTCATAGTGATAACCCCCGGCCCAATAAAACAGTTTGATCCTATCTTGACTCCTCGTGTGATGTGACATCCCGTTTGTATGCTCACATTATCACCGATTATGACCCCGCTGCTGATATTGCAGAAAGAACCGATTGTGCAGTTTTTACCTATGATTACATTATGCTGAATTAAAGCAAATGACCCTATCCGGCTTCCCTTCCCGATTTTAACATCATTTTGAACTTCGGTGAGTGAAGGATTATAAAACTTCACATCCTTAAACCTAAAACCATATTTTAATTTATTGAAGATGCTCATATTATGATTTTAAAATGATGATTATTTAAGGCCGTATTTCCCATTGCCGGCTTCCAGATTAAGTAATCCTCTCAATTCTGAAGAGCTCATTACCGGTCTTTCGTTGGCATCAGCCAGCTTATGGATACGCTCCAATAGGTCCGAATTTTTTGCAAGCCGCGTCCTGCCCCTGTCGTACCAAATATTGTCTTCCAGTCCAACTCTTACGCCACCACCGAAGGCAATGGCAAGGGAATTCATTTTAAGCTGTGCATCACCTATCCCGGCAAGGCTCCAGAATGAATCCGGGGGGAGGTCGTTTATCATCACACCGGCATGCAGGATGTCGGCTTGTGCACAGGCTATGTTTCCAAGAAGCAAGTTAAAATAGTGAGGTGGCTTTAATAAACCTTTGGTCTCAAGATATTTGGCATAATTGATCATACCCGCATCGAAGGCTTCCAGCTCAGGCAGAATCTTTCTTTCCTGCATTATTTTAGCCAGATCCTTTATCATATCCGGCGAATTCATGCTTACCATCGTGTTAAAATTCAGAGAGCTTAAGGTGAGGCTGCCCATATCAGGCTTCTGGTTGCCATCAAGCAAGAGTGGCTCTGAACGTTTTTCAAACTCCTGAAAATTCCTTCCACTAAGAGAAATACAAACGACAAGGTCGCCTGAAATTGCACGGACACCTTCAATGATCCTGGCGTAAATTTCTTTTTTATAGCTGGGCACACCGGTATCTTCCTCCCGGGCATGCAAATGGACCATGGTTATCCCGATTTCAATAGCCCGGTGAACATCTTCTATAATTTCATTCACACCGATTGGGACATGGGGAGTCATCTCCTTAGTGGGGATCATCCCGGTAGGGGTGAAGTTTATGATTAATTTTTTAGATGGCATGGGTTTAGGGTTTTGTTGTTTTTAATGATGTTAAAATTTCCCTTTTTCGGGGCAAACACTCAATTTATTGAATATTAATCTTCAGGGAAATATTTTTTTAGTTTTAAGTTCCAAATTCTTAAGCAAGTTATAAATTTTAAAATTCTTCAGTATCAATATAATTTTTGTCTTCCAGCATGGATTTATAGGAAGTCGTTGAACGTCTTTATTGTTATCAGATAAATAATAAATAATTTTATTATAAAGTTTACTATCATGGGAATCCCTGTATTTTCTTTTAACACTTAATAGCGAAGTCAGAAGGCTCCTTGAATTAAATGGCGAAATCACGTTTGCTCCCAATGCAGCTGCTTCGGTTTTAGCCTTGGCTGCCCAGATACCCATTTTCTCCTCCCAATAAAGCATATCCAATAAATTATAGCCTAAATTTTCAAATAAGGATTTATTCATATTCAAATATTTATCGAACTGTATCACAGCAAATTTATAAGCAGAGTATCCAAATATAAGTGATAATTCCTTTGGAGAAGGATCCGTAAAATAACCAAAATAATTTCTGGCAATTTCACTTATATTGCCATTTATGAAGACATGATCTTGAAAAACCTTATCGCTTACATTTAAAAAACGGGGAAAGTCTATACTCTTTATATACTCTGAACTGAATTCATCCTTAGCTTTTATACTTTCATTGATTATATGTAGCTTTCTATCATAGAGTGAAGTTAATTTTCGGGGAATAGAAATATCATAATGGTCATCTCCCATGTAATCATATTTAGACACATAATAGCTTGATTTTGTCTCCAGGCTCGCCAGAAACAATACCCGGCTGTCATATCCCCCGGTTACTGCAATTGCCATCTTTTTTCTTAATGAAATAGCATTAAGATATCCTTTGATCATAACAGAAGCTTTTTTAGCAATTTCATCAAGCGAATCTTCAGAAATCGCCTTAGATGGAAAAAAGCGGCTTACAATTTTTTTACTTATATTAATGAAGTGATTAGGAAGCAAATGTTTTATATTCTTAAAATTTGTCGTCTCACCTACAAAAAGACATTTACTTTTAAAAATCTCCGAGGAATAGAATTCAATTGCTTCGGGATCATCATGTGGAATTAATTCGATTACTTCGGCCAGCAATTTCGGTTGGGTTCCAAAAACGGAGAATTTATGGTCATAATATATTTCATACTGGGCACAGGCATCATTGAATATAATTATGTCATCATTTCGGTCAAATATTAATACATAGTCACCAGTATATACTGAAATGTTTTGGAATAATTCTTCCAAAGAATTTGAATCATTTAATTTTTCCACAATCTGTTTGTTTGACAAAGCAGGAAATTGACAATCAAATAATGACCCAATTAAATATAACTTGTTTTGATTCTTTTTGGAAAATGTAAATTCCAGATCAGGATGAAAAAACAGATTATAGTCCCCGATTTCCACTTTATCCCATGGCTCTTTGAATGTCTCCTCTTTTGTTAATAAAAATTGTTTCTTAAACATATTACCGGAACCTTAATAAGTGATTAACGAACACTGTATTTTCCCTCAAACATTGAGACTCTCCTTACTTCTTTAATGATTTCAAGTGCCACTTTGAACTTGAAATCCGTGCAGAATATTTGTCTTGATATTTTCATAGATCAGAAATTTTAAAATTACTAAATTCCCGTCCAGATTTTTAGACCAGCTCAATAATGTATTTTTTATCTCATTGATAAAAAGATATTATATATTTATATAGCATTCTGATTTTAGCATATAAGAAAAGCGAATTTAATCAATGAAGCAGACTAGTCCATTAGTTGTAGGCGGGATTGGAGGAAGTGGAACAAGAGTCATTGCGACAATTATTTCCAGAATGGGATATTTCATAGGAAATGATCTGAATTCTGCATTAGATAACCTGACTTTTACACTTATCTTTAAACGTCCGCAATGGTTGATCAAGAATTTTAAGAAAGAAAGGCCGATCTCTACAGGACTTAGTATTATAGAGAAATCTATGGTAAAGGATTCTAATTTTACCCTTAGAGAGAGAATCTTTCTCAATAAAGCGGTACGGGAAATGTCAAAGTACGGACATAATAATCAGGGAGAAGGAAAGGGGCAATGGGCTTTTGAAAGAAAGAAATTTATTAAGGCGAGAATAATTTCCGATCTTAAAAAATATAAAGGATGGGGATGGAAAGAGCCTAACAGCCATTTAATATTACCTCTTTTATTTGAGTATTTTCCCCATAGTAAGTATATTCATACTATAAGACATGGATTAGATATGGCTTTCAGTTCCAATCAGCAACAATTGTTCAACTGGGCCTCACTTTATGGAGTTAATTTCTCAGGAGAGAAAGATGGCATTCCTGCAGCATCACTAAAATATTGGATCAAAGCAAATCAAAGGGTATTTGATCTGAAAGACACATATGGAGATGAAAAAATTCTAATCCTTAATTTTGATGAATTATGTAAAACACCATCAAGAGGAATTCAAGTTATAGCAAATTTTTTAAATATAGACTTAACGGGATCTTTCATTAATGAATTAATAGAGTTGCCCTTAACTCCTTCATCAACTAAGCGGTATCTTAAATTTACGAGAGACGTTTTTAATCAGAGTGATATCGAAAAAGTTGAAAAATTTGGCTTTGAGTGTTACTGATTTTTTATGGTTGCTACTGATGCGCAAAAGCATACTTACCAAAATTCATAGTCTCCCACTTTAAATGCGTAAAACTAAGCGTCAATTCAAATCAAAAAATTAAAGGACGATGATAATATATTTAATTTCAATTATTTACAAAGCATTGTAAAAAGTTAACGCATCATTTCGAATCGGGAATCATAAATAGCCAAGTTGTTTACGCCAGTAGCCTGCAATGCGCTGAATCACATCCTTATTATTCGGATCAGACTTTTGATCAGTGACAATGGCAAATGATATATAATTTGAATAAGTCTCATCCTTAATTTCCAGTCCAAGAACATCCTTGATTTGTTTGGAAGTAGCAAGAGGATCTTCCCTAAAATCTTCAATTTTAATTTCCAGGAAATATTTACAATATTGAGAATACTGCTTTTGTTCTTTTATATAGTCAGCCCATTGAAAACATTCCCTTTCGATATCCTTAACATTTATTAATCCCTTATTTGTAACGATACTATGGATATCCTCTACTATATGCAGAAACTTTGAATCCGGAATATAATGCTGTATGGCAGGTATCAGTTGAGCGTTTTTCCTGTTTATGTCAATTACAGCAGTGACTTTATCATCCCTGGTTCTATTAATCCGGTAGTGTTCCGAAAATGTCTGCTCAGTGTCTTTATCATAGGATGAATTATCTTTTTCCTGCAATTTACCTCTGATATAATTCCTCAGGATGTTTGAATTTTGAATGATCCGCACACCGGGAATTTTTTCAAAACCAGATATTAAGGATTTTATGTCTTCATCGTCATAACTCATGATGAAATATACCGGGGCAGCTTCTTTCCATAGTGTATGATCGGTGGCTGGAAGTTTAGTAATTTCCCTGAGATTTAATCTAAAGTCAGATTGTTCAGACTCATCATTGCTTTTTAAGAATAAGTGGACCTTCTTCGGATCTGATTTATCGTACTATCCTTTCTTCTGTAAGTTCCTTCAAATCATTCCTGCCAGGAAGTATTATCGAAGAACTTGACAGGTAATAACGATTAGAGTGCCAACCTTTATCAATTGATTTTTTTGTGAAAATTTGGGAAGTGTATTTTATTAACCCATACTCATAACTCAAAAAAATATAATGCTTCAGAATGAAATTTTCAGGATAAATATTTCTTCCTTCAAATGTTGTCAGATGTCCGGCATATGCAGCGAAATTGGCTTTATGTTTTGTTTTTTTCCATGCCCTCATCAATCTTAAAGGGGATGGTTCATGAAAATAATAGAACTTCATTTCGGTTTCATAATCCTTGCCAATATATGATTGCTCTTTTTTATAGGGGACAAATACTAATTCGTCAAAGTTTATAGTATTATAGCCTTGGCTGTCAACATGAGCTATACCTTCAGCAAGATTTGAGAATTGCCCAGGGGCTTCCATAATTTCATCCGCATCAGTTCTGAGGAACCAGTCAGTGTCTATATCTTCAGTGATTTCCTCCAGTCTTTCAAGCAAGGCTTCAAGGTTAAAATAACCTTCATAAGGGTGGTCAAAAACTTTAATAGGTTTTCCTTCATCAATATAAGATTGGATTATTTCAAGCGATTTATCGCTTGAGCCATTATCTATTATAACTATCTGCATACCAGCATCAAGAAGATAATCGAGGCATTTATTAAGGTAAATTTCTTCATCCCGGATGACTAATAAGGCAGTGATCCGGATATTCTTATGGGATTTTGAGAAAATTCTGAAGCCTTTTGAGAAGAGTGACATTCTTTCCTTTCTTATTAGCATATAGATTCAGCCCGGGTATGAGGAATATTCTATTTTAATTATTGTATTATCCGCTTTTATCGTTTAATAAAGATCCTATGCAAAAATTTAAAAGGAAACAACAAGAATTTACCCATTCTCCAGGTCCATGATTTATGAATGGTATCAATTTTCCCTTGTAGGGAATCTATTGTAATTTCTTTTTGCTTATTCTCATTTAGGAGCTTTTCAGTTTTACTCTTCAAATCATTCAGTTCATTAATCTTTCTTTTTATATCCTTTTCAATGACTGTAATTTTGGAACTGGTGCTGAGATCATTTCCGTTTTTTTCATTAATCAATGAAAAAATGGGATCAATCAAATCCTTGTGGTAAGCAGAACCCACCCTGTAAGTGGTGTGGCCAAATGAAAAATAGTTGATTTCCAGGCTGATATTTTTAATGGGGGAAGGTGAGGAAAATCCAAAATTAATTTGGGGCATTTCAGTATCAAATATTAAAACTCCATCATCCGATTCATATTCCGCGTTTGTCTTCATTTCTGTTAATTCAAGCCGGGCCCCATCTTCTGCGGTGAATTCTGCTTTTGAAATTTCAATGCCTACCCTGGAATTGGAAGGTTTAAAATCTAATCGGGAAATATTGCTTAATCCTGAGATATCTGCATTGAGCTTGTTATTCCCATACTTTACATCAAAATTGAAAGTGACCTTTTTTCCGGGTTCATCAATTATTAATAGCTGGGCATTAAAATTAAAAGGCAAGCCGGTATAAAAGTGAAATTGTTTATTAAAGCGTTTCCGTATCTTGTCAATAGCCTCAGCTTCAGGGTCAGTCAAATCTCTCAAACTGGCCTGTGACATAATATCAAAGAGTTCTTTAAGTCCGGGCATGGCTTCCGGATCAGGGAAATGATCATCCGAATTATGATGTCTCAACTCCTTGTCAAGGAAAACCTGGATCATTTCAACATTTTTGTCATTTAATTGCAATTGTAGATTCAGCTTTTTTTGGCTTACATTTAGTATTTGAAGAGGATTTTTGAGAAAATCAGGATAATATAAAAACAGGCGCGGATAAAGCCTTGAATAATACTCTGATTTAAGCAGGTAATCCATGCATAACAATAGTGTCTTTTCAGGTGAAAGATTGTTACGCTTAAGCAGTGAAGAAACTATCTCCATTGGATTCCTGATACTTATTAGAAATACTGGCTTAATATTTTGTTTTTGAAGAACTTCCAGGTATAATGGCAACAATATACTTATCCTTGGGTCCTTGATCAGTATATCCTTGTCGCTTTCAAATTCACTAATAATAATATTTGATATTTGGCTCTTATACTTGTCGAATATTTCATTTTCCCACCAGTTCTCAGGAATAAACAAGGTATCGTTCCATTTTGCATACAGATCATCAAGGATTTTTTCATTCAGTAAAGTGATAATTTCATTTTCAAAGAAACCTTTGGGGTTATCTTCCAGCGGGCGCATAATTTTTTTTCCCAGGTCGAGGCCGGCGAGCTGTAGTACACCGGAGAGGGCGGAGGTACCGCTGCGGTGCATCCCAAGTATAAAAACACAAAGTCTATTTTTCATTGCTATTGCTTACTTTATAAAAAGTTCTTCAATACAAAGAATATCAAAAATATTACTTTTATAGGTATATCTGCTAAGTAGTAAGGTCGAAATCATTATAAATGCAGAAGACCCGGGGTTATTCTGATTTGATATAAATAATTTTTATTTTAGTTTTGCTTAAAGTCATATTATCTTAAATGAATAGAGAGAAATTATTTCTTTTGGCTAATTATCTTCCTCAGTTTCATCCTATACCTGAGAATGATAAATGGTGGTCCAGAGGATTTACAGAGTGGACAAATACGGCAAAAGCCAAACCATTATTTTGGGGGCATCATCAACCAAATGTTCCGGCAGATTTGGGATTTTATGATTTGAGGCTGCCCGAAACAAGGTCTGCCCAGGCAGAGATGGCCAGGGAATCCGGAATAACAGGTTTTTGTTACTGGCATTATTGGTTTGGTAATGGTAAACGTTTACTTCAAAGACCCTTTCAGGAAGTAATAGAATCGGGTAAACCGGATTTTCCATTTTGCCTGGCATGGGCAAATCAATCATGGACCGGGAAATGGCACGGACTCAGCAATAAAATTCTGATTGAACAAAAATATCCGGGGAAAGAGGATTATATCTCACATTTCTATGCTATGCTACCAGCATTCAAGGACAATAGGTATATAAAAATAAATAAGCGGCCGGTTTTTGTAGTTTATTCCCCCAATCTGATTCCTGACAATGTACTTTTTACCTCAACCTGGAACGAATTAGCTGCCAAAAACGGGCTGGAGAATTTTTATTTTATAGGAATCCATTATGAAGGCTGGGACCATAAGAAGGATGGTTATGATGATAAGACTATCCATCAGCCTTCCCATTATGTGAAGATTTATGAGAAAAATCCGAAAAACCGTACGCTTGGAATAATAAAGAGGCATATTTTATCAAATTATTTTCCCTTAACATTTCCATACAAAAAACTTGTCAAAAGCTATGATTTTGATTTTTTCGACAGTGATGAAGTAATACCATCAATTGTACCGAATTGGGATAATACCCCACGCTCCGGTAAAAGAGGCTGGGTTTTTACAAATTCGATGCCAGAGTACTTTTCCGACCATCTTGAGAAAGCTATAAAATTTGTTTTAAAACGTAATTCTACGAAACCTAAAATCCTGTTTATCAAAAGTTGGAACGAATGGGCGGAAGGTAACTACCTTGAACCGGATCAGCGTTTTGGGCTGGAATATTTGAAATGCATTAAGGAGATATTGAATAAAAACAATATAGATACTGTTTACTGATCTCAAAGCTTATGGCCAGGAAAATTTTACTAGTTTCACCAACACCAACCCATCCCACAAATGCAGGAAATCGGGTCAGGATATTGAATATGGTTTCTTATCTGATGTCCCAGGGTCATGAATTGCATTTTTTGTATTCCAGACAGGAGAATGCTGATGAGCTAGCCATGAAAAATTTCTGGGGTGAAGCTTACTTTGCAGTAGATTATAAAAAACCTGAATTAGAGTCCGGCGAATTACTAAAGAGGAAGATATTGAGGTATTTTAATTCTCATTACAATTATTATTCTGGAGTTGATGATCATTATAATGTGTTTTTGGATGAAAAGATCAGGGAACTTCATTCCCTTCATCATTATGACACAGTTATTGCCGAATACATATTTCTTTCCAGAGCTTTCCTGAATTTTGATAAAGATGTATTAAAAGTTCTGGACACCCATGATGTAATGACAGACCGGCACAAGCTTTTTCTAAAGCAGGGACAGAAGCCTATCTGGTATTCCACCAATTATCGTAATGAGAAGAAAGGGGTTAACAGGGCCGATGTTGTAATTGCCATTCAGGAAAAAGAAATGGCGCACTTTAAGAAGATGACCCCCAGGAAAGTTATTAATGTCGGCCATATGGTCAGGATTTCACACGATATTACTCAGAAACCGAGGGAAACTTTATTGTTCGTGGGCTCTGACAATCCCAGCAATCATCATGGTATTCTTGAATTTCTTGGCAATGATTTTCCTTTACTGAAAAAGAAATATCCGAATTTGGAGCTATTGATCGCCGGTAATATTTGTAAGCATCTCAAACAGCTACCGGAAGGTGTCCGTTTGCTCGGAGAACTTGAAGACCTGTCGCTGGCATATGACCAGGCCGATCTGGTAATAAACCCCCTGAAAATTGGCACAGGATTAAAAATAAAGATGATAGAGGCAATGGGACTCTCCAAACTGGTTTTTTCTACTCCTGTCGGTGGGGAAGGTCTTGAAAGCAGTGCCGGCCTTGCTCATTTCGTCTATAACGACAGTCATGAACTTGCTGACAAGCTCGGGGAAATACTGCAGAATCCTGAAATGTACATGAATTACTGTAAGAAGGCTTCTGAGACTGCCAATGATTGGAATGAAAAAAATGCCGCGAGCTTATTGCAAATATTCAGGGATGATGGGGCGAAAAGTTCCGACTCTCGGGATAAAAGGGATACAAAGAAAAATAAGGAGATAGCTTTTTATGACCTTAAATCATCTATAGAAAAAGACCCATCTACAGGAAAGTTTGTGGTGGTTTCTATTCCAAGATCAGGGTCAAACTTGCTTGTTAACTTGCTTACAGGGCATGATGAAATTATTTGCTATTCAGAACTTTTTCACAAGGAAGCCATATATGATAACGGCTTTTTTGAAAGGTTCGGATATCCTCCATATGACATTAAGCTACGAAATGATGAGCCTGCGAGCCTTTCTTGAATATGTTTACAGCATTAAGTTCAAAAAGGACACCAGATCCATAGGTTTTAAAATATTCCCTGATCAGAATGACCAGCTGATGTGGAACTTAATTAAAGAGCCCTCTATAAAAAAAATTGTTCTGATCAGGACAAATTATCTGATGAATTATCTATCATTCCTGACAGCCAGGGAAACTCATTTATTTTTTGTCAATTCCGGGAGCAGTGCAAAAGATGAAGACTTAAGGATAAGGGTTGATTATAAAAAATTTTTGAATTATGAAAGAAATCAAAAATCGTTTTTTAATGATGTAATTGATGAATTGAATAGAACAAGCCAGAATTATTGTGAGATTCATTATGAAGAATTGCTTATCCCGGATCACCAAAAAAGACTGCTTGCCTTTTTAGGGGTTCATCCTGTTTTTAATAAACTAAATATTAATTCTGAAAAACAAGCTAAACTCCCTCTTGATCAGAAGATCATTAATTATGAAGAACTGGCAGAAAAATTAATGAAAGCTGGTAAAGGGGATTATCTAAAAGGGGAACGCTTAATAAAGGTTTTATAATTTGTCCTGTAATAATTATAAAGCATGATGGCATATACATTATATAGAAAATGATGAAAATAATCGTATTCAATTATAATATACCCCGGTTTGACAAGAGTTCCGGTGAACGCAGGTTTGTTGCTCTCCTTGAATTATTGGCCCAGGATCATGAGGTTGATTTATGCGTTACCCGGTTTTATGGTGATTACCTTAAGGAAGAGTACCAGCGTTACATTCCACTATTAAATTCTAAAGGAATTCAGGTATTGCCTGTTAAAAAGAGGATAGTTGATGAGGCTTTGCTGAAAAAGAAGTATGATATAGGTTTCTTTGAATTTTATTGGATCGCAGAGGAAAACATTCACAAATTTTGGAAATACCAGCCCTGGGCGGTTACTATTGTTGATTCGGTAGATGTTCATTTTGCGAGGGAGGAGAGCCAGGCAAAGCTTGGGCAGATCTCTCAGAAAAAGGTGGACCAAACCAGGCAGCGGGAATTGAATGTATATAGTAATTCAGACATTACCCTGGCGGTCAGCAGAGAAGATGTTACAATGTTGGCTGATAGCTTTGGGATAAAAAATGTGCTCTTCGTTCCCAACATTGTTCCTTCCGTCTCCAGGGTGAAAAAAGAACGGGATCCTATCGCCATTTTTATTGGATCTTATCTATGGCCTCCAAACTGCGATGCCATGATCTGGTTTACATCGGAAGTTTGGCCCAAAATTTATAAGTGCAATTCAAAGGCCAGGTTCCAGATTGTTGGTAATTCACCAACCGAGGAGATTCAGGCATTAAATAACCTGCCTGGCACAAATGTTCTCGGTTTTGTCCCGGATACAAGCCCTTATCTGGAAAATGCAGCCATTAGCTTAGCTCCGTTAAGATATGGAGGAGGGATGAAAGGTAAAGTAAACGAAGCATTGGCGCATGGCTTGCCAGTAGTGACGACATCCATAGGGGCGCAAGGTTTTCATCCACAAAACGGGATAGAGATGATAGTTGCCGATGATCCGGATAAATTTGCTTCCGCAGTTATTGAGTTGTTTGAAGATCAGGAAAAGCAACATCAAATCGGGATGGCCGGACAGGAACTGAATGCCCGTATTTGTTCTCCTGAAAGGGTAAAAAGCTATTTAGCAGACATGGTGGAGCTGGCTGTGATTATTGGAAAATCTAAATCAAGAGCTATGCCAACTTCAAGACGTCTCTGGTTAAAAGTTCAGTTTAAAATTGCTAAAATCAGGGATATCATTAAATATTACAAATCCAAACAGCTCAAATAATAAATTCTATGTCTGGAATTATGAAGGTGCTAATTTTTGCCACCGCCCGAAGCGGTACTAACTTATTTATAAATCTCATAAACCAGCATCCGAATGTGGAAATTCTCGGTGAGATCCTCTCTCACACAGTCCAGACCAATGATCCGTTCAAAACTATCAGAGAATATGAAATTAAGGCTTCTCATTCTGTTTTTGGTTTTAAACTACTTACTTACCAATTGAAACAAAGGACAGATGATCCCAGATCTTTTATTGACAATCTTTTTAATGATGCTTATAAGATCATTAACATCAGGAGGACCAATATATTGAATTCTGCTGTTTCCCGTTTAAATGCGGAGACTAAAAACCAATATCATTATTTCCCTAAAACCGGAGCAGACAAAAAGATGGAAAGAATGGAAAGGATCTCAATTGATATTGGCATGCTTTTTAAAGATCTGGAGAGAATGAAGAGGTTCCATTTAATGGAAGATGAAGTATTGAAAGGAAAAGAATTTTTGAGCATTAATTATGAGAAGGAGATGGAATCCAGTATCAATCATCAGGAAATGATTAATAAGGTTTTCCGGTGGCTGGAGCTTGAACCCGTCCGTGTAAAAGCAAGGATTGAGAAAAGTATCCCTCTGAAATTTCAGGATTATATTCTTAATTATGATGAAATGAGAACTGCGGTGTGGAATTCGGAATTCAGGCATTTTCTTCCTGAAGAATGAAAACTAAATGAGGCGGTTGGAAATCAGCCTTGACTTGTATAATCTGTTTTTAACTTTTCCCTGAAAGTTTCTCTCGCTTTACCTTTCATTGACCAGAGCTTCTTGTAATTATCTGTAACTTTTAATGTCTCTCCCTGATCAATAATTTCGCCTTTGTCCAATAAAATGGACCTTTGACACAATAGGTTAATTTGTTCTGCAGAGTGAGACACGAACAAAATAGTCTTGCCTGATTCAAAAAACGTTTTCATCCGGGCAAAACTTTTTTCTTTAAAATATTCGTCCCCGACCGATAATACTTCATCCAGAATAAGAATGTCAGGATCTACAAGTATGGATACAGAAAAAGCCAGCCGGGATTTCATCCCACTGCTATAATTTTTTAAAGGTTGATTGATAAAATCCCCTAATTCGGAGAACTCAATTATTTCAGGGACAAGTTTGGAAATTTCCTCACGATTGTATCCCAATACAACGGTGTAGAAATAAATATTTTCCAGGCCGGTAAAATGGGGATGGAATCCTGCTCCCAGTTCAATGAGCGGAACAATTTTTCCATGTGTTGTTATGCTGCCCGTTGAAGGGGTTAATATTCCGGAGATGATTTTTAATAAAGTTGATTTGCCAGATCCATTCCGGCCGACGATACCAACAATTTCCCCCTTGTCTACTTCCAGATTAATATTTTTAACGGCTGTGAAATCCTGGCCCTTGCTATTTCCTAAAGGATTAAGAGCATAAAGCATTCTGGCTTTCTTATTCGGAAAAAGCCTGAATTTTTTAGTTATATTCTCAAGTTGAATAACAGGATTTGACATAAAACATCAAAAATTTAAATAACGTCTGCAAAATGTGGTCTAAGTCTTTTAAAAACAATAATTCCGATAAGATATACTGCAAATGTGAAAGCCCAGAAATAGATAGTCTGTGAGCGATGTTCCCAGAAAGGAATGTGGAACAGAACACTGTCACGGTATCCATTTACGATATATGCCAGGGGATTCAGGTTCACAATTAATAACATGTTTCCTCCCATTTTGGAAGGATTCCAGAATATAGGTGTCAGGAAAAACAGGACCCTCATCATAATAGTAATAATATAGGACATATCAGGGAAAAAGGGCAGGATGGAAGCCGTAAACCAGCTAATTCCAATGAGCAGAATAAACTGAGCAAATACATAATAAATAAGTTGAAGCCAGTATAGGGAAGGGAAAATGCCATTCAGGCTCAACAAAACTATTAATATAGCGATCACTATCAGATGGATAATGAGTTCGGAAGAAATTACAATCATAGGAATGACGGCAATTCTGAAATTCACGGTTTTAACCAGGAAACTATAAGCTCTGATACTTCCTGCTCCTTTATTCATGCTTTTATTAAAAAAGTCATATGCAATGATGCCACTCAGCAAATAGAGTGAATATGGCACATCCTGATGTGCAGGCCCCTTTTGTAAATATGAAAAAACAAACCATAAGATAATCATCATGGCCAGGGGTTCAATCAGTGCCCACAATAATCCAAAAAGATTATCAGCGTATTGAGTTTTGAATTCCCTCTTCGTAAGCTCAAATACTAAACGCCTGTTAAGATATAATTGTCTGAAAAAATCGATCCCTTCAATTATTATTCGATTAACTTTCATTCAGTTATCAGGTTTGAACATTGATTATTTTAGCAATCAATTTTGATTTTTTTTCGAATTTGAACAATAATGAACTTAATTGTATAAATTCGGAATTATAAAAGCAATGTGCTAATTGCAGTAAAAATATAAAGAAATAATGTATGAAGCTTCTTTTTATCAGTTTGAGAGATGTAAATAGAAAGAACTCGGGAGGGGAAAAATGTACAAACAGAAATTATTTGTCTTTCTGTGAAATTCTTGGAAAAGAAAATGTGGATGTTATTAATATTGCCAATTACACGGATTCCGGTTTTATTTCTGCCAACCTCAGACGATTTTCTGTTTTACGGGGGTTTTATGCCGGGTTTTCCAAAAATATTCTCAGAACGATCATACTGAAATCGAAAGATTATGATATTGTGTACATCGATGTCTCCTATCTTGGAATGATTTCAAAAAATTTAAGAAAGTCTCATTATAAGGGTAGGATAATCAGCTTTTTTCATAATGTAGAGTCAGATGTAATGAAGCAGAAGGCGAGGATTAATTTTCTGGAATATTGGAAAATTTACCCTGTTAAGTATAATGAAAAACAGGCCTGTAAATACTCTGACAGAATTATTGCTTTAACTAAAAGAGACGCAGACAAGCTCAAAGAAATTTATGGAGCAAAATCGGTAGGGGTCATTCCCATCAGCCTGCCGGATGAATTGAAGCACAGTGTTCAGGAAAATACCAATGTTCCCCCGCAATTATTATTCATTGGTGATAATTGGTACCCAAATATCCAGGGCCTGAAATGGTTTATAGAAAATGTCCTGGATCATGTAAATGTGAAACTAAGGATAGTTGGCAGAAACCTGGATAAATACAAAAACGCTTTTAGTCATCCCATGATAGAATTTCTGGGTTTTGTTGAAGATTTATCCTCCGTCATTATAGAAGCTGATTATATACTCTGTCCGATTTTCAGTGGGGGAGGGATGAAGGTGAAAGTATGCGAAGCCCTGATGTATGGTAAAAATATAATTGCAAGCAGTGAAGCTTTTGAAGGATATGACCTGAAATATGATGAAACAGGTCTTTTATGTAATACAAGGGAAGAATTTATTTCAGGAATCGAAAAGTATGCCCAGGTTCCCAGGAAGAGGTTCAACCTTAAAAGCCGGGAATATTACCTGAATGAATATTCTTTCCAGGCTACTTTACCTGAATTCCGGAAATTATTAGATTCACTTCAATCAGTACAATAATTACTAATACTTCAGTGTGTAATTAGGACCTTAAAAATCATACATATCAAGGTTCCAGTGAACGGTTTTGGCAAAATCCTTCATTTTCCGGCTCAAAGAATTATCACTTTCCTCCACATCGGCAATTATGAGGTTTGGACTGAGAACAAAACATTCACCCTGAAGTGATTTAGCTACTGTTTGCAGAGCTCCTGAATCAAAAGAACAGTTCATCCTGTCAATCTCCCTCAATAAAAGATCATAAACGGATTGATGGATCCCGATTGCAAATGCACCATCAGTCCTCAAAGGCAGGTAAGTTCCAATTTTATTTTCATCTCCTTGAGAATTAGCGTGGTAAATTAAATCTTTGCCTTCCTGCCAGGAATGCTGACTGGCGCCCAGATAGAGCAGTTTCCAATTGTCCGGGATAATTTTAAGCGCTTTTATGAATAATGATTCAAAATCTTTCGCGAAGATTACATCATCTTCCAGGGAGAGGATTTTTTCATAGCCTTTTTCTTTTGCATCTCGGATTAGTTTCCCGTATGTTTTCAAAGTCCCCCAGGCACCCGGGCTATAAATTACCTTCCTTTTAAGCTTAAGTTCATTTTCATGGGCGGTGGCAGGGTTAATGGGTGAATTGAGATAGTTTTCAAATTCTTTTAAATTCTGCTCAGTATAGCCATCTACCGCCTGGAATATCTCTGCCCGTATCTTTAAAGCATTTAATTTTTCGACCATATTTATGCGTCTCCCATTCCTTTTTAAAAGGTTAACTATATAAACATGGTCGAAATATGTATTAATCTTTGAGAGTTCTTTATCCGCTAAGGATGCATTTATTAAAGGGATAGTATTCGTTTCAGTTAAATTTCCCGTCTGAGATATGGAATCTCCAGGATAAGGTTCCGGATCACTTTTATTCGGGATTGTTCTTGTCTGGATACTCTTATTGGTTTTTTTTGTCAGTTTATAATCATTCCATAAGGTTCGGGGTGATAAATTGAAATGGCCTATGTCCTTCAACTTTAAAATACTTCTTTGAATAATCCATAGTATAGACCAGGGTTTGTAATATTTTTCAAAGAATGTTGACATGCATTTCGTTTATCAATTTGTATTTATTTCATCTTTTCAAATACCACTCATAAATCTTCCCTATCCCTTCCTCCAGACTGGTTTCGTGCTGAAAACCGAGTTTGTGCAGCAAGCTATTGTCCATCAGTTTCCTCGGAGTCCCGTCAGGTTTGCTGTGGTCAAATTCTATCTTTCCATTAAAACCGACAAGCTTTGCGATTAGTCCGGATAAATCAGCTATACTAATCTCAGAGCCGGTTCCTATGTTGATATGGGTTTTGCCCATCTTTTCGTAGAGGGTATGTGCATCTACATTTTCAATCACATAAACGCAGGCCGCCGCCATATCATCTACGTACATGAATTCCCTCAGAGGTTTTCCGCTCCCCCAGAGCTTCAGGCTACAACTCTGGTTATCAAAATTAATCCCATACTTATTTAAAATTCCTGTGATTTCTTTTTCATCTGAATTTCCATTGATGCCTTCCACAGGACGCCTTTCCAGGTCACTGCGAATAGCCTGCCAGTCATTGTTCATCAGGCATTTTGCCAGATGCAGCTTCCGGAGCATGGCCGGTAATACATGGGATGTTTCCAGATTAAAATTATCATTTGGCCCATACAGATTAGTAGGCATCACCGAGATAAAATCACTTCCGTACTGGCGAAAATAACTCTCGCACATTTTAATTCCCGCGATCTTGGCAATGGCGTAAGGTTCATTGGTCGGCTCCAGTTCTCCTGTCAGGAGATATTCTTCTTTCAAAGGCTGGGGGGCTAATTTGGGATATATGCAAGAGCTTCCCAGGAAAAGCAATTTCTTTGCCCCATACTTATAAGCTGAATGGATGATATTATTCTGTATCATCAGGTTCTCATAAATGAACTGGGCCCGGTAAGTATTATTGGCCATAATGCCCCCGACTTTGGCCGCGGCATCGATAACATAATCGGGGCGCTCATTCATGAAAAAATTATCCGCATCTTCCTGCTGGCTGAGATCCAGTTCTTCAAAAGTGCGGAGGATGAAATTCTGATAGCCTTTTTCTTTAAGTCTCCTGAGTATAGCCGATCCAACCAGGCCCTTATGGCCGGCAAGGTATATTTTATCGTTTTTATTCATAGTAATTTTTTATCCTGAAACCGCTCTTCTTGAGGTGCTGGTCCATTTTCATCCTTTCAAGATCTCCCTCCATCATATCCTTAACCAGATCGTCAAGGCTCAATTCCGTTTTCCATCCAAGTTTTTTCAAAGCTTTGGAAGGATCACCCTGGAGTATTTCCACTTCAGTTGGCCTGAAATATCTGGGGTCTACTTCCAGCACACATTTCCCTTCTTCAAGCAGATATAAGGGATCATTGCAACGGGCAATATAAGCCTTCTCATCCAGGCCTGAACCCCTGAATTCCAGATCAACGCCAATAAATTGAAATGCCTTCCTTACAAATTCCCGGACTTCGGTGGTCACGCCTGTTGCAATCACGAAATCTTCCGGCTGTTCCTGCTGTAACATCAGGTGCATGGCTTTAACATAATCTTTGGCATGGCCCCAGTCGCGCTTTGCCGAGAGATTCCCGAGATAAAATTTTTCCTGAAGTCCGAGTCCTATCCTGGCCACAGCCCGGCTTATTTTCCGGGTCACGAAAGTTTCGCCGCGCACAGGGGATTCATGGTTGAACAATATCCCATTGCAAGCATACATATTATAAGCTTCCCGGTAGTTTATCGTAATCCAGTAGGCATAAAGCTTGGCTACAGCATAAGGTGAGCGGGGATAGAAAGGAGTGGTCTCTTTTTGGGGCGTTTCCTGCACCAGTCCGTAAAGTTCGCTGGTACTGGCCTGGTAATAGCGGGTTTTCTCCGTCAGGTTCAGGAGCCGGATAGCCTCCAGCAGGCGTAAAGCGCCCAGTGCGTCTGAATTGGCCGTATATTCCGGCGTTTCAAAACTCACCATCACATGAGATTGGGCTCCCAGGTTATAGATCTCGTCGGGCTGAACCTGTTGTATGATCCTGATCAGGTTGGTGGAGTCGGTGAGATCTCCGTAATGCAGGAAGAAACGCTGGTCACTAACGTGAGGGTCCTGGTAAAGATGATCTATCCTTTCGGTATTGATGAGCGAACTTCTCCTTTTAATACCATGAACCTCATAACCTTTTTTCAGGAGAAGGTCAGCGAGATATGCTCCGTCCTGTCCGGTTATCCCGGTTATCAGCGCTTTTTTTGACATTGTTTTTATTTTTTTGAAGAAAAGAAAGTATATCCTTTTTCTCCTGTAAAGCTTTGTAAATTTGATTTTCAATTAATGAATCCCAATGATCCGGCAATATGATTACAAAGTTATCCAAAAAGCCTAAATTTGGAAAGCATTAATGAAATTGATGAATAAAACCCTTTTATGGATTATTCAATACCAATAGTTGTTATAGGATATGACCGGCCGGATGCATTAAAGCGTTTGCTGAGCTCACTCAGCAGGGCAAACTTCAGTCAGGAAATAAAATTGTACATAAGTATTGATGGGGGAGGGGACCCGGCAGTTACCAGAGAGGCAGAGGCATTTGAATGGCCTCATGGAGAAAAAGAATTGATCCTGCATACCGAATCACTTGGCCTTCGAAAACATGTTCTGGCTTGCGGTGAACTGGTCAAAAAACATGAGGGCATCATTCTTCTTGAGGATGATCTTTTTGTGGCCCCTGATTTCTATACTTATGTTACTGAATCTTACAATTATTATAAGGATGATGAGCGTATAGGAGGTGTTTCACTTTATTCACATGCTTATAACGAAACAGCTCAGTTTCCTTTTATCCCCCTGAACGATGGCAGCGATGTTTTCTTTTTCCAGTATGCCTCATCCTGGGGACAGTTCTGGACCCGGGAACAATGGATGAGCTTCAGGAAGTGGTATGACGAAAAGCCTTCGGATAAGCTGGCGGGTGACGGCTCTCTGCCTCCCAATATCTTGCTTTGGCCAGAGACATCCTGGAAAAAATATTTCATCAGATTTCTTATAGAAAAAGAAAAATATTTCGTGTATCCCCGGCAATCATTTACGACGAATTTTAATGATCCGGGACAACATATCAAGCTCAGGGAGAAATTTTTCCAGGTGCCATTGGCCTATAATAAGACTTCATTTCATTTTATTCCTTTTGAAGAATCAAATGCTGTCTATGATGTTTATTGTGAGATGATTCCGGATCGATTGAAGAGATTATGCGGAAAATATGAAGGATATGATTTGGAAGTTGATTTATACGGGATGAAGGTCCTGAAAAATGTGAAGGCAGAGTATTTGCTGACGACCACGAAGATGGATTCCCCCCTCGAAACTTACGGCAGGGAAATGAAACCCCATGAAGCGAATGTGATAGAAGGGATTCCGGGAAATGAAATTTTCTTCGGAAAGACTATTAATGGAAGGGATAAGGCCTATATGCAGAAACTCTTGAAATGCCATGAAAAAAAGCATTTGAACTATTTTTATCCCTTACGTGAATACCACTTCTCCGGCCAGAATATCCTTTCTACCCCCGGCAATACCCAGAAAAGGCCGGGGCCTGTTTTTCTTGCGAAGAAATTCCTTGTAATGTTCCGTTATGCCTTCTTTTATTTTTTCAGGAAGAAGTAGGTACAGTCAGCAGTCGGCAGTCAGCAGTCAGCAGTCGGCAGTCAGCAGTCAGCAGTCCCAAAAGGACGGTACATGAATAGCAGGCTTTAGAGCAATTCGCATCTATTTCTTCGCTAACTTATTAAGTTGCATAAAGTGCTTACCGGTGATCTTCACTAAGTATAAACCAGCGGGCAAGCCACTTATATCAATGGTCGAAAAGTCTTCGGTAATAGCCCGGTTGATCACCGATTGGCCACGCATATTTATAATGTTCAAAATGCAATTTTCCGGCAGTTCTGATACTGAAAGTGAAATTTTTGTCGAAGCCGGATTGGGTGCTATTACAAAACGCAAGTCAGGTTTTAAATCTTTTATTCCTGTAATGCAGTGATCCCTGATCTGGTCAGCACTTCCACAACTTACCCCATTGTACCGTATTTCTACCCCGGCTTCGGGATCAGCCAGGTAATCACATACACTTTCGACATTGCATTCCGATAAAATATGATTTTCATAAATTCTTAAAAAAGATATGGTACCACTGTTAATATTAGCCAATCCAAAAATACTGGTAAGTTTCAAGTTATTATAGATTATTAATTCACCTCCGATGCCGGTCAAATTATAAAGTGCATCTAGATTATTCAATTTATGGTTTTCATGGATTGCCAAGCCACCTCCAATTGATTGTAAATTATTCAGGCCGGAAAAGTTTTTCAAGGAATCGTTATTATAGATTGCCAAGCCACCTCCAATTGATTGTAAATTATTCAGGCCGGAAAGGTCATTCAAGGAATGGTTGCTATGGATGCGGAAGTTATTACCAATAGCCGTAAGAGATTCGAGTCCATTCAGGTTTGTCAAGCAGGGAAACCCCGACAGGGAGAATGATCCCCCTATGGAATTTAGACCAGTAAAACCAGACAGATTTGTAACATTTCTATCAAAGATTGATAGATTAAGCTCTATAGATTGCAGGTTTTCCAGGCCTGAAAAACTATTCAGCATAGCATTACTGGTAATAGATAAACTTCCCCCCACATAATTTAAGTCGCTCAGGTTTGAAAAACCGGTAAGGCATCGCAATAATAAATTTCAAAATCTCCTCCGACCGTTTGTAAACTATCCAGACCGGATAGATCGCTTATAGACTTTGCCAGGATATTAATATTCCCGGAGATGTTACTGACCCCGGTCAAGCCATTTAGATTGCTGATATCTTTACCATAAACCTTAACATTACCGTTAATTTCATTGCATGCCAGATAATCGGAATAAAAGTTGTCAATTTCGGTCTGGGATATAAAATAGTAATTTCCAAACGGCAGACAGGGTAATGAAATACCGCTTGCATTTGCAATTTCCGGGGGATTATTACATCCGGCGGCATTTTCATATATGTTGACTGATCCTCCCGGATTCATCAAATAATTTCCGATGCTTTGGGCGGCACAATCAGAGAGGGAAGAGTTGTAATAGATGTAGATGTTTTGTATTGATGATGCGCTGATATTGTCAATGCCATCGAGACTTTCTAAAGAATCATTATTTTTTATAATAAGATCACCTCCCACAAATTTCAGGTTGGATAAGCCCGAGAGACTATTTAACAGAATGTTGTCGAATATAATTAGGCTGCCATTTATCGTATCCAGGTTTTCCAATCCGGTAAGGATTTCGAGACCATAATTCTGGTCGATGTTCAAATCACCACCTATGTATGCCAGCTTATTCATGCCCGAAAAACTGCTATGGCCATCACATGTGGTAATATAGAAATCTCCACCGATAGAAATTAGATTATCCAGGCCGGAAAAGCTGTCAAGTGCAAAATTATAACCTACATCCAATTCGCCTCCCACCTGTGTTATCCCTTGAAGACCTGTTAAATTGTGCAAAGAGTTGCAAAATTGAATTTGGAGATCTCCACCTACTGAGGTCAGGACATTTAATCCATTCAAATTGCTTATATCATCTCCGCTTATATAGAGACTGCCTTCAATCTCTGTACAGTTTGGATGATAAATTTGAAAATTATTGATCTGGGCCTGGTGGGTAATATGAATGCCTTCAGGTAAGCAAGACTGGCTCATTCCGTGTATCCAGCTTAAAATGCTAATAATAACGAAAACTTTTTTCATAAAACTAATTTGGTTGATTAATTAAGCATAGGTCCATCGAACTTTATAAACGTATAATTTTTAATAAATTCACTCTGAAAATATTAAATTCTGCAGTTTCTGTGCTTATGGCACTATTTAATCCAGCAAATTTCATATGATAAATTTGAGAATAATAAATAAGATTTCCTAACAGAAAATTAAATTAAAATTTAGACTGTAAGGTTTAGAGTTGATGTATAATGGTAAATGGGGATAAAATTCTGATATCTTAATTATAAAATTATCAGTCACTCTCTGACAAAACAAAACAGCAATAATTAATATATTTCATTCAAAATTCTGAAATCTGATATCTTCAAATCTTTCCTCTCCGTTCCCCATTTCGTAATATCGTGATATCGCTACATCGCTATATCGTTACATCAAAAACCCTTATCTTAGGCCTTGAAAATTTTTAGTACAGATTACAGTCACCATGAAGATCTCCGTCATCACCCCTTCTTACAACCAGGCCGCTTTTATCGAGCGGACCATCCGGAGTGTCCTGGATCAGGATCCGGGTGTGGAACTGGAACTGATCGTGGTTGACGGGGGCTCAGGCGATGGGACTTTGCAGATCCTGGAAAACTACGGCGACCGGATCCGCTTCGTTTCGGAAAAGGACCGTGGCCAGGCCGATGCGGTGAATAAAGGGATTGCCATGGCTACAGGGGATGTGATCGGATGGCTGAATTCGGATGATCTCTATCTGCCGGGCTGCCTTGCGAGGGTGGCTGAATATTTTAAAAATAATTCAGATTGCCGCTGGCTTTATGGTAAATGCCGCATCATTGACGAAAATGACCGGGAGATACTGAAAGCCGTCACTTTTTATAAGAATATAAATCTCAGGAAATTCAGTTTACGCAGCCTCCTGGCCGAAAACTACATCTCCCAGCCGGCCGTTTTTTTCCGTAAATCATTGTTTGACGAGGCCGGCCCGCTTGATCTGGGACTGCATTATACCATGGATTATGACCTGTGGCTGCGCTTTGCCGGGATTAGCCCTGCATGTGTACTGAACGAATATCTTTCCGCTTTCCGGAGGCATGGTACATCCAAAAGTGAAACAGGTTTTAAGGAACAGTTCCGGGAAGAATACAAGGTTGCTGAACGTTATGGTCCGGACCGCTTCATCCGGATTGTCCATCAATTTAATATCCAAAAAATAATTACTTCCTACAGGCTTATAGGATTTTTAAATCCTTTACTGCGGGGATTCAGGAGGTGGTAAGATTGTGTTTTCATTTCCACTGGCTTTATCCTTTTCCTGGGCTTCCCTAAGTTTCTTAACTTCCATCTTGAGTATTCCGATCTCCTGCGCCAGGGTCAGGTTCCTGTCGGTAAGACGGGATATGATACTGGAAAAATTGATCAGGATCAGAAATATGGCCAATAACAATATGAGAAAGAGGGCTGCTGGCGGATAAGCTATCCCGACCATCTTTGAAAAATATTCCAGGCCGTTCCGCCAAACAGAGAAAAAGATAAAAACGATGCTGAAAAACAACCACAAGAGACTATATTCTTCTTTGATACGCTTATTCCTGACCAGGTATAGTATGTAGATGAACAGGCCTATACTTGCCGCGATGGCGATGTATTGGGTCTTCTGGATATTGCTTGCGATGGAACTGATATTTTCATTCATTTTCAAATGTTTTAGACCGGATGGATGCCATGAACATCGACAGCAGGACCTTGACCATATAATAGGGCCCTTTGGTCAGTGGGATGGAAGAAAGCCCGCCCTGTCGTTCTATCATCTGAGTGAAGACTTCCTTCATCTGGAAGCCATTCTTTCCGAGCATTATCACTACTTCGGGCTCAGGATAATCGGAGGGGTAATTCTCGGCCAGGAACTCTATAGCTTTGCGGTTGAATGCCCGGAAACCGGAAGTATGATCGGTGATCCGCTGGTGTATGAATAAGTAGCTGAAGATCTCAAATATCTTTATCCCGATTCTCCGGCTTGCACTCGATTTGAATCCATTATGCTTTTTATTAAAACGTGAACCAATGGCTACATCAGCCTCCTGACTAATCACCAGATCGAGTAATTTGGGGATTTCTTCCACCTGGTGCTGCCCGTCCCCGTCGAATTGCACCGCATAGTCATAATCATTTGCAAGGGCATATTTGAACCCGGTTTGCACTCCACCTCCTATTCCCAGGTTAAAGGGCAGATTGATCACGGTAGCCAGCCCGCTCTCAGCTGCGATCTGACTTGTGTTGTCGCCAGATGCATCGTTCACCACCAAAAGCTCCCATTCATGGCTTTGCGCAGCCAGGTTCCGGAGGACATCCCCGATATTCTCTTCTTCATTGTAAGCTGGGATAATGATGAGTATCTTATGCATGAGCTTTTTTTAGCTTACTTTTTACAGTATTTGGCATAAAGGCCGGCTGCCTGCTTGTAACCCTTTTGTGCGGCTATACTCCAGTCTTCACAGCCTCCTGCGAAATCATTCGTTCCGAAATATCTGGCAAAACCCCTGTTATAGTATGCCTGGCCAAAATCCGGATGGATGGAGATGGAAGTTGTATAATTTCCTATGGCTTCCTCATAACGCTTTAGGGAATATAGGGAAACCCCTTTACCGTTATAGTAAAGATAGTTTTTTGGCTCCAGGCGGATAGCAATGTCGAAATCAGCAAGAGATTCTTCGTATTTATACAACCCGGCTTTGGAGAGTCCCCTGTTGAAATAGGCCAGTGCATATTTGGGGTCAAGTTCCACCGACTTGTTGTAATCACTTATCGCATCTTTATAATTGCCCATGCTCCTTTCGGCATTTCCGCGGTTATAGAAAAGGATAGGATCATCAGGGATATATTTATGCGCTATATTATAATCCTTTATAGCGTCTTTATACCTTCTCATTTTAGCTTTGACAAAACCCCGGTTAAAATAGGCCAGGTCATAATCCGGTTTCAGATCAATAGCCTGGTCATAATCTTTCAGGGCTGCATCATAATTCTTCATATCCTTATAAACATTCCCCCGGTTAAAATATGCCATGCTGAAATTCGGCAGCAATTTTATCGCTGTATTCAGAGCTATAAGCGCCTGGTTATTTTGTTTCAGGTTAGAATAGGCAATGCCTTTCCAAATCCATGGCCTGGCTTTCAGTGGTGATTTCTCCGTAGCATCGCTCCAAAGGGCCAGGTCGCTCCGCCATACTTTGTTCCGGGCAAAGGAAGCGCCGGTGTATACAATGACCAGCAAAGCAAGTAAAATGCCGGCAATTGGAGTTTTCCGCAATTTTTTAGCTGGAATTTTATATGCAATGCTCACCAGGATCAGGAAAAATCCGAAAGAAGGCAGATATAAGCGGTGTTCAAAAATGAAATCCTTTATTGGGATGAACGTCGATTCAACGGATAATGCAAGGAAAAACCAGAATATGCCGAAAGAGATCAGGCGGTCGCGGCGGAACATATAAACACCCAGTGAAATCAATCCCAGAATAAATGCGAGACTGAAAAGTTGTTTTAAACCCCAAAGGCTGAAGGCAGGTGCTATATCGTGGTCAAGGTTCTGGTTTATGGGAAGAATAAGCAGTTGAACATACTTCACCATGACTTTAAATTCGGTGAAGAGGTAGATATCCCTGGGGATTTCCTGACTTTCACGGGGCAGCCCTTTGACAATCAGGGCCAGGGCAATTGCAAAAAAGCTGAGGGCTGAATAAGTTATGATGTATTTTTTATAAAGCTTTCCTTCTTTATCCCTGATAAAGAAAAATTCAGCCATAAGGAGCGCCAGGGGCAGCGTCACAGCAATCTGTTTGGAAAGAATGGCCAGGATAAATGAAATAAAGGTTCCGGCATAAAAGGGAAGGGCCTCTTTCAGGCTGCCTGTCTTTGAACTTTGAAGCATACGTCCTTTCAGGTAGAAAAAAACGGATAACATATAAAACAGGGCGGCCAAAGAAGTGATGCGCTGTATTGTATAAGTGACTGCCTGGGTTTGAATAGGATGGGCCAGGAAGAGCAATGAGATCAGCAATGCCGCGATTTCCTTATTCTTTTTAATGGGATGCTCGTTCTTAATCTGGTCCGATGATAAAATTTGCAGGGAAAGAAAGTAGACGACAACTCCGCTCAGTATGTGTATGATCAGGTTAACAATATGATATCCTACCACATCAGTGCCTCCTAACCAATAATTTATCGCGAGCGTGAGCATCGGTATAGGGCGGCTGTTGATATTGATCCAGGTGGATAAATGCCCGAAATATGCAAAGCTATGCAGCCTGGTTTTCTGTATGATATGATAGAGGTCATCAAACTCAAAAGGGTAGTGGAAGATATTCGAATAAGCTAATAGGGAAACAACAATCATTAATCCGAATGCGATATACCTGAAGGGTAATTTGGTCAGTTTCATGTAATGGAGCTTAAATGAAAAAGTTAAGGTTGATTGGCTATTCCTTAATATTGAAACAAGCCCAAAAGTACGAAAATAGATGAATAATGTAAAGAAGGCGGGAATTATTGAAGGGAAGTCTTAGCCGATTTCACGCCGCTCAGTGATTTCTGACTGATAAGCGGGTTGGCATATATTTCCAGAAGCTGTATCCTTAATTCGGGACCCAGTTCAGGATATAATTTTATTTTTTGATCGATATAATTCTGAAAGGAGATTTTTTCCTCTTCGGAATAATGCCTGTTATCAGACTGAATACCTTTCAGCAGGTCATATGCTATATAATTCAGGGGCCAGAGTTTGTAATTGGAAATGATCTGCCGGTCGATCAAGCTTGCCAGAGTATCAAATTGCTCGGAGGGTGGATGGGAGGCTGCTTCGGAAATCTCTGCATCCAGCGGATGTCCAACATGAAAATGTATACGGCCTTTGGGATTGACTATACCGGCCAATACACTCTGGGAGTCTTCATCCGGACCTTTTTCATAGGGTTTATCCTTCGACAGGCAAAGTTCCCGGGCTTTCAGAATATCGCAGGGTTCGTATTCATAGGAGATGCTGTATGGCACTATATTCAGTTCCCGGATATTCTCTTCAAAAGAAAGATCTCTGCCGTAGAGTGAGAGCATTTTCAATACAGCCGGATCGGTCCTGTCGGCCCCGTCTTTTGTCCTGCCAGCTCTCTGGGCTATCCAGATCGAATTCTTTTTCTCTTTCAGGGCATAGCGTATGTATTCCGATAAATGAAGGGAGTTCCGCAGCCTGTCCCTATTGCCTCCGTTGCGGTAAACCACGAACATGCGGTTTATTTTCCCGATATCAACCACAAGCTGCGAAGTCATCAGATTACTTCCGAAAGTGATTTCGGAGGTGTCAAAGCCGTTTTCTACGAGGAGGATCTGAAGGATGGCCGAATCCAGCAAAATATCACGGTGATTGGAAATAAAGGCATAGGCCTGGCCGGTACGGATATGATCAAATCCTTCAAAAGTCAGCCCATCGGAACTCTTCCGGATAATGCTCCTGATCACCTTATGCATGATTCTTTTCTGAAAATCCATGGAAGAATGAATGTTCAGCATAAATTCCCTCATGCCTTCTATGGTTTCTTCGGGGAAGAGATACCTGATTACATCCGGGAAATTAGGATGTGCGGCGATCCTGCGGAGGGCGGGGTTTATCTCTTCGTCATAATAAGGTCTGATATCGTCGAATATCTCAGGATTGAATTCCATTTAAGGTCGGTTCTCCTTTTTTGAAGTTTGCAAAATTAGGAAAATACCGATAAAAAATACCATTTAGTTGAAGAATACCATTTCAGTGTTAACTATATTTCTTCTTCCATTCAGCGTATTGTTTCTTTTCAATAGTTTTCATGACTTTGTAAATTGCTCCGGCCCAGTAATTCCGGAAGCCTATTCCACCGGCTTTAGCGCTCATTTTCTGGGTCAGCAGCACTTGCTTACTTGCAAAATCAAAAAAGGTAACCCACATATCAGCCATTTGAGAAGGTTTATCAAATTTTTCCATGATGAAAACGAGGCCTATTCCTTCTGATTCTTCAGGTTTATATTGTTTGATGATAGCCTGTATTCCCGCTTCATCCAGATCATATTTTGCATTCGTTTCCAGTACCATCTTATCCGGATCAGCGACATCATTCCGTTTACTGACTACACTTAAGTCGATAGTTACGTCAGTTTTGGAGAAGAATTTGCCGAGGGTGTATTTCTGTGACTCATTTATTATTAGATCATTCATTGATGGGATCTGACGGCTAAAGATATCTTTCGGATCGGTAAATCCCTCGGGGCCTATCAGTCGGATTTCCGAAAAGTCGAGCCCAAGCCAGGTGATCTTATCGATCTTGAATATGTCAGCAGTAGTATGACTGGCCTGGCCAAAGGAAGTGAGTGTACATAAAATAATAGCTAGGCTGAAAATGAATTTTTTTTTCATGGCGGAAGATTTTAATGGTTAATTATCATGCAAAGATAATATCGGAAAGTAGCTTTATTTACTTCTTTTATCAATGAATTTTACTTCTTTCCGGGCGCCTTCGGGATGTATCAGCTCGGCTATATAGTCCATGGGCTCAAAAACGATTTGCGGGGCCACCCGGAGTTTGGCCCGGAAATGGTCTTTCACCTGTTTTTCGAAATCCCCGTGAAGGTTTTTTCCGCCAATATGTATCAGGATTTCATCTGTTCCAATTGAATTTGTATAGACTTCTACCACATAATCCTCCACATTTTCGATATTATCCAAAATGTCGTAAAGGGCAGGCGGATAAAGGGTTGTTCCCTTGTATTTGATCATCTGTTTCTTCCGGCCGATGACCGGTCCAAGACGCATGGTGGTTCGGCCGCACTTGCAGGGTTCCGTATAATGACTGCAGACATCACCTGTACGAAAACGCAGCAGGGGCATGCCTTCCACTCCAAGGGTGGTGATCGTGACTTCCCCGGCTTCACTTTCAGCAACCGGCTGATCGTTCTCATCCAGGAATTCCACGATGATAAGTTCAGGGTGATGATGTCCTCCGGTGCCGTGATGACATTCAGTAAAGGCCGTGGCCATTTCTGTCGAAGCATAGGTTGAATAAAGCCTGATGTCCCATTTCTCTTTGATACGGCTGCTCAGAGTGGTGAGCGAAAAGTCGGGATTTCTCAAGGGTTCACCTATGCAAACCGCTTTTTTAATACTTGATGAGCGATAATCTATGTCGTTTATTTCGGCATATTCTATGAGTTTGAGCAGGAAGGAAGGGACTGTAATGAAGGCGGTAGGATTGAAGCGTTTGATAGTATCCCATTGCAGTTCGGGCATTCCGTTCCCGACGCGGATAATGCCGGCGCCCAGTTTTCTGACTCCCATAAAATAAGCTAAACCGGCCATAAAGCGCCTGTCGATGGTTGTCATGAGCTGGTAAATATCATCTTCCGTTCCGTCGGCACAGGCAAATGAGATGGCTTCGTTGTAGGCCAGGCGTTCCAGGTCCTTGTCGGTCATGGCGAAGGTTACAGGCTCGCCCAATGTTCCGGAAGTGGTGATATAGTCGATGATCTTGTTTTTCGGGACACAGATAAAATCTTCATTGCGGGTCTGCAGGTCGTCCTTGGTGGTGGGAGGGATGTTTTGCAGGTCTTCCAGACTTTGAATATCTTTTATTTGAATATTATTTTTCCTGAAATGTTCATGATAGAATTTTGAATAATGATCAAGATAGGGCAGCAAGTCCCTGAGTTTTTCTTCCTGGAAGCGCTTTATTTCTTCCTTTGGGCGGGTTTCGATTGCCGGTATTTTTATCATGATTTAGCAGGAGTAACAATTGGTTGCTAAATTAAGAAAAGAAATGCGAATAGAAAGCTTAAGTTTATAGTGTAGAGTGTAGAGTGTAGAGTGTAGAGTTGAAGTTAGGAAGTTATTAAGTTGAGAGACAGATCTGCATACTTTAAACTTTGAACAGGGAAAATCTCCATCTTTGTGAAAACCTTTGTGGTTTCGTGATTTTGTGGCTAAGAGGGGCCCTTGCTCTTTGCTGAGGTTTGCTTTAGCCACAGAGGCTCAAAGGCTCCAAGGTTTCACAAAGTCGTACCCCGACTATAGTGGGGGTACGGGAAATTTTTAACGACTCAATTTCAATCCATTACAAAAATCAATTCGAAACAAAAAACCTTATTCTTCTTCCTTAAACCTTAATAGCAGAAAATCCCCCCGGAAAATCCAAGCTTATCTACCTTATTTGTAAGCATAGCAAACGATTACCACTGAGACACTAAGAACACTTAGGTTCACTAAGGGGAAAGATACAATTAGAGAATCTTAGTGTTCCTGAGTGCCCTGAGTGCCTGAGTGGTTTTAAAGAAAGGGTCAACACTCCCACCAATTACCAATATTCATATAAAATCCCTGGATTATTTAATATTGCCTGCCAGATTATTAATCCCCTACAGGGAATTGGAATGGTTTTGGGGATATTTTTTCTACAATCATTAAACCGCTACGCGGTATGGCAAAGTATCTAAATGTAAATGAAGATGGAAATTTCATATCCCCCCTCCGTGGAACTCATAAATAATCTCCGTGGCCCTCGGTGAAATAATAAAAGAGTGGAAAGGTGATATGGTGATGTGATGATGTGATGATGTGATGATGTGATGTCTTTCGGGATAAAAACCTTATTCTTTTTCCTTAAACCTTAGTAGCAGAAAATCCTCTCGTGAAGCCCAACCTTATTTACCTTATTTGTCAGCTTAGCAGATAATTACCACTTAGACACTAAGAACACTTAGGTTCACTTAGGGGAAAGGTGCAAATAGAAAATCTTAGTGTTCCTGAGTGCCCTGAGTGCCTGAGTGGTTTAAAAAAAAGTATCTGAATAGCAAACAATACCTAAGCCGCCTATTGCCGCTCCCGACTTAGTCCGTACCTCGCTTCGATCCGCTGCTGACTGCTGACTGCTGACTGACAACTGAGTTTTTTTTATTAAAAGAAAGCTAAATCCTCTGCGTCTACTCTGCTCCCTCTGTGGTTGAAAGAAGGTAAATTAACCCCGGAGAACCCGGAGGAGGCGCAGAGGACGGGGAGGGTACGGAGCATTTTGCCATTTCCGGCAGGTGAAAAATTAGTTTTTTAAGAATTCCGGACGAATGCCATAAATCAGTGTATTTCATTCCTCTGCGTTCTCTGGGTCTACTCTGCTCCCTCTGCGGTTAAAAAAAAGAAAGCTAAATCCTTATCTCCCCACAACAAACTTCCCCCTGGCCACAATCCTTTTCTCATCTCTCATAATGGCAATGTACATTCCCGGGGCCAAAGAAGATACATCAAAAGTGTATGAATTTAGCATTGGTGAGGCCTTGGTTGATTTAACTACTTCCCCGAAAGTATTATAGATCAATATTTCCCCCGAACAGGTTTCCTGAGTTCGGATAGCTATATATTCCGAGGCAGGATTTGGATAAATTTCAAGAGGAGAAATGTTTTGAGCATTCAGTTCCCTTACCCATACCGTAGGATCACAACCGGCAGAATCACATCCGATGCTATCGAGTTTTTGGACCCACATGGATTGAACCCAATCGGGAGGGCCAAAAACTTGTCCTGTGAAAACAATTCCATTATCTGAAGTAAGACATAGATCCCAAATCTCATTAGTTTCTTCAGGATAATATAAATATCTCCTCATCCATATGCTATCTCCATTTGATTTAGTTTTTAATATCCATCCATTTGAACCATATCCATCATCAAAATAGCCCGTCCCGGATATAATAATACTTCCATCATCTAATTCATCAATGTTAGCACACCATCCCCAAAAAGTATACTGACTGAATATTTCTTATCCCAAATAACATTTCCAGCAGTATCTGTTTTAAATATCCAGGGCTTTTGGTAAGGATAATCATCCGGTTGAGAAACTGCATAAGCACTGCCTACCAGATAATTTCCATCCTGGCTTAGAGTAACAGTAGCATATGCATCATCAAATTCTCCTCCATAATACTTTGTCCAAATTTCGTTCCCCAGACTGTCAACTTTTAGTAATCCGGGATCATTCAAAGTATTGTTAGTAATAATGTATTGCTTTATTAATCCCGACTAAAAATGCCTCCATCCGGTAAAAGAGCAATTGAATATCCTTGTTCTACCCAATCAATTTCGCCGTATTGGCGTGACCATGTTACATTTCCCAGACTATCTGTTCTGATTAAAATAACGTCACCATCATGACCAGAAACATAAATACTCCCTGTTATTATAAATCCTTGATCAGGTAATTGCTTGCAAACTGAAAAAATAGTTGATGTATATTCAGATGATACTGTATCACCATATATTTTTGACCATAAGGAATCTCCATTTGAATTTAATTTCAGAAGCAATCCAACATCACGAATTGTATCTTCTATTGAACCACTTATTATATAACCTCCATCAGTGGTTTAAATGCATCCTCTAGCTAGTCCAGCATAATAATTATGAAAATCTTCACCATAGGTCTTCCACCAGAGTTGATTGCCTTCATCATCAATAGCAGTCATCACTATCTTTTTAAAAACATAGCCCTGGGAAATAACTCCATTGACTCCACAAATTACATAGCCCGGATCAGTCTCAATTATGCTTATACCTGTATTCCAATAATCATTGAAATATCGTTTGCTGAAATAGGTGTACTGGCTCTTAGCGTTTACAGATACTATAAAGAGTAATTATGAGGAAGTATATTTTTTTCATTTTAATTCGTGATTGTGATAAATAGAAAATTATTTAATTATCAGGAACTTACTGGAGTAAATTTCCATTTTATCACTTATTAATTGGTAGAAATATATCCCTGATTTATATTCCGTACCATTGATTACAAAGCTTTTACTATTATTTAGTTCAAGGTCCCGTATTCTCCTGCCCTGTCCGTCAAATATTATTAAACGGGTATATTTCACAGCTGATCCGGAGAAATCTAAAATGCCTGAATTCGAAACCGGATTTGGTGATAAGCGTGGGAGATTAATTTCACTTTTATTTTCTTCAATACCGGTGAGAATAGGGAAGCAAGTATTGTAGGCGGGATTGAGATACCTGACCATTCCATCCTGATTAAAACAGATGAGCTCCCAACTACTATAACCGGTCGGTACCGGCATAAGTGGTGAAAAAAGTCCCCTTGTGCTTCCAATACCTTCTATCCAGTATTCCATATCTTCATATCCGTAAAAATGTATTGTTTTCCGGTAATTTCCATCGATCATTATCGAGTCAAAGTATTCTACGACATAATAACCTAAGGGCCCCATTCCAAAAGATCCTACAAAAACAGTATCATTTATTTCTTTCGAGAAATCATACAGGATCATTTCACTTCCCGCGTCATTTTCACAATAAGCACAGTCAATCACATAAATACGTTTCAGGCTGTCTTCCCGCATAGCGCCGGCATATTGGCCCGTAACCAGGGGATAAATGGTATCATTCAAATAATAAATTTTATGGTATAAGACAGAATTAATTAAAGTATCACCCTGAATACCATACTGGTAAGCTTCTGTAATTTCCGGCTGAAGATGTGAATATACCTCGCTCCAGATAGCATTTGAATCCGGAAAAGGGAAATAGCTTTGCGATTCACCGCGCAAACTAAAGATCATTGAAATGACAATAAAGAAAATTACTTTTTTCATTTTGGTTTGGATTATCGCTTATTAAAACAAGAACTTAACTTATGGTTTAATTTAAAGGACAAGTTAAAAAATATATGAATGAATATAATTTAGATTTGAAATAAATTTGGGGGGAAAGGTGGAAAGGTGATATGGTGATGTGAGGATGTGATGATGTGATGATGTGATGTCTTTCCGGATATAAACCTTATTCTTCTTCCTTAAACCTTAGTAGCAGAAAATCCTCCCGGAAAAACAAACCTTATTTACCTTATTTGCCAGCTTAGCAGATGATTACCACTGAGACACTAAGAACACTTAGGTTCACTAAGGGGAAAGGTGCAAATAGAGAATCTTAGTGTTCCATAAGTGCCCTAAGTGCCTGAGTGGTTTTAAAGAAAGGGGCAACATTAAATTCAAAATAAATTTCCTTTTCCGACAGGTATTTTTTTTAAAAATGCTGATTAATATTTGATCTTTATTTAACTAAATTCAATTATCCCTAAAATCGATATCCTAAATTTCTTAACGTATTAATAAACAATATTTTGATGAAATGAACAAAGGCAATGACATTTTAATTCCAGAGGAAACCATAATAAGTAAAATATATCAAGTTCGTGAGCAGAAAGTAATGCTTGACAGGGATTTGGCTGATATCTACGGAGTAAAAGGATTTCGCTTACGGGAGCAGGTAAAAAGGAATTCGGACCGTTTTCCTGAACATTTCATGTTTCAGTTGACAGAAGATGAAACCAATCTTATGGTATCGCAAAATGCGATACCTTCCAGAAAACATCTCGGAGGGTATTTACCCTATGTTTTCACCGAGTACGGCTTATTGATGCTGGCTAATGTTTTAAAAAGTGAAAGAGCCATTAAAATGAGCATCCGAATCATTGAAATATTTGTAAAGCTCAGGGAAATGATGATAGCTCATAAGGATATTTATCTCAGACTGGATAAAATTGAAAACATTATTACATTTCAGGATGAACAGATAATATCAATTATTGATTTTTTAAAGGAAATGGAGAATCAGAAGTTTCAGGAATCGGAAATAAAAAAGCGTAAAAGAATCGGTTATATAATATAATATCTACAATTTACTATATACAATTTCATACCCCCCCTCCGTGGAACTCATAAATAATCTCCGCGGCCCTCAGTGAAACAATAAAAGAGTGGAAATGTGACTTGAATACGAGGTAACATTACAAGCCCATATTTAGAAATTCCATCAGGGATATGACAATAGCCCTTTCATTAACAGGATACGCCGGCCCTTCGATAGGAGCGACAATATAGCCTTTTTCAATTCCCAGGTCATCCATAGCCTGATAAAATCCTTTGGATGGTTTAGGTGCCAGAGAAGCTTTACATTCAACAGCTGTTCTAACACCGTGTTTTTCCAAAACCAGATCAACTTCGGCTCCATGGGAGGTCCGGTAGAATCCATATTCCCAATCCGGATATTCATTCAGGATATTCTCGATTACCAGGGTTTCCCATGCCGGCCCGAAAGCAGGGTGCCCCATTAATTCTTCCATTGTTCTGATATTTAGCAAGGCCGACAATATTCCTGTGTCCCGGATATATAGCTTTGAAGATTTTACCAGCCTTTTTTTTATATTGGGAAGAAAGGGCGGTAGTAATCTTAACATGAAAGTTCCCTGGAATATATTCAGATAGCTTTTAATAGTCTGGTAATTATAGCCGAGTGTTTCTCCGAAGCGGGAAGCATTTAATAACTGACCCTGGCTGTGTGCACATATCTTCCATAAACGGGATGCAATTTCGGGTGGTATATTGAATCCCATTTGAGGCAGGTCCCTTTGTAAAAAAGTTTCGATAAAATTGCTGCGCCAGACATAACTCATTTCCTGAGATTGTGCCAGGTAACTCCTCGGGAATCCCCCTTTGATCAAATAGCTAGCAATTGATGTAAAATCTAATACTGAATCACTGAACAATTCCTGGCAGGTAAAGGGAGTCAGATAAACAAATACTATGCGCCCCGCCAGTGTTTCCGAGCTTTGCCTGATCAGGTCGCGTGAAGCTGAACCCAGGATCAGGAACTGCGAATTTCGCTGGTTCTCATCAATCACACTTCTCATACTACTAAATATACCGGGAATATTTTGTATTTCATCCAGACAGATCAATTTATCCTGGTACGCTTTGAAGAACATCTCAGGTTCCTGCAATTTGTTCCGGTCGGCAATACGTTCCAGATCAAGATTAATGGATGGAAATTCTGAGGTGATATGTTTAGCCAGTGTGGATTTACCGCATTGCCGGGGGCCCAATATAGCAACAGCAGGGAAATTCAGAAGGTATTGTTTTATTGTTTCAGTAATATTTCTGTGGATATATTCCATAAATGGTTTTTTGCAAAAATACTATTAAACCGTGTAAAATACAAATTGATATGTTAAATTGCACGGTTTAAGGTTGTGAAAAGGTGGAAAGGTGATAAGGTGATAAGGTGATAAGGTGATAAGGTGGAAAGGTGGAAAGGTGATAAGGTGATAATATAAAAACCTTATTCTTCTTTCTTAAACCTTAGCAGCCGGAAAATCTAACCTTATTTACCTTATTTACAAGCTTAGCAAACGATTACCACTGAGACACTAAGAACACTTAGGTTCACTAAGGGGAAAGGTGCAAATAGAAAATCTTAGTGTTCCTTAGTGCCCTAAGTGCCTGAGTGGTTTTAAAAGAAAAAGCATCTGAATTGCATTCAATATCTAAACTGCTGACTGCTGACTGCTGACTGACAGACTGAAGACTGAAGACTGAAGACTGCTGACCGCTTACTCCCTGCACTTCCCCAGCTTCTCCCGAATCAGCTTCTTCTCATAGGCCGAAGCCACTTCCTTCGTCAATGCTTTCTGATAATATCCACCTGCTTTCTCATAATCTTCATTTCTGAAAAAATAATTCCCCAAACGGAAATAAACCAGGAAACTCTCGGGATTGGTATTGATATACTCTTCTTCGAAGCCGGCCGGCAATTCATTTCCGACTTTGTCCAGATAAGCGGATTTTTCTTTAAACAACTTGAAATTCCTGTAATCCTGTGAATAAAGGAAGGTATCGGCAGGGATGGTGAGGTTTTGCAGATAGATCTCCTTTCCGGGCTTTCTGTCCGGACCTTCTGCAAAAATACTGTCCAGGTCGTAGCAAACATATTCCCCTAACTGATAGGGCGGCGCCGCTACCCAAACCCGGTGTTTTTCCGGCTGGAAGATGATGGAATGATGGGCTATGAGTTGATTGATGGATTTTTCATTGCCCATGCCTATATTTTTATCCCCCAATCCTTTTTGATCCCTTAAAACCGAAGCCACATCCTTCACCCCGAAAACAGGCTCCCTGTTTATCAGCTCCTGCACTCTTTCGTAGCGGTATTCGGATGTTTCATTCTTTATGTTTTCCTTGTTCAGTTCCGTATTTTTCAATTCATCCGAAAGGAAATGATTGGTGAGGATGATGTAATTGGTGTCGGGATCGTAAAAGGCCGTCGTTTCAGGTGTTTTCTCAATTACCACCACCTTGTGGTCTTTTGCTGAACCAATCAGGAAAGACTCCGAAACAAAAGTCTCCCGGCTTTGTGCTATCTTGCGGGCTTCCGCTATATCCGAAGCATACTGCAGGATCTCGCGCGCAACCAGCGATACCGGTGTCCGGGCCCCTGTTGGGATTTCCGATTTATCTGCATTCAACGTGACAGTCAGCCCCTGCTGGTTCATCCCCGAAACGACCCCTATCATGCCTCCCCAGGTTATCATCATAAAGGGATAACCCTTATCGGGCCTCACAAATTCCACGATCTTCTCTTTTGAAAATTCATCCCCCACATAAAAATCAAAATTCCTTCCTATGAGAATGGAACTGTCGGCCGAGCGTGCATCCCAAACGGCAAAAGCAGTGCATCCTACCAGGTTCATGTTCTGCAGGGCATGACCTATATCGTGTGCCGCGTGATAATTCAATATCCTTAAATATTTCGGCCCTATATAATCAAATTCATCGGAAGCAAAATTCGATACCCCCAGTATTTCCTGTTTATATTCAGGGCTTACATAATCAGGCAAATTGCGGTTGAAATATCTTACAAAATACAGCAGAAAATCCTGGTAAGTTTTGGAAGGGATCATCCTTCCCAATTCATCAATGAAGGCCACTTCCTGAAAGCGGACCAGTTCCTGAGAAAGCAAACCGTTCACCACGCCCCGGTCGAAATCCTTACCCTGGGTATAAAGCTCCCAGAGGCCGGTATTGCTTTTATGCATCCATCCGTCTTTACAATAAACGAAATTGCTGTCGGCCACTGTCCTGCTGATCTGCAGGGCTGCGGGGTCATCCGGGACCGGGGAAGTTTCGGGTATTGAAACTTCTACATAAATCATCAAAATGACGATTAAAAGGGCAAAGATCCCGATGATATATCCCAGGATATTAAAGATCCTTCTAAGCATGTACAATTTTGTTTAAAAGATACCTGAAGCCAGTCAGTTCCGAAGCCGTGATCACCGCGCTCATGGTGGTCCCCAGCACCCCGTGTATGTTCAGGTTCTGCCCGGTGAACATCAGGTTGGGTATCTTGGTCCGGGGTAAAACGATGGAACGGGTGGGATTGTTGCAATCTTTCAGAATACCATATGCAGTGCCGTCCTTGGTGGCGGTATAATCTTTGAAGGTAAGAGGGGTAGAGACATAAAATTTCTCCACTTTCTGCTGCAAGCCCGGGAATTGTTTTTCAGCCGTTTCCATCAGTTGCAGGGCTTTACCGTCACGGAATTCCCGGTATTCATCGCCTCTTTCAGCAGGAGGGATTTTATCCCACTTCCGGAGTTCATCATATTTCATAAAGGTCATCAAACTCGCGGTTTTGCTGTATTCATATCCCCCGGAATGGGCCGGCGTATAAAGCAGATAGGTATGTGGCCAGGATTTTTTCGGTAAATCATCCCTGAAATAATTATCCCCTTTATAATGAAAATAATTATAATTCAGGTAAGGAAATGAATTTTCCTTCATGACCATATATACTGAGAAAAAGCCGGGCGTATTCTCCAGGTTCTGTATTCTTTGACGGTAGCTCTTGCGGATCTTTCCTTCAGCTATCATCCCGAGAGTTACAGCCGGATGGGCATTCGAAATAAAAGTCTTTGCAGCTACCTGCCTTCCGTCTTTCATCCGGGCGGAAGAAATCTTGTCGCCTTCGAAATCAAATCCTATGACTTCCGCTTCGGTGTATATGCTCCCTCCGTGTTGAAGTATTACTGTTTCAAGGGCTTTGGCGATCTGGTCACTTCCGTCGACCGGCCTGAAGGCGCTGTTTACAAAAGCATTCCTTACGCAGGAGTGGAGGTAAAGAGGGGTCCGCTGAATAGCTCCGTGATAAAGGGAATTAGCCCCAGCCAGTACCTGCTGCAAGCGTAAATCATGAGTGACGGAACGGATAAAGTCGATGGCGCAGGCATCCATTTGTTCCGGCCTTAGCGAAAAGGATACTGCATTATCAAGATCATAGATGGGGATAGCTTTGATAACTTCCCTGATTTTCCTGACATATGTCCTGATACCTTCTTTCTCTTTCGGGAACTGTTCCACCAGGGATTCTTCAAAAGCTTTATAGCCCATGGCATGTCTGTAGACTTTATTATCCCCGTCAAATCCAATACGGTCATAGCCATCTTCATCCAGCCTCTTTAAATTCATCCCCTCTGAAATTCCTAAATAATTGAAAAGCCTGTAAAGGGTTTGCCCCTCGTCCATGCTGCCTATGTAATGAAGGCCTGTATCGAAAGTGTGGCCATCCCGAGAGAAAGTCTGCAGATTTCCGCCTATATGCTGGTTCTTTTCAAGGATACCCACCCTGAAGCCTTCCTTGCTGAGGATAGCGCCGCAAACCAGTCCTCCGATTCCGCTTCCTATGATTGCTATATCAAAATTCATCTATGTTTACTCTCTTGTTTTTGCTTTATTCAGGTCATCTTTTTGATGGCCATCAGAAGGTTGGATGTATGCCTCGATTCTTCAAGCACTTCAGACTTCATCCCATTATCATGGCAAATCTTTTCTATTTTTTCCCGGGAGCTAAAGAATAATTTTTTCTTATCATCCAATGTCTTATTAAAACCCGAAAGTGTACTAAAAAGTTCAGTCAGCATCGTCCCAAAATGCTTTTTATGCTGTTCGCTGTCAGCATCCCTGATCAGTATGACCCCTCCGGATTCCAGATGCCGGATGCAATTTGTCAGAAGGATTTCCTGTTCATCTTCCGGCATATAATGCAATACATCACTTAAAATAAAGCCCCGGCTGTTCTCAATTTCAAAGGACCTGATATCAGAGGCGAAAAATTCCAGATATTCATTTTTCGCCGAACAATTAGCCGCGACCTCTATTTTTTCAGCATCGTAATCTATAGCGGTAATTTTTCTTCCCCTGGCCATGAAATACAACATATAGTCCATATAACCGTATCCGCAGCCTATATCCGTGATTTGACCTTCCTTTGGCAAGTATTTATCAAAAATAACATAATTATTTTCAAGGCGGAGTTTAGTACGGAGATACCATTCCAGCACGGGCCCTTTGTAAATATAGTTTTTTATAAGAATATCCCTGTAAAATTGCGGGGTTTCGTATTCCGCAGCCATCTCCTTATAAGTACTGATAAAGAATTTCCGGAATGCCCTGGAACGTTCCAGGAGATCCGAACCATAGGCCGGATCAGCGGGTGAAACGCGTGGAAATATTTTCAGTGTTACATAGCCCGATTTCAGGAAGGGCTCACCTTTTATCATACAATGTCCCGAGCCATGCACAACGATGGGAATGATGTCCAGTCGAAGGGTTTCTGCAATATGGAAGGCCCCTTTGTGAAACCTCTTTATGCTAAGGTCCGCCGATCGGGTACCTTCCGGAAATACCATGATGGAATAGCCCTGTGAAACTTTTTCCCGGAGCTTGTCCATGATCTTGTCAGAGCCTTCCGAAACAGTATAAAAATCAGCTAAATGGACGATAAACCCATATACCGGATGCTTTTGAACCCAGTCATTGGTTAAAATGATAAGTTTAGGATGCAGCAGCATCATCAGCACCAGATCCAAGATGCGACTGATGATTGGAAATGATCACTGATGGTTTTTTAAAGTCTTCAGCATTAATATTTATAATTGTTTTCCGTATGGTGAATACTGCGTAAACAATTATACGCGAAGCTATCATGAGCCAGTAATGGAAGATGGCTGATTTTTGTTTCTTTTTTAAGGGAAGAAGGTAGAAGAGTATAAAACCGGCAATAGTCAGGACAAGGCTTCCGATGAGGAAGATCAACAGGGTCATGATCGAAATGGCAAAATTCCCGAAAGTTATGGGGACCACCCTTCTTTTACCGCGGTATGAGATCAGCCACCTGAAGAGTAAGGGCTCCAGTGTGAAAGTAATGAACAGCACCGAACTGATCCCGATGATAGCTGAGAGGGCAATGGATTTGAGGGCCGGATGTTTCGCGAGGATCAGAACTCCCAATCCTATCAGGGTCGTAATGGCTGATAATAATATTGAAGTTTTGAAGGATGTCAGTTTTTTCTCCCCGAATTTATATTCGTGCAGCATCCCGTTCATAATGAAAATCCCATAGTCGATCCCTATCCCGAAAACAAAGGATGAAATGATGATGTTGAAAATATTGAATTGCAATCCGCTTAGTGACATGATACCGAGAGTCCATATCCAGCTAATCAGCATCGGAATGAAGGTGATGATGGCCAGCTCTATCCTTCCGTAAGCCACCAGCAATATGGCAAAGACCATCAGCAGCGAAACCCAGACAAGAAGATTCAGATCATCTTTCAGTATGTCGATAAAAGTAGTTGTGAGGAATTGTTTGTCAAAGATAAAAGTATGAGAGTCCTCTCCCAGGGCATCATAGACTTTTTGTTTATCCTGCAACTTGACTTTCAATATGGTAGCAACGGTGGAAAAATCTTTGGCCGGGTAGATATACTGGTTCAGGAACATTTTCTCCAGTTTATCAAAGGCTGATGGCGGGAGGGTCTGATATTCATGATCCAGCACATCATGGAAGAAGGCGTCAAAAGCATCAGGTTTGAAACCCAGTATAGCAGCTTCCTTTAAGATTCCCTTCTTGAGTTCCTCTTTTTTATCCGGGGTCCAGAATGAATTCCACCGGGCAATCTTTGCTCTCTGGAGCGAGTCGGAGAGCAGTATCCCATCCACGGAAGTGTATTTTTTCACGATGCCTTCATCCTGAAGTTTCTTCACCTGTTTGGCTAATTGTTCGTTATTCCTGAGGGCCTCATCCATGTTTTTTCCGGTCGATACCAGGTAGACGGAACGGAGGGTGTAATCGTTGATCCGGTCAAGGGTTTTTTCTGCTTTCTGCAGTCTTTTATCCACAAAGCTGAGATTGCTCATATCGCTTTCAAAGGAAATTTTTCTTGCAGTAAAAATGAAGAGGATAGTGAGTCCCAAAATGATGAACTGCAGGATGCGTTTTTTGTCGAAGGGATAGGAAGCAAGACGATCGATAAAAGGCAGCCATGATTTTTTTGACCCTGAACTAAGGGCTTTTTTCCCAAGTATTTGCGGAAGCAGGGTAAGGGTCAGCAGCGCTGCGGCCATCACGCTGAAAGCCGAGAAAAGGCCCAGGTCACGGATGGCTCCGGAACGGACCAGCAAGAGCGTGAAAAATGCCCCGGCGGTTGTCAGGCTACTCATGATAATGGGAGTCGAGAGGTCTTTGAGGGCCGTGATGGAATCTCCGCTTTTACGTGCATGGTTCAGGAAATGCAAGGCATAATCTACTGAAATACCCAGCAATACGGCACCAAAGCCAAGGGAGATGGCCGAGATGCTTTTTCCAATCAGGAAGAGTATGGCCAGGGCGAAGCCTGCCCCTAATACTGAAGGCAGAAATATCAGGATGAAACTGGATTTTTTCCGGAAATACAGGAAGATAAATGCAATTAAAAGAAAAGCGGCCAGGGAAACCGTAAGGTAAATATCTTTTTTTATCTGCCGTGCATTCCCAGCTGCCACAGCCGCCGACCCGAAATAATCGGCCGTGACTTTATCCTTAAACTGATCTTCGGTTTGATGGATAATCCGGTCCAGTTCCTCCATAAGGATTCCATTCTCCCCTGTTTTTGACGATGCGTAGGCCGGTACTATGAACATCATCAGGTATTTATCTCCGGAAGAAAATATGTAGCTGTCACGTATCGAATAACTTTGATCCAGCTGCAATGACCTGAGCCTTTTTAACCCATAGGAAGTAAGGCTTAGCGGGTCCTTCATGATATAATCCTTCATGATCATACTGGCCGGAGAAAGCAGGCTCCGGTAGTCTTTGCGGATGATTTCCCTCAGATTATTCTCCTGCAGTGCGGAGTCTATTGAAATGTAATCGGAAGAATCAAGGAAGAAAGGTATGTTCCGGTAGAATTCCCCGTAAACCTGGCTGAACAGCGAATCCTGAACTTTCAGGCGGATTTCCCTGATATAATCCGGTACGAGCCGGGCCTTGAGTGAATCTTCCAGGACATTGGCAAAAGCTTCCAGCATTTCCGGGTCCGTTAAAGCCGAACTATCTGTAAGGGTGATATACATGACCAACTGTTCTGAAATACGGGTGTGCTCGAAAACCCGGTTAAATTTTACCAGTTTTTCATTCTGAGGCAGGACCTTATTAATGTCTTCTTCCAGTTTCAGTCCTGAAGCAAACCACGCGGCCAGGCCGGTCATTATAATGAATAAGCCTAATGACGCCAGGCGGTAGCGGCGAAAAAGTTTATAAAGTAAGATGAAGAATCCTCCCATCGATGCTTGTTATATACTTTTAACTTTCCTCATTTTGTTCGTAAATATTCAGCGCTGAAGTGGCGGAGTTCAATGATTCTGCCGTTTTCAGTTCCTTTTCCCTCTTCCTGAAAAGGAATAACATTATATAAGTCAAAAGTCCCAGACTTATGGCGAGGATTGAACCAAAGACCAGGGCGCCAGTGGCGTACTGGAAAATGTTGTTTTTTACAAATTCCAGGTTCAGTCCTTTAGAATAGTCAATATCAGCAGGATTATTCAATATGATTCCACCGGTTTTATAACTTAAATAAAGAATGAATGGAATCATTGGCGGGATGCTGATATTTGCTGCCACCAGGGTAATAATTTTATTCAGTTTCAGGAAGTAGGCCAATGCTAGTGCCACGGCCGTCTGCCAGCCCCATATAGGGGCAATTCCGACAAAGACACCTAAGGCGACGGATGCAGCTTTCCGGAAGTTAGATTCGTTCGGGTCGAGCAGGTATTTGATGAAAAAATTCCTCAGGTTTTCCCTGTTCAGTCCTCTTAAAATTTGAAATGGCCTTACAAAAAGCAGGGCCAGCAAAACAAGGACAGTGTTCAGCAGGCTAATCCTGAAGAAATCCCAAAAAGGACGAAAATGTGTGACCCTTTCTTCTTTGGAAGGGTAGTAAACACTGACCGGGACACTGCGGATCGGGACTCCTTTCCAGGCGGCCCTGACGATTACCTCTATCTCAAATTCAAAACGCCGGGTAAAAAAGTGCATTTTATGCAAGGGCTCCAGTGGATAAAGCCTGTATCCTGATTGTGTGTCAGGGAGTTTGATGCCTGTTTCCACCCTGAACCAGAAATTCGAAAAGCGGTTCCCGAAGGTAGTTCCGCCCGGAATGCCATCCTGACTGAGGTTCCTGGCGCCTATCACAAGGCTGCCTGGTTGTTTTTCTATCATATCGATGAAAAACGGCAGGTCCTGCGGTAGATGTTGTCCGTCGGAATCTATAGTAATTGCATACTTATAGCCCAAATTGAAGGCTTCATTGAATCCTTTCCGGAGCGCATAACCTTTTCCCTTGTTAACTGGGTATGAAATCAGCCTGACTGTGGGAAAAGAATCCAGGATCATCAGGCTGTCATCAGTAGAACCGTCATTGACAATCAGGACCTGATCTGTATAGTCAAGGGTTTCCCTGAGTACCCTTTCCAGGGTCAAAGGGTTGTTATAGGTTGGGATGATGACACAACAGGAATATTCCCGGAAGCTATCAGTGTATTTAGTCAAGGCAGTCATTCATTAAAACTATGCAGGAACAGGCCTGTCAGATTATTTTTTTTTCAAAACCTCTTCCCCTGCACTGTCGGTCCAGTCACAAATATCTTTCTTCTCTTTTTCATTTAAATTGGCGCTGCTGTGCATCCACACATAAGATTGGAGCGGCATCTCATCAGAGTTCAGTTCTTCGCAAATATCATTCAGAAGCTTCAGTTGTTTCTTCTTATCATAGGTTCCCCATTCCGAAAAATTCAGATGCTTTTTTGCATGAGTGATGTGATAGTTCAGAAACCACGAAACAGGTGCGAAATTGTTATAGAAAGGATAGCGGGTATTGTTCGAATGGCAGTCAAAGCAGGCATTGGCAAGGTTGCCCCTCACGTTGGAAGGAATCTGGAGCTGGAATATGATGTCTTCAGTTGTCTCTCCCTTGGAGATGTTTTTTTTAGGCTGGAAAAATTGAATAATGATAAATATCACAGCCAGGGAAACAAGAATGTAGATCCAGGTTTTTTTCATGCTGCAGGTATTAATTTTCAGATATAAAAAATGAAGCAACCCATTTGGCAGATTGCTTCATCAAAAATAATGTTTTTAACTGGAATATCGGGCAATTTATTCTCCTATCAGCTTTTTTGATTCGTCTTCAGTCCATTTGATGAAATCCTGTTTCTGTGCATCTGTGAAAGCTTTGTCCGGAAATCTTTCAAGGAATTTTTTGGGAGGCATCTTACCTTTATTGATGACATCCTTAATATCACCGAGTTTGCCTACTTTCTTCGCATCAGAATAATCATTCCAATGGTCGAAATTCAGCTTGGCCTTGGACTTAATATTGGATGACTTATCAGAATGGCAATTAAAGCAAGTACTTTCTATAACTGCAGTGACATCCTTAGGGAAACCCAAGTCAGTTTTATCCTGAGGGGCCTGACTTTTTACAATTACATTCTTCACTTCAGGAACTGTGAAGGCCATAATTACCGCAACTGTAAACAATGCAATAATAATTGATGTGAGTAATTTTTTCATAGATGTATTAATTTAAGGTTTGTCAGATCTTAGGCACTATTAACACAAATATATGCATTTTGTTTGAGATTTTAAAAGGAAATTTGCAATAATCATGCCTTACAATAAGGAGAAAAATGCATGCATTGTTAAGGAGTTATTTCAGGGCATTTCAAAATCAATGCAGGTCAGTTTCAAAGACACCTTTAAACTTCATGAAAACCTCATCCTTGAAATAGATTATTGCATTGGAGCGATACTCTTGCGTTTCAGTTTTTTCCAGCAGGATTTTCACGAAAACATCCGGATTCACACCAGGATCAATAGGATTCAGGAATTTTATCTGGGAAGCGTCCCTTAAAGTGAGCGGAAACTCCGCAGCTATCTCCGCTAATTCACGGACGATCTGTACCAGGCACACCCCGGGGACTACCGGATGATCCGGGAAATGCCCCTCAAAAATGGGGTCAGATGCATTGAAATGAATGGAGCAATCCAATGTCTGGTCCTTTTTATTGATCTGCACTATGGAGTATAAATGGTCTTTCAGCATAATATATTGTGATATCCATTAATTCGTCAAATATGAGGTTTATTAACTTATAAGCGACAGATCATCCTTCATAAAAAACCTATTCTATTCTTTTCATTATGATATTCAATCCCGAACCTTTATGATGAATATCAATTTCAGAAGGACTGCCCGGATATTTTTCCGAATAAAGAAAGGACGCCCTTGCCTTTGGCATATTACATGAAGAAACAGAACGGGCGATAAAGGGTCGGGCTTTTTCTTCGAAACCGATATAATATTTCCGGCTTTTCAATCCCGCATATTCGGCCAGAAAGCTATGATTTTTTTTATTTTGATAAAGAGGGAAATCCTGAACTTCATTTTCAGGTTGGAAAATTAACCTGAAACTTTCCTGCAGGGCGCTAATAAGCGCTTTTCTGTTAAGGGGGCCATAAATCTTCTGAATTTGCAGTACAGGAGCGCCCGAACTGTCCTTCTGAAAATCCCCGTCCAGAAAACTCATTCCCAGTTCATTGAAAAATGATATACGGAAGTGCTCCCCTGAAACTCTTTTAATCAGCATAAGCCCACCGAATTCATGCCCCCTAACACTTATATTTGTTTTATATAAGCCGCGACTAAAGGTATCCGCAAAAGCCGGCCGGATAATTCCGGGAGTGCTCCCCGAAGTCCGTTTGTAATCAGTCAGCGCACAGCCTTGCAAGATGAAAAACAGGAGGCTAATCCAGCTTAAAGACTTTATCAGGTATTTCCCCATTCAATACTTTGTTTTGAAAAATGATATTGGTATAATCCCCTGATTTTTCAATCATCCGGATACTGTCAACTGTGAAATCCTTTTTATTCACGGAAATCTCGATCCGGGCCAGGAAGTCCTTCATACCTTCTGATAGGGGGACAAGGGATAAAATATAATGAGAACCGCCATCAAAATATTCAGTCTTAAATTTACCCGAATTCAGGACAGTCCCGTTCACCACCCCCATCATAATTTCATTAATTTCTGAGAACATACGGTTAGATGTGGCATCAAAGGTATTCGCCTTGCCTTCATCAATGACCTTAATTCTCCCATTATTAAGAATGATGGTATATTGGTAGGGGCTGGTATATTCCCAACGGAGTTGATTGTCTTTTTTGAAGAAAAATTTTCCATGGGATGTGACCTTGTCCTGCAGGAAACTGAGTTCTTTTTCCTGGATGAAGTCACTTTCTATAGTCTTAGTATCAGCGGCAGCTTTATTAATTTGGGAAATAAGTTCTGCAGGATCGGCGACAGGCTTTCTTTCCTGGGCGGTTAAAGTCTGATAACCCGCTGATAAGACCAAAGCGAGCATTAAACAGATATATCTTGATTTCATAAAATTATTCTTCCTGAAATATACTCGTAATTAATGTGATCCTGATAGTATCCTGATCAGGGACTGTGAAAACGGATTTATCGTATTTAGGAGGTCCTTTATGATTATTTGAAAACCCAAAACCTTCTTTAGGTATACCCAGTTCATTCTGGTCAAGTTTGCCATTCAGGTTCATATCCTGAAAAACAGCAATGGCATACTGACCTTCAGGCACATCATTGAAAGTCACGGTTTCATCAGGTTTTTTTACTTCCACCATTTTGCCCATATAAGCCGAATCAAATTTCATGAACTGTTCCGGACCTTTGAAAAGTCCGACATAAAGGTTGCCTTGCATGGACTTTATATCGGATATTTTTACGACAAGATTATTTTTTTCGCCCGAGGGCAGGAAAAAAACTGTCAATAACAAGAAAGCGAGTTTCAGGTTCATATTTATATTAATTAAAATTTGTAAAACCCGGAAGTTCATCCGGCCTCTTTATATTATATTCTGTCTTGTGTGCGTAATCAATGATCATTTGCATCAGTTTGTTCACGTCTCCGAGATTATCGTGCAATAAAATAATTGCCCCGGGATGCCATTTTTTGCGGATCCTTTCAAAAATGATCTGCACGCTTTCGCCTTTTGTATCCAGGCTCCTTATCGACCAGCCCATCACTTTGTAAGCCATGGAATCGACCGCTTTTCTGAGCGAAGGGTTGGTCACTCCGTAAGGGGGCCGGAACCAGAGAGGACTTTTTCCGCTAATATCTTCAAAAATTTTGTGAGTTTTCTGAAGCTCCTTTTTCATCTTTTTTGAACTGTAAAGGTCAAAATAAGCCGAATGTGAATAAGAATGATTTCCTAAAATATGACCCTCCTCTACGATCCTTTTAAGCAGTTCCGGATATTTTTCAGCTTTTTCACCTATACAGAAAAAAGCAGCCTTGATGCCCGAAACTTTGAGCAGATCAAGCAATAAAGGCGTCGTCCCGGGATCAGGCCCGTCATCAAAACTCAGGGCTATACTTTTTTCAGTTCCATTTCCCCTGCAATACGCCTGAATATAAAAACCGGAATTCACAAAAACCGAGCCACGCACCAGGAGGAAGATATAAATTAGTATTATAAGAGCCAATACGAAAAACAGCTCATGCCGAAAATAAGTCAAAGGGGCCAGGATGAGGATAAGAATGATGAAACTCAGGCTTACGGTTTTGAAATTCAGCATTTTGAAACCAGCATAAGAGAGTGGTTTGTATTCTTGTGTTGATTGTAAATCAAGATATTATTCAGGGGACCGGCAGGATTGGCCTGCTTCTCCATCATCAATACCTCAGGTATGGATTGATTTTTAAGGGACTTTGATGCAAGCCAGAGTGCAAAAGTACTGGCAAGAAAATGGTCCCCGCACAGCTGTTTGAAAATCCCCTGTCTTGTGTTCTGAGGAAAGTTCTGCCGGAATTGATGATAGATACCGTCGTACCTGATGTCCCCGTTTAGTCCAAGGAGTAAGAGGTCGATATCGTCTAATCCGAGCTGCAGTTCGCCGAGCAGGGACAGAGTTTCCCTAAGCAGTTTATCTGCATCCGCTTTATACATGGTTTTAAGGCCCCTTATGACCGCATAATCATTTTCATGAGGAATGCCACTTAGCAGGAAAAATGTGCTGCCTTCACCTGCAATGGTGCCTTCAGTCTGATGTTTTAATAAATCAAGGTTCCTGATCTCTTCCTTTTTCCAGAAGCCCGCGCTGTCGGTAATTTTGAAATGTAAGCTGGTTATTTCTTCTGCCCCCCCGGCCAGGATATTCTCCTGTGGGTTTTCATCCAGTCTCATCATGCTGTCGAGCAGGGCGCTTTCAAATGAAACCGGCCCGTGTACGTAAGTGTAATTGTATTTATTACATCCCAACATAACTGCTATATGGGCTCCGACTGTATTGTGCGTCGATTGGATGAAAGACGTAGGGGTAAGGAATTTTTCATCATTATCGATGACTGAACCAAGGAATTTTTCGGTATCTTCCATCATCCCAAGACCTGTACCGGTGATGATGGCATCAGGCATTTCCACCCCTGCATCCCTCAAACAGATACCGGCAGATGTGACGCCCATCCGCAACACCCTGCTCATGCGGCGAAGCTGAATAGGCTTGATAAATTCTTTGTAATCAGGCTCTACTGAAGTCAACATCCGGCTATTGTAATTGCGGATATCGTCCAGGAAGACCGAGTTATTGTAAGTCGGTTGAGGGGAGATGCTTCCTATGCCACGGATGTATGCTTTCATATCAGCAGGCTGAAAAAATTAAAGTTGAATCATTCCCGCCGAAACCAAAAGAATTGCTCAAGACATTTAGGATCTTGCGGTCTTTCAGGAATTCCCTGGTAGGTTCAAAGTCCAGTTCATCCATCTTCTCGCTGAAATTCAGGTTGGGAAAGATCAATTGTTCCTGAATGGCAAGGGAGGAAATGACTGCTTCAACAGCTCCTGCCGCTCCCAGGGTATGGCCTGTAAGGGGTTTTGTCGATGAGAATGCCGGGATATGGGGAGAAAAGATTCGTCCTATCGCGATTCCCTCTGTCAGGTCATTATTGTCAGTACCGGTCCCGTGAGCATTGATGTAATCAATATCAGCAGACCGCAGACCGGCGCTTTCCAGGGCTCCTTTCATAGAAAGGTAAGGCCCCAGGCCATTGGGTGATGAGGCGGTTTGATGGTAGGCATCATTCGCATTGGCATATCCTTTGACCTCGCAATATCGTTTTTTGTTTCGTGTCAGTTCTTCCGCTTCGAGCACCAGGTAAGCCGCGCCTTCACCCAGGTTCAGGCCTGTCCGGTTCTTATCAAAAGGCCGGCATTGTTGTTTATCCAGGATCATCAGGGTGTTAAACCCGTTCAGGGTGAATTTGGAAAGCGAATCGGTGCCCCCGACTATGACCCTGTCGAGCAAACCGGCTTTGATCATCCGGGCCCCCATCATGATAGAATTGGCGGATGAAGAACAGGCGGTGCTGATAGTTGTGATAAAACCATTCAGGCCGAAGAAATCGGCCAAACGTTCGGTACTGTCGCCGCAATCATGCGTGAAAATGAAATAATTATAAGGATAACCCTTTTCAAAATTCCGGAAATTGATCTCCGTCTTATCCATACCCCCGACGGTAGTGGCATTGATAATGCCGGTACGGATACCTTTTTCGGTCGGGTCGATGCCGGCTGATCCGACCGCTTCGCTTGCAGCCGTGAGTCCCAGCAGTGCAGTCCGCGACATGAATGGATCAAAGGGAATATTCAGAAATTCAGCCAGTTGCTCATTGCCTTTTTTGACCTCACCAACGGGTATGTGCCCTTGATGAACAGTAGACAGGGATGTGATCGGGCCAATCCCGCTCCTGGAATTTTTGAGGGCATCAAGTACTTCAGCAACATTATTGCCAATAGCACTGATGATACCGATTCCGCTAACGATAACCCTTACTCCCATGCAAATTTTACTTTTGGTGCTCCCTGATAAAGTCAGCTATTGTCCTCACAGAGGCAAATATTTTACGACCGTCTTTCGGATCTTCGATCTTAATACCGTAATTTTTTTCCAAAAGGACGATTAGTTCGAGTGCATCTATTGAATCCAGTCCGAGCCCATCCCCAAATAAGGCGGCATCGGTATCTATGTCTTCAGGACGAATATCTTCCAGGTTCAGGACTTCGACGATCTCTTTCTTGAGTTTAGTAATTAGTTCTTCCATTATTTTAAGACTGTTTCATTAAATAATTGGCTTATTGATTTTGGGTCAAAGATAATATTTTCCGATGCTTGCCCGGAAGAAATTAAGCCCGGGTCCCGTTCTACCAGAAAAAGGCAGGATTCGAGCCTTTCATGGTAACATTCCACCCATCCGCTAAGCACACACTCAACCTTATCGAGCGCGAAAAGTTCAGTCACATAGCTATGAATAAATTCAGGATCGGGTTTTTCAAAGATGAAAACGGAGTTTTCTCCCCTCAGCTTATGCCGTATAGCCATTTCACCGGCCATGATATTGGCAAGCGTATAAACAAAAACTGATGGGCTGGGAAAATACTTTGCACGGTCGTCTATAGTTTCCTGGTGCTTCTCATCCGTTTCCAGTGAAGAAGATGAATTCAGGAGGATGATTCCGGTTTTTTCGGATTTGTATTTTTGGATGATGTCAGTATCTTGCAATAAAAGTTCAGCCGAAAGTAAACCAAGTTTAGCCAGATTATCCATTTTGAAAAACTTGGGATATGAAAGATGCAGTTTGCGATATACAGCTTTTAAAAATTCACTACTCTTTTCAAAATCCTGGCTGAATATTTCTTTATTATTCACATGGACTTTGCCACTTGTTTAGCGATATATATTTAGAAATCTTCAATTGCATTTCATTTTTTTTCATTTTTGAAAGAAGATAAAAAAATCCATTATTTCAAATTCAGGATAAAATACAAACAAGAACGTCAATGATTTAGGGATTTTTATTGAAGATTACCGCTGCATTGCAGCCGCCGAAACCCGATGCAATTTTTAGGCTCATTTTAATATTCTCATCCTTATTTTCCTTGATTATATTCAGGGGCTGTGAAACGCCATGGATGCGGTATCCGGCCGAGGCAATCAGCTTCCTGTTTTTCATTGAATAGAGTGTCAGGGCTGATTCGATGATCCCGGCTGCACCGAGTGTATGCCCGATGTATGCTTTGAAGCTGTTCAATGGAACCTGGTTCAGCCCGGCCCTTGTCAAAGCTTTTGCTTCCATCTCATCATTGTATGGGGTTGCCGTTCCATGGGCCGAGATGTAATCAAGGTCCCCCGGATTTATACCGGCCTGTGCCATAGCTCCAAATATGGAGAGATAAAGCCCTTCGCCTTCCCGGGATGGCCCGGAAATATGGTTTGCATCGTTATTGCTGTTACTTCCGGTGATTGTGATTTTTTCACTGATACCGGTCATTTCAACTTGCCGGGATAAGATGACGGCGGCAGATCCTTCTCCCAGTGAAAGGCCGTCGCGATCGCGGTCAAAAGGTTTGCAGATTCCGGGACTAAGCGATTGGAATGACTGGAAGCCTGAGATCACAAATTCGCTTGCGAGGTCCCCGCCGACAATCACGGCATGATCATATCTTCCGGATCGGATCAGGCGCTCGCCTGTAATGATGGCAAGCAAACCGGATATACAGGCATTGCTTACAACTATGGGTTTATTCACTGCCCCCAGGTATTTCCCGATGATCTCAGCCATTTTCCACAGGTAAAGCCTTTCCGGATCAAATTCTTTCTTTCCCCGTTTTTCGAGAAGGTCGATGTTTCCTTTGGTTGATGAAAGTATGAAGATGGTTTTAGTATCCTGCAGTTTCACTTCTGATTTTGATAAAACATCTTCCAGGGAGAGGAGCATCATTTTCTCCAGCCGGGTGAATCCGTTTTTTGGGCCCTGTCCTGAATGTGAATCCATATAAAAGGAAAAAAGTTTTTCCAATGCGCTGTGGTCTGTTAATGAAATTGCTACAGGGGAAGGATATAAGTTTTTATCATCTGTTAGCCGAACTCCGGAAATTCCCTGAAGCATATTTTCCGCGTTTTCTGCAGAAGTAAATCCAAGAGAGGAGATAATATTGTCAGCTCCTATGTAGACCTCAGTCATAATCAGTAAAATGAAGGGCAAAAGTAAGACATTTCGGAAATCTATTGTTTTTAGGCTGGTTTCTATAAGATATTATTCAGGATGGAAATCCCATTTTTCCTTCCATTCTGCAAAAAAATGCGGAACAGTCAGGACCAGCTCCCTTTGCATATCCAGGAAAACCTGCACGCTTTCACCGGTAGCGACCAGGACTTTGTCGGAAGCCCTGTAAATATTGAACTGATAGACAAGTTTTGCTGCGTCACTGTATTTCAGACTGGTTTCGACAAGGGCATGATCGCCATATTCGAGTGACTTTTTGAAATCGCATTTGAGGCTCACCACAGGTGCCATATAGCCAAAGCTGAGGATATCCATATAGCTGATTCCGTATTTTTTACCGAAATCTTCCCTGCCTTCTTCCATATATTGAATATAATGCCCATGCCAAACGATCTGCATCATATCCACCTCATTGAAACGGACTTCCACTTCCGTCATGGTCTTTAATTCATTTTCGGACATAAGGATTATATATTTTATTTATGATGATATGAAATATAATTCAGAACGAAATTAGTAAATCCGGCCAATATCATTCAGTCGGATCGAAGATTATAAGTAGGGAATGATTTTATTTTTTAGAGATTTTCAGCCAGGAATTTCCACAAAAGCGAGCGCCGTAGGCGCGACATGTCTATAGCAATGAAGTGAGGAAGTCAATATCAAGAGCTCCGTAGGAGCGGCACTATGGGAAAATATTTTATTGGAATAAATCTTGCCATAATAATGCCGCTCCTACGGAGCTCTGATTCTAAACTTGATCCATTTTTCTATAGACATGACGCTGCTACGCAGCTCAAATTAATAGCTGGTTCTCACATTTGTGTTAGGATGCTACCAGTACGATTTCGCCAATTGCCGGTTTGAATTTGATCATGGATAGGTCGTTGGTGTAGGGTTCTATTTTAAAGCCTGATATCGCATCGATTAGAAAATTGAATTGAAGGCAATTGTTTATTGAATTTCAGGAAGATCAGAAATAATTAGGTTAGAATTTCCACAAAAGCGAGCGCCGTAGGCGCGGCATGTCTATAGCAATGAAGTGAGGAAGGCAATGTCAAGAGCTCCGTAGGAGCGGCACTATGGGAAAATATTTTATTGGAATAAATCTTGCCATAATAATGCCGCTCCTACGGAGCTCTGATTCTAAACTTGATCCATTTTTCTATAGACATGACGCTGCTACGCAGCTCAAATTAATAGCTGGTTCTCACATTTGTGTTAGGATGCTACCAGTACGATTTCGCCAATTGCCGGTTTGAATTTGATCATGGATAGGTCGTTGGTGTAGGGTTCTATTTTAAAGCCTGATATCGCATCGATTAGAAAATTGAATTGAAGGCAATTGTTTATTGAATTTCAGGAGGATCAGAAATAATTAGGTTAGAATTTCCACAAAAGCGAGCGCCGTAGGCGCGACATGTCTATAGCAATGAAGGAGGAAGGGAATATCATGAGCTCCGTAGGAGCGGCACTATGGGAAAATATTTTATTGGAATAAATCTTGCCATAATAATGCCGCTCCTACGGAGCTCTGGTTTAAAATTTGATCCGTATTTTCTATAAACATGACGCTGCTACGCAGCTCTAATTAGTAGCTAGTTCTCACATTCGAGTAATAATGCTGCCAACACGTTTCGGCGAATTGCCGGATTTTATTTAATCATAGAATTGTCGTTGGTAAACAGACCTATTCTAGTGCTTGATTTGGTGGCGGTATAATGCCTGATAGAAAAATGAATTGGAAGGAGTTTTATTTATTGAATTTCAGGGGGATTAGAAATATTTAGGCCAGGAATTTCCACAAAAGCGAGCGCCGTAGGCGCGGCATGTCTATAGCAATGAAGGAGGAAGGGAATATCAAGAGCTCCGTAGGAGCGGCACTATTCGTCATTAAAAATATAATCAGAATTAAAATCTATATCATTGTGATTGAGAAAATCAATGTATTCCTCACGGAATGTTCTTGTTTTGTGATGTTCTTCCTGATTATTAATATATTCTATAATGAATGGAAGTTGCGTTTGACCCAGGGTAAAAGCCCCAAAGCCTTGTTGCCATTCAAATTTGCCTGAAACATATTTGTTCTCGTTTATAAATCTTGATGAGTTGGCTTTGACATCTCTCATTATATCAGATAAATTAACATCGGGTTTTAGCCCAATCAACAAATGAATATGGTTGTTAACACCATTAATTGCAATAAGTTTTTGATTTTTTTTACGGATAATCCCCGTGATGTATTTATAGAGTTCTTCTTTCCATTTCCTGGAAATTAAGTTGGTTCTGCCTTTAACGGCGTATACCACATGATAATAAAGTTGCGTGTATGTGTTTGCCATAATAATGCCGCTCCTACGGAGCTCTGGTTTTAAATTTGATCCGGTTTTTCTATAAACATGTCGCTGCTACGCAGCTCTAGTTTAGTGCATAATATACATGTTTTGTGCCAAATCTTGTAAAATGGGGAAAAGGGTAGGACTGAAAAAGCCTCAAATATCTAAATTTTTTACCACCAAATATGAAATTTCCACAAAAGCGAGCGCCGTAGGCGCGACATGTCTATAGCAATGATGTGAGAAGTCAATGTCAAGAGCTCCGTAGGAGCGGCACTATGGGAAAATATTTTATTGGAATAAATCTTGCCATAATAATGCCGCTCCTACGGAGATCTGATTCTAAACTTGATCCATTTTTCTATAGACATGATGCTGCTACGCAGCTCTAATTAGTAGCTGGTTCTCACATTCGAGTAATAATGCTGCCAACACGTTTCGGCGAATTGCCGCTTTTAATTTAATCATATACACATCGTTCAAATATGGCTCTATTCTAAATCTTGATTTAAAGATTTTGTCTAGAATAGAAATCGATTTGAAGGGAATTATTTATTGAATTTCAGGGGGATTAGAAATATTTAGGCTGGAATTTCCACAAAAGCGAGCGCCGTAGGCGCGACATGTCTATAGCAATGATGGAGGAAGGGAATATCAAGAGCTCCGTAGGAGCGGCACTAAAGGGGCTTTCAATAATTCCTCCTGCTTTTATTATAGATGAGGGCGGTGAAAAGCGATAGCAGGAAAAATGCAAACAGCAAAGCAGCATAAGGCAGGATTTCGAACCATCCCCCTCCTCTTAAAAATATATTGTAAAAACCATCCATACCCCAGTTCAGGGGAGATATGATGCTTATTTTCTGCATAAAAGCCGGCATCAGGAAAACAGGTACCCACAAGCCTCCAATGGCCGACAATATGATCACCGACACCGAGCCGAAAGAGGCAGCCTGTTCAAAGGTATTCGCAATGGTCCCGATCATTACCCCATAGCCGGTGGCTGCAAGTGCGGTTGCAAAACCCATGATCATAAGTGCCAGCCTGTGATCACCTATATTCAGGGAAGGCAAACCAAACAGAGGGATAATCAATATCCCCAGCAGCAGTATCAAAACAAACTGTACCAGGCAAACCCCGAGGTAAACTATGATCTTTGAGCCAAGTACATGAAAATAAGTTCCGGGCATGATCTTCAATCTCTGGGATGTGCCACTTTCCCTTTCTTTGATCAGATTCCCCGTAAGCGGGATGACTATAAAGAACATTGCAAAAATAGTCCAGGCAGGAATATTATGCTGGACAGAATTGGGAATCATGGTATTATATTCATTGCTCGCATATACCTCCTGCAGGTTGATACCGCCCCTGGTGTCAAATGCCGGGGTTTTAATATTGGGCAGATATTTAGAGATCTCCTGTGCAAAAGTTTCAAAGGTGATCTTTGCTTCTATCTTATTGGTGAAGTTTTCAAGTACAGTACGGACAGTCTGTTTGAAGGAATTCTTGATCACCGGATCGAAATACAGGATGATATTCGCTTGCGCCAGGGAATCTATATTGAAGGCTGAACTGTCGCTGTTCCCCGATATGGCCTCATCTACCAGGGCTTTGCCTCTTTCCCGAATAGCTTTGCTTGCCCCCGGCCCGACAATAATCCCGATTTGGTATTTACCTTCAGCGATCTCATTTCTAACTATTTGCTCGTTCAGTGGCTGATCGTTAATTTCCGTAACAGGATTTAAAAATTTCTGGGCCTGCAATCCTTTCCCGATATAATATCCAAGTGAATCATGGTCCAGGTCCAGGAAAAGCACCGTCAATTTAGTCTCATCAAGTTTTCGGAAAGTCATATCCTGTATCAGGGTCATGACCAGCACCAGGAAAACAGGCATGATAAATAGTATCGCCAGACCGGCCCGGTCGCGGGAGAGCAATAAAATTTCTTTCCATATGGAGGCCAGCATTCTTTTCATTATTGATCTCTTAATGTCCTCCCGGTAAGTTTAATAAAAACACTTTCCAGGTTTGTAGAGCCTGGCTGAGCGGCAATGAGTTCTCCGGGCCTGCCTTCTGCAAGTATACGCCCCTGGTCGATAATGGCTATATCGCTGCACAGATGCTCGGCTTCTTCCATATAATGGGAAGTGTAAATTATCGTAGTCCCTTTTTCATTGATCTCCCTGAGGTATTCAAGTATTACCGCCCTGGATTGCACATCCACACCCACTGTGGGTTCATCCAGGATCAAAATGCCAGGTTGGTGAAGGATGCCAGCTATCAGGTTGATCCTTCTTTTCATTCCACCTGAAAAAGTTTTAATCTTCCTGCGACCATACTTGTGAAGGCCAAATAAATGCAGGCATTCATCTATCCGGCTTTTTAGTTCATGACCCTGTAATCCGTACATTCTGCCTATAAACTGCAAATTTTCGAGGGCTGTGAGGGTAGGGTAGAGGGCTATATCCTGGGGGACAACCCCAATGAATTGTTTGATTTCAGCCAGGTGATTCCGGATATTCAGGCCCTTTATCATGATTTTACCGCTATCGGGAAGGAGCAATCCGCAAAGGATGCTGATAGTGGTGGTTTTTCCGGCCCCGTTGGGGCCCAGGAGTCCGTAAATACTTCCTGCAGGTATGCCAAGGGATATCTTATCAAGAGCAGGGTCAGACGACCCTTTATAAACTTTGACAAGATCCTTTATCACTATGGCTTCAGCAGAGTTCAATCTATCTGTTTAATTTGGCTGAGTTTGATAAAAATCTTTTCTTCCCGGTCAGCGATATCCATCAGCACATCGGAAGCTGCACGGTAACTTTCTTCTACCCCGTTACGGTTCTTAAATATTCTTCCGGCGATGATGGCAAATTCCCTCCAGCGATCACCAGCTGCTGTCATCTCAGCTGAAACCTCGTTCAGCCAATCCTGTTGCAAAACAATGGCAGCTTCCTGCAGGAAAGCCGCGTAAATAAAGCGGAATCCGCCACCGCCCGTACCTATTTCTTCGAGCATCCTCACAAGCTGACCCAGGTAAAGGGATGCTTTCTTAGGGCCAAGCTTATTTGGCCAGTTGCGCATCCGCCGTGCAGTGTACCTTATTCCCTTCACACCGAAAAGGGGTATAGGTATCTTTAACATTTCCTTGCTGGTGTATTTTATGCCGTGCACTATGGCCTTTTTCAAGTCAAAATCTTCCGAAATACCCTCTATATAATACATTCTTCCCCTTGGAGGGTATGTCCCCCTGGCAAATCTGACCCGCATAAGGTCATGGTAAGTAAGTTTTTCAACTTTCTCCATTACCGGATCACTTATAATGTATTCCCCGTTTTCTCGCCCTATCACGACCAGGTTATGGGCATTGAAATGAAAACGGTAAGCTTTGGGGAAATAGGTCAGATGATAAACCCCTACCAAACAACCGGTTGGAATACCCTTTTTAAGATTCACATCAAGGGCATCCATGGCTTCCTTCTGATCCCTGAATTTGTCCCTGTGAATTTTGATACCAAGTCTATGAGTAATGCGGTTGAAGATCATGCCCGGCCATGGCCTGAAAGAGAAAACAGGCAGCCCATTCACTTTGATGAAGGGCATATAGGAATAAAACAGACCACTGCCTATACCAAATACCATGGGCTCACTCAGATTTATGCCATGGTATTTCAGCAGGTTTGAAGTTACACCGTTTTCACAGTGGGCAGCCTGGTGATGATTGAAATCGATCAGCGTTGCTTTTTCGCTCATTTAGTATCAAACTTAGCTTTAAAATCTCGTAATTCTTCAATTGTAATATCAAAAGCATCGGCGTAAACCAGCAGGATTTCATCGCCAAGGCTTTTAAAAACTGAGGGTTTCATATGTTTTTTAACAATCCGTTTGGGCAAACCTGCATATTGGGCCAGGAGTTTTAAGTCCATAATTCTCAATTCCATATAATAAGCGATTGGGCTTAATTCACCTGCAAGTACTTTTTGTTTTACTTTTTCAGCTTTCTCACGGACGACTTCCCAGGCCTGGATCATGGCGTCATTTTTTGGCTTCCATCCTTTGCTCTGGACAGTAGTATATTTCCCGTTTTCATCCAGGACATAACACATATCCAGGTACAAGCCTTCCTGCAATCCGTCATCATCCTGGGGTACTTCTTTTTTTTTCATCCGAATTATATTAATCTCCTGTGATAAAGATTTTCATTTCACTTTCAGCCAGGATCTCATCTTCAATATATACTTTACACCTTATCATGCTTGCGTTGAAGATCTCGTTCATTACCCTGACTTCCGAAATTATCCGGACACCGGCTGGAGGCCTCGAATAAAGTTGAAATCTTGAAATGCTACCTATCACTCCTACGGGAGGCTTCTGCTTCGCTCCACTTGCCTTTAAAGCTGCCATCCAGCCAGTCCGAACTGCAGCCGTCTGGGCCATTAATTCCATAATCCCGGGCTCTGTAAATATTCCATTCTCTACAAAAATATTTGATGGTTCTATGAGTAGCGTACAAATAGTAGTTTCAGAATCACATGATTCCAAAGTATTAATCATGACCATTGGTGGACGCTGCGGGATAAGCTCCAGTATTTTGTCTCCTTCTGCCAGCATAATGTTTAATAAAACACAATAAGCAAGGGGTTCAGATTGATTTTGTTTGAATTGCAAAATTTCTGCAAAAATACGGAAAGAAATTACACCACGGTCATCAAAGCATATACATAAGAGAACCGGGCGCTTTCAGGAATCATGAGTAAAAGTTTCTGGCCTTTTTCCAGCTTTCCGGAATGAAAAAGTTCTTCTATCATGAAATAAATACTTGCTGCCCCCACATTCCCCAGCCTCACCAGATTAGTATACCATTTTTCCTGGGGTATCGGAAATCCGTAACGTTTTAAATCTTCATCGACCTGAGAACGAAAGTATTCAGAAGATATATGGGGGAGGAAATAATCAATTTCTTCAGGGTTGAGATTTCTCCGTTTAGCAATGTCGGCAATGAAATATCCGCCCTGATTAACAATATTTTTCCCAAGAAGTTTTACATCCTGCCGGAGCGAAAAGATGGATTTATCGAGCATTTCTTCCGGCATAAAACTGCACCAGGGGATGATCCTCCCGTCAGGAGCTTTTTCACCTCCTGCATACATGCATGTTTCCAGCTGGTTAGCATATGAAATGTTCTCTATCCATTCAATTTTTAAAGAGGGTCCATCGGTGTTGGGATGATCCTGCAGCAAGGCAGCACCGGCCCCGTCGCTCAGCATCCAACGGAGGAATTCTTTTTCAAAGGCAATGATAGGTTCCTTTTCGAGCACTTGCAGGTTCCTGGTTTCCTTCTCAAAAAACCTGGCCTGCATCATAAGTGAAAATCTTTCAGATCCGGCGCAAACAGCATTATGCACTTCTCCAGATTTGATAGCCAGGTAACAATATTTCATTGCGTGCATACCTGAAGCGCAGGAGCCGGCAGGGGACAAAATCTCCATCGGTCTGACTCCCAATTCACCATGCACCATAGCAGTATGTGAAGGAAGTATCTGGTCAGAAATAGTTGTTCCGCAAGACAAAAGTTCTATGTCCATCGTACTGAACTTTTCATCCATCAGTCCGCGTATTGCTTCAGTAGCCAACCCTGCGTTCGTATGAGTTGCCCTGCCTTGTTCATCAAGGGCATAATACCTGGTTTTGATCTGGTTGTTCCTCAGAATGATCCGTTTTGCCCTGGAAGGCTTTCCATCGATCATTCCCAGGTACCTTTCCATATCATCATTTTCCACGGGCCGGTTGGGCATGAACTTGGATAAACGGGTGAGGTAAACTTCATTAGACATACGAACAACTCTTTCTTACAATTTTATTGTGGCAAAGATAAAAATAGTTTAGATATCGGGATGATTCTGAAGGATTATTGGATTGATACAAGTGATAGGTAGAAAGAATAATTTTCAATGCCCTTTCAGACTCAGGCCGGAAAAATAATCCAGCATTTTCTTTGTCCTGCGGGGAGTTAATTTATGGAACAGCCAGATGACGACCGACCCAATAGGTGAAACCAGATATATGACTGCAAAAAGATAATATTTGAAAGCCCTTAACCTGCCTTCTCTTGCCGGATCATTAAAATGTCCCTTTTTTAAGACATATTTCGACCAGAATCCGAACATCATTTTTCCTCTTTTTTCTACGCTCAGGAGCAAGTGGCTTGCCTTAACCGCCCCATGGGAGAGAAGCTCTGCCTGCAGGTTTTCGGTATGATCTTCCCTGAAGGCCTTTGCAATAATTTCCCCGAAAACTGAAGCTCCCCTGATGTCTTTTTCAGGAACCCCGGCTGGAGGAAACATTTTTTGATAAAGTCCGCTGCCTTGTTTTTCACCCTTCATCATCCAGCGAACAATGGTAATTACACTCAGCAGATTTGGACTGGGATCCACCAGGACAATGTTCCCTATCAGTTTTCCTCCTGCCTCAAATATCCTGGTTTTTACACTTTCCTGGGCCATGGCCCACATATTGCGAACGCCTGAAATGGTGATCACAGGCTTTCCGTTCAATAAGTTTTTTGCATCCTGGTTTTGAAGAAAGGAAGACATTGGAATACAGGGCGAAAGGTACCAGACGGGATAGGCAAGGATTATCAGATTATAGCTTGTTTTCGGATCAAAAGAAAAAGGCTGTAAGCGGCAGGGAATTTCCCTGACAGACTCAGGAAAAGCCTGGAAGAAGGACATGCCTGTCCATGGAAATGGAAATGCTTCAAGCGGCTTCAACTCCTCAAAATGAATTTCTGAAAATTCTACCAGTGGTTCTACTACCGAATCAATTATGGCTTTTGTCTGTCCGGTCTGAGAGTAATATATTACCAGGGTTTTCATGAAATTATTTAAAAATTAAGACTGATATTGATGAATTTCAGGTCTTTACTTCCTTTTCTGCTCTTCCTCCCAAAATTGATAATAATTAAACCATTGTTCGGGATATCTTAAAAGTTTGTCTTCAAATTCAATCAGATAATCTTCAAGGATGGCCCGGAGATTTTCCTCCGGAACTTTCCTCTTTCCTTTATTCTCATATGAACGGGAAGGCGTAGCATAAAAATGATAATGTGTGGGCCCTTCCTTCATGGCAAAAACAAAACTTACGGGAACGCCAAAACGCAAAGCCAGGTAGAATGGCCCTTCAGGGAAACCTGGCGGGCTGTCCGAGAAAATTTGCCGTGATGGTCTTGGCACCTTCTAAAAAGCGGTCCCCGTGAATTGCGATGAGTTCCCTGTTTTTCAGCGCTTCATGGATTTGAATAAGATGCGAAAGGTCATTTTTTATCACTATCACTTTGATATTCTTTTCCTTCATGACATCATCCAGATAATGTTTGATGTTTTCATGTTCTTCATCAAACATCACGATATTAAAGGGCCTGTCGAGCCTTTTCAAAAGATTTCCGGCGACTTCCCAGTTCCCGATATGGGCACTTATGAGCAGGCCCCCGTTTTGCATCCCGCGGAGGTATTCTTCCCCATCAAAGTCATAGCTAAATTTATCAGCCAGACCAGCCATGGCAGCAACTTTATCTATTAGCACCTGTCCGAAGATAAAATAATTCCTGTAAATAGTCCAGCGGGCACGGGTTGAGCTGTATTTCAAGCGTTTATGATAGAGATAATAGATATGATGATTGGATTTTCGGGCAAAGAGGAAATAGTAAAAGGAAACGAAGACGAGCAGGAGGTAAGCAGGGTAAAGGCCCAGGTGGCGGATGGTAAAAACAAATATCCTGTAACCGCTTAGACCACCCCTGGTTTTTCCTTCCCACCTGGCCATTCCTTAATTATTGGAATGAACCCGGTCAAATATATGCTTATAAAACTGGCTAAGGGTTGCTATATTGGCCATTTCTTCACCTTTCAGTTTAAAGCCATATTTTTTTTCAATAATGACGACAATATCCACAAAGTCAAGGCTGTCGATACCGATCTGTTTCCAGGTGGCATCAGGCGTAATGAGGTTCTCTTCAATTTCAAATTCTTCGACCAGGAAATTATTCACATCCCGGGTGATTTCTTCTTGTGTCATATAGAGTGAGTGCTTACCTTGATTTTCGGGTGTAAAATTAAGAATAATTATGGAATATTCTTAATGATTAGTGTAGAATTTGTCCCCCCAAAACCGAAAGCATTTGAGAGGAATATATTAAAGCCCTGCTGGATGGTACGTGTTGCGATATTCAGTTTGGCTGAATATTCGTCAGGATTTTCAAAGTTGATATTTGGAGCAATAAAGCCATTTTTCATCATAAGGATGGAATAGACAACTTCGCTGGCGCCTCCCATCCACATCTCATGGCCGGTCATCGACTTTGTAGAGCTGATAATAGGTTTGCGGTCGCCGAATACCTTGTCTATTGCCTGGGCTTCCTTTGCATCTCCCACCGGGGTGGAAGTTGCATGGGCATTGATATAGCCTATTTCTTTTGCGTCCAGGCCCGAATCTTTAATGGCCAGATTCATGGCTTTCATAGGACCATCCAGGTTAGGGACCGAAATATGGTCGCCATTGGATGAAAAACCATAGCCGATGATTTCGGCTAAGATCGGGGCTCCTCTTTTTACAGCCGAATCATAGCTTTCGAGAATGACAGTAGCACCTCCTCCGCTGGGAACCAGGCCATCCCGGTCGCGGTCGAAAGGTTTGGATGCTTTGCTTGGTTCCTTTTCCAAAGTGGAAAAGGCATTCAATGCATCAAAATTCCCCATGGATTCTTTGTTGATCTCCTGTCCACCCCCGGTAATGATACATTCCTGCAAACCGAATTTAATTAGCAGGTAAGCCAGGCCTATGGCATGTGAACCACTGGCACAGGCTCCGCTGAGCGTATAATTTACACCTTTCAGCTTGAAGATCACCGAAAGGTTCATGGTGATCGTTGAATTCATCGTCTGGAAGATAGAACCCGAACCTATCATGGCGGTATCTTTCTTTTCCCGCATCAGGTCAAAAGCCTCTATGACAGGTACGGCTGAACTGTCATTTCCGAAAATAATCCCGGCTTCAACACGTTCCAGGTAGTCTGGTTCGATGCGGGCATTCTTAAGTGCTTCGATGGTCGACATATAGGCATATTCAGCCTGCTCGGGCATGCCGATACGTTGCCGCCGGTCGAGCAGTCCTTTCAGCACAGGCCTCTCAATCACTCCGGTGAGCCCTGAGCGATAGCCAAGTTCCTTCCTTTCAGGATCAAATCCAATTCCGGATTTGCCATGATAAAGTGAATCCCTGACAGCATCCAGATTGGTGCCGATAGTTGAATAGATGCCCATACCGGTTATAACGACCCGTTGCATAATCTTTTCTCTAACTGATGAGTATTAATATCCGTAACAAATGAAAAGCAAAATTAGTAAAAAAAACCTGTCCAAAAAAAAGTAAAAATCAACCTAAAATACCTCCATTTATTGATATAACCTGTCCTGTAATATATGAAGCTTTTTCAGAAGCAAGGAAACTGACCAGTTCAGCAACCTCCTCCGGTTCACCAAAACGATTCATAGGTACCATGGCCTTGAACTCTTTCTCGTCCACATCTTTAATCATATCCGTACGAATGAAACCGGGCGCTACGGCATTTACGGTTACGTTCTTCCTGGCCACCTCCTGAGCAAGTGAACGGGTGGCACCCATCAAACCTGCCTTGGCAGCTGAGTAATTGGTTTGGCCTGCTACTCCTTTCAGTCCGGAAAGGGATACAATATTGATGATACGGCCGAATTTCCGGAATAACATGTCTTTCAGGACCATCCTCGTTACGTTGAAGAACCCCCCGAGATTGGTGTCCATAACATTGGTCCATTCGTTGTGTTCCATGAAGACCATCAGGTTATCCTGCCTGATCCCTGCATTATTGATCAGCACGTGAATGTATGTGTCAGGATGGGCTTTTAACCAATCACCGATCACATTTTCGACCTGCTCCCTTTTACTCACATCAAATTGAAGCAGTTCAGCTTCTCCTCCTCTACTAATGATCATTTCACGGGTTTTCTCAGCTTCCTCTATGCGTCCCAAATAATTCACGAGGATAAAATAACCGTCTTCAGCAAGTTTCAGGCATATAGCCCTGCCTATTCCACGCGATCCCCCGGTTATTAATGCATATTTCTTCATGCTCAGATATTTAGTCCGTTTGCTTCTATATATTCTTTCATCTTCCTGATCTCATTATAATGGACTTTATCCTGCACGAACTTCGGGAATATCTTCCGCAGGTTCATGTATATGTCCCTGTTGAATTTTGATAATTTCGCCTGAATTTCCAGGTATTCGATAGCCTGCAGGAGGGTCATCAGGTGTATGGCCATTACTTCAAAGCTGTTTTCGATCACACGGGAACTGAGCAAAGCTGCATTGGTGCCCATGCTCACTATATCCTGGTTATCGTTATTGGTTGGGATGCTGTGCACATACATGGGATTTGAAAGAGTTTGGTTCTCAGCAACCGTTGAAGTTGCTGTAAACTGCGTTCCCTGCATCCCCAGATTTAATCCCAGTGTTCCAAGATTTACGAAGGGAGGTAATTTTTCATTCAGTTTATTATTCATCAGGAAATTGAGTTGCCTCTCGGTCAGCATCGACAATTTTGTGACAGCTATTTTCAGCTTGTCCATTTCCAGGGAAACATAATCCCCATGGAAGTTACCGCCATGAAATACGTTCTGGTTCCTGTGGTCTATAACCGGATTATCATTTACCGAGTTTATTTCATCCAGGACCACTTTTTCAGCGTTGTGAAGGGTGTCGGTTATGGGTCCGAGGATCTGTGTAATGCAACGTATGGAATAGTATTCCTGTATTTTCCTGGCAAAGACAAGTTCTCCGTTCTTCCCGTTAAAAAGATGTTCTTCCCGTTTTTTTACAAGGGAACTGTCTTTTAAAATTTTCTGGAGCAGGGCGGTGATTTCCTGTTGCCCGGGATGCAACTTGACCTGGTTCAGCTCTACGCTGAAATGATCGTCATAGGATTCCACAATTTCGTTAATACAAGCCGAGGCAGCCACCGACCAGTTTAAAAGTCTTTTGGCTTTTATGATATTGACAATTCCTATACCTGACATGACTGAGGTGCCATTGATCAGGGAAAGGGCTTCCCGGATATGCATGGAAATGGGAAGTAGTTTATTTTGTGAAAAGGCCTGGGATGTCGGAATTATCTGTCCCTTGTAAACAACTTCTCCTTCCCCGATAAGGGCCAGGGCCAGATGTGCGAGTTGCACAAGGTCCCCGCTGGCTCCAACGCCCCCGTGGCGTGGTATCACCGGAAGGATCTCCCGGTTGATCAATTCTTTGAGCAATTCAACCACTTCAGGATGTATGCCCGAATAGGCCCTCATGAGGGTATTTAAACGGGCTACCATCAGTGCCATAACATGCAGGTCTTCCAGCTTTTCGCCGGTTCCGGCAGCGTGACTCCGGATCAGATTGTACTGAAGCGCTTCCCTGTCCTTGTCAGCAACTTTGTATTGCGACATGGGCCCCAGTCCGGTATTGATGCCGTAAATAATTTTATCCCGGGCAAAAGACTCCAGGAAAAGATAGTTTTCCTGAACATCTTTGAGGGCAGTAGCGTCAAGATTTACCGCTTCTTTATCGAAAAGTATCCTGCTGAAATCATCCGTAGTGATCTGCCGGCCTCCAATTGTGATCATTCGCTTAATTAAAGTTATTCAGTGATCCTTAAATAAATTGATATATATTTATTTCATCCCCCAAAAAATCAAACCTTAATATAAAACACGTTAAATCAATATGTTAACTAAGGAATTTTTTTTTCAGACTGCAAATTTAACTATTTTTATGAAACAAGCTTTTGATTCATTTCAGATTGCCCGGGGCGGATTTCAGATTTACGAAGCTTTGTTGAACCGCCAATGGTTAATGGTATAATGGTTAGTGGTTAATCATCATTAGTTAGAGGTTATTGGAGGAAGGAAATGTAATAATACTGCTGACCGCTGACTGCTGACCGCTGACGTTGACCGCGATTGCTGACTGCTATATTTAGAAAATTCCCTTTTCAAAAGCAGCTATCAGATCACCCGATATACTCAGACCAGAGGCATGGGGCGGCAGATTTCCCCTCTCAAACCAGCCTGCTTCTTTAATTTCCTTTTCATCAATGATTATTTGCCGGGTATCGTCGGCTTCAGCTGTAAAACCCAGCATGAGTGAGGCGGAGAAGGGCCAGGGCTGGCTTTTATAATATTTCAGATTCTTAATTTCCAGTCCTACTTCTTCTTTAACTTCTCTTATGACTGTCTCTTCGATTGATTCTCCGACATCGACATAACCGGCAATGAGTGCATAAAAATCACCTTTATAGTTGTTGCCTTTGGCCAGCAATATTTTATTGTTGCATGGTGATGGCTACAATGACGGCGGGTAATATTTTAGGAAAGATGACCAAGCTTGCATTCCGGACAAACAATTGCTCTCTCATCCTTTTTCAATTCTGTTTTGGAACCGCATCTTCCGCAATATCTGTTATTATTGTACCAGGTCATTAATTGATAACCTACAGAGCCGATCCATGCAAACTCTATGTTTTTCAGGTTTCTTAACATGAAAATATCATGGAATTCAAATGAACCAGGATTTACCTGAGATTCAAATACTCCAAAACAATGATAGGAATTGATTGAAAACAAATAAAGCGGCGATTCTATGCTTTCATTGAAATCCCTTTTTCTCGGAATTTCAAAATCATCTCCGGATTTCTTTAATAAGACCTGATTGTCCCTGTAACACAATAAAAAATCATCATCAGCTATTTCCTGATCATGAATATATTTGTTATCGAAAATGCCCGGGCTTATTTCATTTAACATGGATTTTATTTTTAAAATTTCTTAAGTAAAGGATGTTGAACAGGGTATTTTCTTATTTCATACTGCATCTGAGAGTGAAGGGCAATTTAATTTCAATGAAATGCGGCACAAAAATATTAAGAAGATAAATAACAAGCAATTATCTGTATAGCAATATTTTTTCATTCCTGAATTCTATATTCCTTTTTTAAGATGATTAAGGAGGCATTTGACAGGTCAAATTGTTGATTATCAATAGCTGTCGATGGGGTATTGGCGATTGTTGATTTTCGGAGTGATTGGAAATTTGGACATCTAAAATGAACTAGAACCTATGATATCCTGGCTTTTAGTGATTAAATTCCACTTTTGCCGGTATTGATATGATTCTCAGTTGGGGCGCATTATAATTTAAAATTAAAACCCGGCTATTCACATTTTATACAAGTTTTCCTCTTTGATTTGAGGCCAAAAATTTTCTATATGGTACGGTTGTATCGAATCTATTTTCTTTCAAATGTAGTCATAGATGGATTTTCAGGTATACTTGGGAATAAATCCCAGATAGTTAATTCGTCATTTTTTTTATTCAAAATTATTCTATGATTACTCATACCTGCATCATTTGAAAGATAAAGTAGTTCTTTTGATTTATTGAGATTGTAATTTAAAGTATCAGTCGTTTGATTGGGTTTTGTAAGAAAAACACTTGAATTGTCATTAAACGTTATTTGAGTTTTTTATGTGCTGCTTGTCTTTTCTATCCAATTTCCTTCAATATCGCTATTGCCTGGAAATATCTCTTTTTTACATGATACAATGACAAGTAATCCTGTCAAAATAAAAAGAATAATTAATCTTTTATTTTTTTCATATCTGTTTTTTTTAATGTGGTATAAGGTATTGCGGCTGTGTTGCATACCGCTTTTTTTACCTTTATGTTTGTTAGATTACACACGACTTAAATTTACAATTATTTATCTTAAAAATACTATGTGCTGCATGCAGAATGAGCCGTTATTGTATGCTGGCATTCTCCGTTAATATAATCTTAAAATGCTATTATCATGAAAACATAAGCTTTCATTTTTCAAAGATTAACCATTGATTAACCTGTCTGTCAAAGTCCTTTTCCGGCTCATTGGCCCACATGTATTTAACGTCGTAGTAAATTGAGTACGTTCTTTTATTGTTACAGTATATTCTTTCTCCGATTTTAGTAGTTTTATATTTTTTCCCGGTGAAAACGAGCATCCTGAGCTTCATCCTTCTGATGTATTCATTGGCAAATTTATCATCAATAAAACCAGGGATTCCTATTACATTTTCAACACTTGTTGTCGGATTAATGTAAACCATTCCATTATATAGCTCCTGATAAGACAAAATTCCTTTTTCGACCGGCCAAACATCAAAAGTGTCTTTCCCAAAAGGACTATTAATAAAATCAAATCCGATTTTGGGATAATTACAATATTTAAAAGCTGCTTCCCATTTTCCATCAACAAGCGGTAGGAAATTAATTGTATAAGGATTAACAATAATGTAACATACTTTTCCTGGCAGTTCTTTGTTTATTAGAGCGCCAAAGGATTTTTCGTAGGTGATATTTTCTTTTGATGTCCATTTTTTAAGGCTATGAGGATAATTCATGATAAGGAATGCTTTATTTCTGGCAAGGTTCTGTCGTGAATTAAAGTTCTCTATAAAATTATCAGCCATAAACCTATCATATTTCTTTTCGACTTCTTCCGTTTTTACACGACAGGTAGTTGTATCCCTAATTTCATTCCAGTTAAACGGGGGTGAAAGCATTTCAATGTGCAATGAATAATCAGGATGGGTTTTATTGAATTGATAGATTGTTTTCCATAGATAGAATAAATTATACTTTTCCCAAAACGCCTGGTAAGAAATATCTCTGTAAATTCCGATTAACTGTTTTTCGAGTTCCTTATTGTCAAGATTGTAATTTTGGAGTACTTTGTTTAAGGTGTCGTTAAAGTTTGATGAACCTGCTTCTGTATAAATCACGCTAACCTTTTTATAAAACTCCGGATTATTCAGCAGGTCCTTAATGAAATAATATTGTGTGATATCTCTATGATCTCTTTCCCCAAATACTATGATATCGTATGATTCATATTTATTTAGCAAATACTTGGCCGGTGATTGATCTTGTTCTTTAATAAATCCGATATAGGATTCAATTTCAGGCTGAAATCCTGTAATATTCTCCTGTCCTGAAATATATTGTATTGAAAACAACAGGATTAAAAAGATTGCAGTTCCTTTCATAAGTTATATTATTTGTTGATTTTTTGGGCTAAAGTGACCTTTAAATTTTGATATGGTAGATTTAATCAAATCTGACTATTTTAACTGGCATTAAATTTAGAAGGCTTTTCTTATATATCCAAATTATGCGGCGGGCTATTTATGTTTTTTATTTTATTATTTGTTGGATGGAAGGAGAAGATTTCAGCCCCCCTCCCAACCTCCCCCCAAATCGGGGGCTACTCTTTATACACATTTTTTGTCAGGTAAAAATCTTCATTTATCAAATTGAATTTATCCAGTCCCCATTTAAAAAAGATTGGGTCGGGGAAGGGCATGTATCTGAATTCATTTCTTATATGCATGTGTCTACCAGATCCCTCCTGCGTCGGGATGACGGTCATTTGAAGGAGTTAAGAAAAAGCGGCGCGGCACGCCTTTGAAAATCATTATGGTGTGCCGCGCCGCTTTTTCTAAATCAGCCCAGAGATCGTCATCCCGGCGCAGGCCGGGATCTGGTAGCGGATTGCAGATGGCAACTTCGAAGTTTAAAATCCAAGATGCAAATTCAATGAGACTGCGTCAACCCCTATAAAACTGGACTAATTTCATGCAAGTTAATAATTGATTGATTTGAAGCCATAATCATTTGATTGCAGTTCATCCGTCCTGTAAAGGACGGCTGAAATTAGCCCCGGTTTTCAAACCGGGGAATGGAGGAAATCGGCACAAAACCGGGTTCAAAGTGCAAAATGCAAAGTGAAGAGTTTAAGTTGGACAGTTATAAAGTTATATCAACGCCTATATTACAACTGCAAAAATGGACGGAGGCTGTACAAAACGTCTCAAAACACGAATGTGTAGTGACAGGTCGCGACCTGTCCATACAGGTATTGTATAACCAGCATCAATTATCCTTCAGCACCACCTCATCATATTCGAGTTCGAAACGCAGTTTGTGCTTCGACTCTTCCTGGGCGAGGCTTTCGAAGAGAGAGCGGAGTAGCTGGTCGCTGACCCTGGCTGCAAGGTCGGAATAGAGCCTGAAAGCGGCCTTTTCCTTCTTCATTGCCACGATGAGCGCTTCCTGATAGCTCATGCCGGCATGGGGCTCAACGTCGACCAGATAATCGCTGACCTTTATATCCTGTACTTGTTTGGGAGTGAACTGGAACTGCCCACTGCTCTTGATATTTTCCAGACGTCTTTTATGGCCGCGTTCCTCGCCTGCAAACTGCAGAAAAACATTCTTCATTTCCGGGTTACGGGCGGTTTCTGAAAGACCTGTATACAAATCTACGCTTTCCTGCTCGCGACCAATGGCGAATTCTAATATGTGGTCGGATGAATTAAATTCCTGTAACATGGTATTATGGTTTTTCAGTTATTTATTTAGAACTAAGCATGGCATCGATTCCTTTGGCGGCCCTGTGGCCGTCGGCTATGGCACTGATGGCATCGGCGGTCCGGTTCACCGAATCACCCCCTGCATACAACTTTTTAATGGAAGTTTGCTGGTGTTCATCCGTAACAATATGTCCGTGCTCTATCTTCAGCTTTTCCAGCCATTCGCTGCCCAGGAAATCAAAATATCCTTCCTGGCCTATGGCGCCTATAACGGTGCTTATCTTTAGTGTGGTCTCGCTGCCTTCTATCGGCACCGGCCGGGGACGGCGTCCCTTGGGGTCGTCAACCATTTCAGCTTTCAGGTAAACGATTTCTTTAACGTGACCCTGCTCATCTTTTATAATATGGACCGGAATTGCTTGGGGCTCTATATGGATGCCTTCCTGTTCGCAGCCTTCGATTTCTTCCGGGTCGGAAGGCATGTCTTCAATACGCCTGCGGTACAGGACCTTAACTTCTGATCCCAGACGGCGGCTGACACGCGCAGCATCCATAGCCACATTACCTCCTCCGATCACCACGACATGCGGTCCCAGTTCTGGCTTTTTTCCTTCATTCACATCCCGCAGGAAGTCGATGGCTTGCATGGAACCTATTGCTTCTTCGCCTTCTATGGCGATGAGGTAAGGTTTTTCGAAACCTATGCCCATGAAGATGGCATCGTAGGCTGCATAGAGTTCATCAAATTTTACTTCCCGGCCTATCATGGTATTAAAATTGAACTGTACACCCATTTCCTCCAGCAAACCAATCTCTTTTTCAAGGATATCCATCGGCAGGCGGTACTTTGGAATACCATACATGGTAGCTCCACCCGGATGTTCTTTAGCTTCAAAAATAGTAATCCGGTAACCAAGAGTGCGCAGATAATAAGCAGCGCTGATGCCGGAAGGGCCTGCGCCTATGATGGCTATGTGCTTCTTAGCCTCCGGAAGTGAATCCAGGCCTAATATGCGCTTGTAATCTTCGAAAGGCACATTGTCGGCAATGTAGCGCTTCAGCCAGCGTATTGCCAGCGGATCGCCCTTTACACCCACCGAACAGACTTCCTCGCAACGATGGGTACATACCCTACCACAGATTTCCGGAAGAGGGTTGGTGTCGTAAAGTAATTTCAGCCCTAAATCCAGATCACCCACGCGAACGGCATTAATATAACCCGGTATGTCCATATGGGCAGGGCAGGAGGCCACACAGATCCCACAGGATACGCAACGGTCGGCTTCCTTCTCGGCCTGCTCTTTGGAATAACCCTTGACGATCTCAATGAAATTGGTGACACGTTCACCGGGTTCTATCTCCTCCATGTTGACCCGCTCGGGGTTGTAAAGCGAATAGCCAGGATTTGTCCAGCCTTTTTCACTGTTGTCCCAGGGCTTTTTGTCAACCCCGGGGATATAGCGGAATTCATCCGGATTATCGGCAATCCAGGTATATTCGTTCGACATAGTAAGTGAACCCGTGGTGCATACATCCACGCAAAGAGCGCACCAGCAGCAACGTCCGTAGTCGACCATGGGCCTCAGGCCGCTGTCGCCTTTTTTGGTTTCTATTCCTTCAACCGGGACCAGGTCTATGGCCTGGTTTTCGCAGACAGCCTCACAACTTCCGCAGCCTATACAGGCCTGCACATCATTCTTATGGAAACCCCGGTAGCGGTCGGCACCCGGCCGTTCTGTGAAAGGATCCCGCACCGTCACCGGCGAGCGGACTATATTGCTCCAGGCACTGAAGGGACCTATGATATCTTTGATCTTCATTTTTATTGACTTGATGATTATCGTTCTATTTCAGGCGGACAGGTGGCCAGGGAAACCATAATGGCGCTGACGTCTGAAATATTGGCGTTTACCAGTAATTTTTCCAATAATGCAATAGCATGGGTATAGCTTGGTCCTCGCAGGTTGATACGGCGGGGATATTCGCTACCGTCACTCACGGCAAAGAAACCATACTCACCGCGGGATGATTCGCTGCGGACATAGGTCTGCCCGGTAGGGATACTCCAGTGCAGCGCATTGGGGATCTTCCCTAATATTTCGCCATCCTTCGGCATTTTGTCCAGGATCTGTCTTATCAATTCCACTGTATATTTTAGGTCCATGTAACGCACCCAGGTGCGGCTGAAAATGTCGCTGGCGGCATCTTTATCCACATATGGTTCAAAGTCGAGTCGGTCATAAACAAGGTAAGGATTGTCCTTGCGTACATCGCGCCTGTAACCTGCTGCACGTGCATTTGGACCTACTATCCCGAATTTATCCACCCACTTCGGATCAAGGTATCCGGTGCCTATAGCACGTTTCTTGAAAACAGCGTTGTCGATCACCAGTCTTTTAAAGCGGACCAGGAAATCGTCTATAGCGTCCAGGTTGCTGATGAGGCGCTCTTTGAAGCCTTCCGGCATTTTGCCCCTCACCCCGCCAGGGATGATATACATATGATAGATGCGGGCGCCTGTAATTTCCTCGAAGCGGTCCAGGATGAGGTCGCGCAGGTAGACGCCCCATTGCACGCCAAGTCCGAGGCCCATAGTGCCCCCGTGAGCGGGCAGCAGGCGGAGCAGGTTAGCCATCCTGGCCATCTCCAGTATGAGGGTACGCATCCACTGGGCATATTCCGGAACCTCAATTCCTGAAAGCTCTTCCATGGCGGCGGCCAGATTGTATTCGTTGCTGTCGGGTTCTGGTACGCACATACGGACAACTGTCGGGAAGCACTGCATCCAGGTGCGGCGCTCGAAGATCTTCTCAAAACCGCGGTGCAGGTAGCCTACGTGGGTTTTGGATTCCACCACTTCATCCCCGCAGACGGTCAGCTCTAGCGACATATTCCCGGTGACACCGGGATGGTTAGGGCCATGCCACAGCTTGATGTATTTGCCCGAACTCAGGTCTATCTGCAGTTTACCGTCTTCTCCGGGCTGTGGATATACGCTCCGGTCGGGCTGTATCAGTATTTTGGTGTTATTACTCATTCGGATACAATTTTTCTTTCATATAAGTCGCGGGATCATGGCTCTGACGGCCGGGTCTCGGAAAATAAGTTTCCTGACTGTATTTCAGCGTATCGAATTCTCGCCGCATGGGCGGTACATTATCCCAGCCCTCCAGGAGGAAGCTTTCGTCCACGCGAGGGCTCCCCGGGAAATCGATCCCGTACATTTCTTTCAGTTCACGCTGATATGTCCATGCCTGTTCCCAAAGGTGATGGGCCGAATGCATGACGGCTTCTTCCCGGTCGATATTAGTGCAAATGGAAATATCGGCGTGAAGTTTATGATTATGAATGATATAATTTAGTTCGAAGACTCCTTTTTCTATCCAGTCGGCAACGGTGATCATCACCAGATGTGAAAAGCCTTCCGCATCACGCAGATAGGTGACCGCAGGTATAGCCTGGTCTTTCCCGACTGTCACAAAGTACAGGTCTTCACGCTGCTTTTTAACAGTCGTAACTTTAAACATGCCCTGCAGACGTTCTATTATCTTTTCCATAGTCGCTTACCAGTTATAATCGGGCATGTTCCAGTCCCGAATGATCTTCTTCTGATTTTCCTTGTAAAAGTCAAAGTTCTCGGCATAGCGGTTGGCCCCTTCGGCCTTGCCTGCTTTAATCCTTTTCTTCAGTGCCTCAAATCCGGCCAGTATGGCTTCCGGGCGGGGCATACAACCGGCCACATAAACATCCACCGGCATATATTTATCCAGGCGGTTGATGGTGTTATAGCTGTCGAAATACATCCCGCCGTTTATAGTGCAGCTTCCTAAAGCCATCACGAATTTGGGGTTTTGCATTTGCTCGTAGCTGCGGATAGCCCTCTTGAGTGTTTTCACACTCAGGTAGCCCGAGATGATCATCAGGTTGGCCTGACGGGGAGTGGGACGCATCTGCACCCCGAAGCGGTAGGCGTCGAAGCGGGGAGTGAGCAGGGGATAGAGTTCTATGCTCCCGCAACCTGTCCCGAAACCCAGCACCCAAATGCTTTCGGCCCGGGCCCAGTTGAAGAAACTCTCGAATATTTTGGAACGCTTCGGCTCATGAATTTTCGGCCTGGCATCGCAGAAGTAATCCTGGATGGGGTCCACCGTGATGTCCTCACCATTGGGGCCGATAACCGTACGTTTTTCTAAATCCGGATCTTTAAATGTTTTATTGCTTTCCATCTTTATAATTTATAAGATGATTATTCCGATGATGCTGAGTGCCAGCGGCAGTTTCAGGAACCAGGGTATGCTCTGGTCGATGCGGAAACGAGGGAAAACCAGTCCCACGAACACCGGCCAGAAGAAGATTAAGAAGGCTTTTATGAATAGTACTATCCAGTTGGTGGCCCCCCCGAAGAAGAGGTTGACCATGAGGATGGATTCACTTACATAAAGTATGGCCCTGTTAGTCTGTAAAAGTCCCAGGTAAGTTCCGTGGTATTCGGTGGGAGGCCCTATTGGGATCTCCTGCGGGGCCTGTACCACGTTAAAAGGGGCTGCCCCCATCATACCCAGGAAAGCCAGCATGGCCGCTATCCCGGCAAAGGGATTGGTCATGATGTTCCAGTGCATGATCCCGCCCTGTTGTCCGGCAACAATGTCTGTCAAAGAAAATGAATGATGCTGAACGGCAATGGCAATAACTGCCAGGGTAAAGGGAACCTCTACAGTGGTAAACTGAGACAGACCGCGGCTGATGCCGATGAAAGAGTAGGGGTGTCCGCCTTCGCTGGCGCCCAGGGCCATTCCCAGCATTCCGAAGAACATGAAGTACATGATCAGGATCACATCCCCTGAAAAGGAGTAATTGCTCCAGTAATAGCTCCCGTAGATCAGCGGCATGAACATGAAGATGCCGACCCCGCCTGCGACACGGAAAACCGGGCCCAGGTAGAACATCACCCCATGGGTGATCTGGCTGCGCATGGAGTAATTCTTGATCAGGTCTATATATGGCTGATAAATGGGCATGCCGATACGTTTGCCTATGCGCGCCGTGATGCGGCGGATCAGCCCGTACTGCAGCAGGCCGTAATTCAGCACTATGAATAGTCCCAGGAGGGAGAACAACAGTTTTATCCAATCGATACTCATAATAATTTTCCTCCGCTGATTAAGAGATACAGAACGAATGCATAAAGTAGCAGGTGCAGTGCGTAGGTCTGCCCGTTGCCGGTATACCAGGTACGCATTTTGTCGGCTATGGCCTCAGCCCATTCCGAAACGCCGTTCCAGAAACGTGTGGCCAGGGGCTTTACCAGGAAGCCCAGGGCTTTATTATAGCCTGCGAACATATTGTAGGAGACATGCGTTGTCTCGGGCCTGAAAGGCCTTTCGGCCGCGAAGACTATATTGAATTGTTTTACTTTCTGGGCCTTGCGGCTGTGGTACATTAGCCAGCCCAATATCACCGCAAACATCACCACCACCACGCTCATAACGCTAAAAGCGTTCCAGTATCCGAAGGAAGTGAAAGCCAGCTTTCCGTCCCATTGCAGACCTTCTCCGGCAATACCAGCCGGAATGATTGTAGCGAGGGGTTTTAGCAGCACCTGCGGCGCTACCGAAAGGACCATGATAGCGATCATGAAAATGACTTGCGGCAGCATATAGGCAAAGGGGGCTTCTTTTACCCTGCGGTGATTATCTTTCAGCTGCCCCAGGAAGACCGATGCAATGAGTTTATAAAGGTAAAGGAAGGCCACTATACCGGAGAAGAACACCATGGTACCTTGTATGTACCAACCCTTCATGACCACGGCATTGTAGAACATCCATTTGCCGGCGAAACCGGCAAGGGGAGGCATACCTGCCACGGTGATGATGCCTATCAGCACCACGATGAAGGAAAGTGGCATGCTTTTGATCAGTCCGCCCATCTCATACATATTCCTCGTTTTGGTCCGGTAAATAACCCCGGCTGCCGACATGAACAGCATGGTCTTGTAAATAAAGTGCAATACCATATAGTAAAGTGCGATCAGAAGGCCCAGCTTTGAGTTCATGGCCAGGGCAAAGATGATATATCCCATAGCTCCTACACTGGAGTAGGCAATAAGCCTTTTCATATCTTCTTCATAAATGGCCAGCATATTACCTCCGATGGCAGTGATGGCCCCTATCCAGCCCATAAAGGTGTAAATGTCATAACCAAAAAGTTGTTGCGGACCGAAGGAGGTCACCAGCCAGAAGAGCCCGAGTATACCCGCATTAATGAGCACCCCCGAAACCAGCGGTGTAGCGTCATCTTCGGCTTCGCTATATGCACCCGGCAACCAGATATGCAGTCCGATAGCTGCCATTTTCAGCATAAATGCCAGTGCAAAAAGTATGAATACCAGTCCGGCTCCCGGGACCACTCCGCCCAGGCTGCCGAAAAACTGTCCGCCGGCGTGCTGAGCTAACATTCCAAAAGCGGCTAACATCAGGTAAGCGCCGCCGGCCGAGAAGAGCATATACCGTAATGCAGCGGGTTCGGCTTTTTTACCGCGGAGTATCAGTACATAACTTCCTAATGCCATCAATTCCCATCCCATAAAGAAGGTCAGGTTATCGCCCGGCCTCACGAGCATTGTCAGACCGAAGATTGTCATGGCGGCAAAGGGATAGAAACCGGCCCTTATACCCTTTCTGCACAAAGCCGGGGATCAGCGTCAGTATTCCTCCCACAAGGAAAACACCCATAAACAAAAGCTGCATAAGGTCGCCGCTGATCTCGGGATAGATGAGATATCCGTATGCTGCGAGTGAGATGATGAGTAATGTGTTTTTCGCAAATGCTGGCAGGAAGTCAATGACGAAGAATACAGCTATGACCGCCAGCGGCAGAAGTACGAAAAGCGGATCGAAACCGAGGTAGTCCGTAAAGTATGCCGAAGAGATCAGCAGGCTGGCACCGAACAGCCAGACAGGTAGTTCCTTAAACCAGACCATTTCAGTTTCGGCGCTTTCATCCCTTTCAGCATGAAATACTTTTCCTAACCATTTAAACAGGAAGCTGATTTCAAAAATGCTTCCCAGCAGTATCAGTATGATCCAGCTCCATGCATTACTCTGGGCAAGTAGCATGATCATATGCCATTTGGCGAAGAAAGAGGGGAAGGGCGGAAGTCCTGCCATGGCGGCTATGAAGACTCCGAAGAAAAAGAAAAGTATGGGTTTACTTCTGAGCATGGCCCATTTGTCTTTATCATCACTGTTCACCATGCCCTGCAGCCAGAAAAGTCCGGCCTTGGCGAAGAAGTTGGTGAGCAGGAAGCCTAATATGATGAACCAGAAGCTATTTCCGAAGTATCCTGCCATAGGCACTACTGCCAGCATAAGTCCGCCCTGGGCCACAGAAGAGTAACCCAGCATGCGCCTTACATTTTCCTGACGTGTTGCAAGGTAGTTAGAAGCCGCGAAGGTGATCAGCCCGACGAGACCAATCACAGGTTGCCAGCTTTCCGGAACCAGAGGCATGATCTTATAGATAGCGAAAAGTACCGCAGGGGCTGTTGCCACAGAAAGTGCGGCCCCGACAGCAGGATGAGCTGATTGATACATGTCCAGCGCCCATCCGTTGGCTGGGAAAGGCTTGCTTTCGAGAAGCAGGGCGGTTATGACCAGGAAAACCGCTACCGTGCCCCCTTTGATGGCCGCCAGGTTTCCCATGAAATCGATGTTGAGGTTACTGATATAGGAATAAGCGAAGATGATACCCAGCAGCAATAAACCTGAGATCACCGAAGAGGCCATCAGATACTTGAATCCGGCCGAGATAGAATTTCTGTCCTGTATCAGTATCATCAGCCCTGCTGTGGCTATGGAGGTGATCTCCATAAAGACGAAGAGGTTGAACAGGTCGCGGGTCATCACTACCACATTCAAACCTAATATGAATACGATGAAGATTGACAGGATATGCTTTCCTGATTTCTTCAATACATCAAACAAATAAATTACTGATACAAGACCGAAAAGGTTTATCATAGTAGTCAGCACGGCCTCTTCCAGTCCCATGCGCAGGTTAATGGCGAAGGGAGGCTTGAAGCCGGCGGTGTACACATCCGTAGGTTGCAGTGATCCGGTCAGTAGGCCTGTCAGCCAGGAGCCGGAGATAAAGGTCATGGCGCCTATGGCTATCAGCAATATATAGACCATGGCGTTTTGCTGGCGTTTGGTTCCCATTCCGAGCAGGAAGGCCGTGATCAGTGCGACGGAGACTATATGAACAGGACTTACCATTTTGTTTCTTTAAAATCGTTAATATCCAGTGATTGACGGCTCTTGAACATTTTCAGCGCATAGGTGAGCATCACCCCGGTAACCCCGACGCCGATGACGATGGAGGTCAGTACCAGGGCCTGCGGTATGGGGTCCACAAATTTCTCCGAGAGATGGTGTATACCCGTAGTGCTGTCGATGATAGGGGCCACGCGGCCTTTCATGTATGACAGGGCCACGATCACCAGGTTGAGGCCCCCGTCGAAGAGGGTGAAGGCCACGATGATGCGCAGTATGTTCTTGCTGGTAAGGGCCCCGTAAAGACCTATGAGCATTAGCAGGAAACCCGTAGCAAGACCGATATTCTGAAGACTTAGATATTCCATTATGCTTCGTTTTGAACTTCTTTAAGATGATGCAGTATATTCGACAGTTCAGCCCCGACTTTCAGCCCGATAAAACTGTAAATGATGGGTATGACGCCGGCGCTGAAAAGTTTACCCAGATCTCCCAGGGGCAGTATGTGGTTATTCAGGAAACCCAGACCTAGCAAGGCCCCTAAAATGCCTATAATGACATAGCTGGTACCCGAGACGCTCTCGATAGCATTCAGCAGTCCGTGGCGGAAGTCACGCTCGCGGGTTGGCCATCAGCAGCAGCAGGAATCCCGTGGCTATGATGGCGCCACCCTGGAAACCCCCTCCGGGGGTGAGGTGCCCATTGGCAAAGACATAAACCCCAAATAGTACGATCAATGGGAAGAGCAGCTTCTGCGCCGTAGTTAGTATCACCGAAGCCGGCCTGGGGTGATGTTCCTTATTAGGTTCATGCCCGGTCTTCAGGAACATTGCGATGAGCGATGCGGCCACGAAGAGTATGGTGACTTCCCCCAGTGTGTCGAAACCGCGGTAAGTGACTACCACGGCAGTCACCACGTTGGCGGCCCCCACTTCAGTTGGGGTATTGTCGGCGTAATAGGCCGGCAGTTCGGGAAGCTGTTTGTTCTCCTGGTGGGTGAACAGGTAGCTCCCCAGCAGCAGTCCGAAAGCCGCCAGTATAGCGATGATGAACATATTCTTATACATCTGACCTCCTGATTTTATTCAGTACATAAAAGAAGATGATAGTGGTGAGCCCGCTACCGATTGCTGCTTCAGTCATGGCCACGTCGGGTGCGGCCAGCAGCAGATACAGTATAGATGCGATAAGGCTCACGATGCCCGAAGCCAGAACGGCAGCCCTTACCCTTTTGGCTGTCAGGGCCGCGATAGCCATGCCCACCATGACCAGCCCCAGTACGATTGCTAAGATTATTCCTACCATATTACTTTTCCTCCTTGTTTTCTTCGGCATTAGCCTCCTGCAGTTTGTCGATGACCGTCTTGTCCGACAGTGGGATGCCTATATGATGCGCCGCCCTGGCCAGGGTATGCGACGATACCGGGTTGGTCATCATCACGAAGGATATCAGTATGAAAGCCTTGCCGGCCCAGGCCGGGTTGATGATGGCCAGGCCTGCTATCGACAGTATGGTCCCCAGGGTGCTGGCCTTGGTGCCGGTTTGCAGGCGGTTGTAAAGGTCGGGCATGCGCACTATGCCCAGGGCCCCCAGGAAAATGAAGATGGCCCCTATCAGGGTCACTATGCTTCCGATTAACATTCGTATTTCCATATTACAGTCCTTTCTCCAGGAAACGGGCTATGACGATCACCCCGGTGAAGCTCAGAAGGCCATACACCAGCGCGACGTCGAGATAAATAATCCGGTTGTTGAAAAAAGCGATCAGCGCAATCAGCGCGATCGAGGTTACCGTCATCACATCAAAGGACATGATGCGGTCGGCCGAACTTGGGCCTTTCACAAAGCGCCAGAGGGCCGTAAGCATTCCCATCAGTATGAGTCCGCCTGCTATATAAAGAATGATCTCAACCATACATTACCTCCAGGTATTTTTCAAATTTCGAAACGATAGAACGGGTTGCCTCCTCAATGTCGGTGCTGCTCACGTCTATCCAGTGAATGAACATGCGGTCATCACGGATATCCACGGTAAGGGTACCGGGTGTGAGGGTGATAGCGTTGGCCAGGAGCATTTTGCCGATGTTGGATTTAAGTTGCGTCTTTACCTCTACTATGCCCGGATTGATGGGCAGGGCAGGATTCAGCACCCGCAGGGCCACGTCGATATTGGATTTCAATAGCTCCCACCAGAACACTCCCACGAAAGCGATGGCGTAAGCGAAGCTCTTCGGCGTGAGGCGCACGTTCTGCAGTACCGTGCATGAGCTGCAGAGCAGCAGCCCGATCAGCAGGGAGATGATGGCCCCCGTGATGAGCACATCCGCATCCACAGACCAGTTCAGGGCCAGCCAGGTGAGGTAGGACAACACGAAGATCAGTGTTACATTTTTCAGGTTCATGCCTTGAATATTAAATTCATGACAAAATTATATACACTGAACCTGAAATCGGAGCCATGGCTATAGAGATGGGTTTACTCCGGAATGAAAGTATGTGGAATTAAAAATAGACGTAGCGCAATAAAAAAGTTGACGTGACCTCAGCCCCCCCCTCCTCATCCCGGCTAAAGCGGAATGTCGAGCAGTATTCTCAACCGACGGGTTAACCCGTCGGTTATGATTTCGAATTCCCGTCGGTTCTGATAAAGATACAGGTTAGTTTCCTGTGAGATGGTCCGTCAATAGCCGGACAGATCCACTCCGATTTTTTATGAACTATTTATAGCCCGTCATCCCGGCGCAGGCCGGAATCTGTAAGCGATGTGCAGTTCCCCTTTTTTATGCAATGCAATTACCTTATTAAATATGTCCCCACCTTACCAAAATGAACTAATTTTGTACCCTGAATTTGAATGAAAGATTAACGATGTTTGATAATAAGAAAAGTTGCCCTATATGCGAAGCCAAGGCGGGATGTTTCCGCAAGCTCAGTCCATTGGAGCTTGAGGTAGCTGACTCCAGGCGGGTGGAACTGCGTTACCGCAAGGGCGAGAACATTGCAAAGCAGGGATCCTTTGTTACCCATATCCTCTATCTGCAGAAGGGACTGGTGAAGCTGTATATGGAAGTGGAAGGGGACAATGATATGATACTGAATATATTCACCAAAGGCGGCATGATAGGTCTGCCCAACCTGTTCACCAACGCCCCCTTGCAGTATTCGGTGTCGGCCATAGAAGATTCGGTCATATGCGCCATCGACAAGAAAGTGATGGAAGACCTGGTGAAGAACAACGGCGACTTTGCCCAAAGCATAGTCGAGAGCATTAACCAATGCACCTTATATCATTACAGGAGACTTATCACCGCCTCCCAGAAGCAGCTTAACGGCCGCATGGCCGACGCCCTGCTACACCTTTCCGACGATGTTTACCACAGTGAAGATTTCAGCATGGCCCTATCTCGCAAGGAGCTGGCCGAATTAGCCGGAATGAGTATGATGAGCGCCGTAAGGGTCATAAAGGACCTGGAACAAAACGGCATCATAGCTGAAAGTAACGGCAGAATTTTGATTTCTGATCGGAATAAGCTGGAGCAGATCAGTCGGTATGGGTGATTCCTTGTTTGATTTCTCTAAGTTAAAGTAGATTCTGAGTTTGTGATTAAATGTTATTTTTTCATATTAATACCATCCGCCAAGAAGCGGCAATAATGAGAAATATCACGGGTTGTCTTATATGCCATCTTACACTACTGTCCATTTAAATTAATCATAGATTCTGTAGGCCGAAATATTGATAAATTCCCCACATTAACATGCTTTTGTATCATATCAGTTATTTGCTGGTGTTTCGTGCATTATTGAATTTATAAAATTTCTTATCATTTTAATTCCTTGTTTTAGGCTGATTCAAATCTTCCCGCTTAAAAAATTGCTCTCAAGATATATCTTTCTAAAGTAATAAAGAATCAATATGTTAATAAATATTATTGGTAATCAGCATTGTGATGTAAAATTATCTCACTGCTATTGCAATAAAATTCTCATTATAATTGCCTAATGTTTCACTAAAGTTCCAAGTCAAAGTATCATGGTTAATTTCCAAAATTTTTCCTTCACCCTCAACAAGCCATTCATAATTTGGATTCTGACTAGGTATATCTATTTTATTAGATAATACTATTCCATAGCATGAAGTGTCAAATCCAAATGCGCCAAAATTTTTCATAATTTGGTTTTATTAAAAGATATTTAGTTTAAACTAAAATATGTATCGCTTAAGTCACTTGAATAATTTACTCGAACTTCAACTGAATAATCATTTCCAGGAGCTAAATTTGTTGGGATATCCCAATCCCATTCATGATCACCATTGTTACTCTGAACGATGATATGGAGATTTTTCACATAAATTGCATTTTTATACAAATTAATATCGCAGTTACCTAAGAATTTTTGATGCCATTTAATCTTTTGAGTTGTTCCTCTTAACCAATTTTCACCTCCATTAGGTGAAATTACTGTTACATCAGGTACATTGGGTCCGATCCAAAAAGGACTATCACTATAATCAAAAGTACTTTCATTATTCGCGTCCCAGACAAATATTCTATAACTTGGAGGTGGGTCAAGACTTGAAGGAATTGTCCAAATGAATGACCCATCATTTTCGGTGTTTTCAGTTAGAGTCAAGTAATAGATGTCATTTTTCGTAATGGTAATCATAATATTATCATTAATTGTACCATCACTTGACCATGTAATTTCATGTGACTCACCCCAATACCATGATTCGCTACCATTCGGGGATAGTACTTGAATCCAAGAAATGTTGGTAGGCTTTTTTATGGTAAAATAATCATTGCTAAAATCAAAATAATTTTCACTAGTGAAATCTTCGATTTTAACTTTATATTTATTCGAATTTTCAAATGTGCTAGGCACTTGGAATATATAAGAACCAGAGTTTTGGACATTAAATATCCAGAAAATAGGCTCTGTTTCTCTGAAGATTCCTATGTCAACTTTATCGCTAATATTAGTTGATTGCCATGATATATCATAGTAATGTCCAATTTCCCAAATCTCTCCACCATTGGGGTTAGTGATATTTATTGATTTTTCAGGTACTACACTAAATTGTCTAGATTTAATATTAGACTTTAATCCTTTTTTATCAATGGCAAAAATGTAAAAATAGTGTTGACCTTCAGTTACGTTGTTGAAGTACCAATCACTCCGATTAACAAATGTTACTGGTGGATTCTTATCGAGATCTATATAATACCCATTAATATCCGCATCAGCATCATACCCTTCCCATTCGAAATGTACATCAGTATAATTAATAGTTCCTACTGGACCTGATAATATATCTACTGTCGGTGGGGAGGGATTACTTTCTTTATTACAATTACAAAAAAAACAAATAGAAACCAAAATTTGGATAATAATATAATATTTTTTCATGCTAAATAGTTTTGAAAATAATTGTTATTCAGTCCTGTAAATAGTATTTATAAAACTATTGTTTGAATCTTTCATTATTATAAATTTACGTGGCTTAATACATCGAGTTCCGATACTTTTCTATCAATTGTTCATATTCTGTTGTTTTATTCAATATCTCTTAAAGTAAAAACTTATGTAGATGCACTTTCTTAATTATAAAGTTACCTATTTTGGGTTTTATCATCCTATTATTTCAACCCGCAACCGCAAAAATAAACCAGCATTCTAGAAATGTAAAACTCTTCATTCTTGTCTATTTATTGCACGAAATTTCCGAATTAAAAATCTAATATCCAAGAAAAAAGAGAAACATTTCAGATTTACGAATCAGAAATTATCCTCATTCCTCAAAAGATTCCTTAGGGTATCCACCTGGAACATCAGGACATTGCCGGGAATGGTTTCGTGGAAGATCTTATTGATGATTTTGCGGTCTACCTGGTTAAAGCCGTATATTTCCACGCATAGGGAATCGAACAGGTCTTCGTGCTGCCGGTATTTATCGTCCTGCAGGTCGTCGAGGAAGAAGGGCAGGGGGTGGCCATTGCAGGTAAATTCCAGTCTTTCAAAAGCATAGGCGGCAAGGGGCGCGGGAAAGGCGGTTCTGGCTAAACCCGCCGGGGAGATGCCGATGTTGCGGGAACCCATACCGGTTTCACCGGTATAAGCGCTATCCGCCGGGTTATACACAACATATACATCGCCGGTAAAACCGGGATGCAGATCAAAGTTCAAAATTCAAAGTGATGAGTTGAAGTTAAAAAGTTATAAAGTTGCAACTGGAAAGGCTTTTATGTTCTATGTAATATGTGGTATGTTCTATGTTCTATGTACTATGTACTATATATAAAAACAGACAATTACAAACAAAATAGTTCATACTACATACCACATAATAAATAGTACATTTTGCAGATTTGCTGCGAGTTCCACCAGATACCTCCCTGCGGTCGGAATGCTCTTTTACACCTCACCCCACAGATCTCACAATAAAAATTAATCCCGTAGAAACTGAAAAAAAATTCCCTTTCCGACAGGTATAAAAATCCATGAAATGGATTAACCGGAAAGTCCAATCAAATAATACCCATTAAACATGGCTTCACATTTTAATTCCGTCCACATCCATTTTGTGTTCAGCACCCTGAACAGGCAGAAACTCATCGCACCTGAAATCAGGGAAAGCCTATGGGCCTACATGGCCGGCATAGCATCAAATAACAATATGAAAGCCCTGGTAATTGGAGGCGTCAGCGACCATGTCCACATGTTGATTTCCATGCCAACGACTATTACCATCGCAAAAGCCATACAATTAATCAAGGGTAATTCATCAAAATGGATCCATGAAGAATATAAGGACATAAGCAGGTTTGCCTGGCAGGTGGGATACGCATCCATCAGCGTAAGCCCCGGCCGGGTTGAAAGGACCGTCCGTTATATCCGCAACCAGGAATCGCATCATCGTGAAATGACCTTCAGGGAAGAATACCTGAAATTCATCAAAGAGGCCGGCCTTTCATACGATGAACGGTTCATCTGGGGTTGAGACATGTACCGTCCCTTCGGGACTCGGAAACTTATTCTTGCCACCTTACCCAGACCTGAAGGGCGGGGCTATTGCTGTGCGGTCCGTTCCGGACCAGGGACATTGCTGATTTCGGAATTCAGATTGACGGAATTCACCCCCGTTTTAGTCTCAGTGGGGAGTCTCAGGCTAAGTGGGTGATTATGGAAGCTTGGATTGGTGGGTTAATATTGATTGCAGCTTGTTGATAGCCGATGGCGGATTCCTCATTGTCATTTTCAGTCGCGAAGCGACGGTTGAACATAGCCCCGACATTCATGTCGGGGTAGGGAGAGCGGAAGAAAAATTGAAAGTCCCGTAAGGGACATAACAACAATAGCCCGGGCATTTATGCCCGGGGGAAAGGTGCAGTCTCGTAATTACAAGTCCCGTAAGGGACGAAACAGCCATTCCTGACATTTATGTCGGGAATTTCATAATGAGAAATAATTAAGAAAAAAACCTCCTTATCAACCAAAGAATGATGCTGATAGCCAGACTGAGCAATATCATGCTGGTGATGGGCATGTAAAATGAAAAATTGTCGCGCTTGATGCGGATATCCCCCGGGAGGTGGCCAAACCAGCTCAGCTTGTCGCCAAAACCCCAATATGCCAGTCCGGCCAGGATGATCAGGCCGCCAAGGATCAGGAGTATTTTAGTTATACCGGGCAATTTGATCTTATTTAATTGGGATGTCTTTTTCAGTCCTTACTAATTCCTTCTTCCCATAAAAATCATGATATAATACAGAAGCATGGCCAAAGAACCCAGAGCTGCAACTCACGTATGTATAAGCCGCCCATTTAAGTGCATCCTGTGCTTTATCATGGTTTTGCACATTGGTAATTCCACTGCTGTTTAACCAGACAAGCGCCCTGTGGCTGGCATCGATCTCCACCGGCAGGGTTATAAAACTGAAAAGTGTCATAAAGGCAAACATGATAATGCCGATAAGTAAGATCTGAGGAGCGGTCTGTATCAATAAAATGCCGGCAAGCAATACCCATTGCACCCAGCGGGATGTGAGGCTTACAATGGGAACCAGGCTGGAACGCATTTGCAGGAAACTGTATGCTGTGGCATGCTGAACTGCATGCCCGCACTCATGGGCTGCCACTGCTGCAGCTGAAACATTGCTGCTTTTATACACGCCTTCACTCAGGTTAACGGTCTTATCCTTCGGGTTATAATGGTCGCTGAGCTGCCCGGGAGTGGAGATGACTTTCACATCGAAAATGCCATTGTCGTGCAGCATCTTTTCAGCAACTTCTTTTCCCGTCAGGTTTTGATTAATAGGGACTTTCGAATACTCTTTGAATTTGGAACGAAGCTGATGAGAGATCAGCCAGCTGATAAGCATGAATACCAGGAATATTATCCAGATCGGGGCTATCATAGTTTTAAGGTTTTAAATCAGGAAATTTTCCTTACAAATTTACTGCCAAAAAACCTGAGATTATTCTCAGGACATTTTGGCATTTACAGAGATGAGAAGCCCCTCAACAATAAAATTGGAAAAGTTATGAAAATTTTGAAAATCAAAGTTGAGGTCCTTCCCCCACGCTCATCTTTCCTTTGTAATAGCGCAATTTAATCCCAGGACTTTGCTCTATAAAGGCTTCCAGTCCGGAGCGCTGTATTTTATTGAGGTTAAACACCTTCAGATTATGCGGAAGAACCTCTGCACGGTCTGCTGAAGGATGCAGTTTTAAACAGGGGAATTCATTGCATTCGTAACAGAAATCAACTTTATGCTCAACAACACATTTATAAGTTGCACACTTCATACCCAACACAGGGCAATTTCCCGCAACTGCCCGGCAGCCTTTGCAGGGCAGCTTTTCTTCAGGGATACCTCTTCCCAAAAGATAATTGAAAAGCTGGGGATTGTCTTTGCAAATATAAAGTTCACATATACCGCAATCAATACCGCAGGGCGCTACAATTTCCATTCTTTCAGTCTTTTCCATTGGTTTAATAATCTGAATTAGTGTTATTTAAAAAAATGCATTATAAAACAGCATTATGTAAAAACACTGCAATTTAGGAAAAAAATATACTAAACCATCCAATGAGAAAAAGGAATGAAAAGAAAGGAAACCGGGATTAATCTTTCTTGAAATACATTATAATGGAGGCCTTCTCAATAGTATTTGCCCAGAGGTTATAGCCGACCATTTCGGGATTGGCCGTGGCGTCCAGACCAAGTTTTGGGACTTTAAGGGCGTAGACGGTAATGACATATGCATGAAATCCATCGCCTGCAGGGGGGCAAGGGCCGCCGTAGCCGGCTTTGCCGAAGCTGGTTGGACTCATTATTGCACCTTTGGGGGCCAGCCCTGATTCGGGATTACCGGCATTGGATTTCAGTTCGCTCACACTGGCCGGGATATCGAACATGACCCAATGCCACCAACCAGCCCCGGTAGGGGCATCTGGATCGTACATGGTGATGGCAAAGCTTTTGGTGCCTGCCGGGGTATTGCTCCAGCTCAGTTCAGGTGAAATGTTTTCGCCGGTACATCCAAAGCCGTTAAAGACTTGTTTCATAGTAGCCTGTCCGCCGATATCATTGCTCTTCAAAGTGAAAGTCTGGGCCGAGGCGGTACCTGTGATTAAAACCATAGCGATCATGAGGATTTTTTTTGTGTTCATATTTTATTTCGATGTTTATAATTTTGACAAGATGCAATGGAAAAGTAAATTCGGATGAGGATATTTGCCTTGCCATCAAGGTCCTAAACAAATAATGGTGGGGGATTGTTTGAGGGATTTCTTCGTGTATTTATAAAAAAGCTTCCTTAAGCATTGGAACTACTATGCAATCTGAAATTCACTTCCGATTCTTTTCCAAAAAATTGTCCGATTCGCCTGGTTTCCAATTCCAACTGCTTTTGAATTGCTTTACCCGGTAATTTGGGATTAAAAAAACTCAGTTCGAAGAAGTATTTGTTTTTGACAGTCGAAATTTTCCAGATGCCGCTGATATGCGCATTTTCCACGATGAGGGGCCGGAAGATCCCGTTGTTGGATATAGTATTTTTATTATGGGTTGAAGGAAGTGAGGCGCTGCGGTCGGCATAGCTGATGAGGAATTCATCATAGGCCGGGAGGAGAAAGAGGCTCTTTCCAGCCCTATCCGGATTATGATCTGCCGGGGAAAACCAGTAGGCCTGTCCATCGACTTCTATCTCTTCGAAATCCTTTTTTATCATTTGCAGGGCTTTCCTTGCATCTGTCAGGCTTAATCCCGACCACCATGAAAAATCCCGGATACTTGCCGGACCATGGCTCCTGAAATATTTCCCTGCCAGCTGTGACAGAGCTTCTTCCCGGCTAAGCCTGTTCTTTACCGGAACTCTTTCTTCCAGCAGGGCATATGTAGGCTTATTATTTTTATCGGCGCCACTACAAACCAAGGTATCCAGCTCGGCAGTCAGCATAATGTGCGAAGCCCGGTTATCAGCGGGTTTTGTGTCTATGCCGGAGGCTGCCAGCAATCCAACAAGTTCATCTCTTGAGCAATGTTTATTTCCCTCCAGGGCTTTTATAATGATGTCATAGCTTTTATTGATAATTGCTTTCGTAAGTCCAAGCCTCTGATGGCGGCCCTTCATCCCCGACCTGATGCGTGGGGCGGTGAGTTCCAGCATCCAATAGATATCTTCTGCGGAAACAAAATGCCAGGTAGGGCGCATCACATGGGTACGGAGTATTTCCCCAGAAGCAATAGCTTCGGAGATGGTATTCTCATTTATCCCCGGCAACCTGGCCCCTATGGCCCATTTGGCCATACGGTAATCCTGCGCTTGCATAGCACCCATATAATTGACCAGGTCTCCGGCTCTTGTAAAAGATGTATTGAGAACCTGCTGGTTATACAGGCGGGTGGTCGAGATATCTTTGAAGTTCATGTCCCTAATGCAAAATAAAGGTTTATAAGCATTTTCAGCAATGTCTCTTTCGCTTTGTATACAAAAGCAAAAATACACGAATTAATTTGCATTTAGAATAATAAGCGTTAGAGTGTAAATCATTAACAATTAATCATATAATAAGTCTGAATGATTTTATTTTGATGAAAGCAGAATTGACTGGCGGATGATAAATCAAGATGTATGAAATTAATTATAAAGGTTTAAAAAGGCTAAGAAATCGGATAATTACAATTTAAAATACATATAAATTGTAGCTGAAATATCTATCTGGCAATAGGTTTCAGGGATATTGCCTATCAAAGCTTCACATATAATTATTTTAAATTATGAATATGTGGCCTGATCTTTGAATATTTTTTTCAAATTTGTATAGAGAATGAAAAAATGATGTTTAATGAGATTAACTTTATAAACCGAAAATTTAGTATTAACAAAAAGAAAGGAATATTTATGATGACAAAAAAGATTATTTGGTTTATTGGCTTGTTTTTTCTGACAGCCAATTTTGCTCTTGCACAGGACTTTGCCTATATAGGAGCAGCTAAATGTAAGATGTGCCATAATTCGGCCAAGAGCGGTTACCAGTACAAGAAGTGGACTGAATCGCTTCATTCCAAGGCGCTGGAATCCTTGAAGAGCCCGAAGGCAATGGAATATGCAAAGGCAAACAATATAGCTGATCCTTCCAAAGACCAGAAATGTCTGAAATGCCACAGCACCTATCATTCAGTAAGCAAGGATATGATCGAATCATTAACTGAGTCAGAAGGTGTTTCCTGCGAATCATGCCATGGACCAGGGAGTGCTTACAAAGCTATGAATGTTATGAAAAACCAGGAACTTGCTATGAAAAAGGGCTTGATTCTTCCCACCAAGGAAGTATGCTTAAAATGTCATAACAAGGAAAATCCTTTCTACAAACCATTCAACTTTGATGAAGCTGTAAAGAAAATTGCTCATCCGACACCCAAAGCCGAATAAAGATCTACTATTTCATACAAGGCCCGTGTATGGCCGGTTTAACCGGTTTGCACGGGCTTTTTGTTTTTTGGGTATCAGGTATTGGGTATCAGGTATTGGGTATCAGGTATTGGGTATTGGTTAAAATGTATATTTTATAATCTTCTTTGTGATGAATGAATTATGTAATGATATCCTCACAAAATATATCCCCGAAGGCAATTCGGCTATATCAAATTCCATCCCATCCCCCGAAAATCCTTCAAAGCCTTTCACCACCTTCCCAAACATATCCACCACCTCAACTTTATAACTCCCAACTTCAACTTTGCACTTTGCACTTTGCACTTTGAACTTGGATTGAGTGGGGTTGGGGTAGATTTGAACATTCTCAGGCAGGGCCTTTTCACTATAACCAACATAGCCCCCTTCAACAATAACATACCACCACTTTTCAATCTGTTCATCGAAAGAGGTGATATTATACCATACTGGCTCTATAAAACTGGTAGTGATTTCATCTTCCGGATACATGCATGAATTTTCCGATCGCGTGATATAAGGAACAAGATAGGCCAGGTTTGCCGTATCGTTAACCGTGGCAATTACCCTTCTGTTTTCGTAATCAATGACCGGGGGAGAAACCTGGGATTCAAAGTAAACATCCAGAATATCAGCTTCGTAATTGGGGGGCGTTGCGGCCTGATAACGAATGGTTGTGGCATCATCCACCTGAATGGAATCGAAGGCTCCTGCTGCAACGACGAAGTCATCATCACCTATTACTTTAATTTCCCAAGGAATTCCATAAAGCTTTGGAACCCATTCATCCCAGGCTATTTCTCCCTGAGGGTTGATCTTAACTATTGTAACAAATGTATAGCTGTAGCAGCTCTTCATCGTGATACCGCATACATACACATCACCCGATGGTCCCAAATCAAAATCGAAAGGATGGTCATTCAGGAAGTTATGATGATCGTAGCGTGCATCCCAGATCAGGCTGCCTGAAGGAGAGTATTTCAGCAAAATATAATCCTTTCCTGTGCCGGGATAGGGGTCTTCGTAAGCGCTATAGCCACCAACCAGTAGATCACCGGCTTCGGTCATGGCGAGATAATAGGCGTTATTATCTCTGTATCCGGGGTTCCCATAACTTTGTTTCCATTGAAAAACCCCGTTTTGATTGTATTTTGCGGTAACAATATCTGTCAGGTTGGAGCTGATCTGGTTGTAACCGGTGATATATACATTTCCGGCATCATCTACTAAAACGCTTTCAGCAATATCGGTATTGTGATACACTTCGCCGTCCAGGAATTCGTTCCACTCCAAATTGCCATTGGGATCAAATTTTGCGACACAATAGTCAATGGAGGCATTCCAGGCATCACCGGCTACGTAAACATAACCCGACTGATCAACGCATATGCTTTTACCGTTAGCATAAATGCCCGTACCTGAAATCGTTTCAGACCATAGTATTTGTCCATCGAAAGTCAGTTTCATCACCAGCATTTTCGATCCGGTAATACCGGGTTCGAATTTAGTGCCGGCAACATATAAATAGCTGTCGTCAATGGTCATGTAGGTAGGTTTGACCTGCCACTCGAAGCCGTTAAACTGAGCATTGGCAAGTTCGGATGTCCAAACAATTGTTCCATCGCTGCCATTATATTTCTGCACAGCTATTGACCAATAAGTACCGCCAGGTGTATGTTTCATAAAAGTGATGTATGCATTTCCCTGGTTGTCGATGCATAATGTATTTGGCGCTTCCGAAATTGTATCGCCACTGTCATAGGTTTGCAACCACAATACTTCACCTTCAGGATTGTGTTTTATGACAAAATTATTTCCTGCTGTTCCACCCGAAAACACATTGCCGGATTGATCTACTGCCACAACGCGTGCAGTTGAAGAATTTGAAGCGGGAAAATGGCCATTTGATATCCATGAGGGGTAAACCTGGGCCAGTGAACTGTATAAAACGAATAGTGAGAAATTTAAAATAAGGATAAGTTTTTTCATAATATATTTCTTTGATTAATTGATACGAAAGGGATGTAATATTCTTACTTGCCCAGGGTAAAATCGGCAATCACAATCACCTCTCCTTCACTGTTTTTAACTAATAAATCTTCGCCATCAAAAAATAATACGCAAGAGCCTACAGGCGGATCATCCGGATAATCGTCTGCTGAAATTAACACTTTCTCTCCGATTGAAAGATTGTCAGAGGGGCTGTCTGTTAGTATACCCACTCTTCCATTACCTGTTTCCACCCTCATTATCTCCATAAGACCTCCAAAAAACGCGATATTTGCGTCGACCCCGTCTCCTGCTATCAGCATAATCTGGTGGTCGGAAGTTCCGATTTTTTCTTCTCCGCCTTTGAAAAGTTCAATTTTTGTATCATAATGCGAATTTGGTAATACAATCTTACCATCTGTTCCGCTTATTTCAACATTTCCCTGGATATCCAGTTTTTCTTCCGGGTTAATGGTACCAATTCCAACATTCCCATTTTCACCGGGCTCAAAGAGGATGTGTTTACATGCAGTATCCCCTTTTACGTGGAGAATGCTGTTAGTGGCGGGATTAGTGCCATCTTTGTTTATTGCTACCTGTGCATTCATTGATCCTGCAATAAGCAGCATCGCTGTTGAAATGATAAAAAGTTTCTTCATGATATTTTTTTTATTTCACCCCCTTTCTCCCTCCCGCTTAATGCGGGACAGACTCTCTCCAACTTGAAGAGGGGGTCGGGGCCGATGTATTTATAATTTGATTACCTTCTTTACAATCATTTGATCTTCAAGATATATTCGGACAAAATAGATACCTGCCGGCAACTCACTTACATCACAACCAATCTCCCCTTTTCCTCTTCTCCCTTTCTCCTCTTCTAAAATCACATTACCAAACAAATCAATTATTTCAAGTTTTAAATTATTTTGGATTTTCGAGCTTTTAATTTGGAGCTTATCTAAGCAGGGATTTGGGTGTACTTCAAATATTAATTCCTCAAGACCATCTTCTACGATCCCCGAAACCTCACCGTATTTCAACAGCGTTTTGTTGCCACCGGCAACATAGCCATTAGTGGGGGAGGTGAAATGAATAGAGCTTAGAACTTCTGTTGTAAGTCCTTCTCCAACAATGGCCCAGTTTGTTCCGCCGTCTGTTGTGTGAAGTATAAGACCATCCGGTCCTACAGCCCATCCATCATCTTCATTATAAAAAAACACGCCAAAAAGAGTTCTGTCCTGGGGATCAGGATTTGTCTGAGTAGTCCAGCTTGCTCCTCCATCTACAGTATATCCTATTACTCCAGCATCCCCTACAACCCATCCTTTCTGGTTATCTATAAAGTGAATATCATTAAAGGTTCCTGCTGGGGCTATCTGAGATGTGAAATCAACACCATTGTAATAGTATATACGGTTACCCCCGGTAGCCCAAACATGATCAACAGAAGGTGCGCTTATTCCTCTTAAAGTTGATGCACTTGGGCAGTTCAAATTAGTTACAGATGTACCGGCAATGCTATATACAGTGCCACTACTACCACTGGCATATCCCTGGCTAGTGGAAGGAAAATCTAAATCAGAAAGTGTAACACCTATACTTCCAATGGCCGGCCAGTTTAACCCACCATCTGAAGTATAGTAGATTCTTCCATTTAGACCGCCAGCATATGCATAAGTGGTGTCAAATGCACAAACCGCCTGTGTTCCGTACTGGGTCGTCTGAGTTATGAAAGAAAAACCCCCATCATTCGTTTTAAAGATGTTATTCGTTGTATTTGTAGTTATCCAGCCTTCATTCTCAGAAACAAAAAATACATCTGTAAAATCAATTATACCGGGGATTATATCGGTATTTATTTTTGTCCAGCCATATTCTTGCGAGAAGGAAAATGGCTGAAGGAAAATGGATAATGTAAAAATGAGTTGAAGTTTTTTCAAGGCTTTTTATTTTTGGATGATTAGTTTTTGGCTTGAAATTTTATTTTCGGAAATCAAACGGCAGAAATACATCCCACTTTGTAAACTGCTCACATCTATCTCAATAGTTTCATTTCCTGCCGGAATTTGTTTTTCAATCAAATTTTTTCCATTCAAATCATAAATTATCAAAACTGCCGACTGCTGACTGAAGACTGAAGACTGAAGACTGACGACTGAACTTGCAGGGTTGGGATATACTTTTACCTGCACATTTTCATTTTCCTGAATTCCGTTAGGGGAAAGTGAAGCGATGTAAAAATGATAGGAAACAAAAGAGGCATCCTGCAGGTTTTCGAAATCAATGATCAGTGATTTCAATGGGATATCGGGCATAAAGAAGGCTCCTGCAGCCTCACTTTCATTTAAACCGCCAATGACCAAATTATTATATACCGTGTAATCTTCGGGTGTGTTAAATCCCAGAAGTGCAGCATGAGCAGGGTCCCACTTGGGCGTATTTATTCCATTGGTGATAAGGTCGGCATCAAAAAGTTCAATCAGCCAATCATCAATATCTTCAACAGCTACCTCGTTGTCATTTTCATCGATCCCTGAAATCAGGCAATTTTCCACGTCAATGTCCACCACACAAAATCCCCAGCCGGCAGCAGGGGTCTTTTCATCAAAATTGAGGGTGAGTCTGGATTTCGAGAGTATCGGTTGGCCGACTGTCCCCATGCCATTCGGGTAAATCTGTGTGCGCAGATTTTCTGCATTATTCGCCTGACCGAAGATGTTTTCGAACTCATTTCCATCGTCAAATACTTCATCGTCAAGTAATTGAACTTCTCCATTTATCGTTCCGGTAGCTACCCATGTAAAATCGGGTAAAAGGGCATTGGTGAAAGAACCGGTTCCCTGGTTTGTTCCTGTAATTTCGAAATCGGCGAATTCCTGTGCCTGAGGTGAGGTGTAAAAGAAAAAGGCAAATGAGAAAAATAAAAGTAATTTTTTCATGGTTTTTTGGTTTTTGACCTCACCCCTTTCTCCAACTCTCAAAATTGGAGAAGGCTACTGGAGGAATGGTGATTAAAGTTTTATTATTTTTTTAATAATGATTGATTTATGTAATGATATCCTCACAAAATATATCCCTGAAGGCAATTCTCTAATATCGCATTCCATCCCATCCCCCGAAAATCCTTTAAACACTTTCACCACCTTCCCAAACATATCCACCACCTCAACTTTATAAGTCTCAACTCCAACTTTGCACTTTGCACTTTGCACTTTGAACTTTGAGTGGGTGGGATTAGGATAGATCCTTACAAGTGGCAACTTCAGGTTCTGAACACACTCGTGCTGAAATCCACCGTCACCACCCAATTCTTCACCGTCTGGCCGTTCTCTGAAGTGACCGTATAGGTGAAGGGATTGCTGAAGTTTTGCATGGAGCCGCCCGGGGGATTGATGCCGGCACCCGGGGAAATGAATATTTCAGGGATTAATTGCGTTAGGTCGGTGCCCTGTTCTACTGCAACATGTACGGTCTGTTCCTCAGTATTAATCTCTGCAGGTTCCACCTGCTGGTCAAGCACGAAATCCAGGATGTCGGCGCCACCGGCCGGGAAGCCTTCCAACAGTCCGTAGCGGTAAAGGGAACCGTTGTTGCCGATGGCCCAGGCATGATGCCCGTCCACGGCAAAGACATCGCTGAGCCAGGCATCCGCGAGATGGTCGACATTGAAATGCACAGTGTCGGCATTGGCATTGGAGGACATCAGGACATCCCCACCGGTGGTCACCGCCCAGATGGAATCAATATCAAGGGTAAACACGCCCTGTATACTTTGTGCCGTATCTTCATAAAAATGCTGGAACACTCCATTCCTCAGACGCAACATTTCACCTCCGTAGCTTAGCCAGGCCTGGTCGGGACTATCGAACTGCACATCTCCGAAGCATGGAAAGTACTGCGCACCTCCGTAAAAGGTCCAGGTGCCGTCATCATAGATCAATTTCCGTCCGAAGCAGCCTGTTGCCCAGCCATAATGATTGGAACCAAACGAGATGGCGTCCCAGTCCGTGTAAGTGCCGGTATTCTGTGGTGCCAGTCCTGTTTCCGTGATCTCAGCGATCCAGCCTTCCACGCAGCCGCACCAGCCCACGGAGCCATCGGGAGAAAAATCAATACTGAGAATTTGACCGGGTGATACACCAAAGAAGTTCCAATTTTGGCCCCCATCAGTGGTTTTGCAGAGTAAACCACTCTCACCGCCGGCATAACCTGTTTCGGAGGACAACATGTAGATGGCATGATTTGCACCCAATGTTGTCTGAATATCCCATGTTTCCCCACCGTCCGAAGTGTGGTAGATTTCGTTATAAAAGCAACTGTTGGTGATCCATCCCTCGTCACCGATGAACCAGAGGCTGGAAAGGCAGCCCCCGGCAGCACCGCCAACAGGGAAGAGGTTCTCGCTGATATCCACCCAGCCATAAGCACGGGTGTATGTGGCGTCGAAGTTGCAGGTTGATGTGCTGTTGTTTAAGGTCACACTGCACGTCAATGGATCGAAGCGGGCGTATTTGTGAGTTGGTGTGACAGTATAATTCCCGTTTGGAAGATGATTAAATTCATACTCCCCATTAAGATTTGTCCGGATAAAACCGCTGATAGGGCCGTTCAGGTAGACTTCCGCCCTGGGGTATGGATTGCCATCCAGTGTAATCGTACCGTTGATGGAGGAAGTTGGCAGGGGATTGTTGTCGGTCCGCACTGGCCAGACATGCCAGTCGGCTGTTTTCAAATATTGCAACCTGTTTCCTCCACCCATCATCCCATCGGTAAACCAGACTATCCAGGCCTGATCAGTCTCATCGGCACGTGTTGTAGAGGTCCAGTAAGCCAGATCGTAATTGAAACCCATAAGATTGGTAAATGGGTACCCCTCAGGGATAGCAGGCAGCTTCCGGCTCATATCCACAAGGCTGGTCATCTCGTTGCGGTTGGGCATGCGCCAGTCATTATGCCCAAGATAATTTTCTGAATTCAGCAAAGCGATATAATCCAGTGCATGCTGCCAGTTGATGGCCCCGTCGACCCACTGGTTGGTATCGAAGTCCGGATCGCGGCTGAGCATGAGGTTAGCATCTTTTGTCCACATAAGCCCCGTGAGCCTGTCGGTGACCGTGTTATTGTTATTATCCACCAGCCGGGGGGTGGGCCAGGTACTGCCCTCTTTCAGGAAGCCGTCGTCTCCGGGATAAAAGGTATATTGCTGACCTGTCTTAGGGTTTTCGATCGTTCCCGTGGATGTAGTATTTCGAACAGGGAGGAGGTAGTACTTCCAATAGTTAGAGCCGGTGATATCAGGATCCTTGGCAAAATCCACCGTTTCACCCGCAGGGTTGATAATGTTTGAATGGGCATAATGCTCCTTTAGCAGTACACCGATTGCCAGGCTGCGAAGATCTTCAGAAGTGCTTGAGCTCCAGTAAAGGTCCTGCAGGTTAATAAAAGGATGGTCGGGAGGAAGGGCAATATCCGGGTATTGCAGGTTCACGAGCGACCGCATTTCCAGCAAGTTGGGCACCCGCCAGTCGTTATGACCCAGGTAATTATCGTTGTTAAGAAACTCGATATAATCGAATGCTGTTTTCCAGTCGATGTCCCCGTCGCCGGGTGTCCGGTCCTGGTCGAATGAAGGGTTACGGGTAGCGATCAGGTTGGCGTCTTTGGTCCACATCAAGCCCGTGAAGGCATCGGTGATGGAGCCGTCCCCATTATCCGTAAATCGGTTTGATGGAATGGGCACCCCTTTTTGCAGGTCGCCGTCGTCACCGGGATAAAAACTGGTTAATTGGCCGGTAGCAGGGACTTGAATGATGCCTTGCTGAGCGAGTGCAAAGTTCAAAGTGCAAAGTGTAAAGAGAAGGAGGATGTTGGATTTTTTCATGGTTTGGTTTTTGACCTCACCCCCATCCCTCTCTCCGCAACGGAGAGGGGATGACTGAGGAGGAGAATTTAAGGTTTTATTATCTTTTTTGTTATGAAATAATTCTGTAATTGAAATCCTCACAAAATATATCCCTGATGGCAATTCAGCTATATCATATTCCATCCCGTTCCCGGAAACTCCTTCAAAGCCTTTCACCACCTTCCCAAACATATCCACTATATCAACTTTATATCTTCCCACACCTTCAACTTTCCACTTTGCACCTTGCACTTTGAACTTACTTTTGGTGGGATTGGGATAGATGACCATTCCTGGAGCCTTTAGTTGCTCGATCTTATTATAAAGTGATACTGATATGGCCCAGTTCTCCACTATGCCTCCGTCGGCTGAGGTGACTGTATAAACCACCGGGTCGGTAAAATCCTGGGAATCGCCGCTTAACGGATTGCATGTTGCCCCGGCTGATAAGAAAAGCTCCGGGATAAGCGATGTCAGATCGGCTTCAGGATCCACTTCAGCATAAACAGTCATATTTTCACTATTTATAATGGAAGTCCCAACCTGATCCGAAACAGAAAACCCCAGAATATCGGCACCTTCCGGGGCACCTTCGAGCAGTGTATATTTCAGTAAGGCACCATTGCTTCCTGACGCGTAACCGTTTGTGGGGGAAGTAAAGAATACGGCTTGCAGATAATCATTTGTAAGGCCTGCTGCCTGCTGGTACCAGATAGTGTTGTTTTCGAAAACAGGTGGATCAATGTAAAAAGCATTGCCATTGGGTGAATACCAGATTACTCCGGAGGAACCCACCACCCACACGTCTTTGCCATTTGGTGAATGCACATCTGTAAAATGATATTGAATGGTATCGTCAGAAGGTTTTAATCTTATACAATTATAAATCCCAATACCGCCACTGCCGTCAATTCCACCGTACTCCTTCGATAACCAGCCCAGGGTGTCGTTGTGGAAGTGGATCCCGCCGCTCCCGCCACCCATGGTGCAACAATCCACAATCTCGTTCCCGTCGTAATGCCATAAGCGGTGAGGAGAAGCGCCAATAAAAGTGTGACCAATAGAGGGGGTGCTTATACGTAGATCAAGATTACTTCCGGTGACGATTTGCGCTACCCCACCGGGGTTGATCTCCCAGAAAGAACCATTGGCACCACTGCAAAATCCTGTGGTGGAACCGGGGGGGAATGAAATATCCAGTACCCATTGTCCTGTAAAGCCGAACAGGGTCCACACATTTCCACCATCGATCGTATGGTATATAATGCCACCTGAACTTCCGGCATAGCCTTCATTTTCATCGAACATAAATATAGCGCTGCTGTAATCCCCTTCCAGTTGTAACGTCTGTTTTTCAAAGGTCTGCCCCCCGTCGGTTGTATGATAGATGTCTTTGCTGGAGGTTATCCAGCCTTCATCATCATTGATGAAAAAGATATCACTTAAACCAGCGCCATAAGAGTCGTCAATCGAGAACAGACTGGAACTGATATCGGTCCAGCCATACGCCCGGATGTAATAAGCTTCAAAATCACAACTGACCGCTGAGCCGGAAACTGTTACCGTTCTCGACTCAGGGGTAAAAGCGATATTTTCATTTGAGGGTGTAACCATGTATGAACCATCCGGAATTCCTGCGAATGAGTACTGGCCATTGGCACCCACTGCAGTGCGTGCATTGACCGGTCCTTCGAGTGTGATTTCGATGCCCTTTTTCGGTAGCCCGGCTCCTTCAATAGTGCCATTGATAGCACCTGAAGGTAATCCGGTATTATCTGTTCTTACCGGCCATACCGCCATTTCATAGCTTTTTTCATAATAATAAAGGTTGCTTAACCAGAAATTATTAAGCCATGCTTTGTCAGGGTTTCCAGCTATTGTGCTGGAGCTCCAAAAAGAATATACTATCTCCCCCCAAATCGAAGGGGCGGTAAATGGGTGGTTTTTGGGCATGCAAAGACTATTGCGACTGTAATCAATAAGGCTACATAGTTCGTTACGGTTGGGCAGACGCCAGTCATTATGGCCGAGGTAGTTTTCGGTATTTAATTTGTATACGTACCCGAGGGCAGTTTCCCAAGTAACCATTCCATCAGGATTATTACCACATGTGTCGAAACCGGGGTCGCGCGAATACATCAGGTCAGTGTTTGTTGTCCACATAAGGCCTGTCAGCCTGTCGTTAACCGAGCCGTTTTTGTTATCCACTAACCTGGGCGATGGCCATGCAGTACCTGTTTTCATTCCGCCATCGTCGCCATGATAATAATTTATAGTTTGTCCGCTTTGCGGTATCTCAATATCCCCGTTTGTTCCCCCGTCCCGGACTGGCAAAAGGTATAAAACAAAATATCCGATGGTTGGCCCCAGGTTTTTATTAAGACTTTCGAAGTACCCTGCGGGATAGGTGGTGTTGGCATGTACGACATATTTTGATAAATACACAGCAATGGAATTGCCTTTAAGACGTTCTGATGTTGTTGAACTCCAATAGCCTGCCTTAAGATTTGTAAAAGGGTGATTGCCGGGGAGGGTCAAGCTGTCGTTTTCCAGGTTGAGTAGTGATTGCAATTCCAGGCAGTTGGGCATGCGCCAGTCGTTAAACCCAAGAAAGTATTCATCGTTCAGCTTCTGGATGTAATCGAGGGCTGTTGTCCAGTTGATATCACCATCCCCGGGTGTGCGGTCCTGGTCGAAAGAAGGGTCGCGGGAAGCGATGAGGTTGGCGTCTTTGGCCCACATCAAGCCCGTGAAGGCATCGGTGATGGAGCCATCGCCGTTATCGGTAAAGCGGTTTGCCGGGATAGGGGCACCTATTTGCAGGTCGCCGTCGTCACCCGGATAGTAGCTGGTGGTTTGGCCGGTGGCGGGGAGTTGAATGATGCCCTGCTGGGAAAGTGTAAAGTTTAAAGTGAAAAGTGTAAAGAGAAGGAGCAAATGATAATTATTTTTTTCATGGCTTTTTTGGTTAATATTCAGCGGATAACCGCAAACTATTTGACTATCTGACCAACAGGTCTTCATTCTTTTTTGCCAGGATACGGTTCAGGTTGCTCATAAATACCATTGAGCTGTGCGGTAGTCCGGCCGGATCATATTCCGCGGGAAATATCGCAGGCAAGTGGTTCACTTTTTCCAACAAATCATAAAAATTTGGCGGCATCATGAAATCAAATCTTAATTTATTCTGGCAGGCCTCCCGTACAATAGGTAGTTTTTCTTCCCTCAAACCCAAAATATTTGCCACCGTTGCAGTAAACATAGTGTCAGTCACGGCTTCCTGAAGTATTGGCCTGCTGAAGGAATTTTCTTCATCTTCTTTTAAAATATTATAAACCATGATATCCGCCAAAATATCGACAGGTATGACCCTGAAACAGAACTTAAAGTAATAACCGGTTTTCAGGAAGATATCAAGTATATGCCAGATGGAATAATGGGCCGGACAAAGTCCATTTTTTTCAGAGCCGATTACCAGCGGGATATCGTAGATACAGGCTTTTAAGCCCTGGCCCATAGCATTCCGGATAGCCTGGTTGGCCACCCACTTAAAACCGGCATAACCCGACTGCCATGCATTTGTATTAAGAGCGCTGAAATCTGAATCCCTCACAAAGAAATTCGCATTATAGGAAGATGCATAATGCAGTATCTTCGGGGCACGGGGATCCCCGCAGAATGAGATCATACGTTCCAGCTCGGGTACCCATACCCGCTTGAAATGGCGGTAAGGCAGGTGATATAGCGGGGTCATGGCAAGGTGAAGCACTCTCCCCGTTTCCTCTCTGATCTCCTTGAACTCCCGGTTACTCAGGTTCATCATGTTGAGGCTGACATCCCCGAGGTATATCTTAACCTTCGAATTGTCAAATTCACCCAATCCCCATTGATTAAAAGCCTGCTGCATTTTATTAACAGCATCTTTTTCAGCAGGAGCTCTGAGGATCAGAAAGAGTTTTCCGGGATATTTCTCCTGAAGGAGTTTTACAATATGCGAACCGATAAAGGAATTCGCGCCGGTAAGCAGTATCCCATCCGGAAAGGTTTTGGGATCCTTTTTTTCGAAATTCCATTTTTTCCGGATGAGATTCTCGTTGCGGATATCTTCTGCCTGCGTTATCACTGCTTTTTTGTTAAGATTAATAATGAATGATTATATTGAAACTTAGCAGCTTAAAGTTATCACCAGCATAATGGTAAAAGCAAAAAATCGGGCATACATTGTCACTCAGGCCACCCTACAAAAACACTCAAATTCTGTAGAGGCTTTCTTCACATGTTGACAGCGCAGGCAGAAACATACAATAGAAATATCGAAATGTCGAAATGTCGATTTTTCGAATTAATAATTACTGAATAATGAATAATGATGAAAGATGCGGATAGATCCTGATTAAGTCAGAATTATAGGGGCTCAGGAAAAAAGGATCAAATGGCCGCCAGGAAACTGTTCAGGTTATCATCTCTTTTCAGGTTTAGTTTATGCCTGATCCGGCTCCGGGCCACTTCTATGCTTTTTGCAGAACGCCCCGTGATGGATGCGATCTCTTTGGTGTTGAGATTCATTCTCAGGAAAGCACAGATACGTTGTTCATACGAGCTTAGCTCCGGGTGTTTCTCGTAAAGCCTCTGGTAGAAGCCGGGATGTACCTGGATGAATTGAGTTTCAAACTCTTTCCAGTTGCTCTGAGGGGCATCCACCCTTAATTCATTCACAATTGATACCAGTTCATCATTTGAATTGTCAGGTGATTGCTGTATCTCTTGCAGTCGTTTTATCAGCCGGTTTATCAATTCATTCTTCTGGTTCAGGAACATCAGTTTCGAGGCCAGTTCACGCTTCTGGCCGTCAAGCTCCCCTTCTACTTCCTGCAGGTGCTGCAGGTTCAGCATTTGTTGCTGATCAAATAAAAGTCTGGCATCTCTGTTTCTCCTGATAAGTAAAAATATTATCACAAAGCTTAAAATAAATCCTCCAATCAGGGCTAAACTTACAATGTTACGGATCCTGAGTTTTTGCTCCTGAATAGAAGCTTTTTCCCGGAGGATCTCATTTTCCTTTTCCTTTTTATCATAATTATATGCTGCTTCTATCCTGTGGATATCCCTTTGCTGATTAAAATAACTCAGACTGTCGGAATGCAACTGGAAAGTCCTGGACCACCTTAGCGCAGCATTATTATCCCCCATTTTCTCATAGGCATCTGAAAGTAAGCCGGAAGATTTTTTCTGGATTAAAAGCAGTTTCAGATCATTGGCAATAGTATAAGCATTGCCTGCGAGGGAAATAGTTTCCGAAAATTTTCCGGCCTTGTAGAGGGTTTTTGCATGCCATAGATTAATATTTGCGATCAGTGCTTTGTCATTTGATCTGGATGCATTCCCGGAAGCAGATTTGAAATACTCCTCCGCTTTACTCAAATCATTGACGAGAAAATAGTATTTCCCGAACAGGAAATCACATTCGGTGTCGAATGGCCTTGAGCCTATCTCGGAAGCAACCGCCTGTATTTTACGGCAATATTCCCATGCCTTATCATTGTTTCCCATATCCAGATAAAGATCGGCCAGGTTATAGTATCTTACAACCAGCTGGGACTTCTGCTGCCCCAGTTCCTCCATCTCGGTTGATCTCTTCATATAATCCAGGGCCTTATCGTATTCGTCAACCATTTTCAACACAACCCCGATGTTCAGCAGGGCCGTGGATGTAGCCTTTACATTCCCCTTGTTTTCATAGTATGCCAGGGCTTCTTCAAATAATCGGATACCTTCGTCCATCCTTCCCTGCTCGCAAAGGAGTATCCCAAAATTAATTTTTGTATCGGCCGACTTCAGGCTGTCATTTAAAGAGGCTGCAAAGTCCAGGCAATCCTGATAACATGAATCCGCTTTCCCGAAATCACCCAGGCGGCGGTATGTCAGGCCGCATGCCTGGCGAACATTGTACATCCCAATTTTATTAGCTGTTGTAATATAGATCTGGTAAGCCTGTTCAAAGAGCTTTAATGCTTCAGCATATTCATTATTTACATAGCGGATATAGCCGATATCAAATAAAGCACGGCCGTAATAGTCATCCAGTCCGGCCGCCTTCGCCAGTTCCATCGAATGCCGGTAATAAGATTCGGAACGTTGATATTCATCATTATAATAATAAATATTACCGGTATAATTCAGGGCTTTAATGATGGTTTGCAGGTAATCTTTATCAATTTCAGAAAGGGAAGGGGAGATCTCAGCCGTGTCTAGTTTGATCTCATCATAAATCTGCCTGTAATAAAATATTGCGGAATCAGGATTGCTATAATGTACTTCCTGCCCTTTCCTCAACAATTGATTGACCTGGGCCGTATCCTTCCGGTCGAGCGCAAAGCCGGAATTACAGTATAAAAGATACACTGCAAACAGGAGGGCGGAGGCTTTTTTTACATGGGCGAATTTCGGCATGGCTTGGTTTCAACCTGTTCAATCCATTGACGATAATAAATTTAGATAAATTTTTCAATCATAGGCTTAAAATTTTACCTGCATTTATTATTGGCTTTCTGTGCTTTGCTCTTTATTATATATTTTCTTTATTTTTAAAAATTGAATAGCTAAACTTTTGTCCAATATCTTCGTTAATATTAATCAATCAAATCATTAAAAATCAAAAATATGACACTCGGATTAAGGACCTGTATTTATAAAGTGGATGATATTGTAAAAGCAAAAGCATGGTACACCAAGGCTTTCGGTAAAGCGCCATATTTTGATGAGCCTTACTATGCAGGTTTTAATATAGGCGGATATGAACTTGGGCTCCTGCCTGAAGAAAAGCCTGCCCGGGTTAAGTTGGATAGTGTGCTGACCTATTGGGGAGTGGAGGAAATACAAAAAGCATATGAGCACTTCATAGAAACAGGTGCTACCGAACATGAAAAGCCCCATAGTGTGGGCGGTCCATTAATGGTGGCAAGTGTAAAAGATCCCTGGGGAAATGTCATAGGCTTGATCTACAACCCGGCATTCAAACTGGAAGACATTTTATCTGAAGAATGAAAAAATGAAGAGATTAATAGCATTACTTATATTCTCAGCATTTTTCTGGTCCTGTTCCAAGGATAAGAAATCGGATGAGGCTGCCGGCAAAATGCAAGATTTTATTATCAACATCTCCAATTATGCCAGGAGTATAGATCCGGCTTTTATCATTATTCCCCAAAACGGCCC